>CAZNUL010000004.1:63254-109906 GCA_964576205.1 uncultured Fimbriimonadaceae bacterium | reverse complement strand
CCGCGTCCGCCTTCCTCTTCTGATCGCGATACGCCAGCCACGGACCCCGGCTTAAGTAAAGGCCGAAGGCGGCGGCGACGGCGACCAGGGCAGCGCTCGTGGCGACTTTGCGAAACATCAACTGTACGTACGCCTGAGCGCGCCATTTTGATGTGATCCGCCTCCCCGGCTTGCCTGTCCGCTATTCGCTCTCTTCCTTCGGAGAGTGTCGATTGACGACAAACGACCCCGTGATGTAGGTGTTCTTCACGACGGCCAGGAAACAGCACTCGAACCCGGTCTCAAACTTGTAGAACGTGTGCGCGGCCTCATCGGCCTTGGCGGCCATTTTGGACCACAAGGTCGCCACGTCGGGTTGGATGAACTCTAGGGCGAGGTTCGGCTTTTTCAGGCTTCCGCGAATCCGGATCAGCGTTCGCAGGGAGTCGGTGATCCCGATCTGATGGACCTGCAGATAGCGCATCCGTTCTGCCGCGGCGAACCAGTCGCTCAGCCAAGCGTGCTGAGCGTGATAGTCGGCGGGAGCGCACGATCGCATGACCCGGAGGCAGGCCCGGGAGAATTCGTCCGGTTCCAGTCTGATGCTCATGGCGTCTCGCCTTCCGGCTCGACGACGACCAGGAGGGCGCCTTCGACAACCTGCTCGCCCGCTCGCACCCCGATCTTTGAAACCACTCCATCGAAGGCAGCCGTGAACGCCTGCTGCGTCTTCATGGCCTCCAGGACCAGTAGCTTCTCACCCAGCTTGACCGCGTCGCCTTCGGCGACCAGCACATCGACGATTTGGCCAGGCATCGGGGCCCTGATCTCGCCGCTCGCGGCCGGCCCATGGCTGCCGGACCGAGGCCTTTTTCGGTCGACTCGGTATTGCTGTCCCCGAAAGCTGACGAGGACCGAATCTCCGGCGCGGACCGCGACCGCGGTCTCGGCGCCCCGGTCCGTCCGTACGACGAGCCGATCCGGCAGCCGTTGGATTTCGACCCCGCTCGGGTCCTGGTCGACTTCGACGCCGTTAACGAAGAGCTTCATTTGGCGGCCGCGAGGCGCCGCCGCTCCGCATGTCGCCGAGCTTCGGCGACGAAGGTGTCGAACAGCCGCCTCGTTGCTACGTCATCCGGCGTTCGTTCCGGGTGCCATTGGACGCCGATCATCCAGGGCCGGTCGGTCGCCTCGATCGCCTCGATCGTGCCATCTTCGGCTCTGGCGGTGACGCAGAGGTTGTCGCCGGGTTCTTTCACGGCTTGATGGTGGTAGCTCTTTCCTTCCACGCGGTGACTTCCGGTGGCCTGCCTTAGCTTCGAGTCGGCAATGTCGTAGTGCTGGAGGGTGCCGCCTGTATGCGATTCGTGGTTGACGACGTCGGGCAAATGCTGGATCAGGTTGCCGCCCCGGGCGACGTTGAGGAACTGGCAGCCGTAGCAGATTCCCAAAACGGGCACCCCGGCATCGAGGTATTGGAGAAGCGCGCTTTCGCCTTCGTACCGCGCCGGGTCCTGGAGCTCAACCTTCGGATGATTCTCCTCGCCGAAGCGGGCGGCATCGATATCGTCTCCTCCCGGGATGAGCCAGCCGTCGAGCATCGAGGCGAGCGCTCTCATATCGGCCATGGGAGGGATCAGAACCGGGTTGCCTCCGGCATCCGCGATCGCCTGGGCGTAATTCCAGTTGAGCGTCAGCTTCCCCTTGGTCCGCTGATCGCTTGGATCTTGGACGGTGTTGACGGTGATTCCAATGACCGGCTTCATCGAGTTTTTTGAAATTGGATCGTCTGGCCCCGTCGTCACTCTACGCTTACGAGCCCTCCAATCGATTCGACGTTTTCCTTGACCTTATTGATGAAATTGGCGGCTCCGACCCCGTTCATCACCCGATGGTCGAACGTTAGGGCAAGGTTGGCCATCCGCTTCACCTTCACTTCGCCGGAATCCTGGGACAAGCCGTTGTAGACCTCGCCGAGAAAGAGGGTCGCGACCGCAGGGGGTACCACGACCGGGACGGCATCGCGCAGCCCAAAACTCTGCATGTTGGTAAGGGAAATCGTGACCGCTTCATTCGCCTGGTCTTGGCCGGCCCTTGCAAGGTCGATCCGCTCCCTCATCTTGGCGGCGAACTCGGTCCAAGACAGCGCGTCGGCATCCGGCACGACCGCCAGGACGAGTTCATCTCCTGGCAATCCGACGGCGATGCCCAGGGCTACGTGATCGTAGGTCCTCATCGTCTCGTCGCCCACAAGGGTCGACCGGAATGCCGGATAGTCTTTGAGGGCCATTGCAACGGCGTACGCGAACATGGTGAAGGCGCTCGGCTGGAAGTCCCCGCCCTTTGCCTTCACTCTCGCCCGCTGATTCTCGACGGGCTCCCAATCCGCGGCGATCGTGATCGTTCCGGGAACGACGAGCTGCGAGCCACGAACGAGCCGGCTGGAGAGAAGTCGCTGCTTCTGAGCAACCGGGACGTCCTTGAAAGCTCCGGCGGCAGAATGTGGTTTGGATTTCGGTGCGGCCCCGGCCGCGAGGAACGCATCGATGTCGCTGGGCATCAACTTGCCGCCGGCGGCGTCGACTCGGGCCAGATCGGAGTCGGACAGCCCCTTTTCCTTAGCGTATGCCCGCGTGCGCGGCGGGATCGCCGCGTTGCGCGAGGCGTCGGAACTTGACGATACGGCGGCGGCGCCAGCGGGTTCCGCAACCGGCGCGGGTGCGTGGCTGCCGGCGACCTCGGACACGCCATCCGCGACCTCCATTCGGGCAACTTCTCCCCCGATCGGAAGGATCGTATCGACGGGCGCCATCCACTCGACGAGGGTGCCCTCGTAGGGGCTCTCCACGTCCATGACCGCCTTGTCGGTTTCCATTTGGTAGATCGGCTCATCCCGTTTGACCTTCTCTCCGGGCTGCTTCAGGACCGAAACGAGGCGAGCCTCTTGGAGGCCCTCGCCAATCTGAGGAATCCTAACGGAAACCGTGGGCATATCGAGGGAGTTTGACATATCGAGGCGCCGGGAGGATTGGGTCGTCGCGTCTCCCAGTCCCAACGGGAGACCAACGCCGGATATCAACCAAACCTGTTATCCTCAATCCCGATGAGAACCGTTGCTTTTGCCATTGCCTTGGCCGTCGTCGCCGCCCCGGTCGTCGCCCAAAAGTTCGCCAAGTCACCCGAAACGCTGAAGAGGGCGCCGTTTCTTTTGGCCTACAAGCAGGCTGAGAAGTTCTTCGAGTCAAAAGATGTCGAGGGCCTGGCAAAAGGCGTGACGCCGGACTTTACGGAGACGGCGGGTGGCCGCACGCTGCACAAGGCCGAGTCGATGAAGCAGCTCAAGATGTTCCTATCCATGTTCGACAAAGTGCACTGCACCTTCGCTATGACAAGTTGCACTGTGACGGGCAACACGGCCACAACTACCGACAACAGCCATGTTTGGGGCACTTCGGCTCCGAATCCCAAGACTCATAAAGCCTCAAAGATCGAGGCCACCCGCAAGGAGACGTTCACCTGGGTCAAACTGGGCGACCGCTGGCTCGCGAAGAGCCTCGTGGCAACGGGCGAAAAGGTGACGGTCGATGGCAAGCCGATGAGCATGACCCCATCGAGGGTGTGACGCCCCGAACGTAAGGCAAGGCGCTGGTTCAAGCCGCAGGCTTAGTAGTGCCAGTCGACGTTGTGGGCCTGCTTCGCATGCTTCTCGATAAAGTCCCGGCGCGGCTCGACCTTTTCACCCATGAGCCGCGAGAACATCGCTTCGATATCCATCTCGAACGCGGGATCGAGCTTGACTTGAATGAGTCGCCGGCCTTCGGGCGCCATCGTGGTTTCCTCTAGGTCCTCGGCGTTCATTTCGCCGAGGCCTTTGAAGCGGGTCACCATCGGGTTCTTTCGCTTCACGTTTCTGATAATCTCGTCCCGCTCCTTTTCCGTCATCGCGTAATGACGTTCGTTATTGCCGACCTTGACCACGAACAGGGGCGGTTGGGCGAGATACACATGGCCCGCAGAAATCAGCGGCTTCATGTAGCGATAGAAAAACGTCAGCAAGAGGGTCCGGATGTGCTCGCCGTCGACGTCGGCATCGGTCATGATGATGATTTTCGCGTAACGGAGCTTGGTGATATCGAATTTGATATCCTGCTCTTTCTCCTTCTTCTTGCTCTTGTCGGTCGTCGCGAGCGTGTAGGCCTTGCCGTTTCCGTTCCCGCTTGGCATGTCGAGGGCCGGCTGCTCGTCGTCGTCTTCAATTTCGCCGCGGCCAAAGGTTAGGTCGATTCCCGTTCCGAGGGCGGAGATAAGGGCCTTGATCTCCTCATTGTCGAGGGCCTTGTCGATGCGCGCTCTTTCGACGTTGAGGATCTTGCCACGAAGGGGAAGGACGGCCTGGGTAATCCGGTCGCGGGCTTGCTTGGCGGAGCCGCCGGCCGAGTCGCCTTCGACAAGGAAGATTTCACACTTGGCGGCATCCTTGCTGACGCAGTCGCTCAGCTTTCCAGGCAGCCCGAAGGAGTCCATGGCGTTGCCACGGCGGATGCTCTCGGCGGCCTTTCTTGCCGCCTCGCGCGCTCGCTGAGCGGTCACGGCCTTATCCATGATCCGCTTCGCCATGGCCGGATTCTCTTCAAAGAACGTGGTCAGTCCGTCTCCGACGAGCGAATTGGTGAGGCCCTGGACCTCGGGGGTCACGAGCTTGACCTTGTCCTGCGAGTTGTAGCTGGGATTCTCGAGTCGGAGCGAGATCACGGCAGTGAGGCCTTCGCTCACGTCGTCGGAGGTGAAATTGTTGTCCTTCTCTTTCAAGAAGCCCATCTTGCGCGCATAGGCGTTGATGGCGCGAGTCAGGGCCGCATTGAAGCCCGAGACGTGGGTACCGCCATCCGGGTTGTAGATGTTGTTTGAGAAGGCGAGGAGGGTGGTCGAGTAGGCGTCGGTATATTGCAGGGCGACCTCAATCTCCGTACTTTCTTTTCTGCGCCTGAAGAAGATGACGGGATGGAGCGCATCCTTTCCGTCGTTGACGTCTTCGACAAGCTGAGGGATGCCGCGCTGGAAATGGAATGTCTCGCTCTCGTCGTCGTGCTGTTCGTCGACGTATTCGAACTTGACCCTCGGATTCAGGTAAGCGAGTTCGCGCATCCGGGTCTTGAAGACGTGGACGTCGTATTCGGACTCCGTCAGTACGGTCGGATCGGCCATCCAATGCTGGAGAGTGCCGGTACCTTCGGCCTTGCCGATCTCCTTTACGGGCGCGACCGGGCGGCCCTGTTCGTATCGCTGAAACCAAAGCTTCCCATGACGCTTGACGGTCGTTTCCATCCAGGCGGACAAAGCATTGGTACACGAGACGCCAACGCCATGGAGTCCTCCCGACGTCTTGTATCCGCTGTCCTCCCCGCCGAACTTGCCACCCGCGTGGAGCACGGTCATAACGACCTGCAGCGCCGACACGCCCATTTTGGTATGGGTACCCACCGGGATACCGCGGCCGTTGTCCTCGACGCTCATGGAGTTGTCGGCGTGGAGCTTGACGATAATATGGTCGCAATGGCCGGCGAGGGCTTCATCGACTGAGTTGTCGATAACCTCGCGGAACATCTGGTGAAGGCCGCGCTTGCCGTTGTCACCTACGTACATGCCCGGCCGCTTTCGAACGGCCTCCAAACCCTCGAGCACCTGGATCTGGTCGGCCGAATACTCGCTTTCGACCTTTTTCAGGATCTCTTCAATGTGCTGATCTTGATCGTCGCCCGGATCGTTGATGGGCTCGTTCTCTTCGTTTACTGCCATGCTGGTTGGTCGCTCAAATAGAGGCTCGGCCGGCGCAGGTCAACAAGGGCCGGATCAGATTCAAGCGAATCTAAATTCTACCTTATATACATACGTCTGCTGGGGGTCTAACGCCGCTTCCCGGCTCCCTTCCGATCCCCACTGCCTGACGAGGTATCAAGAGGTCATGCCCTCGAAGCTCACGATCTGGTGCAATGCCCAGTTTCCCGACAGCGTCACCACCGATCTCGTCGAGGGAACCAAGGCGCATCGCCTCGTTATCGAGGAAGAGCGGGCCGCGAACATCAACGTTGGAGGAAGGAGCGCGGCCCTAGACGGCGCCGACGTGGCCTTCGGTCAGCCCGATCCCGGCCAGATCATCGAGCTTCCGAACCTTCGGTGGGTCCATCTCACCAGCGCGGGATACACGCGGTACGACCGCGACGACCTGCGTCAGGCTCTGGAAAAGCGCGGAGCGATGTTGACAAACAGCTCGTCCGTATTCGACGAACCCTGCGCCCAGCACCTGCTCTCCTTTATGCTCGCTCAAGCCAGGCAGCTGCCGGCGTCGCTTGCCGATCAGATTGGCGCTCATGCCTGGGTCTACGAAAGGCTTCGGCCGGCCACGCGCCTGCTGGGGCCGGGGCAAACCGTGCTAATGCTCGGTTTCGGCGCTATTGCAAGGCGTCTCGCCGAATTGCTCGCACCGTTTCGTGTCTCCCTGGTCGCCGTGCGCCAAACGGTAAGAGGCGACGAGCCAATCCCCGTCCACCCGATCGGCGAGTTGGGGAATGTACTGCCGAAGGCGGACCACGTGGTCGACATCCTTCCGGCACGTCCTTCCACCGACCGTCTCGTGGACGAAGCCTTTCTCGCAAAGGTCAAACCCGGCGCCCATTTCTACAACATCGGGCGCGGGACTACGGTCGATCAAGGCGCCTTAGTTCGTGCCTTACGGGATGGCCGCCTGGGGAGCGCGTACCTCGACGTGACCGATCCCGAACCTTTACCGCCGGATCATCCCCTGTGGACGGCTCCGAACTGCTACATCACTCCGCATATCGGAGGCGGACACGCCGAGGAATATCCGCGCCTGGTTGCCCATTTTCTCGCCAACCTGAAGCGGTTCGAATCTGGAACGCGTCTCATCGACCGGGTGATGTAGGCTTACGATCAGGAAGCGGGGTGTTAGCCGCACACTGTACGCCTGCGGCAGAGCCGGCCCATTTTGGAGGCCCCGAGGCCCGTAGAATGGGTCGGTGAAAGTAAACGACGACCTTTACGTCATTCCCGTCACGTTCGATGGGCCGAGGGGCACGATGCTGCTCAACCTATCGCTCATCGTCGATCCGATTCACGGACCGACCCTGATCGACGCCTCGATGCCCGGCCATTCGCGGGCCGTCGATACCGCCCTCGCTGAGGACGGATTCTCGATCGCGGGTCTCAAACAGATCGTGGTGACGCATCAGGACATCGATCACATCGGTTCGCTTGCGGCGATCAAGGGGGCAAGCGGCGCCACCGTGATCAGTCATGCCATCGAAGCGCCGTACGTCGAGGGCAAGACGCGAATGGTGAAGTACCCGAGCCAAGAGCGCTTCGACCAGGTTCCCGGGCTTAAGGAAATGTTCGACCAGATCGGCTTTGCCGGCGTCGACCGGCTTGTCGGTGATGGCGAAGTTCTCGACCTCGCGGGCGGAGTCAGAGTCATCCACACGCCGGGTCACACACCCGGCCATATCTGCCTCTACCTCGAGCGAGCGCAGGCGCTCGTTTCAGGCGATGCCCTTACATCCGTCGACGGCCGGCTAAACGGTCCCAACGAGGGCGCCACTCCGGATATGCCGAGGGCCATCGAGTCCCTGAAGAAGCTTGCCGCTCTCCCCGCGGTGAGTTCGATCACTACTTATCACGGTGGCTTGGTTACGAGCGATCCGCTCGGCCAATTGCGGCGCGTCGTCGCTGAGCTGACAGCGTAGTCCGCTTTCATGTCAATCAAACTCACCACACCTCCCGCTCGGACGGCGCGTGGGTAAACTTGACCCCATCGACAAGGGGCGGACAGCCGCCGCAGTCTGTCTTGGAGCCCGCCCTGAAACCGATCCTCGGGATGCCGATAATGGGAACTGAGACAATGCCGTCGACCACCACTTCCAAAGACCCCATCGACCTCAGCCTCGCCGCCCAAGTGTTCTATAACCCGCCCGTCGAGCAGCTCGTCGAGCACGCTCTGACGAGCGACGATTGCGCTGAAGCGAGCAATCAGGCGATCGTGTGCAAGAGTGGGAAGTACACCGGACGCACCCCAAAGGACAAGCACGTCGTCCGTGAGTCAGGCTCCGAGGCGAACATTTGGTGGGAAAACAACAACCCGATGGACCCCGAAGTCTTTGAGCGAGTTCGCGAGAAGATCCGGGCTTACAGTGGAGGGAAGAGGCTCTACGTCATCGACACGTATGGAGGCGCCGATCCGAAGCACAGGATCAAGGCCCGTTTTATTGTCGAGCGCCCCTACCACGCGCTCTTTATCAAACAGCTTCTGATCCGGCCGACGGTACTCGAGCTGGAAAGCTACGAGCCTGATTGGACGATCGTCGACATGGGCCGGCTAAAAATGGATGGCCCAAGCGATGGCGTGAAGGGCGATGCGGTGATCGCGCTCAATTTCGCCGAGAAGCAGGTCCTGATCGCGGGAACCGAATACGCGGGCGAGATGAAAAAGTCGGTGTTCACCATCATGAACTACCTACTTCCCCTGAAGGGCATCCTGAGCATGCATTGCTCGGCGAACATCGGTCCCTCCGGGGATACGGCTCTCTTTTTCGGTCTCAGCGGAACAGGCAAAACGACTTTATCCGCGGACGCCAGCCGAAGGCTGATCGGCGACGACGAGCATGGCTGGACGGATACCGGCGTCTTCAACATCGAGGGTGGTTGCTACGCCAAATGCATCAAGCTGAGCGCGGAGGGCGAGCCGGAGATCTGGAGCGCGATCCGCTACGGCTCGGTGCTTGAAAACGTGGTTCTGAAGGACGGCGGGATTCCAGATTATGACGACGCATCGATCACGGAGAACACCCGCGCGGCCTATCCCATCGACTACATCGACAACGCGGTGATCCCCAGCGTCGGAGGACACCCGGAGAACATCGTCTTTCTAACCGCGGATGCATTCGGCATTCTTCCACCGATCTCGCGACTAACACGGGAGCAGGCGATGTATCACTTCCTGAGCGGCTACACCGCCAAAGTCGCCGGCACAGAGGCGGGAGTCAAGGAGCCGCAGCCGACTTTCAGTACCTGCTTTGGAGCGCCGTTCCTCCCGCTTAAGCCGAAGGTCTATGCCGAGCTTCTCGGCAGAAAGATCGATGAGCATGGTGCGAAGGTTTGGCTCATTAACACTGGGTGGACAGGCGGACCGTACGGGGTTGGATCCCGCATGAAGCTTGCCTACACGCGGGCGATGTTGCGAGCCGCCTTCAGCGGGGCTCTGGACAACGTTAGATACGACACCCACGAGGTCTTCGGCCTCCAGATGCCGGCTTCCTGCCTGGACGTTCCGGACAACGTTCTGAACCCTCGCGATACATGGGCGGACAGGAGTGCCTACGACGCGAAGGCGCGCGAGCTGTTCGACATGTTCGAGACGAATATGGCTAAGTTCGTATAACTGCGGTGCTTGGCCACGGGTCGAATCGGGTTTTGTTCGGAGTTATCCTCCTTCCCCAAGCACCCGCTCAGCCAGGATGAACGCTACGAAGTCGTCGACCGGCTCCGGAGGCAGCTGCATCGTGGCCGGCACGAGCCGGCGCAGCCCCCGGCGCGGGTTGTGTTCCCAATATCGCTCCCGGGCCTGAAGGCTCGTATCCCTTTCGTCGACGACGAGGATTCCCATGCTCGGAAACTGTTCGCGCAGTTCGCGAACGAGCTGGTTCGAAGTCGTTCCCGAACCGACGATCACGAGCGAGAAGGGTTCGACGGCTTGGGCGTCCATGACGTGGGCAATTACCTCCGCACGCGGCGCGATTGCCCGCCAAAGGATTCTCAGCTTGCCTTCGGCGTCGCGCAGGACCAGCGCCATACCGCACTTGCTCGACCCGGGATCGATCGCAAGGACGGACTTCGTCATCGCATTACTGTAGCATTGGCTCGTGTATTCAGGTCATTGCACGCGGAAGTCGAGAACCAGTGGGTCGCCCGCCCGGGTTAGGTACTTGGCCCTCGCGAGGACCTTGACGCTTCCGCGAGAGGCTCTGATTTGATCGTACATATCGAGGATGTCTTCCGGCGTAACGGACCCAAGTGACAGGTCGCCACGCTGAGTGGGGATCATGTGATCTTTCAGCGCCTGGGAATGAATCAGTGGCCCGAGTCCGTTTAGGCTCTGAATAATGTGAGCCCTATCCTGGCGGCCGTCGACGCGAATCTGGGCAAGCGTCTGCCCGGCCTGGTAAACGACCGGATTAGCCAGATGAGCAAACCCGAGAACGACTCCTTCGCCGGCAAATGAGTTGAAGGCGGAGAACACGATCAGGACTTGCTCATTGGGAGATCCTGCGAGCTCGGATGCGAGCAGATCCTTTTGCGCTTCGACCGAAACCACCTGGCCGTTATCGGTCGGCAGGTCGATCAGGTCGGCATAGTCGATGTTCCCCGCGCGGCTGGCACCTCGTTCCTTAGCCTTGTTTCGGGCGTCCACGATCGCACTCTCGATGGCCGAGCGGGACCGATTCTTGGAGATACCGGATGGGAGGGGGAACCTCGCGATTTCGTCGCCGGCTCTGAACATGACCGGCTTGTCACGAAAACGGCTGGCGAAGTTCTCGGCCATCTGGGTTAGAGTGCCAAGTTGTCTTTGGGCGTCTGCCAGGCTTTGCCGTGCGTCCGAGACTTGCGCTTCGAGCTGCGATTTTGAGTTCGTCAGAGTTTGAATCTGGGTATCCAGTTCTTTGGTCTGCTGGGTCTTGGCATCCAGGTCCGCTTGGGTCGACGCCAGAAGCCTTTCAGAATCCCGACGCCGATTGTCAAGATCTAAGTCGCGCTTTTCCAAGTCGGCATATTCCTTGGTCAGACGGGCAAAGTCTGCCTTGGCCTTATCCCTTTGGACCACCGCGAGCCGCCTCTGAGATTCCGTGAAATCCCTTTTCGCGGTGGCGTCATGGAGGCTTCGGTTGACGGAAGCCACCTGCAGATCGAGACTGGCGACTCGGCGTTGGGTCGAGGCGACAAGAGCCTGCGACTGTTGATTCTTCTTCTGCAGAGCCGCGAGTTGGGCGCTAAGGTTTCCAACCTGATCCTTAAGTTGCGTCTGGGTGTTCTCAAGGTTTTTGTTGTCGGTGAGAAGGGTCGCGTTGTCGTTCTTGAGGCCGCTCTGGACCTTCGTGAGCCGATTGACATCGGCCTGGAGTTGATCGCGTTTCGCGATGGCTCTCCGGCCCTCCTGAAGCCAAATCCGAACGTCCGAGCTCAGGGCGTACAACAGCACGATCGTGAGGATCGTGATCGACATGCCGGAGAAAAACGTGATGATCCGAGCCGTAGTTCTCGGTCTGATCCGGCGATGGAGGACAAGTCGCCGTTTGCCGATCCGACGGCCAAGCTCGTCGGCAAAGATCGCGATAACGCCGCCCAAGACGACGAATACGACCAAGAAGGCAATCGACGTGACATCCATTTCAAATCTGAGCGGTTATCGATTCCGCTGCCAAATTATTACGCCGCTTGCAACCAGACCGATGGCAATCGGCGTGAAGCTCGCGATATAGGCCGGAAATATGCCACTCCTGGCAAAGACATTCATGAAGTTCGCCAACATGAAGTAGACGAATATGATCACCACCGAGACCGCGAATCCGGTGGCTGCGCCTGTGCGATGACTTCTAATCCCGAGGGTTGCTCCGAGGGTTCCGAAGATAAAGGCGGCCAATGGCAGGGCGATCTTGTTCCAGTACTTGTATTCGTAGTCGCGGATGCTCGCGGGGGTCAGGGTTCCGAGCGCATTGCCCCTTTCGATATACCGTCGCGTTTCGGCCATGCTCATGACGCTTGGATCGGTGTTCTGCTCTTGAAACAAATCATAGGGATTAGTATTCAGAGCCGGGATCTGTTCCGGCCAGGCTCCATTCTGTAGCTTGACGTGAAATGAACCGTCCCAGCTAACGAGGTCGGCTTCACCCAAAATCCGCCACTTTTGGAGGTCCGTGAAGTCGAGTTCTTTGGCGTGGAGGATGTAGCTCGGATTTGCCGCATTGTCGAAGGCAATCACGGTGACTCCCTGCATCGTTCTGCCGATGAGACTGAAATTCAATGCCGACAGCATCGCGACGACGCGGCCGTTCTGAACTTGGGTTTGATTGATCGGCTGGCCCGCCTGGACTTGGCCCTTGTTGGCCAGGTCGATCATCATTGTCGCCGAGGTACGGGCGGCGCCGGGCACGACTTGCTCGTTGAGCCAGAATGCGACTCCGGCCACGAGCATGGAGAAGACAGAAACCGGCGCGATGATGCGGTAAAGGCTCACGCCGGCCGCTCGAACTGCGGTGATTTCACTGTCGCCGCTGAGTCTTCCGAACGATAGAAGTCCGCCAAGCAGCAGGGCCATGGCAAATGTTTGGACGAGGAACGCGGGCAAAAGCAGGATTGTGATCTTGACGACGGTCGAAAGCGGGACGCCCTGTGCGATGTAGTTGGTGACTCGCACCATGTAGGTCGCTGAGAACAGCAGGACCGTGAACATCCCGACGCCAAAAACCCAGGGACCGACCAATTCCTTTAGGACCAGTGCGTCGAGTCGCTTCATTGGGCCGCCCCTGTTCACGTGTCCGTCTCCGGCGGCGCAGGCGCCTCCGCGGCGGCTTCGACTCCGGAACCAGGGATTCCCGCGTCCATGATCTGCTCGTCACGGGCGAATGTCTCGGTCCCGAACTGCTGCCCAAGGTAGTGCTTGCGGACGAGATCGTTAGCCGCGATCTCTGGCCCCGATCCCTCGGCGATAATCTTTCCGTCGACGAGGATATAGTTGCGGTCGGTAATCCGCAGAGTGGCGGAAACGTTGTGGTCCGTGATGAGGATCCCGATGTCGCGCTTTTTGAGTCGTTGGATGATCTCCTGAATTTCTTCGATCGTCACCGGGTCGATTCCTGTGAAAGGCTCGTCGAGAAGGATGAACTTCGGCTCGGTGGCGAGTGCCCGGGCGATCTCAACTCTTCTTCTTTCCCCGCCGGAGAGCACGTTGCCCGTGCTCTTGAGCAGGTGCTTGATGTGAAGTTCCTCGGCAAGCTCCGCGATCTTCTCGGTTATCTCGGATTTGGATCTCTGAGCCAGTTCGAGCACGAGCCTCAGATTTTCTTCGACGGACAGCTTTCGAAACACGCTCGCTTCCTGCGGCAAGTAGCCGACTCCGCAACGCGCGCGGCGGTACATCGGCCAATGGGTGACATCGTCGTTGTCGAAGAAGACATGCCCGGCATTCGGCCTCACGAGGCCGACGGTCATATAGAACGTGGTGGTCTTTCCGGCGCCGTTAGGGCCGAGAAGACCCACGATTTCGCCTTGCGAAATATCGTAGTGGACGCCGGCCACGACTTCGCGCCCCCGATAGCTCTTATGGAGGTCCTTTGCGCTGATCTTCAACGGCTACCGCCGGACTTCTGTGGCTTGATGTTCGTCGTCGATCCTTCCATATCGATGCGTTCGAGCGTGCCATCCACTCCAAAGGTCAGGACGGCCTTGGACGCCGTCAGGCTTCCGCGGTAGCCCTGAGAGACGCCTTCGATCTCCACGCTGCCCGTGAGTGTGATCGTTTTTGCCTTGCTGAGGAAGTCGAGATCGATCCGGCCGGCGTGTCCATGTAGGTCGGTTGGGAGTTCGGGCTTGCCATCGAGGGTCGAGTGACTCGAAAACTTGAAGGTAGCCGGGCCGAGGACCGTGCCTTTGCGAAGTGGACTTGGCGAGGTCGACGGTACGAAGAACTCCGCGACGCCGCTCGCGCCCGTGATTTCGGCGTTCGTGTCGGCGATTCGCTCGTGCTTCCGGCCATTCTCCTCGACCGGCGTGGTGAGGTGCGTGACCATGGCGCCGCGAAAGCCGGACGGAACTTCGAGCGTTCCAACCATCGCGTTTCCCGAGTAATGCAAGGTCGGGCTGGTGATCGAAATGCGTTGACGATCCGTTCCGACCGGAGGCATCTCGACGCCGCCGGCCTTCGCCTGTTCCCTGGCATAGGCGATAGCGTCTTCCGTGGACTGAGTGAAGGATGCGCCCCCGGCGACATCCGCGGACTTTAGGAAGAGGTCTCCGGATTGCTCGTCGATTGCCGTTTCTCCGTCGATCGATTCCGCCTTGACTTCGACCCCCGAATCGAGTCTGGAAAGTAATGCCGGCTTCCCGGAAAAGGTGATGTGGCCCGGGCCGAAAGGCGGGCTTGCGGAAAATCTCTCGCCTCGAAGGAGGAAGGCTCCTTCCTTGCCGTGAACTCTGAACTCGATCCCATTTTGGCCGGCCAACGCGAATCCCGACAGCAAGACTAGGGGAGCCACCAGCCTCCTCGTCTTTCTCCGAACGTGCGACCGAGCCATGACTATCCTCCGACCCCCGATGCGGACGTCACTTCGCCGCGATCGCTAAGGGTAAGGGTGACCTGGCCCGCGGTTCCCTCGAAGGTCGTGCCAGAAAACAGCCCGCTAATCCGCACGTGGCTAATGAGCTTGATCGTAGCCGGCTTCGACGCCGCGTTGTAGACCATGCGTCCCGCCGAGATTCCCATATCGCTAGCCTTCGCGGTACCTTGGGCGGCTTTGCGGATACGGAGCGTCACGGGCCCGAGCAGGGTCGCGGTTTCGAGCGCTTCCTTTGACGTCACGTTCCCCAGGCTGGCTTCCAACGAACTTCCGGTCGCGGTAAAGCTTTGGGCGCCGCCCTGGCTAGCGATCATCTTGATTGGGCCGGCGGCGGCCAAACTGGCCGAATTACCCTTAACAACGTATTTGGCGGTAGCTCCCATGATCTCGCTTCGCCCATTCGCCGCTGTCCTGACGGCGCGGATCCCGCCACTCGCGACCGCATTTCGAACGGAGTTCATGTCCTTTCCGTTTGTCGAGGTCGCGTCGAGTGACAACTTGGGCGCCCAGAGCTCGATCCCTTGTCTCTTAGATGCCAGATAGACCTGCCCGCCCGGAGTCTGCAAGTCCAAATGCGTGACTGGGCCGGAGGGATTCGTGAGAGCGAAGTCACGAAACCTCAAGATGAACCCTCCGGAAGGATCGCTGAGCGTCTTCAAGCCGGCGGAGGGCGTTGGGGCGTTGAGGCCTTGGGGCGTTGAGGCGCTGGGGCGTTGGCGCGTCGAGGCGGTTAGAGAGGTAATTGACGCTAGCAAAACGAGAGGAAGTATCCGGGATTCCCGGCCCCGAACCCAGATCTCGCGTCTCACCAAAGTCTTCATGGCCGTTTGAACATGGATGGTGTGGCGAAGTATTTCAGATCGGGTGTCGCCCACACCTCGTCCAACCCCGAAAGCACCGCATACGTGCCGCTTATTCTGATGTGGCCGAACGCCTTGACGATTTTCTCGTTGTTGTGCCATTCCAGTTTGTCGCAAGCCATGGTCGCCTGTATCGGCCCGGGCGAACGTGCCAGTGGTTTGCCGCGGATCTTCGACTCGGCCGTCACGGAACCCGTGAGCACTAGGATCCGCAGGTAGTAGGGCCCATTCGGAGTGAGAGCGGCTCGATTGGCCCATGCGTGGTCGGCTTTAAACGTGCTCACGACCTTGCCCTTTTCGTACATCTCGCCGGCGACGCCGTTCATGGTTCCGGCATTGATGCCGCTCTGGTCGGCGACATCGATCTGAGCGCTCGTCCAAACGACGTGGTAGAGCGGCAGTCGATTGGCGTCGAGTTCGGTTGCCTCCCCACCGGACGCATTGATCGTGACCTTCTTCTCTGGGGGCTTGGCTGGCGCCTGGGTATCGGCGTGGCTCGAAGGCGCCTGGCAACCCGCGATCGCAAGAAGAACCGCGTAGCTGACCAAAGCCCGGCTCACGGAGCGACCGGAAGCGAGGATAGCTGCCTCCTTGCAAAGCGCCCACGATGCTGACCGGCGAGCTGACCGCAGGCGGCTGCGATGTCATGGCCGCGTTCCACGCGCTGGGTGACGTTGATTCCTTTGGCCTCCAGGATTCCGCGGAATGCCCGAATCCGCTCATTCTCGGGACGGGCGAATCCCTGCTCGGTGTCGACCCAGTTGAACGGGATCAGATTGACGACGAGAGGGACCCCCCGCGCAACCTTGGCAAGTTCTCGCGCCTGCTCAGGCGTGTCGGTGACGTCCTTGATGAGCAGGTACTCGAGCGTGACCTTGCGTCCGGTCGTGCGCCCGTAATCGCGCATGGCCTGCATGACCTCTTTGACGGGCCACTTGTGGTTCACGGGCATCAAGGCGTTCCTGACTTCGTCGACCGCGGAATGTAGCGAAAGCGCCAGGTGGATCGGTATCCGTTCTTTTGCCAACTCATAAATCTGAGGGACGATGCCCACCGTTGAAACGGTGATGTGACGGTAGCTGAGGCCGACTTCGCCGTGGAGCAGGCGCAGGCTTCGGACGACCTGAGTCAGGTTCAGCAGCGGTTCTCCCATTCCCATGAAGACCACGTGGCTGATACGTCTGGGCGAGAGCCTCTGAAGCAGCAGGTATTGCCCGACAATCTCGCCCGCGTCGAGATTCCGGTCGAACCCGCCGAGCCCGGTCGCGCAAAACGTGCAGCCCATCGGGCAGCCAACCTGGCTCGAGATGCAGCAGCTGACCCGGTCCTCGTAAGGCAGGAGAACGCACTCAAACACCTCGCCGTCACCGCCATGGACGAGCAATTTGTCGACGCCATCGGTGGATTGGCGGTGCGTCGCTACTTCGAGTGGTTGAATCCGGAAGTTCTTCGTCAAGTCGTCCCGGAGCGGTTTCGGCAAATCCGTGATGCGCGACAAATCATCCTCGGCTCGTTGGTAGAGGTGGAGGGCTAGCTGGCTCGCTCGCATGCGAGCGTCGGGACGATCGCCGAGGGCTACGCGCAACTCTTCGCGATCCATCCCGACGAGGGACGGCAATTGGGATGCCAAGGCATCAAGTTTACCGCCGTGGCCTCAACGTGTCGCGGGCTTCCGAGCCCGCGAGCGGGATCCTCCGGTCTGCGCTTGGACGAACCAGCCAAGCTACAATAGATCAATGCCCACCGTCCACGTCACCGTGACCCTGAAGCCCTCTTTGCTCGACTCCGCGGGACGGACGGTCTCGCAGGCACTTGTTAAGCTTGGGTACGGCGAGGTCGAGCAGGTCCGGATTGGGAAGATGATCGAGCTTCAGGTCGACCGCTACGACGAAGCGCGAGTGAAAGAAATGTGCGACAAGCTCCTCGCCAATCCCGTCATCGAAGACTATCAAATCGAACGGGTCGACCACGTCAGCGTTTAAGCCGTCCAACTCCAAACTCCAAACTCCAAACTCCAAAATGAAGACGGCCGTCATCCGATTCCCCGGTTCCAACTGCGATCAGGACGCGTACTTCTCACTGAATGAAGATGTCGGCGTCACCGCCGAATATGTCTGGCACGAGAGCACTTCGCTTTCCGGATTCGATGCGGTTGTCATTCCCGGCGGATTCACTTACGGCGACTATCTTCGTTGCGGCGCCATGGCCGCACGCGCGCCGATCATGGCGGAGGTCGCTCGATTCGCGAGGGAAGGTCGACCCGTTCTTGGGATATGCAACGGGTTTCAGGCTCTCTGCGAGGCAGGGCTTTTGCCGGGCGCCCTCCTCCTGAACGGCGATCAGAAGTTTCACTGCGAAACCGTCGAGTTAGTGGCCGTTAACCGGAAATCGTTCTGGACGCGTGGCATTCCGGAGTCGAAAAACATCCGAATCCCGATTGCCCACGGCGAGGGCCGGTACATCTGCGACGGCAACACGCTGAAGCGGCTCCAGGATGACGATCTGATTGCTTTTCGCTATCTGGTGAACCCCAACGGATCGCTTGACGACATCGCGGGCGTGGTCAACGCCGCGGGCAACGTGTTGGGTCTCATGCCCCACCCCGAGCGAGCCACGCGAGCGATTTTAGGCGCCACCGACGGACTGGTAGTGTTGCGGGCGCTCACGGCCGTCCCTGCCGGCGTATAGGGTCATATAGGCGTCTTGACCCAAGTTCAAGTCTAAGAGCTAGGGAGAAATCGCCTATAATTAAGGCATCTAAGGACCGCGCGTCGTCGCACGCGCATTCCGGAGCGGATATTTTGAGGCTCCCCGTGCGCGTTCGGAGACGCGCGGTCCGACGTTTGAGACGACGAACCAACTACCTGCTTATGACTTTGCGATTTCTCACCGCCGCTCTCGTCGCCTTCGCTCTATCCGTTAGCTCATTTGCGGACAAGGTCGTGCTTGGCAAACTTGGCCAGGTCACGGAAAAGACGAAGATCTACTCGCGGCCGTCGCCGAACTCTCAGGTCTATTACAAAATAAAAGCCTACGAATACGTCGTCATCAAAGAGGGCAATCAGTCCTGGTTCCGAGTCCTGCTCCAGAATGGCTCCTACGGTTATATCCAGACGGACGCAGTCGCAAAGCTGCCCTATCAGGTAACAGCGGAACGGCCCGTGCGCAACGGCCGGCGATCTTTCAATTCGATGGGATCGCGGTTGATGCCTGCGTCCGCTAATGCGGCGTCGGCCGCTCAATATGCGCTGAATTTCGTGGGTACCCCCTACGTTTGGGGAGGGACCGACGTGAACAACGGAGTCGACTGTTCGGGTCTCGTCCAGAAGATGTTCGGCGCGATCGGACAAGACCTTCCGCGAACGGCCGCCGAACAGGCAACCGTCGGCTATCCCGTTACCAGACTGGAAAACCTTCAGAAGGGCGACCGCCTTTACTTCTGGGATGCTAAGCGTGGCAAGATCGGCCACACGGGCATCTATCTGGGGAACGGCTACTTCGTCCACTCGAGCCGGGGCCATGGCGGAGTCAACACCGACTATCTCGGTTCGAAGAAGTGGCTGAACATCCTCGTCGCAGCCCGGCGATCCTAGGCAACTGGGATTGGAGGATTAAGAATTAGAGGATTGGGTCCGAAACGGAGAGCAGCCCAGCATCTAAATCCTTCAGTCCTCAATCCTTCAATACTTGCTTCAACCGGTTAAACTCATAGGATGAACGGCGCGTTGCAGTCGATGCTCGAAGGCGTCATCGACTATGCCGGATTATTCCCTCCGGCGAAGCGGCCGCTCACCGAGGCGGTCGACGACTACCTTGGAATCGTTCACGGCCCCGATAAGTGGATCGTCGACCGCTTCGCTTGCCCTGCCGGGAAACTGGCGGATCTTGCCGTCGAATTGACCGAGCATCCGGAGGAGCCGTTCGTTCCCGTCGCCGTCATCGGAACAATCCAGCCCGATCACAAGCATTGGAAATGCGGGATCGAACACGATGCCGCCGAGATGACGAAGTTTCAGCGCGCGGTGGAAAACCATGCCGAGATCCAGGCCTATGAAATTCGCGTGCCGGACCATGGCCACCTGACTCAGTACCTGGGCGACCTTAAGGCATTTGCCAATGTCGATCTGTTCGTCGAGTTGCCTTGGGGTTCGGAGATGGCGGATTCTCTTTCGCAGCTTGCCGAATCTGATAGCACCTTTGCCAAAGCGCGAACGGGCGGCGCCGATGTTCCCACGAGCCAGGACCTGGCCGCTTTGATTCAACAATGCGTGCAGCTCGATCTCACCTTCAAGCTGACGGCGGGCCTTCATCATCCTTTGCCTGGGGTCGACGCTCAGAGCGGCGCCAGGACACACGGCTTCCTCAACGTCCTTACCGCGACGACGATGGCGCTTTCCGGGGATCTTTCCCGGCGAGAGTTGGAAGAGCTGCTCGAAGAACGAAGCGCGAAGGGTTTTGTGTTCAAGCGCGAGTCGATGACTTGGCGGGGACACAAGGCGACCCTGGAAGATATTGAGAACGCTCGGACGATCCTCGTTTCTTTCGGCTCCTGCTCAGTGGAAGAGCCGCTTGAGGGCTTGCAGCAAATCGGCCTGCTGGAAAAGGTCGACCGATGAGCTTTGTGATTCCCAAGAAGGCGCGCAGCTGGGTTCCCGTAGCGGAAGGCTCGCATTTTCCAATCCAGAACCTGCCGTTCGGACTCTTTCTGCACCCTGAGACTGCCGAGGAAAGGGTCGGCGTCGCGATCGGCGAGCATGTTCTGGATCTCGTCGAACTGGCCGAGGAGGGTCTGCTCGAAGGATATGACGACCACTTTTCCGACGATCTTGCCGACACGATGACCGTTGGCGGCCACGACGGCCTTTCGAATATCCGCCTGCAGCTATTCGATCTCCTCCGAGAGGCCAATCCGAAGCTTCGCGACGACCGAGGAATGCGTGAGCGGGTGCTGCTGCCCGTGAAGCACCTCGAAATCCTCCAGCCGATCTATCCGACGGCTTTTGTCGACTTCTATTCCGGTATCCACCATGCAAGCAACGTCGGAAAGATGTTTCGCCCGGAGCAGCCGCCGCTACTCCCCAATTATCGGTGGCTTCCCGTCGGCTACAACGGGCGAGCTTCCAGCGTCGTCGGCTCGGGTGAGCCGATCCGGCGGCCCAAGGGACAACTGAAGAAGGGCGATCAACCGGTCTATGGACCGACCGAGGAGCTGGATTTCGAGCTCGAGGTCGGATTCTTCCTCGGCAAGGGTACGGAGCAAGGGACGACGATCCAGGTCGGCGAGGCCGAGGATTACATCCTTGGGTTCGTGCTCGTTAACGATTGGTCCGCCAGGGACATGCAGCGGTGGGAGTACCAGCCGCTCGGTCCGTTCTTGGCGAAGAGCTTCGGCACTTCGATCTCGCCTTGGATCGTGACCGTCGACGCCCTTGAGCCGTTTCGGATTCAGGGGCCGGTTCAGGAGCCGGAGCCGCTCCCGCACCTGCGCGGTTCGCGGAGCGGTCACTTCGATATCGTGCTCGAAGTCTGGCTTCAGAGCGAGCGGATGACGAAGCCGCAAATGATTTGCCGGTCGAACACGAAGCATCTGTACTGGTCGTTCGCTCAGCAGCTTGCGCACCAGGCTTCAAATGGGACCAACCTCGAACCGAGCGATCTCTATGCCTCGGGCACGATTTCCGGCCCGGAAGAAGGAAGCTTTGGATCGATGCTCGAACTTTGCTGGAAGGGAACGAAGCCGATCGCCCTCGAAGAAACCGGAGAGACCCGCACGTTCATCGAGGACGGCGACTCCGTCACAATGACGGGCTACTGCGAGGGTGACGGCTACCGGGTCGGCTTCGGCGAGGTCACGACGAAGGTTCTTGCCGATTAGCTCGCGGCTCCTCAAGCCGCTTCGAAGACGAGCAACGCTACCGCCTTGCGCGGCAACCTGATGCGGAGCTGGCAGCGGTCGTCACGGACGTCCAGGCTCGACGCCGGCCCCCATTCCGCGAGCTGGCCGGCTCGCTCCAGCTCTTGGTACTCGGCGGCGCTCGGAGTCGGGGGCGAGCCCATTTTCTTCCATGCCGTGTAGCTGTTGGAATGCTCCTCGTCGATGACGTAGCGGCGGACCCGGACGCGGCCGGAATGGACGATGCCCGTCAAGTCGAGAGTCACGTCTGCTTCGGGGCCGGCGACGTCGTCGTCGTGATAGTGCCAGGCAAGAACGGCAACCCGGCCGTGATCGAGTGACGCGAGGGCGCCAACGTCCGGATCGCCGCGCACACCCGATTTCTGTATAGTGTCGAGCGGGACCATGGACGAGCTTTCGACCGAAATCCGCTCGCCTTTCATCATCGACAGCATCCGGAACGTGTTGAGCACGGGCAGGTCGATCCCGCCGGAGGCAAGCTGCCGGAAGCCCGCGAAGAGTGGCTGATTCTCGAACGTGAACGCCCAGGTTAGGGAGCCCTCGAAGTTAACCCGGTGCTTGTCCATCAGCTCGAGCTCGCGTGCGATGCTGGCGGCCGTGTAACTCGAGTACATCGTCCCGTTCCGATAGCCAAGTTGGGGGCCTTGGCAGGCAGCGCAGCCGTCCGGGTCCGATTCGCCGACGATGATCGGAGTCCCGGCAAGCTCCGGGAATGAGGCGACCAGCCTGAAGCCGTTGTCGAATTCGCGAAGCTGGTTCGCGATACCCATGCGCACATGGCCGTCGACGAACTCCGGCGCGCCTTTGGCGTGGAAGGAGACGAAGTCCAGCGGCGTCCCGATCTTGCCAGTGGCCGCGTTCGTGCCGCGCAGGCAATGCTCGATGAAGTCCCGCGTAAACCGGCCGCCGTAACCGGCCGTGTCGGCGCCTCCGATCTTGGCCTTGGGGATGGCTCGCCTCACGGCGTCAGCGGCATAATCGTGCAGCTTTCGATAGTCGGCCGGGGTACCACGCCAGTAGCCGATGTTCGGCTCGTTCCAAGTCTCCCAGTACCACTTCTCAACCTCACGGCGTCCATATCGGTCGACGCAGTGCTTGGCCCAGCGATAGACGACGTCGGCCCACTTGGTGTAATCCTTCGGCGGATAAGACCAGCCGGTATAGATTTCGTTGTAGTTGGCGGTGGGAGTCCAGTGATGCTGGTAGGGCTCCGGCGAGATCGAGAGGGCCTTCGGCATAAAACCGATCTCGACGTAGGGCCTGACTCGATTCGCGATGTAGGTGTCGAAAATGCGATCGAGGATCCGCCAATCGTAGACCGGCCTGCCCTGGGCGTCTTCGGTATAGGCGTTGGTGCTCCCCCATTTCAGGGCCGGTGTTCCGTCTCCCGTGCAGAGCAGGTTGTGGGTTCGAAAGAAGACTTCGCCAGGCTTTAGCCGGCCGAGCTCGGCAATCAACTTGGCCCCGTTCCTCATCGTTGCGTAGTTCGGCTCGTCCGCGCCGAAGAATCGCCAAACGGGAGGTAAAGGCCCGATCGGCCGGTCTGCATGGACCGCGATGTGGACCGGAAATGGGTCGCGAGAATTGGTCACTTCCACCTTCCTTGGCGTCGCGCTTTCAGGCGCGCGACCCGGCCCGTTCGCATTCAACGCAAACATGTCCAAGCTTGCGAGCACCGACAGCACGGCCGGACACCAAATCCAAAATCGAACCAGGTTGGAAGGGTTCGTGGTCAATGACTGCCTCCTCCACGACCCTACCACTTGTTCGTGGGTCAGTAGCGGATAGCGGAATTCAGATCGATCCCAGGCAGAGCTAGTCTCGGAGTGTTTTCCCTGGAGGAACGGACGAAGGGCTTGGTCGGGGCTACACGATTCGAACGTGCGACCTCTTCCACCCCATGGAAGCGCGCTACCAAACTGCGCCAAGCCCCGCGACCGGAACAGGATTGTACCTTCGCCTCAGCAGGCGCTCCCGTCTACAGCGAGAAGCGATCGGGAGCAGAGCCTGGATCTCCCCCCGACGCCGACAATCTGGCTGCTGGCTAAGCCGGGTGATCGGACATCATCTCCAGAAGCCGGCTGACGGTCCGCCAATTGCGGCTGGTGCTCACGGTCTTGAGCTTGGAATCGAAGTAGGCGTTCGTGAGCTTGGTCTTCGCAGCGCCGTTGGGCAGCGTCATATAGACATCGTTTCCGACGACCTGGAACCGGTCTGGCGCGCTCCGGTTTTGATCGAGAGACCCGACGGCTTCCTCGCTCGGAGTGCCGGTCAAGAAAAGAACGAACAGCGAATCCTCGGGACAATCGAGATAAGGGTTTTTGGAGCCGACTGCCCGCATCTGATCGAGGCTGCGAAGCACGATCGGCGACCGCACCTGGAATCGCTCCAAGACACTCTCGCTCACCAGGCAGGCAACATTTCCGATGAGGTCGGCGCTGGCGCAAAACACGACGTTACCGCTCTGAATGAAGGTCCTTACGTTCGCGCAGCCGGCTTCGACGAAGATCTCGGCAAGTCCTTTCATCGGCAGCTTGTTCTTGCCACCCACGTTGACCCCTCGAAAGAGGGCGACGTAGGTTTCCAGATCAGGCAACGACGCGCTCCAACTCGGGCCGGTTCCAGCCCGCAAGGGTTACCCCGGCCTCGTAGGTGCTTTCCAGAAAAGCTCTAATCTCAGCTTCGGGCGAGGAAGCGCTTCTTACCGCCTCGTAGGGAAGGATGAAGAGGTGCATCTCTTCGCTGTAGAACGCGGATGCCGGCCTCACCTTCGTCTTCGAGAACCCCGGCGGTTCGGGGGCGGCGTAGGAGTAGAACGCGGCCTCCTGGATGGCGCCGCTGCCGGGCCAAAAGCCGTGGCTGATCACCTCGTGCGAGTACGCCTCTTTCGTCATGGCGTCGGCCTCCGGGCGATCCGGCGCCCGGCGTCCCGAGAATCGCGTCAGGGCCAAGTCGAAGCTTCCCCAAAAGAAGTGGAGTGGACTGCACTTTCCGACGAAACCGCAACGAAACTCCTCGAACACCGGCTTCATCGCGAGGAGTGCCCGCCAGAAGGCTTCGGCCCGGACGGCGTCGTACGAATGGTGGACCGTGTCTTGGTCGAACCGGATCGGATCGGGAACCTCGACCGGCATCGGCCAAATCTTAACATCGATCCCGAGGCCGGCGAGCTTTGCCATCACCTCACCGTAGAAATCGGCGACCGTGCGGGGAGCCAGAGCGACGCTCGCCGACGCACCGTCCGAGCGATCGATTTCGAGCCGGCGGTCAATGAAGTTGAACGTGATCTCCACGCTCCCGCTTTGGCCGATGCTTAGCATCGGCGTCGACAAACCTCGCGAAGTGAGGCGAAAGGCGATGTTCCAAAAGTGGTTCGTGCGGGGAGTGAGGGCAAGGCACACCTTGCCCACAATCTGCGTCCACATGTGAAGGGTCGCGTAAGTTTCTCGCCATGCGTTCAGGGGCAGCGGCGGCCATTCGGAATCGTTCGACATTGGTTGCTCTCCAGTCCGAATTCTACGGCTTTATGGAGGTCATCGATGTTTCGTAAGCCAAACGCAATCCTTAATCGACTGCCGGAATTACCAGTTCCCATGCAGCACGTATCTGTCGTATCATGCGTGAGTCTGGGCGTGGGCTCGGCCATGCCCCTGTTGAGAGGTGCTTAATGGGTAAACGGAGTTCGAGGGATGGCCAGTCTGATCTGAGCCGGCGCGGGTTCATCACGGCGGGAGTTGGGACAGCCGCGGCGGCTTTGCTTGCGCGCGGCTCAAAGGCGGACGCGAGTCCTGCCCCGGTCGCCAGCCAATATCGCATCCATCCGGCGATCGGCGTGGCGCGAATGGGAAACGCCGATCCCGACACGTTCTTCATCGGCCCGGAGGCTCCGGGTTACGGTCCCCTGGGAGACGCTCCCGGTACAACCGCACCACCCTACAAAGTCAACGGCTTGGTAAAGCCCCAAGGCGCCCGTTTCCGAATCTTCGAATACCAGCTGATCGGCGGTCAATGGACGCCGGTCCAGGAGGTCAATCTCGACACTCCAGGAGTCGCCAACATCACGTGGAAGGTTCATCTCGCGAACAAGAAGGCGTCCTTCTACCAGTTCTATGGGCCGCACGGCGAAACCGAACCACCGTTGCCCCTCCGAAACTCGTCCGTCGCGGATCGAACTTCGCTGCAGACCGACTTCGGCGAGCGGATGATCAGCGGTCCCTCGGCGACGCCGCAGGTCTTCACGCACACCGGCAATCCTTCCGAGACCTACCCAAGGAAGCCTGACGGCAGTCCGGTCATCGACTATCTCGGTCAGCTTCGGACCGACGATGCGGGGCGGCTGATCGTTCTTGGCGGGATGGGGAAGGCGGACTACAACACGGCAACTCGGCCGCCTCTGCCGACTTACGCTAATAACGACAACTGGTTCGACGACGCTTCCGACGGCCCGGTCAGCGCGACCATCACCGTGAATGGAGTTACCGTCGACGTCCTCGGCTCTTGGGTGCTTTGCGCTCCGCCGGATTTCGCGCCGAGAGTCCGAAATGCAGTCACCATGTACGACCTCCTCTACGACATGGGCGTACGCTTCCTGTCGCTGCCATCGGATAGCGCCTTTGCTTCGGGGGGAGCGCTGGCCAGGATGGCTCAGCTCAAGGCAGACTTCCAGCCGAATGCGCTCGTCGAATTCCCCAATACGGTTCCCGACTTTGCAGGTGAAATCCAGCCGATCCTCGTGGCGGCCTACGATTACTACTTCGTCACCGACCTTGTGACCCACAAGCATTTCAGCCTCATCGACCCCAATCTTGGCAATCCAGATCCGCAATACGACAACGCTCGGGCCAGCGTGTTTAGCTACCTGCGCCCGCCGGTTGGGGCAACGAGTCAATCCGGCCCTCAAACGATGCCCCGGCTTCTCGGCGACGATCCGTATCTCGGCCAGGAGCCGGAGAACGTCCGCCGGCTCTGCTTGACTCGAACCCAGTTCGGGCTCATGAGGAACTGGGGCAGCGGCGTATTTGTCCCGCCGGCCGCGGTTCCGCCTCCCCCTCCCGATATCACTCCTTGGGGACTGGATCGAGCCGCTCTCGAGAACTGTGTTGGCGGAGCGTTTTTCCCCGGAATTGAAGCGAGTTGG
The DNA here is from genome assembly GCA_964576205.1 of uncultured Fimbriimonadaceae bacterium. Classification (GTDB taxonomy): domain Bacteria; phylum Armatimonadota; class Fimbriimonadia; order Fimbriimonadales; family Fimbriimonadaceae; genus JAEVZK01. The sequence continues at coordinate 83,620 of CAZNUL010000004.1, read as the reverse complement.
CAGATTCGCAATCCCAATCTCTACTTGGCGCCGTTCCGGATCGACCATAACGCGACGAGCCAATACTTGGGTCCGAATGGCATTCCCGAGGGAACTCCGATCGGCGCAGGCCACTTCTCCAGGCAAATGGCGGTACCGTGGCATGCCGACTTCAACGATTGCCGGCATGAAGGCGATTTTGGCTGGTGGCCCGGCCAACGGCCGGATAGCGTCTACGTGGCCGCCTCCGATACCCGGATCGATTGGGCGCGAGGAGACGGAAAGTTCGCGAGCGGAAGCTACAAGAGCACACACGACGACATGCAGCAGGTTTGGTATAAGTTCGGGTTTGTGATCCAACAGGGCGACGTGTTCGTCGAGACGGAGCGCGACAGCCCGATTCCGTAGGCAGCTCTAGGACGTTGCCGGCGTCCGCGAATCAAATCCGTATCTTGTACCGAGTGCCTGGCACTCGGCTTCAGAGCGTACGGCATCGGTGCATGTGAAGCCGGTCACGCAGGCTGCGGCGCTGCACACACCCAGGCGGAGGCAACTGTCAACCGGCTCGTCCCGCAAAAATCCCAAGAGGTAGCCAGCCGCGAAAGCATCGCCGGAACCGGCAGCCGACTTCACTGCCTCCTTCGGAAGCATCACGCTTCCTTGCCAGGAGACAGCGCCCTCAGGTGAACATGACGCCGCTCCCTCGGCCCAGTGGACGACAAGCGTCCCCGAAAACCCAAACCGCGACCAAAACGCGGTGCGTGCGCCTTTGACCCGATCCAAGTCGGGCTTCGAGAAATCAAGGCCGGACAGTCGCGACGCCTCGAATTCGTTCATGAAGGCGATGTCTGCATATTTGAGGGCGGGCGGAACGATGAGCGGGAATCGGTCGCTGTCCTCGCTAACGAGGTCGATGGAGGTCGTGAGTCCCGCCGCCTTCGCTCTTGCCAGTACTTGGGCGGCGCCACTGCCGAATTCGGGCTCGGCCGCGTCCATACGATCGAGCAGGAGGATGTACCCGTAATGGAAGTGCCAACCCTCCAAGCCTTGGAAATCAAAGTCGGCCGGTTCGAGTAAAGCGTTAGCGCCACGCTGGTGGAAGAACGTTCGCTTACCGTTGCCCTCCACGACCATGACGTCCGTGTAGGAAGTCGGTTGGCCGTGGGCGATGGTCAGGCCGCTCGTCTCAATCCCGTGATTCCGGCAGTCGTTTAGGATGTAGCGCCCGGCATCGTCGTCGCCGATCCGCCCAATGGCTCGGAGGGGAATCCCGGCGCCGAGTTTGGCCAGGCTTATCAGGACATTGTAGGGAGCTCCGCCGGAGCCGGAGTACTCCCGGCGGATATTGGCGAGCGCCTGCTCGGCTGGATAAACGTCGACCGCCTTGACGTAGTCGACGATGAAGTTCCCACCCGCGATCACGCCGCCGTGCATATGTGGATTCTAGCCGTCGCTCAGCAGCTTCACAATGGGCGGCTCGTCTTCGACGGTATCGGGAAATCGTCCGATCTTGGGATCGGCGAAGAAGTTGTCGTGGAAGTCGTCGTTCGCCGTCGACACCTCGCCAATGATGCATTCCAACGAAAGGGGGACGAAGGAGTGCCATACCGTCGGCGCGAGCGTGACGCGTTCACCGGCTCCGAGCTCGATGATCTCGCCGGGGTAGGTCGTGCCTGAGACTCCGTTCACTTGAATCAGGTGACCGGCTCCATCCTCCATTTTCGATGCGAAGTCGGTGGTCCCCGGTGGCCAGGTTTGGATCGCGAGCATTCCCCAACGGCAGACGATGTCCTCCTTTTTCTTGCGGTGATAGTGCCTCGGCGTTACCATTCCACGCTTCGCGTACATCAACTTCTCGCAGTATTCCGGCTCTTCGGCGAGGTTCACGAGAACCAGCCCAAACTTTCGCCAGTTCCCGAGCCCAAGATCGGTGACATCCCAGCGTGGTTTTGGCGGAAGAGCCCATCCGTGGTCAGCGAAGCAGGCCGAAGCGTCGCGGATAAGCTGATTGATATCGCTGCGTTTCATTTGACCGGCGCGGTGTCGGGGGGAAAAGTCCAAAACTCGTCAAAGCTCTCGGATCGCGCTCTCCTGAATTGCGCCGACGAGGTCATTGTCGATCGCCTTCTGCGTCATCAGCAGTGCGTTCTTGATCGCTTTGGCGCTGCTCCGGCCATGGCAGATTGTGCAAAGTCCGTTGAGGCCGAGGAGGGCCGAGCCGCCGACTTCGGCGTAGTCCATCCGCTTGCGCAAAGGAGCCATGATCCGGCGCAGGGGAGCATAGGCAAGTCTTAAAACCGGATTCGTGGGGACCTGCTCTCGAATCTGGGTGATGATGAATTCCGCGACCCCTTCGCAGGTCTTAAGGACGATGTTTCCGACGAACGCGTCGCACACGACGACATCGACCGGTTTAAAGAACATGTCCTTCGGTTCGATGTTTCCGTGAAACCAGGCGTGGTTCTGGAGCAGCTTGAAAGTCTGCTTGGCGAACGCATTTCCCTTTCCCTCTTCTTCGCCGATGTTGAGAAGGTGGACGCTGGGATTCCGGCGCCCCATCACCTTGTCCGCGTAAGCCCTTCCCATGATCGCGAATTCGACGAGATGTTCAGGATCGACGTCGGGGCTCGCGCCGGCATCGAGCAAGAGGAATTCGCCATGTTGATTCGGGATTTGCGAGGCAATGGCCGGACGGTGAACCTTGTCTGCTTGCCGCCACATGAGTAGGCAAGTGGCGCTGACCGCTCCCGTATTACCTGCTGAAACAAAGGCCTCGGCGCGACGATCTTTGACTAGTTGAGCGCCAACCATGATCGAGGAGTCCTTCTTCTTGCGGTAAGCCTCGAGCGGCTTTTCCTCCATCCCGACCGCCTGCGATGCGTGGACGAGCTCGATATTTGGGGCCAAGGGCTTTGGGATCAGCCTCGTTAGAGTTTCGCAGTCGCCGACCAGGATCAGTTTGCGCTCGAGAAGTGGAGCTGCGTCGAGCGCGCCTCGAACAATCTCCTCGGGCGCGTGGTCCCCTCCCATCGCGTCGAGCACGATGCTCAACGTTCGGGATCCTCGGCATGGAGAAACTGGGAGAGCTTGCCCAGGCCAAGTTTGGCAGGGGCGGCCGGTTCAGGCTTGACCGTCCGAGCGGCGGCGACCGGGCACGGTCCGTCCCACCCGAATTCGCACAGTGGCTGCATCGGTATGGAAAGCAGGAGCGCTTGGCGGAGCAGGGCTTCCACGATCAAGCTGTTTCCTTCAAACAGTTCGTAGGGCTCATCGGAAACGACTCGAGCCGTGTCGTGGGGGCTGAGGCTGCTGGGGATTCCCTCTACGGCGAATTGTTCGTCGATCTCAAATCCGATCTCCTTTTCGAGAGGCGCCGTGCATCGAGCGCACTCCACGACCGCCTTCGTCTTGAACTCGCCGGTAACCAAAAGGATGTTGCCCGTGCTGACCGCCTCAATGTAGCCTTCCAGGGGCAGAACGAGATCGAGATCTTCTTCATCCGGAAGCTCGGTGCTGACATCGACCGCGATTTTTCGACCCGGGTGCTGGAGAACATCGTTGAGGTCGAGCAGATCTTCCCGTCTCATGATGGTCGCGTGAGTCTACCGCGCATACAATTACGCAGGGAGGCGGCGGAGATAGTTTGAACCTGGCGCGAGATTTAGGAACTCTCGATCCATTAGCTCGGAAGCCACAACTTTTCGACTTTCAGAACGCGTCCCCACAATTGCAGAGATAGTTGCTATACTTACGCGAGCTTGTCGCGCGCGCTTTTTTAGAACGTTCGAGGTGTATGGATTTTGAATAAATGGGCTTATGCGTTGGCCGCAGCGGTCGTGGTCGCCTTCGGATGCAGTGGAAGTGGCGGTGGGGGAACCGGAACGGGAACGGGCACGGGTAATCCGGCCGACTCTACTGCTTTTATCACGATTCCTGCTGTCCCGGGCCAGCTTCAAAGTGTTTATCTGACCGGCCAGGGCCGGGCCCAGGGAGATTTGGTCGCAATCATGCGGAGAGTCGTTGCCGACGACTCGGGCGGGGCGGTCCAGACCGTCTTGAACCCATACCGAAGGCTGTTGCTTAACGGTTACACCCAGCAGTCGATCGTGCTCAACGTGCCGACAACAAACGGCAGAGCGTTCGATCACTACAATCTCGAGGTTCAGGAACTTGATATCGACAACGGAGACGGCACGTTCACTCCAGTCGGAGTCGGCCAGAACCAGCCTTTCGTTCAGACATCGTTCACGGCATATTTCAAGTGCTTTGCCGGACGCCAAACGAGCATCGCCGTACGGTTGGACGACTCGATGTTCCCGGTAAACAACAACTCGTATACGTTCGATGCGAACCAGTTCACGGTGGCGAACTACTCGGTGGACGGCAACAACCCGCCGCGTATGAACGGATTCCTGAGCGACTACGTCGCCTTCGACATTTCGAACGTTGCCAATCAGCCGCCCTTCCCGGATGCCAGCGGGAACGCAACCGCGTTCTATATCAATGGCGACAACTTCGCGTTGGGCACCCTGCCGCCCGGCCCTCCGGACCAGGGCGACGGAACTCCCGTACCGTTCTATGTTCTAACCCCGATCGGTTACGTCCTCGGTTCCGACGTGGGTCCCCGAACCTCGGTCGATCCTACCAGTGGCCAGTCGACTCTGATCCCCGGCACCTACAGCCTGGTTCAGCCCGACCCTCGGCAACCGCTCAACCCGTCCTCGCTGATCACCGCGTTGATCGGCACCTACAAGGGCTATTCGAGGACGATCGCCAGCGTCGGCCAGAACCCTCAGGGATTCGAGATCATCGCTTTCCCGAGTTCCCATGACGACGGCATCGACGATTGCGTGCTGTTCAACGTTGCATCGGGCGTAGTGACGAACATCTACTTCGGCCAGCTGAATATGACGGGCGCGGCTGCGGCCCGCCGGCCCGGATCTCATAAGGCTGGACGCGGCGCGGCCGGCGGCACGATCGTAGCCTATCCGATCGCTCAAATCACCGATCCGTCGAACGTAGCGAATCAGATCTCGGGAACCGTCACGAGCATCGACAACACCGATGTTACGTTGGTTAAGTCGGGCCGCTACACGCTTGGGCCGACCAATCTGCCAGCCCTGTTCTCAACCAGCGGAAAGTTCATCGTCTATCGAAGATGAACGCGCGAATCCTCGCGGGCGTCGAGACCGAGTACGGACTCTATCTCGAAGGCCGCGGGGCGGAAGAGCAGATCGAAGACTCAATGGCACTCGTCGGGGGATACCCCGGCGAGTGCTTTGTTGGTTGGGATTATCGCCACGAGTCGCCACGTGCCGACATCCGGGGTTTCAAGCTTGAACGGCTTGCTCAAGATCCCGAAGACGCCAAGTTCGATCGTGGCCGGGTCTACGGCAAGGATCATGAGGTCCGAGCCGATCGCATTCTCCCCAACGGCGCCCGTTTTTACAACGACCACGGTCATCCGGAATACTCGACCCCGGAGTGCTGGAGTCTAAACGAGCTGGCTCTCAACGACTGCGCGGGCCAGATCGTTATGCATCGGGCCGCGCAAGCGTATGCGAGTGTGATCGGCTCACCGGTTCGCGTTTACAAGAACAACACCGATTTTCACGGCGCTTCTTACGGAACGCACGAAAACTTCCTCGTTCCCCGGAGCCTAGGGTTCGAGAGCCTCTACAAGGCGGTTATGCCGATGCTCGTCGTCAGGCAGGTCATCACGGGGGCCGGCAAGGTAGGTAGCGAATCGGGCGGCCGATGCCACTTCCAACTGAGTCAACGCGCGGATTTCTTTGTCGAACCCGCAAACACCGAGACCCTCTACAGACGGCCGATCTTCAATACTCGCGACGAACCCCACGCCGATCCTCGCGACTGGATCCGGCTTCATGTGATATCCGGCGACGCCAATATGATTCCCCGGTGCACGGCACGGAAAGTTGGATTGATCAAGTTGGCGCTTCAGCTTTGCATCAACGGCAATGCTCCGGCCTGGCGAATTGCCGATCCTGTGCGGGCGATCCAATCGATCAGCCGGGACTCAACCCACCAGTTCCGTATCGAACTTGAAGGTCGCAACTGGACCACCGCCCGTGACGTCCTGGAGTCCTATTTCTCAGAAGCCGAAGCCTCACTCGAGTTGGACGACGATACGCGTTGGACCATCTCTAACTCACGACTCCTGCTGGATGCCCTGGATAAGGACACGGCCCTCTTTCGTAGTCAGGTCGATTGGGCGGCCAAGCGGGCGATGCTGCAGGAATACATCGACGCCGAGGGCATCGACTGGAGCGATCCGACATTGCAAGCTTTTGATCTGGAGTACCACAGTGTCGACCCCGAGGCAAGCCTCCATGGCGCCATGCAAGAAATGGGCTCCGTAGAATCCAATCCCCCCGAGAACGAACTGATCCCGAGGATCGCGGAAAACTTCGAGCCTACGCGGGCGATGGCAAGAGGTGCGGCGGTGGCGAACTTCAAGGAGTATCTGAGAACCGCCAGTTGGAGCTCGCTGACGTTCGAAATCGATGGACAATATGTCGAGCTCGAATTGCCTGCGGATGCGGAGTTTCCACAGCAACTGAGGCAGATTCGGGACGTAGGAACCTTCATCCAAGCAATTAAGGAGCGTATGTCGTGAGTGACGGAGATCGGCTGACAAGGCCCTTGACGCCCGAACCGGGCAAGAAGTTAGGTGATGAAAGCGGGCCTTCGAGGCCCGATGTTCGAAAGCCGGGCGGCGGCAACGAACTGCTCCGCCGGATGAAGAAAGTCGATCCGGACCAGGCGAAACGGTATCGCCAGCGCTCGGGCGAATGATCTCAGCCCATCCGAAGGCCTTTCGCGACTTGGTTGAATCTCCGCGCGGCGAAATAGGGGCGCATCCGAACGAGGTTCATGGAACGACCGTGATCGCGTTGCGCTTCGACGCCGGCGTCCTGACCATTGCCGATCGACGAGCAACGGCGGGCAACCTGATCATGTACGATCTGGCGGACAAGGTCATTTCGCTGGACGATCATACGGTGGTCGCGATCAGCGGAGCCTTCGCTCGATCCGTGGAGGTATGTCGCTTCCTGAAGCACTCGTTCAAATACTATCGTCGGACGGTACTCCACGAGATGTCACTCGAGGGCAAGCTGACCGAGATTTCGAAATCGCTAGCCGGCAACGCCCCGATGGCGGCGCAGGGCATTGGGGTCTTCTTGCCGATCGTCTCGGCTTATGACACGAAGAACGACCGTTTCGGCGTTTACTTCTTCGACGGGGCAGGCGCCCGGTTCCAGAACGGCTCCTATGCCTGTGCCGGATCGGGTTCCGAAAGAATACGCGGCGTATTCGAATACGTGGCCCGAACGAAGGGGCACTTTGAAACGAGGAAGCTTGCCGATGTTCTAGCCGACGGCCTCCAAATGCTCGACATCGCGGCCGATCTGGATTCGGCGACCGGCGGCTTCAACAAGGTCCTGCCCGTGACCCGCGTGCTGGATCGGGATGGCAATCGCGAGATTCCCGAAGGCGATCTTCAGAAGGCCGTCGATAAGGTCCTTGGACGTAAATAGGGCTCGCTGGTCTAAAGCGAGCCCCGAATCAATCCACGGATCGTGGGTTGATTAGAAGCGATATCCCAGCGAGAAGCTGGCGCCGGTGTTCCGAAGTCCGTTATTGTCCTGCTCGGACACGAACAGTGCGCCTTCCAGGAAAATTCGCGGTCCAATCTCAGTGCCAACGCCGCCGTGGGCAGTTAGCTTGGCCTGACCTCTGGGGTCGATCCAGGAAACGCCGCCGCCCACGAAGAAGAAGCTGCGACCGTTGTGGCCAAACGGGCTGCTCGCAGGGCCGCCGTAAAACCGCTGGTTAATCGTCAACGGAAAAGCCGTGACGTTGCTGCTTGCCGTCGTTCGCAAGAAGAAGTCGAATTCCATGTAGGTTTCCGACCCACGAATGAGCTGGACCGGAAAGAGATATTCGATGCCACCGCCGGCGAAAAGCTTGTCGACGTTCCTCAGGTTATCGTCGATCGGCCAATACAAGCTCCCCTTGATGCTAATGTTGTATGGCGTGGCGTCGACGGGCGTGTGGACGACTTGGCTAAACGCGCTGGCGCTCAGGACGGTCGCGCCCAGCGTAATGGCTGCTAGAAAGCTGTTCCTCATAATCCTCCCTCGATTGAGCGCTAAGCCCAATCCATGAGCAAACCGTATTGTACTTATTCTAGAGCCTGAGGTCAAATCAGGGTTGGTTGCCGGCTTTGGTTGAATCCCACGACTACGGGACCTTTTCGCCGATACCTCCAACCAGCAACCAAGAACCTGGAAGCCATGTCACCTATCAAAGCTCGAGTCGCGGATTCAATCCTTCTTGTCATCGATGAGCAGCCGGCCTTTATGCAAGGCATTTGGGAGGCAGAACGCGTCGTTCGCCGGACCGAATTCCTTCTCAGATCGGCTTCGATACTGGGCGTCCCCTCATTCGCTACGGAGCAGAACGCGGAACGGATGGGTGGCCTTAACCCTCGGCTGGTTCCCCTTCTTGGCGTCAAACCGTTCGCCAAGATGACTTTCAGCTGCCTTGGCTCGCCTGAGTGCGTCACCGAGTTGGAGAAGACGAAAAGGCGTCAGGCGATCCTCGTCGGGGTCGAAACCCACATTTGCGTCAGCCAGACGGCCGTGGATCTGCTTAGTCAGGGCTTCGAGGTTGTCGTGTGTCCGGACGCGGTCTCGGCTCGTACAATCGAGATGCACAAGCTCGGTATGGAGCGTCTGCGTGACTGCGGAGCCCTGCCTATGCATAGCGAGGCAGTGGTCTACGAATGGATGCAGACCGCCGATCATCCGTCATTCCGAGAGGTCCTGAAACTAGTCAAAGAGTTCTGTTAAGGGGCCGCGCAATTTGGGACCAGATGCCCATCATGTTTGGAACGTTGGGGATTCCGCCGCCATACTAGTCCCAACGCCCGTGCTCAACTCCATAACCCTCGCTCGCTTTGCGCTGTTCGTGTTGGCTGGAAGCCTTGCAATCGCGATCGCTACCCCGAGAAAGCTCGGTCCCGACTCAAGGAAGAGAGCGATCCCGACTTTCGCGGCCGATGTCGCGCCCATCTTGTACTCGAAATGCGCGAGCTGCCATCACGCGGGCGAAGTTGCCCCGTTCTCACTCCTCAGTTACTCCGACGCCAAACAGATGGCGCCCACGATCGCCAAAGCCGTCAAGCAGAAATTCATGCCGCCTTGGCAGGCGGTCTCGCACGGCGAATTCGTAAACGAACGCGTGCTGACGGCGGAACAAATCGACTGTCTCGAGGCGTGGGCGAAGAACGGAGCGCCCGCCGGAGATCTCAAGAAAGCGCCCGCACCACCCTCGTTCACTCCGGGATGGCAAATGGGCGCGCCCGATTTCGTAGGCAAGCCCGACCGGCCATACGAGGTGAGCTCCGAGGGCACCGACGACTACCGCTGCTTCGTGATCCCGACCAGCTTCAACGAAAATCGCTTCGTCACTAGCGTCGAGCTCCGGCCAGGGAATCGAAGAGTCGTCCACCATGTTCTGGTCTATCTCGACACGAAAGGCGTGGCCCGCCAAAAGCGGGCGAAAGATGGCAAACCAGGATACGAGTCGTTTGGTGGGCCCGGGTTTCCGCCATCTGGCTCGCTAGGCGGCTGGGCGCCGGGCCTTCAGCCGCAGATTCTTACCGCGGGTAACGGCTTTCTGTTGCCTAAGGGCGCGGATATCGTCCTTCAGGTGCATTACCACAAGAACGGAAAGCCAGAATCCGACCTCACCCAGATCGGGCTCAAGTTTGCAAAGTCGCCGGTCGACAAGGAGGTTCGCTGGGAAGACGTGGGCGAGGAGGTTTTCTCGATCCCCGCCGGCCAATCGAGCTACGAAGTGACGGCGACCCGGAAGTTGCCACGGCCGGTCACCATTCTCGACATCATCCCCCACATGCACTTGCTCGGCCACGACATGACGGTTGTCGCAAAGCTGCCCAATGGCACGACAAAGCCACTGATCAAGGTTGCAAACTACGACTTCAACTGGCAAACGCGCTACGCATACCGAGAACCGATCCATCTGCCTGCCGGTACCGAGCTCGACCTAGTCGCTCATTACGACAACACGACCAAAAACCCGCATAACCCGAACAGTCCGGTCCGTGACGTTACGTTTGGCGAGCAGACGACCGACGAGATGTGTTACGCCTTCTTCAGCTACACGTTCGATAACGAACACATCGCCAACGGCGTACGAGTTGCCGAGGACACATCGGCGGCCGAGCGAGAGGTCGGCCACATCTTCGACAAATTCGACGCGAATCACGACGGCTTCCTCGATGCCGACGAGCTTGCCGCCCTCATTCGGTTCTTCGAGAAGCCGGCTGCGGGCAAGCCGGACGACTCGATGGCCCAGGCGAAGATGGCGATAGCAGTCTATGGCAAGGCGCAGAAAGGCAAAGTAAACCGAGCGGAATTCCTCAAGCTCGCCGCCCAAGCTCACTGAGGAGGGTGTTGGGGTGTTGGGGTGTGCCGCAGCCCTGGACCTCATCGGCGTAAACTGTCCCCATGGCACTCAAGGAGCAGCTCGCCCCTAGCGACATCGAACATATCACCGAGATCCGGCACGATCTTCACGCCCATCCCGAATTAGGCTACGAGGAGCATCGTACGAGCGGGGTTGTTCAACGGGAGCTGAAGGCGGCGGGTGTCGAGTTCGTCGCCGGTCTTGCGGGTGGAACCGGGGTTCTCGCATTGGTTCCTTCGACAGGGAATTCGGCGACTGCGCCGACCGTGGCGCTCAGAGCCGACATGGACTGCCTTCCCATCGAAGAGAACACCGGCGTGCCATACGCATCGCAAACACCGGGCAAGATGCACGCTTGCGGCCACGACGGACACACTTCGATCCTCATCGGTGCTGCCCGGCAGCTCGTCAAAATCCCGGAGCGCCCTAACAATGTGCTCCTCGTCTTCCAGCCGGCCGAGGAAGGCGGCGCCGGCGGAAAGCGGCTTTGCGACGAAGGGGTGCTCGCGGGCAAAGTGCTGGGCAAGCCGGTCGATATGATTTTCGGCCTCCATGGATTTCCTTATATGAAGGTTGGCGAGCTGGGTACTCGCACCGGTCCGCTTCTGGCGGCGGCGGACTGGTTTACGATCGACGTCCGCGGCAGGGGCGGTCATGCCGCCATGCCGCACGCCGGAGTCGACCCGATCGTCGTCTCCAGCCACATCGTGACGGCCCTCCAGTCGATTGCTTCACGCAACGCCCCGCCTCTTGATTCGATCGTTGTTACGATCGGGGTCATCAAGAGCGGCACGGCTCACAACGTCATTCCAGATACCGCGACCATGGTCGGCACTCTGCGCACCCTGACGCCGGAAACTCGCGACATGGGAGAGCGCCGGATCAAGGAAATCTCGTCGGGAATCGCTCGGGCATTTGGAGCAACGGCAGAGGTCGACTTCACTCGCGGCTATCCGGTGACCTACAACGACGCGAAGGCGACACGGCACCTGCGATCGGTGTTGGGAGGGTCCGGCCTTCACGAAGAGGACGTCTCGCCGGTGATGGGTGGGGAAGATTTCAGCTACTACGGTCAGCACGTGCCGGCTTGCTTCTATTGGCTCGGCCTATTGAACGACGGTCAGGACCGATACCCGAACCTTCACGCTCCCGAGTTCGACTTCAACGACAAGGCGCTCCCGGTTGGCATCCAGGCGATGTGCGAACTCGCGTTGGCGCCCCTGTAGCGCGTCATTTCGCAAGTCTCTCAAACTTCCTCGCGATCCGGTAGGGGTTTCGACTTTTTCGTGTTCGATGGCCCTGATTCGCGGTCCAAGAGGGTCAACTTCTGCAAGAATACGCTCGTGATCGCCACATTCGCTTTAGCCGTTGCAGTTCAATCGCCGAACACTCTTTCATCCGCCGAGAAAAGGGCGGGCTGGAAACTACTCTTTGACGGAAAGACCACAAAGGGCTGGCACAACTTCAAGCAGAAAGGGATCGGCTCGGGCTGGAGCGTCAAAGACGGGGTCTTGGTCGACGGAAATCCCGACAAGGCGGGAGACATCGTCACCGACGATAAGTACGATTGGTTTGAATTGACCCTCGACTTCAACTACGCCGATGGCCAGAACAGCGGCATCATGTTCCACGTCGCCGACGATAGTGAGACGATCTGGACGAGTGGACCGGAGATCCAGATCTACGATCACAAGCCCGGCCCCGGCGTTGAGATCACTGGGTACCTGTACGAGCTGTACTCGTACCCGGGTGACGTCAGCAAACCGGCCGGCGAGTGGAACCACTTCCGCATCGTCATCGCGCCCGACAAGTGCGAGACTGATCTGAACGGCGTCAAGCTCTACGAATACGTGCTCAACAGCCCGGAATTCAAGGCTCGGGTCGCAAAGAGCAAATTTGCCGCATATCCAGGTTTCGCGCAGACTGAGAAGGGCACCATCGGTATCCAGGGCGACCACGGCCGCGTCTCGTTCCGGAACATAAAGATCCGAGAGATCAAGCCTGCGAAGTAGCGGGCGCTGCGCTCAATACTCCCGAGTAACGTTGACCCCTGGGATTGGAACCGCGTAGCGGCCGCTCCCGTCAGGTAGCAACGGAGCCGGCGAATCCGCGGTTAAGGTATCGAGGCCAGGTGCGAACTCGTGTTCGCAATTGAGCATCTCGTCATACGTGACGACCTGCCCGGTGTGGGCCGCCATCCGGCCCATGCTCGTCACGACACTCGCCTCGACCCCGATTCTGGTCTCGTTATAGGGCCTGTCCTCGCGAATGGCGGCAATGAGAGCGTCCCATTCGTTTTGGTAAGGGTTCGAGTTGTCGTCCGATCGCCACCGGCACTTTTCGGGAACTGGGTTCTGCCCCTCATAGATCGCCGAAGGTCCGTTACAGTCATACTGGCGGGCAGCGACCGCCATGCCCTTGGTTCCGTGCACGTAGCTCGAATAAATGCCGGCGGCGCCTTGCACCGAGCGGCCGTCGAAGAACATCTTGCTCCCGTCCTCGAACGTGTACTCGACCGTGTAGGTATCGAAATTCTGATCGACCGAAGTGGTGCCGTCCTGGCCAACCTTAAAGTGCCTGCCGCCGAGGGCTTGGGCAGTAATGGGCAGAGCGTTCTTCATCCAACAAAGATGGTCGATCTGATGGATGTAGAAGTCACTAAAGCAGCCGCCGCTGGCCCAAAGGAAGCTGTGGAATCGACGGAGCTGATAGTCCAGCTCGGCGACATCCGCCGGCTTCGGGCCTGATTCGAAGAATCCACCGGGGCCGTGCATACGGTAGCCACGCATGAATTGGACCTCGCCGATCTCGCCGTTCTGGATCCTTTCATGCAGCTGCTGGAGATTGCGGGCGTGCCGCGACATCAGCCCCACGCACACTTTTAGATTCGCGGCGGTCGCTTGCTCTCCAAACTCGAGCATGCGCCGGCTTGTCGGACCGTCGACCGTCGTTGGCTTCTCCATAAAAACGTTGAGCTTTTTGGAGATCGCATACCGGAAATGAACCCATCGAAACGCGGGCGGAGTCGTCAGGATGACTACGTCGCCCGGCCTCAGGCAGTCCATCGCATGCTTGTAGGCGTCGAAGCCGACGAAGCGCCGGTTATCGGGGACCTCGATCGAATCCGTACCGGCCTCGCTTAGGTTGGCGAACGTCGTCTCGAGGCGGTCGGCGTATGAATCCGCCATCGCAACCAGCTTGATCGGGCCGCCCGTGGTGGCCAAGGCATTCATCACGGCTCCTCCGCCTCGTCCACCGCAGCCGACGACGGCGACCTGAATCAGATCCGTTCCGGTTGGGTGGACCGCTTGGGGCTTTGGCTGCGGCTGCCGGACAGTTCGCGGCTTAGCGACGGACTTTTTCTGCGTGGGTTTCGGAGGGCGAGAGATTACGGCGTCGGTCATGGTTGGTGCGAATGCAAACACCTATTATGGCGGTCACCAGGCTGCGCGAGCCCTGTGAATTGTGATAGGTGAGCGTCGCTTGAAGGGACGTGGCGAACGACCAAGATGCATCGCCCGTACGCGGCCCAAACACGATCTTGCCCGATCCGAGCTGCCCGAGTTACCCTTTTCTCTCCTAGTAAGTCATTCGCTGCTACACGGTCCAGCCATCCTTAAACTTGGGCCGGATGAGTACGTCGAATTCGTGGGTGCCCTTGACCTCCATCCGCCTGGCGTCCCACTCCAAACGGGGGCCATTTGCCCAGATGGCGAGGTTCCCAAGCAGAACGGTCTCCGCCAAGGGGCCCGAGTAGTCGGGGAAGTTAGACCGAGCCGGCTGGCCGCCGAGGGCCGCTCGCGCGAATTCCGCCATATGGCCCGGAGATTCGTCGACCTTAATATCCGGCCCGCCCGGAGCTCCAACCTGCGTTCCTGCGCCGACGACGTGAAAAGTGGTGTTCAGTTCGTCCGGGCTGTAGATCGTGGCCTTCTCGCAGACCACGATTGAGCCGTTCCCGCCATAGGTAAAGCCTGGGCAGAGGGCCGGGTCTGGCCGCTTGCCGCCGTCGTGCCAGGTCAGCTTGACTGGAGGGCGTCCGTTGCGAGCGCCGAACTCGTAGTGAACGATCGCCCACTCGGGGAAGCTGTCCTTGTTGTGCCCGCTCGTATCGGCCTGGATCGAGATCGGGTCGCGCAGATCGAGCGCCATGAACGGCATGTTGAAGATATGGCAGCCCATATCGCCGAGCGATCCGGTGCCGAAGTCCCACCAGCCGCGCCAGGCGAAGGGATGATAGCCGTCGGCGTAAGGCCGATCGGGCCGTGGGCCCAGCCAGATATTCCAGTCGAGATGCTTCGGCACGTTTCCCGGCTTTGGACGCTCCACTCCCTGTGGCCACCACCCTTTGGCGCGGTCGGTCCACAGGTACACCTCTTTGGGAGCTCCGAACTTGCCGGATTGGATCAAAGCTGCTGCCTTGCGCATGTTGGTGCTGGCTGTACTCTGGTTACCCATTTGAGTCGCTAGCTTCTTTTCGCGTGCGATTCTCGCCAGTTGCCGCGCTTCCCAAATTGTGCGGCACAGTGGCTTCTCCGTGTAGCAATGAAGTCCCTGGCGCATCGCGAGCATGGATGCCGGCGCGTGGTGATGATCCGGCGTGCTGATGACAACCGCGTCGAGTTTTCCACGCATTGCCTCGAGCATCTCACGGTAATCGTTGAAAGCCGTTGCTCGCGGGTGTTCCAGCATCGCTTTCGAGCGGTTGTCGGCGTCGGTGTCGCACAGGGCCACGATATCGCCGTGCTGCGCGGCTGCCTCCATCCCGCTCCAGCCCTTACCGCCGGCACCGATGATTCCGAATCTAAGGCGCTTTGGCGTTACCTGGCCGCCTGCGGCCGGGTCCGGCGATTCGCGCACACTTTCGGAAGAGGACGCCCAAGCTACATCGCCCCCAATCGCCATGCCGGCAACCGCCGCCGCCGACCCTCTTAACACCGCCCTTCTGGAAATCTCCTTCGACATGTCCCTATCCTCGCATATCCAGCGCCGGTTGTGGAAGGGGCTAGAATTCAATCGGCATGCCTTTCTTAGCGATGATGATCGTCTCGACCCTAGTCGTTCCCGCCCCGATTCAGGATCAGGCGGACTTCATGATTGGCGTCCAGGCGTGGACATTCAATCGATTCACGACCTTTGAAGCCATCGAGAAGACGGCGCAGGCGGGGGGCAAGCGGATCGAGCTCTATCCCGGTCAGAAGCTAAAGCCCGACTCAAACATTGTCGTCGGACCGGAGATGGGGTCGGCGGCGACCCAAGAGCTGCAAGATCAGCTCAGAAAGTTTGGAGTTAGACCGGTGGCTTTCGGGGTCACGGGAATCTCCACGGACCCAGCCAAGGCGCGGCTACTGTTTCAGTGGGCCAAGGGACTTGGACTGCTCGTGCTTAACACCGAGTCGACCGAGGCACTCGATACCATAGAAGCGATGGTTAAGGAGTTCGACATTAAGGTGGGCATCCATAACCATCCGAAGCGGGCCAATGATCCCACCTACAAAGTTTGGGATCCGGCCTACGTGCTTTCCCTCGTGAGGAATCGAGACCGTCGGATCGGCTCGTGCGCGGACACGGGCCATTGGGTGCGATCTGGGATCAAGCCGGTCGACGCGCTACGGCTTCTGCGCGGCCGGATCATGTGCAGCCACCTCAAGGACCTGAACGAGTTCTCGCCAGGTGGGCACGACGTGCCGTTCGGCACCGGCGTCTCGGACATCCCCGCGATCCTCAACGAATTCAGAGCCCAAAGGTTCCTAGGGCCCGCGGACGTCGAGTATGAGTTCAACGAGGAGCACTCGTTGCCGGAGGTGGCGAGCTGTCTAGGCTTCGTCCGCGGATTCCTGACACAACGGCGCTGAGGCGGCTACGGAACTCCCTCACTCCGGTTGGTCGTAGTCGTGGAGACGCCGAACCCAAATGTTCCGAAACCGCAGCGGGAAGCTTGGGCCGTGATCTTGGAGGGCAATCGGCTCCTCCGGATTCGTATGAACGTAGGGCAGGATCACTTGATGCCCGGTCGGACCATTTAGCTTTTGGTGATCGTGGACGAGCACGCCGTTGAAGAACAAGGTTAGATATGCCGGCTCGACGACCTTGTCTCCTTCCCAGCGCGGAGCCTTGAATACCACATCGTAGGTCTGCCATTCACCCGGCTTGCGCATCGGGTTTACGAGGGGCGGCCACTGCCCGTAGAGGGCGCCCGCTTGGCCGTCGGCATAGGTTGGCGAGTGATAGGAATCGAGAACTTGGATTTCATAGAGGCCCATTAGGAAGACGCCGCTGTTACCTCGACCTTGGCCCGTGCCCTGTACGTTCGGGGATTCTTGCCATTCGATATGAAGTTGGCAATCGGCAAACTTGTCCTTGGAAAGCAAGCTGCCGGTGCCACCGGCAACCTCGATGCAGCCGTCGACAACCTTCCATTTCGGCGGGACCGACCTACCGCCCTTCATTTGCGTCCAGTGGGAGAGATCCGACCCGTCGAAGAGAACGACCGCATCCGATGGGGCGGCGCCGAGAACGGGGCCGGGAGTCACTTCATGCGGATAGGGCCGGTCCGAGTCGTGGACGTGCCACTTCTGTCCCGGCAATATCGGCGTGTTCTTATAACCATCACGGTGCTGTTGCCAAACGAGACCGGCCGCTAGGATGGTGGCGGAGGAGCAAGCGATGACCAGCAGGGTCCGATGAAAGCGGGCGTGAGTCACTCCGCCATGCTACCCAGGCCCTGTAGACGGCGATGACTGGCTGCCCGCACGAATACTAGGTTTGGTGCATGCACCCCAAAAGGGAGGTGGAATCTGATACGTTATTTAGGTCGGGCTCGTGCCCTGTATGTGTTAGGGGGATCCATGTTTCGGAGAATTCTTTGCTTTGCTATGTTGTCGGGCGCATGCGCGAGTGTGAACGCCCAGGTGCTCGAGAACTTCGAGAGCGGCGCTCTCGGCGGATATAGCAGCAGTTCGGGCGTGTTTCCAACTCTTGATAGCGCCGCCGCTCACAACGGCAATTTTGGCGCCGATTTCACCTCGACAACCGGCTTTTGCTACAACACGGGCATCGGAACAAGCCCGGGGAATACCTACGAGGCCTGGGTCAGATCGACTCAAGTGAGCGGACGGGTTTACGTCGGTGTCGGGGCAAGCAGCGCAGGCACCTACTCGGTCGTCGCCGGGTTCAACACGAGCACTCTCATCGTTCAGAACAACACGGCATTCGGTTTCACGGACCTTGTCTCCGCTCCCTTCACGTTCGTTGCGAACACGTGGTATCGAATGACTCTCTCTTGGGACGCGAGCGGGAACATGCAGGGCACCCTCTACGACACAACGGGAGCTCAGCTTGCCCAGACAACCTCGACGGCTACTGGATTTACGACTGCTGGTGGACTCGCCTTCCGAGGATTCGCGACGGCCGGAAACGACCACCTCGACGATATCGCGGTCGCCGCGGTTCCGGAGCCTGTGTCGATGCTGACGCTTGGTGTCGGGCTGGCTGCGATCGTGGCGCGTCGCCGGAAGAAATAACGCTGTCGGTGCATCCTACGGCAATCTTAGATCGAGGGGCTTTATGCCCCTCCGATATCCACCAAAGCCGAATGGGGAAGGCTTGTAGTCACCGACTAAGTCGACGTTCGCGCGGCCGCTTATCTTCTTTTCCAGACCGGAGCCCCAATAGACGGCGTTAACGATCATCCGCCGGAGCCCTTCGTCGAGGAAATCGGTGGCGGCGCCCATGGTACAGGTCAAGACCCGATTTGAATTGCCGGCCTCGTTGCGCGGATTGCGGGTCCATACGAGCGGCATCATCGGACGGTTGACCTCCTGCTCGATCCCGCCCGACGTCTTCTTCCGATTCGTTGCAGGCGGATCGCTCGGGCTCATGCCACTCAATACCTCACCCCGGACGAGTACCCCCGCATCGGCGGGTGGGGCGGCTTCGTAGACGTCGGTCGTCCCAAAGATCGTCGTGACTCCACGCAGGATCGCGCTCCCGGAGTCCTTCTGAACGAGTCCAAGCGTCGCCTGATGGCCGTGGTCGCCCCAGTGGCTGACCCAGGTCTCGCCAAGCGCCTGCTTGCCAAACCCACCCGGCCATTCCTTGCTCTGCCATCCGAACTTGCGATAGGGACTCGGGGAACCGATAGGGTAGTCGAAGGCGTGGGTGCTCGTTCGCAAGGCCACGATCGGCTTTCCTGCGAGATAGTAGTCGACGAAATGCTTCATCTGCGCATCGGGCCACTGGCGGAATCGGAGAAGCATCACGCAGAGGTCGGCGTGGTCGAGCGCCTCGAGTCCCGGCTCGTTATCTTTCGTGGTGGGATCGATCTCGCCGTTCCCGTTGATCGAAAAGACCACCGTGCACTTGAACCCATGGCGATACGCGAGGATCTTTGCAACCTCCGGCAGGCCCTCCTCGGACCGGTACTCCTCGTCCCCCGTCAGAAAGACGACGTGCTTTCCCTTACCCGGACCCTTCTTTCCCTCGTAGACGACCCATAACGGAATTTCGAATTTGGAATCTGGAGTTTGGAATTTAGAATCGGATTGAACCGCGAATGGGGCGAACGCACGCGAATGAAGAGGGGACTGAGTTGCGAACACGGCTAGGGCAACGACTGATAGCATTTAATGTACGTGGGCACCTAAGGCTCGCATACCAATCTGAAGCCCGCGAAAGGTGCGTCCGATAGCCACCAGCGGCTCTTTGGTATCTGAGGGTCGGTCTCCTGCCAAGTCGGGTCCCAGTAGCGCCGCTTGTCGGGTTTGATGTCGGTTGCGGTATCGTCGAACGCGCCCCCGCAGACTACCGGCTTCCCCTCCATGTCAGTGGCCCATTCACCGACGTTTCCCAGCATGTCGTAGAGGCCGAACTTGTTCGGAAGCTTCTTCCCCACCGGGTGGGTCATCGAGTTGCTGTTTCCTACGTGCCAGGCGCTCTTGTCGAGAGTCTCTTTGTCCATCTTCCACCCACTCTTCGCGCCATCCCGGCAAGCAAACTCCCATTCGGCTTCGGTCGGCACGCGGTACTTCTTCTTGGTAACCGAAGATAGCCAGCGGCAGAACATCTCGACCGAGGTCGAGCTGAGGTTGATCGCGGGATAGCCGTGATGTCCCCAGCCAAGATCGGGAAGGATATAGCTCTTGCTTGGCCTGGCGATCGCATCCGGGCCAAATGGCGTCTGATCGTATGGCTTCGACGGCGGACCGCTGGCCAGAAAGACATCGAAGGCCTCCCAGGGAGTCTCGGTCGA
Organism: uncultured Fimbriimonadaceae bacterium; assembly: GCA_964576205.1. Classification (GTDB taxonomy): domain Bacteria; phylum Armatimonadota; class Fimbriimonadia; order Fimbriimonadales; family Fimbriimonadaceae; genus JAEVZK01. The sequence continues at coordinate 63,870 of CAZNUL010000004.1, read as the reverse complement.
AGCGATCCAGAATGGCTTGACACTGACGACTTTCCCCTTGATCTTGATCGTGCCGCCCGGAATCGGCATCATATTGATCTTGACCACCGAGTTGGGTAGCGTCTCGGTGAATGGGGCAAGGGCATGCTGAGATTGGCCGGCCCACGCGAAAATGAGGCAACCGAAGAATATGCCAACCGTCAGTGAAGCGATGCGAGTGGTATCGGCCCTTGTCATGATGGTCTTTCTGTCTACGTCTCCAACGTCGCAGGTTAATCGGAAGCTTACGCGTTTTTCATACACCGAATATCACATGGGGGTAGACGCTCGCCTCGTCGTCTACGCTCCCGACAAGTCGACCGCAGAGACGGCCTGTGCGGCCGCATTCGAGCGCATGGCCGGGCTCGACTCGATGATGAGCGACTACCGAAAGGATAGCGAGCTCATGCGGCTGTGCGATCAGGCGGGTGGAGCTCCGATTCACATCTCTCCGGAGCTCTTCCTGGTGCTGAAACGCGCCCAGCAGGTTGCCAGGTTAGCTTACGGTTACTTCGATGTCACGGTCGGTCCGGTCCTCGCCCTTTGGCGGAAAGCCCGGGAAAAATCCACCAGGCTCATAGACCGGAGCAACAGCAGC
>CAZNUL010000004.1:0-63244 GCA_964576205.1 uncultured Fimbriimonadaceae bacterium | reverse complement strand
TTTCCGGGTGCTGAAAGCGGCCCCGAAGGTTGCCAGGTAAGCTTACGGTTAGTTCGATGTAAAGGTCGGTCCGGTCGTCGCCCTGTGTCGGAAGGCTCGGAAGACAGGCGTCCTCCCGGCGACCGAAGATATCGAAACCGCGCGCAAGCTCGTCGGATGGGAGAAAGTGCATTTGGACGACCGCGCACACACCGTCCGCCTTGACGAAAGGGGCATGAGGCTCGATTTGGGTGGGATTGCCAAGGGATTCGCCGACGACGAGGCTCAGAAAGTCCTGAAATCGCACGGCATCACCCGAGCCCTGGTGGAAATGGGCGGCGATATCGTCGTCAGTGGCCCGCCTCCCGACACGAATGGCTGGACCATCCGCGTGCAAAACGCGGGCGACGAGAAAGGGCCCGCCGATATGAAGTTCGCCAACTGCGCGATTTCGTCTTCGGGCGACACCGAGCAATACGTCGTGATCGCGGGAAAGCGTTACTCCCACGTCGTCGATCCTTATACCGGATGGGCTCTCACCAGCCGAGTTCAGGCGACGGTCATCGCGCGCGACGGCCTAACCTCCGATCCAGTGTCCACCGCGATCACCCTTCTCGACCCGAATGGTCGAGAACGGCTTTTGAAGGCGTTTCCAGGAACGAAGATCTACGTGCGACGACTCCGGGACCAAGAGTCCTCTCAATACTCGCGCTTGACGGTTATGCCTGGCATCGGAACTGGATAACGGCCGTTCGGGCCGGGCTGCAGCGGGGCTGGCGAGGAGGACGTCAAAGTGTCAAGCCCAGGAGCGAACTCGTGGTCGCAGTTGAGCATATCGTCGTAAGTGATCTCCTGACCAGTGTGCGCCGCCATCCGTCCCATGCTGGTGACGAGACTCGTTTGCACTCCGCGTTTCACCTCGCTATAAGGCTTGTTCTGGCGAATCGCCTCGACCAGGGTGTCCCACTCGTTCTGATACGGATTGCTGGTATCGGTGGATTGCCAAAGCAGTTTGCCCGTCGCCGGATCTTGTCCCAAGTAGGTCGCGGAGGGTCCTGAGCAGTCGTTCGCTCGGGCCGCGATCGCCATTCCCTTTGAGCCATGAACGTAGCTCGAATAGATCCCGGCGGCGCCCGTCACACAGCGCCCGTCGAAGTACATCTTGCTGCCATCGCCGAACGTATACTCGACCGAGTAATTGTCGAAGTTCTGGTCGACGAAGGGCACTCCTTCCGGGCTTTGCTTGTAATGGCGGCCACCCAAGCCCTGAGCCTTGACCGGCCAGTCGTTCTTCATCCAGCAGAGATGGTCGATATGATGGATGTAGAAGTCGCTGAAGCAGCCGCCGCTTGCCCACAGAAAGGCATGGAAGTGCCGGACCTGATAGTCGAGATCGGTGATGTCGCCCGGTTTCGGCACGATCTCGGAATCGGCCGCCGGGCCATGCATGCGGTAGCCGCGCATCAGTACGATGTCGCCTATCTCGCCGCCCGCGATCCTATCGTGAAGCTGCATCAGGTTGGTGGCATGTCTGGACATGAGCCCAACCCCAACTTTCAGGTTTGCCGCGATGGAAGCGTCGGCGAGTTGGAGCATGCGCCGGCTGGTCGGGCCATCGACGGTCACGGGCTTCTCCATGAAGACGTTGAGCTTCTTCGCGATCGCGTACTGGAAGTGAACCCACCGAAACGCCGGCGGTGTCGTTAGGATCACGACGTCCCCCGGCTTTAGGGCGTCCATCGCGTGCTTATAGGCATCGAATCCGATGAAGCGGCGACCTTGGGGGACATCCATCTGAGGGCCGATCGTCTTGATTAGGTTGTCGTAGCTGCTTTGCAGGCGATCGGCATAGGCGTCGGCCATCGCCACGAGCTTGATCGGCCCCGACTTCGTCGAGACGGCGTTAACGGCCGCGCCGCTGCCGCGTCCGCCGCAGCCGACCAGTGCGACTTGGATCAAGTCGCTGCTTTCCGTGTGAACGGTCGGGAAGGTCAACCGGGGAAGCGCCGAGGCTGCGGCAAGCGTTCCGGTCGTCTTCAGAAATTGTCGTCGGGAGGTTAGGTGCTTAGCGTCTTTGCTCATGGATCGTATTGCGAAGCATATCACGGCGGGCCGCCATTTTTTGTCAGCCCGAGGCCTCTTTGTCATCCCGAGGAACGAGGGATCTCGCCATCTGGCCGGACCGGACTCTAGCGACGCCTTCCGCTAATGACCCAGTTCATCCCCTCGGACAGCATCCTCACGAACAGGGGGTCGGTGTAGGACTCCTTTGTGTGGCCAATCGCGGAGTACCAGCTCCGGCCCTTGCCGACGTTGTGGCACCAGATAATCGGATGGTCCGCGCCCATCGTCCCGCCCTTATACGTTGACTCGTCGACCGTGGCGAGGACGGTTACGTTGGGACGAGGATCGGTTTTGAAGTTGTACCACTCGTCTTTTCGCAGCCACGGATCGGGCAGGAAGCTCGTGCTCGGGTGCCTCTTGTTCTCGATGTGGATCCTGACTTCCTGCTGAGCCGGATGGCCGCTAAACCAAGCTCCGAGGCACTTGTTGCCGTACCAATCCCACTTGTATTCGGTATCCGCCGCAGAGTGGATGCCGACGAAGCCGCCGCCGCCCTCAACGAACGACTGCATAGCCGATTTTTGATTCGGATCGAGGATGTCGCCAGTCGTCATCAGGAAGACGATGCCATCGAATCGAGCCAGGTTCTTCGGTTCGAAAACCGCGGAGTCCTCGCTGAATTCGACGTTCCACTTCCTCTGCTTGGCGATCTCGGTGATCGCTTTTTGGCCGTCGGGAATCGAGTCGTGCCGGTAGCCGGTGGTCTTGGAAAAGACGAGGAACGCGCGGGTGGGCGGGACGGATGGCGTGTTGGAGTACTGGAGCGATGGGCTGAGAATGGCGAGCGAAGCGGCGATCAGGACCATGGGCTCAGACTACCGCGTTGCGGGGACGGGGAGTGGTGGAGCAGTGGAGCCGATGGAGTGATGGAGTGATGGAGTGATGGAGTGATGGAGTGGTGGAGTGGTGGAGTGATGGAGTGATGGATGATGAGGGATGGTAGAGCAAGAGGGCTTTGTCATCCCGAGGAACGAGTGATCTCACGAGCGGCTCGGATGTGAGCTTCCCTCCCCTGCGCAGCGGGGGAGGGTGGCCCCTCGCTCGCGAGGGGTCGGGAGGGGGTGTCTTCGAAGCCGTTCCGCCACTCCATTACTCCATCACTCCACCACTCCATCACCCCCTCTCCCCCTAGTACACGGAGTCGGGGAAGTAGAAGTCCTTGGCCCGGTCGGGCTCGACAATCTCGACATCGAGGAGAACGTGCTTCGGCGTGTACTGCTTGGCCTTGTCCTTCCCAGCTCGCAGCATCGAAGCAGCCGTCTCGATGCCATAGGCGATCATCGACGGCGGGTAGGTGATCTCGCCGGGATACATGGGGTCGCCGTCGATCATCCGCTTGACCACGTCCTTCATGCATCCCCCGCCGAGGATCCAGATGTTCTTGTTGCGGCCGGCCGCCTTGAGCGCCGTCTCTGCGCCGAGGGCCATATCGTCGTCCGCTGCCCAAATCGCGTCGATCTGCGGATTCTTAACCAGGATGTCCTGCATGGCTTTGTCAGCCTTCTCCCGATTCCAGTCTGCCTCCTGGTTGGCGACGATCTGAATGCCCGGGTTCGCCTTGAAGACTTCCATCGCCGTGTTCACCCTGTCGGTGTTAACCGTGCACGGAATGCCCTGAAGAATGGCGAGCTTGCCCTTGCCGCCCATCTTCTTGACGATGAAGTCCGCCGATTTCTTCCCAAACGCTTTGTTGTCGCCCTCGATGTAAACGTCGGCGACCGGCTTCAGGAACCCGCGATCTACATTGACGATGAGGATTCCGGCGTTGTGCAGTTTTTCCGCGATGGGAGTGATCGGGCCGCTCTCGGTCGCGAGAATCACGAGGGCGTCGACCCCCTGGGTTTGCATGTTTTCCAGGTCTGTTACCTGGTCAGCCGGGGTCTTGGAATCTTGGATGATCCAATCGATATCGGGATAATCCTTCGATGCCTGCTTGGCCCACCAACCGATGCCCGCGGTCCAGCCGTGATCGGCCGCCGGAATGGAAACGCCTACCTTAAACCGCTTGCCTGGCTTGGCTGCAGCCGTCCCTCCGGTCGTTGCCCCGCTGCCCGAGTCTGTGCCTGACTGGCAGCCCGCCAAGATCGTGGCGCCGGCGATGGCGCACAACAGTGTCGTCAATCTACTCATGTTCTTTCCTACCCCTTTGAATCAGCACGGCGACTAGGATTACGATGCCCCTCACCAGCCCCTGCCAGTTCGTATCAATGCGGTATGCCGTTATCATATTCGTTATTAGCGTCAGGAGGATGACGCCCACAACGGTTCCCCAAATCCTTCCCTTTCCGCCGCGCAGACTCGTTCCGCCAATCACAACGGCTGCGATCGCGTCGAGTTCGTAATAGAGGCCGGCCGACCCGGAACCGACCGAGTTCAGCCTCGCACCCTCGAGCATGGAGGCAAGACCCACCAAGCCACCCAATATCGTAAAGACCGCCACCTGCACCGATTTGATATTGATCGCCGAATAGTCCGCTGCCCGCAGATTCGCGCCGATCGCGATGACATACCTGCCAAACCTCGTCCGGTTGAGAACGAATCCCGCGCAAAGTGCGATCAGGATGAAGGTGACGACGCACCAATAGAGCACGACGGGGCTTCCGCTGGTGTCCTTTGTAAATGGGATCGGGATGCCGCCAAAGAGCCCGAAGTCCTGTAACTGCGAGACCTGGGAGCGAATCTCTCCGCCGTTCCCCAAGACGAGGGCGATCGAGCGGAAGGCGGCCAGTCCGGCCAAAGTCACGATAAAGGAAGCCACGCGCCCGTAGGCCACGAACATGCCATTGATGAATCCGGCCGCCACTCCGACCCCAATCGCGCCGAGGGTTGCCAGGAGGATGGCCATGTTGCCCCCCATTCCAGACGCCCCCATTTTGTTCACAAGCAAGATCGCGGTTGCCCCACACATGGCGGACATGCTGCCCACGGAGAGGTCGATGCCGCCGGCGATGATCACCAACGTCATCCCGATCGCGATGATCCCGACGACCGAGCTTTGACTCAGCAGGTTCCGCAGGTTTTCGATTTGGAGGAAGTTGCCTCCCCGGGTAATGACATTGATCGCGAAAAGCATTAGGAGCGCCACGAGCGCGCCATATTGGCTGAAAAGATTGGATCGCTTCACGCGGCCTGAACCCCCGCCGCTAGTCGCATCACCGACTCCTCAGTTAGCTCGCCACCCTCCAACTCGCCGACAATCCGCCCTTCGCGCATGACCAACGCCCGGTGACAAAGGCCGATGATCTCGGGAAGCTCCGATGAGATCACGACGCAGGCCATGCCTTCCTGAGCCAGCTTCTGGATCAGGTTGTACATCTCGCGCTTGGCGCCGACATCGACGCCACGGGTCGGCTCATCGAGGATCAGAACCTTTGGCTTGGTCTCGAGCCATTTCGCGATCGAGATCTTTTGCTGGTTGCCGCCGCTGACGCTCTCGATCGGGGCTTCGAGATCGCTCGCGCGGATATCGAGATCCTTCTTCCATCGAAGGGCGGACTCCCGCTCCCTTTCGCGGCTGATCACAATCCGCCCGTATTCCCGAAGGTTGGCGAGAGTCATGTTTTCAATGGCGTTAAGCGACAAATGGAGTCCGATTCCCTTCCGGTCTTCGCTCACATAGGCGACGCCGTGCCTCATCGCGGCCTTTGGGCCGGTGACGCGACAAGGCAAGCCATCGATGCGAAGCGCACCCGAATCGCGACGTGCACCGACTCCGATAATGGCCTCCGCGAGCTCCGTTCGACCCGCTCCCACGAGACCGGCGAGGCCGACGATTTCCCCCGGACGCACTGAAAAGCTGGCCCCTCGCACGTTCAGGACCTCAAAGACCGGGTTGCCCGTCGGCGCCGGAAGCTTCGGAGGATAGAAATCTTGGAGCGATCGGCCAACCATCAGGTCGGCGATGGCTGCCGGCCTCGCATCCTTGGCCCCGACGGTTGCGATCAATGCACCGTCGCGCAAAACCGTGATGCGATCGCAGATCGCGCAGACCTCGGCGAGGCGATGCGAAATGTAGAGGATGGTCGTTCCTCTTACTTTAAGCTTGGAGATCAGGGCAAAGAGAGACTCGGCTTCCGGCTCGCTCAACACCGCGGTCGGTTCATCCATGATCAAAATCGAGGCGTTGACGGATACCGCCTTGGCGATCTCAACCAGCTGCTTGCCGGCGATCGAGAGTTCCCCAACCTTGGACGTCGCCGGAAAGGAGGCGTGGACCTGGCCAAGATAGGTCTCCGTCTCGGCGACCATTTTTGTCCGGTCCAGGAGTCCCGCTTTGGTGACTTCGCGGCCGAGGAAGACGTTTTCTGCCACCGTCAGCTCATCCACCAAGTTGAGTTCCTGGTGGATCATGGCAATACCCCGCTTGAGAGCATCGCGCACTCCCGTTGGCGTGGCAGTCTCGCCGTCGATGAGGATCTGGCCCGAAGTGGGCCGCAATAGTCCGCCGAGGATCTTCATGAGCGTGCTTTTTCCAGCTCCGTTCTCCCCGACGATCCCATGAACCTCGCCCGGCTCGAAGGCGATTGAGACGCCATCGAGCGCCCGCACTGCGGGAAACTCCATGACGACGTCCTGCACCTCGAGCCTGGGCACGAGCGTTATTCTATCAGCGCAGCGAGCTGGCGTGTTGGAGTGGTGGAGTGATGGAGCGATGGAGTGATGGAGCGATGGAGCGATGGAGCGATGGAGTGATGGAGTGATCGAGCGATGGAGTCGCTTTGTCATCCCGAGGAACGAGGGATCTCAACCGCCGCTTGGTGTTAAATTAGTTACGGCACCCCTGTCTGCGTAGCGAGAGCCCGATGAGTTACGATTTCCATGTCTACATGCTTGCGAGCAAATCAGGCGTGCTCTACGTGGGTTTTACCAACAACCTGGAGTTTCGCGTTTGGCAGCATAAGACTAAGCAACTCGGAGGGTTCACGGCTCGCTACAACGTCGACAGGCTCGTTTGGTTTGAACACCACACATATGTCAACAACGCCATCGCACGTGAGAAGGAGATCAAAGGCTGGAGGCGATCCAAGAAGATCGAACTCATCAACGCTGAGAATCCCGAGTGGAGAGACCTAGCCGCAGACTGGCATACCTACGACCAAATTGCGGAGGAAGGCGGCTTGGCCTCCCTACAATTCCGCGATCAGCATACAACTCGCGAGATCCCTCGTTCCTCGGGATGACAAAGAATCCTCGGGATGACAAAGAATCCTCCGGATGACAAGGAGTCCTCGGGAAGGCAAAGATTGGCGCAAGAAGCCTCCCGGGTAGGTGCCTTTTGTCATCCCGAGCTGTCTCTTGTCATTCCGAGCTTGCGAGGAATCTCGCTTGCCTCGCGCCTATGCTTGGCGTGTGAGAGATCCCTCGTTCCTCGGGATGACAAAAGGATCTCATCGATAGATCGGCAACGAGTAGGGCTTTCGATAATCCCGCCGGTAGCCGATCGCGTTCTTGCCCGCCTTGCCGACCAAATCCATCTTGTCGTTATCCCAACGGAGCTGTTCGCCGGTCATACCGGCGATGTTTGCAAGGTGGCAACAGATGGTGGTCTGACCTACCGAAGCGAGATCGGCTCGCGGCTTCTCCCGCGACTTGACGCAGTCGAGGAAGTTGCGCCAGTGGTCTCCGAGGGCGGGTGACTCCTCCTTCGGCAGCTCCTTACCGTCCGCATCGAGAACGGTCCAGCCACCGCGCCAAACCCGCAGAGTCTTGCCGTCCGCGCTTACGAATTCAGTGCCGTGCCCCGGTTTGCCCGGATGATCACGGAGGATCGACCACTGCAACACGAAGTCTGGATTGTTGAATCGATAGACCGCTTCGAGGGTATCGGGCGCGTCTCGGTCTTCGCCCAAGATAGCGATCTGGCCGCCTGCGGCGCTCACGGTCACGGGCATCGGCAGGTTTTGATCTTTGCTCATGCCAAGCAAGGCGATGTCGATCATGTGGACGCCCCAGTCGACCGACATGCCTCCGCCGTACTGCATGAACCAGCGCCAGTTGCCGTGGACGTGGTTAGGGCAGTAAGGCATCATCTTCGCCGGGCCAACCCAAGAGTCGTAGTCGAGCGTCTTCGGCGGATTCGACGGCTGTTGATGCCCAACGTGAGCGTTGTCGGTGATCCAGGCGCGGCACAGGACGACTTTGCCGAGCTTGCCCGACCTCACAAAAGCAAGGGCATCGGTAAATTCCTTCGTGCTGCGCTGCCAGGTGCCGACTTGGACGACGCGCTTGTGATGCTGTGCCGCCGCGACCATACTTTTTGCCTCGATAATGTCGTGGGAGATCGGCTTCTCGCAGTAGCAGTCCTTGCCCGCCTCGACGGCGTGGATCAAGTTCAGGGCGTGCCAGTGATCCGGAGTGCCGATGATGATGGCATCGATGTCCTTCCGCTCGAGCATCTTGCGGTAGTCGTGAAAAACATCGGGCCTCCGACCGTATTTCTTGGTGACGTCGTTGATGTCGTTGGTCATGCGGCTCTCATCGACGTCGCATAGGGCCGCGATCTCGACCTCTGGGAAATTCATGAAGTTGCGCATATTGGCCGCGCCCATTCCGCCGCAACCGATCAGGCCGAAAACCACCTTGTCGTTGGCGCTGACGGCTTTCGGCTTCATCGCAGGCAACTCCATTCCCATCAGCAGTGGCGCGGCCGCGCCGGCCAGCGTTGCGGCTCCAGCTCGCTCCAAAAGTTGTCGTCTCGTCATTTCCTCTTTGAACATATTCAGGTTCCCTCTAACCCTGCGCGCACTTTACCACCAGTCGGCGGACAGGACAAGGGAGCGATCGCCGCTGGCACAAAGACCATGTCCGCCCTAATCCAAACGTGTTAATGTTGAGCCACATGCCTGGCACCCACCGACTGACTCGAAGGGCGCTCCTGCAGGGCGCGGCGGCTTTGTCTGCAAACGTCTTATTGCCGGCTCGAACGGCCAAGGAAGTCGCCTTCAAGAAGACAGTCCTCGACACTCGATTCGTGGCTGAGGGCGTCGCCGTCGCCGACGTGAATCGCGACGGCAAGCTCGACATCGTTGCCGGGAACGTGTGGTACGAGGCTCCGCACTGGACCCCTCACGAGATCGCCCCGGTGCGACAGATTGATCCGGCCCACGGGTACAGCAACTGCTTTCTGAGTTGGGCGGTCGATCTGAATCATGACGGCTGGCCCGATCAGATCGTGATCGGCATGCCGGGAGAAAAAGCAGTTTGGCGCGAAAACCCGAAAGGCAAGGATGAGCCGTGGCGCGAACATCCGATTTGGCGAAGCGCCTGCAATGAAAGCCCTTTCTTCGGCGACCTCTTTGGCAACGGCAAGCCGGTCCTCGTGATGGGCTACGACGACGACTATCTCGCCTGGTTCGAGCCAGCGGCAGACCCTTATGGGGAGTGGATCTGCCACAACGTCAGCGAGCTCAAAGGAGCGGGATCTCAACGTTACACCCATGGCCTAGGCGTCGGCGACATCAACCGCGACGGCCGCAACGAGATCATCACGAAGGATGGTTACTACGTCTCGCCCGGTGACTCGCGAGCCGGACCTTGGAGGTTCGTCAAGGCCGACCTCGGCTCGGATTGCGCCCAGATGCGGGTCTATGACGTGAATAAAGACGGACTCCCCGACGTCGTCAGCAGCTCCGCCCACAGTCGCGGAGTCTGGTGGTACGAGCAAAGAAAGGACGGTTTCGTCAAGCACACGATCGACGAAACGATTTCCGAATCCCACTCTCTGGTAATGGCCGATATCAACCGCGACGGAGTGATGGACTTCGTGACGGGCAAGCGCTTTTGGGCTCATCCTCCTGGGGTCGATGTGGGCTCAGACGAACCGGCTTGGCTGGTCTGGTACGAGCTGAAACGAGGTTCAACAGGTGTCGAATGGGTGCGCCACGTCATCGACACCGACTCGGGCGTCGGGACCCAGTTCGTCGTCGCCGACGTGAACCTGGATGGCCTCCTCGATATCGTGGTCTCGAATAAGAAGGGCGTCTTCTTGTTTGAGCAACTTCGTGCCTAAGTGCCGGCCTCGAAATCTTGTGTTACGCCTTGAAGGCGCCGCTCGTGACGCCGGCCATAAAAGGTTTGGTGGCATAAAGGAACAGGACGAGAAGGGGGATGCTGGCGAGAACGTAGGCCGCGAACATCGTCGCATAGTTGTCGGCGACCTCACCCTGGTTCATCAGATAGAGCCCGGACGACACCACGTGGTACTTCGCGTCGGAGTTGGTGATGAACGGCCAAAGGAAGTTGTTCCAGGCGCCAAGAACGTTCACGATCGCAACGACCGCGATAATCGGCCTCGAGAGCGGAAGAACGAGATTCCAATAAAGGCGTAAATGTCCGGCGCCATCGAGCCGCGCGGACTCGAAAAGCTCACCGGGAAGGCCATCGAAAAACCCCTTGAAAATAAAGATCGCGAAGACCTGGCCTCCCGCGATGTAGGGCAGGATCAGTACCCAATGAGAGTTGAGGATCCCCAGGCGCTTCACCCACATGAAACTGGGAACCAGAGTCAAAACCCCCGGGATCATCATGAAGCTTAGAACCGCCATGAATAGCGCGTTGCGGCCAGGGAAGCGGCATCGAGAGAAGATGTAAGCCGCCAGCGATCCGATCGAGATCACTCCGAGAACTACAGCGAGGCTGACGAAGACGGTGTTGAACGTGTAGGGACGAAGGACGTCCCAGGCGTAGCCGTATCCCGCGACAAGCCGCTTGCCGGTCCGGCTCATGGCCTCGGCGTAGCTGACTCGATCGATCTTCGCGCCTTTTTCTGTCGACGCCGCGACGTTGAAGTCCGTCTGTCCGGCTGCTCGATCGCGAGTGTATTGAACGCCATCCACGGCCGCCTTTGGTAAGCCGAAGTACGAATGCTTCATCTCGCTGTTCGTGCGTAGCGAGTTGTTGAGCAAGAAAGCAAAGGGAACCAGGGTCAGTGAGAGGATGACGATCAGGCTCAAGTGAAGGCCAAGCTGCCGTCGGCGGATCGCGCGTTTCATGCCGCCTCCGCCTTGAGCTCTTCCGAGGACCGAAAATACTTCAGATTAAGGATCGTGAGCCCTAGGATGAGGATGAATAGAACTACCCCGATCGCGCAAGCGTAGCCCATACGCTGGAAGGTGAAAGCGTTCATGTACATCCATAGGCCGGGGACCATAGACTTGAAGCCCGGTCCGCCTTTCGTCAGGATAAACATCTGGTCGAAACCCTGCACGGTGCCGATCACGGTGAGAATGGTCAGCAGCTTGATCTGGCTCATCACGAGCGGCACGTCGACGCTGACGAACTTGCGGATTCCTTTGGCCCCGTCCAACTCGGCTGCTTCGTGAACGCTGTCCGGGATGCCGGCTAGCCCGGCATAGTAGATCAGCATGTTGATGCCGCCGGCGAAGGGGAAGCCGATAAAAACAATTGCCCAGAGAACGGTGTGCGGATCGGAGAGCCAGCCGCGCGTGAGGTCGTCGCGGCCGACGAGGCGAAGCAGCTCATTCAAAACCCCCAAATCGCCATAGATCATGCCTTGCCAGATCATCAGGCTGGCCACTCCAGGGACCACGACCGGGACCAGGAAAAGGACGCGGTAGAGGTATCGGGCCCGTTCCGACTTGAGGCAGAAGATGAGCTTGGCGACGATTAGGGGCGCCGTCGTGACGATGATCAGTCCGCAGACGGTCAGGAACAGAAGGTTTTCGAAGCTGGCGAGGAGGGTCGGATCGGAGAAGTACTCGATGTAGTTGGAGAGCCCGACGAACTTGGCTTCACCGCCAACCTCATAGTCGTAGAACGACGTCGCAAAGGCCCATATGAACGGCACCAAGCTGAAGACGGCGAGCAGCGCGAACGTCGGCGTGAGCATCGCGTAGATCGCGGCTTTCGAGCCTGTCCTGGCCGACCTACTAGGCTTCGTTCTCTCCACGCCGCCTCCCAGTGTACGCCCGGTGTAGTCTGGTGATTATGGATGATGGGAAGATGGAGAGCTTTCGGGTTGTACGGGACGAGATCCATCACGAGTACTCGATCCTGTCCGACCGGCTCAGTTCCTACATCACCTCGCAGTCGTTCCTCATGACGGGGTTCGCGATCTCCCTCGCGAATGGGAATCCGGTCTGGGGATATGCGTTTCGCACGATATTCCCGACGGCTCTATGCCTCCTCGGCGTCTTACTCTCGATCCGAGCCCATCCCGGGATTGCCGGCGCATGCCGGGTCATCGGCCTTTGGCACAGCCGTCAATCGGAACTGCTTGCGACCGAGGACCTGACGGATTACAGGGTGATGGCGACGAAGGAGTACCGGTCTATCCAGAGGCAAAGCCTCTCGTTCTCGGTCGCGGCCCCGTGGATGTTCGGCGTCGCATGGGTTGGCTTCCTGGGTCTGGCACTGTGGATCGCGCTTGCCGCGGGGAGAGCGACCTAAAAACGACGAGCCGGTTACAGGATAGGGTCGAGCACGGAAATCAGGCGGTCGACTTCCTCGGGCGAGTTGTAATGGACGAGGCTGATCCGCGCAATCCCTTGCTCCGGCGGGATTCCCAGGCGCTCCATGAGTCGCCAGGAATAGAAGTTGCCGTGCCGGATTCCGATGCCGTGCTTGTCCGTTTCGGTCACGATCTCGGCCGGCTTCCGATCCCGATGAAGGAATGATATCGTCGGCACCCGCTCCTGACCGGACGACGCCCGGCCGATGATCCGAACCTTGGGCTTGGAATTTAGGAAATCGATCAAACGCCGGGTGAGAGGGGCTTCGAGTTCCGCAGCGGCCGCGAAGGCGTCCACGATGATGCCTCGGTGGATGTTCGTTCCAAGTTCCATCGTAGAACCAGCGAGGAATGCAAAGTAGCCCGGCAGCGCAAGGAGGCCGGCGCACCCCTCGTGGAGCACTCCGCCCAGCTCGAATTTGCCGGGAATGTAATCCCGCGGAATAAACGGGTGGTTGCGCCCGGTCAACTCTCCGAGAGCATCGTTCGATCCCCAGAGCGCGGCCATATGAGGGCCGAACACCTTGTAGGTCGAGAACACGCAGAAGTCGACGCCCGACTGAACAACGTCCATCGCTCGATGGGGAGCAAATGCGACCGAATCCACGACTACGCGAGCGCCGGCTCGATGCGCAAGCTTCGCCACTCCCTCAACGTCCTCGATGCCGCCGAGAATATTGGAGACATGCGGAATGGCAACGATTTTGGTCCGATCGGTCAATCTCGAGGCTAGTGCCTCGAGATGGCTCTCACCGGTGGAAGGATCGGCTTCCCACATCTTGACGGTCACGCCGCGCTTGGCGAGGTCGACCCAGGGAAAGACGTTCGCCTCATGCCCGCTTTCGGCGACCACGATTTCGTCGCCGGGACCGAGGATTTCGGCGTAACAGTCACTCAGCATCCTGCACAGAGCCGACGTGGAGGCGCCGAGGATCACCTTGCCGAAGCCTTCGCCGCCGAACATCGTATTCATCATCTCGTGGGCGGCGGCAACCGTCGCGGTCGCTCTTTGAGAGGCTGGGTAGGATGCCTCGACCTGGACGAAGCTGTGCAACATGTAATCGCGAACGGCGTCTGCGACGGCGCCGGGTACTTGAGAGCCGCCGGCATTGTCCATGAAAGTGAATCCGGACGACAAGGCCGGAAACTTGGCGCGGACGGCCTCGATGGACGGAATGGATACGACGGGCATGAGACTATGTTAGCTTGCCGGAACGATCTCTCACCCCTGGGCGCTAGAAGAGGCTTGGGCGAGATTAGCGGCCTTCGTTTTTCATGTGTAAGGGCTAGACTGGCGTCGGAGCCGAAATGAAATACCTGCTTGTTCTTGGGCTGGGCGTGACCGCCGGGATCACTCCGGCGGATGTGGTGCTCCAGGATGCGTCGCACGGCGCGAAGTTGATCTACGACCGCAAGACCGAGGACGGGAAGATCGTCGAGTCCGAGGTCTGGTCGGGCTCAATGACGAGCCGGATCGTCAGGACCAGCTACACAGAGGCGGGCCAACTCACAAATTGCATGGTAGCGATTACTCGGGGCCGGGCTTCTTCGAGGACGGAAGCGACGATCACTCCGGGCGGAGCGGTTGTGACTTCGACGGCGCGAAACGGTACGGGTCCGGCATCGAGCATTCCGATCGGGAGAAGGATGACGATCGCCGACCCGTCGGTCAAGTGGTTTGTGAAGGATCATCCGGAGAAGGGAACGTCGGCGACCTTCATGAGCTTCGATGCCGAATTCCGGTACTGGGAGGAAATCACGGTGACGTTCGAAGGCAGGGGCAAACTCGGCGACTCGCCTGAGGGCAATCTCGTCACCCGCAAGACGGCGCGATCGACGATCCACCTCTTGCTGGACGACAAGGGAATGCCTTTCGTCTGGGAAGAGGGCCGGCTGCGGCTGGTGCGGGAAACCGGGAAGTAGCTGCTTTGTGCCCGGGGCCGATACCCTGAACAGGTACACTAGCGCCTCCCCAATGACACGCATGACTGTGCTAATTGCAGACGACGATCCGATTATTCGGCTCGATCTCAAGCAGATGCTCGAGAGTCTCGACTACCATGTCGTCGCCGAAGCGGGCGACGGACAGCAGGCGGTCGATCTGGCTCGCGAAAGCCATCCGGAGATCTGCATCCTCGACGTAAAGATG
The DNA here is from genome assembly GCA_964576205.1 of uncultured Fimbriimonadaceae bacterium. Classification (GTDB taxonomy): domain Bacteria; phylum Armatimonadota; class Fimbriimonadia; order Fimbriimonadales; family Fimbriimonadaceae; genus JAEVZK01. Next base: position 48,524 of record CAZNUL010000004.1, on the reverse strand, counting down.
CCTGTAATGGACGGCATCGAGGCGGTGGGAATTATCACCGAGGAGAACATCGCCCCAACCATCCTGCTCACGGCCTACAGCGACCGCGAGCTCGTCGATCGTGCCAAGGACGCCGGCGTCTTTGCCTATCTCGTCAAACCCTTCAAGCCAAGCGATCTGCCACCAGCCATCGAAGTCGCCCGCAGCCGGTTTGAGCAAAACGCCCACCTCAATAAGGAGGTCAAGAGCCTCAGCGAAAGACTGGAGGCTCGCAAGTCGATCGATCGGGCGAAGGGAATCCTCATGGAGGAGCAAGGCCTTAACGAATCTGAGGCCTATCGGCGAATCCAACTTCAGTCGATGAACCTGAGGAAGACGATGAAGGAAGTCGCGGACGCGATCATTCTGGCTAAGACTGTGTAGCGTCGGGCGGTTGCCCAAACCGACACCATCCAGCATCGAAAAGCCCCGGCCAATTGGCCGGGGCTTTTCTGTCTGGGGTGGCCGGTACCGGCCACCAATGATTCGAAGTTATTTGCCGGTCGTGGCGCCAGCGGTGCCGCCCATCTTGCCGCCCTTGTCGCCAGTTGCGCCAGCCGTACCGCCCATCTTGTCGCCGGTTGCCCCGGCTGTCGTCGGGGCAGCTCCGCCGGTTGTTGCCGGTGCCGCGCCGCCAGTCGTATCCGCCGTCGTCGGGGCTGCTCCGCCGGTTGTTGCCGGTGCCGCGCCGCCAGTTGTCGCCGGTGCCGCGCCGCCGGTTGTCGCCGTCGCGGTTCCGCCAGTGGTGCCGCCGGAGTCGTCAGCCTTGCTGCAACCCGACACGATGACCAAAGCCATGGCCGCTACTAGAAGCGTGCCGATTTTCCAACTACTCATTTGTAACTTTTTCTCCCAGTCCCGATCCCTCGGGACGACCTCTTGTTAATAGAGAGCCCATATGCCTCGTTGGGCACTCCTGCAGCTATTCTAGATGATTCGACGTTTCTCGCGCATGAGTAGCACCGCCTTGAGCTAGTAAAAATGCGCGGGAACTGGAAATTGGGAGAGTTGGTAGCACCCGGGATCGGGATTAGGCTATAACCGGTCATGGCTGAGCGGCTATGGGCTCCCTGGCGATTCTCTTATGTCGAGAAGCCGACGACGGGTAAGCCCGGGCCACACTGCATCTTCGTCGATCTACCCGCCCAAACCGACGATCGAGCGAACTTACTCCTTTTTCGAGGGGCGAAGGCCTTCGTCATGCTCAACGCCTTCCCGTACACGAACGGCCACTTGATGGTTGCACCCTACAAGCACACCGCCGAAATGGGTGATCTCGACGACGCCGAGCTTCTCGAGATCAATCAGTTGGTGGCTCGGTCGGTCGCCTGGATCACGGCTGTCTACGGGCCGGACGGATTCAATATCGGCATCAACCTCGGCCGCGCGGCCGGCGCCGGCATCCCGAACCATATCCACTGGCACGTGGTCCCGAGGTGGAACGGCGACACAAACTTCATGACGACGATCGGCGAGGTCCGCGTCCTGCCCCAAAGCCTAGAGGACAGTTACGACAGGCTCAAGGAGGTTGCCGATCGAGACGTTTGAGGAACTTCGAGAGCAGTGCCTGGGCTGTCGGGAATGTGGGCTGAGCGAGCGACGCCTCAACGTCGTGTTTGGCGAAGGTGACGCTCAATCGCCTCTCATGTTGATCGGCGAAGGCCCTGGCGATACCGAAGACAAGACGGGCCGTCCCTTTGTCGGTAAGGCTGGACAATTGCTCGACAAAGCTCTGGTCGACGCCGGGATTTCACGGGAATCGGTTTACATCGCCAACACCGTTAAATGTCGGGCTGCGGATTGGACGAGTGGCCGTCCCGTGAACCGGCCCCCTACGGATGAGGAAGCGGCGGCCTGCCGTCACTGGCTCCTGGACCAGATCGGTTTCATTCGGCCAAAAGTGATCCTTTGCGTCGGCGCGCCGAGCGCGCGGAACCTGATCAAGAAGGGGTTCCGGATCACCCAGGAGCGCGGCCTCTTCTTCAGGACCGAGTATGCGAAGACCATCTTGGCGACTTTGCATCCTTCTTACGTCCTGCGCAACATGTCGGCGAGCGGAGACGACGGCGGGTATTCGCTGCTGGTCGGAGACATCGCCAAGGCATGGGACGCGGCGAGGCGGCTGGCCGACAAGGAGCGGAGCGTTCCAGCTAGAGAACTGCAGCAAGGGGCGCTTTTCTAGGTGAGCGCCAGGTGAGCGCCGTCGTGATCGCTCTAGGATCCAACCTCGGCGATAGCCTAAGCCACATGCGGAACGCCGTTGCCGCACTGAGGCGGGCCACCGACGTCAAGCGCGTGAGCAGCGTCTATCGAACAACTCCGATGTACGTCGAGGATCAGCCGCCCTTTCTCAATGCCGCTTTGATCGCCGAGACCGAACTCGGACCAAGAGCCCTCTTGGCGAAGCTCAAAGAGATCGAGAGTCAAGTCGGCAGGCAACCGCGGGAGCGGTATGGACCAAGGGAGATCGATCTCGACCTAATCGCCTATGGGGTGCTCTCCTACACCTATGCCGGTGGAGAAAGGCCCCTGAACGTTCCCCACCCAAAGACCGTCGAGCGGCGGTTTGTTTTGATGCCACTGTGCGAGATCGCACCGGACTTCAAGTTGGTGGGCCTTGGAATCGCGAAGGATTTGCTCCTGCAAACGAAAGAGCAGGTCGACGATGTCGTAAGGTTAGACGATGCCCAGCTTTGAGTACTCGGCGATCGACCGTCAGGGAAACAGCGTGCAAGGCCAGGTTCAGGCGAACACGCGTGACGAAGCCGCGCTCAGCCTGACCCAAACCGGCTTGCTCGTGTCGCGTCTAGCGCAGGTCGGAGGGACGCCGCTTCAACAGCAGGCCAGAGTTCAACAACCGAGTCAGATCCAGCAGGGACCGGCGGCTGCCCCACCCCAGGGAGGGCAAGTCTTCTCCAGCCCGCCGCCGGTGGTCACGAAGGCGCCAAAACAAACCGTGACGCCATCGGCCAGATCGGTGGCGCCGGCGACCCGCACGCATACGGCTGTTCGGCAGGTCAGAACGAAGGCGGGCACGGACAAAGACCTGTACTTCGTCTTCAGCCAGCTTCAGAGCTACGCTCGATCCGGGATCAACCCGGTCGAGGCCTACACCAATGTCGCGAGCCATTGTCGCCGCGCCGATTACGGCAAGGCATTGAATGAAGCGGCAGACGCCGCGAAAGAGGGGCGGCCACTCAGCGACGTCTTCGAACGATACGTCGACCTGTTTCCTCCTCATGTGGTGGGCATGGTGCGGGCCGCCGAGCAGGGCGGCTTCTTCCCGGAGGCATACGATCTCATCACCGATCAGGCTCATGCCTCCCACAAAATGCGTATCTGGTTCCGATGGCTCCTCGGGATTGCGATCATGGTTGGCATCTGCCTGCCGATCACCGGCCTGATGGTTCGCGCGGCTTTGGTGGACTGGGACATTCAGGAAAAGAATGGTGGGAACGCGCCTCCTTGGGGGACTTTGTTCGCGTCGATCGGCAGGGAGCTGGTTTGGCCATCCGGACCGATCATCCTGATTCTGGTCATTGGGACGTGGCTATTCGCGCGCTATTGGCAGTCGATGCCGAACCGGGAACGGCGTCACCAGATGGCGTTGATCGTGCCCTCGGTCAATAAGCGCGCGCGGGCGGAATCGCTCAGCGTGTTTGCCTGGACCATGGGCAATCTGGCCAAAGTCGGGATGCCACCGCGGACGATTTGGGAGCTGTCGGCAGCGACGATCCCGAATCTTGCGGTGCGCCATCAACTCGAACAGACCAGCCAACGGATGAGCGAGCAGACGAAGTTGTCCGAGGCAATGCAGATGTCTCGCCAGGTGCCTGACGAGTACGCGCCGATTGTCCAGACCGGCGAGGTGACGGGCGACGTCCCGGGGGCTCTGATCCGGGCATCGCAATCGCAGCTCGAAGAGTTCAAGGCGGGCGATCAAGGAGTCAAAGGGCGCATCGGCTGCTGGATCCTTCTTCTCCTCTTTCTCGGCAGCGCCATCATGTTCGGGATCTTTTACGGGAGCATCATCGGGAAGTTCGTCGGACAGACGGATGGGTGAGGCCACTGCGTCCCTCCGTGTTCCCCGAGCTCATCAAGTCCAATGGCTTTAGAAATGAGATCGCGATGCGAACGGTGCCAAGCTGAGCTTGTACCGGATGCGCCTGCGATGATCTGCTCGTACGAATGCACCTTTTGTCCCGATTGCGCAGACGAACTGCAAAACGTATGCCCGAATTGCGGCGGCGAGCTGGTACCGAGACCGAGGCGGGCCGAGGGTTGCGAGACCCAGACGTAGGTGCAAATGGGACGCCGACCCAGTCGACGTCCCATCGGCTAGAGTCTGCGCTAGTGCTTGACGCAGAAGGTCAAGAAGCTTCCCTCCCACTTGGCCGGATCGTCCAACAACCCGTCCGTCAGCGAGCGGCGCGTGGTCAGCCTGAGCAGGTACGAACAGGATGGCCAGGTCGTCGTGTTGTGCGGATCGACTCCCGCCGCGCCGCGTGGGCCGGCTCCATGAGGGAACACCGGCGCCGGCACTACCGTTGCCGCCGTCACCATATCGATCCCCCAAGTCGCCATGAGCTCGTGGTCGGCTGTGTACTCGATGTGGAGGGCGGTCGTTACGGGCGAGCACTTCAGGCCCCCGGCGAACTCGGTCAGGTCGATAAGGCTGACCTCGTTCCAGTTGTTGATATGGATCTTTCCGAGTTGGTTCGAGTAGTCGGGCGCGGCCCCTCCGTTAACGGCCGCGATCGTACTGACGCGGGTTGCCTGGAAGATGATGGCGGTGTCCTTACCATTCCTTTGGTTGGCTAGCGGAACCGCGGTACCCGCGGTAATCCCGGGCGCCGGATCGCCGCCCGGGAACGCTACCGGCGTGGAGAACCCCATCAACCATCCGTCGAACCCGTCATCCAGGGCGTTTTGATCTACCGGAATCCATCCCTGAGGATCCGGCACGATGTAGTGATCTGGGGGAGCGGGAGCCGCGGTCGGGATGGGTGGCGTCGGCGACGTAGCTCCCGTTCCCCTGATGCGGACCGACTGAAGCGTGAAGGGATTGCCATGCCACAGCGTGTACCGGCTGCCAACAAGGACCTCGCATACGAACCCGCCGGTGATCGGCGTCGCGGCCGCGGCTCCGGCCGGCTGGTACAGGAAGCGATACGCCATTGCGTCTCCCGGGCTTGCCGGATCGACTTTCGGGCAGAAGCCCCGGAGACTGAGGCAGTCGAAGAATCCGAAGTTCGGGCCTCCGTGCCCGGCCTCCGCCTTATTCGTGAGACCCGTCCCGGGATCGATATCGGCCGTGATGCTGAAGTCTCCCACGTGCGTAAACCACGGGTGGAGGAAAATCGGCGGGCAGACCAAGAAGCAGAACTGGCGGCAATGCAGGGCACAGATCCAGTGGCAAAGCTGGATGCAGTACTGCTGGAGCTTGAGTTCTTCCAAGATGGCGGTCCAAGCCTTGATGTCGCCGGCGCTGACGGCGGCAATCATCCGTTGGATTTGAGCCGGTTGTTGGGCGAGCTGCTGGGCAACTTTGGCGAACGCCAGCGCCTCGCCGATTTCGTCCTTGATCGTCGGAAGCGGCATCGTCCGACAGAGGTTCAAGCAGACCAGCGTGCAGCGCCAGCTGCAGAACCATTCGCAGATGAAGTAGCAGAACGGCACAAGGTCGGCGCCCTTGAGAATCGCGCCGAGCTTCTGAGGGTCGTTCGCATTTGAGGCGGCAACCGCCTGATCGAAGGCGTCCCGATGCCCGAGCAGATTGCGCAAAGCAAGACCGGCGGACTGCAGTTCTTGAACCAGGTTGGGCCGGTCGATCCTTATCGGGCTGCAGAACCAGCGACACAAAAGCCGGTAGCGCACCACGCATAGCCAATGACAGAAGAAGTGACAAAGCGGCCCGAGCTGAAGCTCGGTCGCGATCTTTTCAAACTCTCCCTGATTGCGCGATTCCAATGCCTGAACGAGCACGGCCAAGAGCCGCTCGTCGGACGTGATTCGAACGATCGCCTCGGCCAGCAGCCGCGGGTTCGGGATCGTGTCGATCGGCTTTGGCGGCCCACATAGCTCTAGGCAAAGGAAGATGCATTCCTTGCTGCGGATCCATTCGCAGATGAGATTACAGCGCGGAAAGATTCCCACGCGGTTGAGAAACGCTTGGTAACCAGCCGGATCTGCCTTTCGAAATGCGTCGTACGCGCCCCGAAACGCTTCTTCGTTTCCAGCGAGCTGACCGACCAGGTTTGCACCCTCAAGCAGATCACGAAACGCTTCGTAATCGAATCCATTAGCCATTTCCACTCCCCTTGTGTTCCCAGAATTTATACTAGGACATACACTAATTCAGAGATCAGTATATAGCTAAATAGCCTATGTGTCATCAACTGATTTGGGAGTTGGTCAGAAACCGCCGGTAGCATCGACTAAGATCCGACGTCGAATCGGCGTGAGTGCGCCTGCGAATCAACAAGATTAAGGTTTCAAGAACCTTATCAAGCGCTAGTGTTATGTACTACTAATGGATTCTGGTGATCGTGAAACTATGCCAAGCCGGCTTAGCCGCTTGCCTCTGGTGATCGACAATGTCGGATTCCAGCCTCTCCAGGCTTCTCACCGCCTGGTCTCGCTGACTAAGTCCCCAGCCGTCGGTGGTTACCACGATGTTTCGCCACATGGTTTGTCGAATGAACTGGCGGCGTCCTGTCCACGATGCGACCAACTGGGCTTGCTTCATCATCGGTGTATTCATATCGGCGAGGTTGATGCCGTTGGCAAGCTGATCGGCGGTGAATTGCCCTTCCTCTTCGCCATCGATGGCCAGCTTATAGTTGCCTCCAGACAGCCCGGTGATCTTGAGCGGCTCTTGATCGACGTCCTGGAAGACCGACGAGGACTTGAGCACGAGTTGGACGGCCGCATTGTTGCGGTCGAAGAAGACGGGCAGAGAACCCTCCATCTCGCGCCATGTTAGACCATCCGGGGTCACTTTGAGGTCTTTGACGGACGCGTTATCGTTCGTCGATGTCGGACCCATTGCGTCGATCTGAGTCGCGCTCACGAGCGAGGGGGCGTTCCACGCCCTTAGGAGGGCGTCCCCCATCACCATGTGGGCCGGCCAGCTCGGATGAATGCGGTCGGGTATAAGCTTCCTCGCGCTGTCCGGATCGGCTTCCTTGGCTTTGTTTAGGAGGTCGACCACCGGGGAGTTGAAATCGGCGGTCATGGCGCCGGCCTTGGGGGCTAGCTCGCCAAGGTAATCGGCAAAGCGCATCAATACCGCGTTGTAGCCGCTCGCCGGCATCGTGATGTCGTCGTAGGGCGAGGGTTTGATGAGGGTTACTCTCGGGTTCCCGTGCGATTTCAGGTCGTCGAGGATCCGCTCGTAGCCGGATTCGAATGTTTTCGCCGTGTTGTCATCCCACGCGCGATATTGGCCGTCGTTCATGCCAAGCATGATCGTCACCACCGTCGGCCGGAAAGGAAAGACGTCTCGCTCGAGGCGCTTTGCGATGTTCCCGCCCCCACCTCCGCTCACTTTGTCGCCAGACCAGCCGTAATTCATGAAGCTGACGCGCATGCCGGGGAAGCGCGTGACGACGTAGTTCTCGACGAACTGCGGATAGAACTGGTTGTCGGTGATGCTGTCGCCGTAAAAAAGCACTCGGTCTCCGTCATGGAGGGCGAACGCGCCGGCGGCTTGCAGCATCGCGAGAGGAGCGATCAGGGAAATCATTCCCACTATCTTAGCCGCTTGCGTCGCTAGGTCAGGCCGTCACACTTCGATGAGGGCGTGGCGTGCCGGTCCAAGAGCGATCTCGAAGGCGTCGGACAGCTCGGTGACGAGATGAATCCGCGTTTGTGAGCGGACCTCCGGGGGAAGGTCGGAAAGGTCGGGCTCATTCTCTTGGGGCAGGATCAGCTCGGTGATTCCCGCGCGATGCGCGGCGAGAACCTTTTCCCGGACGCCGCCGACCGCCATCACCCGGCCACGAAGCGTGATCTCGCCTGACATCGCGAGCGGCCGCACCGGTTTGCCCGTAAATGCGGACGCAAGTGCGACCGCGATGGTAAGTCCGCCGCTCGGTCCGTCCTTTGGAATAGCGGCCTCAGGGACGTGGATATGTACGTCATAGCGAAACTCAGAGGTCGAAAGCGAATCCTGGTGGGCCCGGATGTAGGAGAGCGCGGCCTCGGCGGACTCCTGCATCACCTGGCCCATGCTTCCCGTGAGTTTCATCTCGGGCCGGCCGCCACTTGGTTGCATGAGGCTCGCCTCGATCACGATCGTGTCGCCGCCGACTTCCGAGACCACGAGCCCCGTCACAGCCCCGATTTCCGACTTGGTCGTGACCTTCGCCAAGTTCTTTGGCCGGCCAAGGAGGTCCGATAATTCGCCCGATGCGAGGCTGACCTCGGTGATCCCGTCCTCGGCCACTTTGCGAGCGCATTTGCGAACCAGGCTTGTGATCTGCCTCTCCAGTTCGCGAACGCCGGCTTCCCGGGCGTATTGCGTCGCCACCGCGGCGAGGGCTTCGTCCTCGATCTTCACCTGATTGTCTTTCAGCCCGTGCAGTTCGAGGGCTTTCGGCAGTAGGAACCTGCGAGCGATTTCCAATCGCTCTGCGTCGGTGTAGCTCGAAAAGTGGATGATCTCCATTCGATCTCGCAGGGCAGGAGGAACGTTCGCGAGGACATTGGCGGTAGCAATGAAGAAAACCCCGCTGAGATCGAAGGGCGTCTCGATGTAATGGTCGCTAAAGTGGCTGTTTTGTTCCGGATCGAGTACTTCGAGCAGCGCGCTAGTTGGATCGGCGCGATAATCGCCCCCGATCTTGTCGATCTCGTCCAACATGAATACGGGATTCCGGGTGCCGCATTGACGCAGGCTTTGGATAATCCGGCCCGGCATCGAGCCAACGTAAGTACGTCGATGTCCCCTAATCTCAGCTTCGTCCCGAACGCCGCCTAGAGACACTCGAACGAACTTACGCCCCATCGCTTCCGCGATCGCTCGTCCGATGCTCGTCTTTCCCACGCCTGGTGGTCCGACGAAGCAGAGAATCGGTCCCCGAAGGTCGCTTTTAAGCTGGCGAACCGCAAGGTGGTCGAGGACCCGCTCCTTCACGCTCTTGAGGCCAAAATGCTCCTGGTCGAGGATTCGAGAAGCGCTCCTTACTTCGAGGCGGTCCGAGGAAACGACGTTCCAGGGAAGGGCAACCATAGTGTCGAGGTAGTTCCTAAGCACCATGCCTTCCGGCGAAGCGGCGGGAGTCCGGTCGAGTCGCTTCAGTTCGGCGCGGGTCCGGATCAGTGCTTCGTGCGGCATGTCGCAGCTCTCGATCTTGGCGGCATATTCCTCGTGTTCGCCAAGCCGGTCCTCGCGAACCTGAAGTTCCTCTTGGATGATCCTGAGCTGCTCGCGCAGATAGTATTCGCGCTGCGATTCGCCAAGTTCGCCTTCGACGCGCCGGTGAATGTCGGCGTTGAGGGTAACGACTTGCTCCTCGCGCATGACCAGCTCGAGCGTCCTCTGGAGGCGGCTCTCGGCCCCGATGATTTCCAGCAGCTCCTGCTTCAGGGAGAAGCGAATCGGGAGATGGTGGGCGATCGCATCGGCAAGGCGTCCGGCATCGTCGAGGTGAACGACGCTCTGCATCGCCTCCGGCGGGATCGCCTTGTTGAGGGTGACGACCCTGCCAAAGCTCTCGACGGCGGCTCGCATCAAAGCTTCGATCTCGACGCCGTTAGCCGGGAGTTCGTGGATTTCTTCGACTTCAGCCCAGAATGTCCCTCCCCGGGCGACAAGCCTGGTCGCCCTCACCCTCTTGATTCCGCGCAGGGCAACCCGAAGACTGGCATCCGGCATCGGGACGGCTTGAAGAGTTTCGCTGAGCGTGCCGATCCGGAACAGGTCGGTCGCTTGAGGGTCTTCGATCGCCATGTCGCGCTGACTGAGAACGAGGACTTGGCGGTCGCCGTCCATGCTCTTGCGGACCGCCCGCAGCGATGCCTCGCGCACGACGTGGAGCGTGTTGATCAGGTGGGGGAAGTGGACGGCGTCGCGCACGGGCAGAACGGGAATCAGAGTCGAACGCCGACCTTCCTTTGAAGCTGCAATAGATTGCCGTACGCCAAGCACCGACTCAAGGTACCACCGGTTTCATTCGAATCCAAACGAATCGAATGAAAACCGATGATGGTGCCGGGGGACTCAGGCTGCGGATAGCCTAGCCGGCACCTGCTCAGACCCTGATAAACACCTTGTAGCTGTACGTCAGCGTCAGGGTCTTACCGGGCTGGATCGTCTGGGTCCACTCGAGCTGGGCGCGGCTGTTGACGTCCCGGAGACCTCGGGCGGTTTTGACGACTTTGGCATCGGGCAGCGTCGACAGGACTTCGCCGGTCAGCGACTTCCGAACGCGCACCGTGACCGCCTCCGGCTTGCGATTTACCATCGTCAGCGTCCCTTTTAGGGTGACGAGGTCGTGTGTGGACCGGTTGTACACGTCCTTCAGCGCAGCGCGTTCGCGGGAGACCTCCTCCTCGATCTGGTCGGCGCCGATATCCATCGCCTTGGTGATCTTCAGTTCGGCCTTGCCGCCCGCCGAGGCGTACTTCATCATGTCCTGGCCAACGATCTGGCCGTCTTTGAAGATCGTTGCCGCACCTGTCGAGAAGGGTTGCTTCGCCATGTTGGTGAAGCGGATCGTGTGCCAGATGTCTTCAGGCTCGGGAGTCGGCGGCATGGACCGGTATTGGGCGTTCTCGACGAAGTCGTCGATGTCCCATGTGTAGACCTCGTCGTACGGGGCATCCATCGTGAACACGATGAAGTAGCCGCGCTCGCCTTTCTTGAGTGTCACCTTGGGCTGTCGATAGAAGAACAGGTCTTCGGCTTGGATGCCGCCGAGTTGTGCGGCGGGCATCGACGCTTCAAAACCGGACATGTCTTTTGCGGCCGGCGCCTGGTTGGCGAAGCCTCCGCCCCGCCCCCCTCCGCCGAAGCCGCCCTGACCCGGAAACCCGCCGCCACCTCCCTGAAGCAGGTTCGACTCAACCAACGGGTCGATGATGCCGGCATAGGGGATATTGGGCCATCCCGTGATGAAGCGCGTCTCGATCCCGTTCAGGTCTTCGAGGTCGTTGACGATCGTCGACTTGCCGACGACCTGGAGCTTCTTACCTTCTTTGAGCGTGACAGCATAGCCGGGCGCCCACGTCATTCCCCGTTCCAGGCTGAGCATGAAGATCTTCCCGGCGCCGCTTGACTCGACTCCGAACCGTAGGCCTCGAACGGTCATGTTGACCGTGCTCGAGTCGGTCAGGGTATCGGGCGAGACGACTCGTACGACGGAGCCCTTGTCGACGACGGTCGTACCCTTCTCGTCCTTGACCTGGAGAATCTGGCCGGCGGCATTCAGCAGGGTCCCGCTCACCGGCTCTTGGCCGAGGAAGTACAAGGTGACCCGTTTCCCGATATTCAGGTTCAACAGATCCGGGATCGAAGGCGCCTTGACCTCGGCGTTTCGCGGAACATCGGCGTTGACGACGGACGTCAGCTTGGCGTTGTCCGAAGTCGTGAACCACAGAGTCCCTAACGATGCTTGCGGGATCTGCTCCAACAGGAAGTCTCCGGTCCCGGGAACGTCCATCTCGCGGAGAACGACGCAGTATCCGTTCTTGAACATCGATGCGAGCGCGATGTGCTCGGTCAGGGTCTTCGGACTCTCGCTTATCAGGGCCGACGCGGCCAATAGTGAAAACATACGTTCATAACCTCTCTCAGAAGTAATGAACGTTCGAGAGCCGATAACGCTGCAGTTCTTTGGAGCGCGGCGACCCATCGCCGGGTCGCCGCGCTGGCAAGGTTAGTCGCCGCCCTGAGTCGTTTAGCTGAGACCCAGCTTTTGAGAGACTGTGGTTAAGTCCTCCATTCGTTGGGCTGCGAACTTACTCCGCCGCTTTGCTCCCATCGTAGCCGGCCAATCGGCCTGCGTCTTTTCAAGGTAGGACCGAGCGGCCGAGGCGTTAAGCGTCACCGTTAAGGCACGCTCCAGACTTCGTCGATTCTCGACTCGTAGCATCCGTGGCGTAAATAGCAACATGACGGGAACCATGACCGCCATCATCCCAGGCATGACAAAAGCGCGTGCAGAACCGTGGACGTTCGGTACCAGAAATGCGACAGCGACCGCGAATGGAATCACGATCAATCCGGTTGTTGCCACAAAGCGACCCGGATTCTGGCTCAATGCGTAAGCGATTCCAAAGTCGAGCTCGGGTTCGTCGAGTACTTCGAGGGTGCGATGGTTCAGGGTTAGGGTTCCTCCAAAGCTCTCGATTCCAACCTTTCCTTCGGCGCTCCCAGAGTCGACAACGGTCACCCGCGCGACGTGAACCTGAAGGGCTCGAGCGATCTCCGCGACGCGTTGAACAAGCGGGTCATCCGGATAGACCTGATCGATCTTTGGAGACAACCGTCCGGAAACGAATCGTCCAACTGTATTTGCGGAAAAACCCAGGGCAAGCCCAGCGATTCCGACGATTCGAAATGGATCGCGAAGTTCCTTGGGGACGAACGAGGCGCCTAAGTAGATTGCGAATCCGAGGGCAAGAGTTCCGATCGAAATCCCGACTTGGAGCTTGGACCCGACCGCCTTCGATTGAGTACGCGGGGGCCGGAACGCCCAGCTGTCCGGATCCTTGCTCTGAAACAGTCGCGATTCCACTCGATTCAAGGCAACGAGAAGAATGATCGGCAGGGGAAACCCGGCCATCATCATCGTCATGAATGGGGCTGAGGAGCTGCTTCCAAACCAAAGATCCGCGATCGGATAGAGCTGTCCGCTTCCGATTAGCCAGGTGGAGAATGGCAAGCAGATGCCGATTGCGACAAGGGTGCCTTTTAGGACGAAGGCCTTGTACAGTCGCCTGCGCCTGTCTACCGCGATACGTGGGTTCTTTGCGAACGCGATGGCGTAGATACTTCCGAAAAGCAGTACAGCAATCGGTCCGAAGGCCATGATCCAGGGACCCACTATCTGGACCGGCGTGAAGGATGCTGAGACCGCTATCTCGTTTGGCGGGGAACCGTTTGTGAAGGCAAAGAGGTTGCTGCGCCTTGACGAAACCGCTGGTGCCAGGTTTGTTGGGCTCAGCTCAGCGAACTTAGGGATGCTTGCCGCGATAAAGGGTGTCAGGCCAGCCGCGCGTATCGCTTGATCGAGTGACCTCAATTCGATGACCTGAGTGGCCTGTTCGAGGAACAGGCGGCTTTCGCTCAATTCGACCCGAGCGGCCGCGTAGTCGTTCTCCTGCGAGTATTCGGCGTCCTGGCGGGACCATCGCTCGAGAATGGCGGCATAATCCGCGGCATGCCCCTGCTTGGGGCCAATTATGTAGATTTCGGCGTGGGCGGCTCCAGCATCGATGAGAACGTAGACCTGGCCGGAATTCAGGTTCGCGGGAGCGTTGGTGGCGTCGACAAATCGATTGATGATCGCTTGCTGCCGGGATCGAACGAGCCAGTCGGATGAATTCGTGACTTTGGCGCCTGCTTCGCGCGCGGCAAGCTGCAGGAGCAAAATCAGGACTGGGCCAAACCGACGAATCACCTGCCCATTCTAAGGCATTGCCGCGTGCGCCGCTTGCGCGGCTATTCCAAGGCGAGACTTGCGTCTCGCACTCCAAGGGGCGCAACTGTGTCTACATTTCCGGTGTAGAATCAGCGAGTGCAGGACAAGATCGTTGTCGTCGGGGCTCGAGAGAACAACCTGAAGAACGTCACCGTGGAGATCCCTCGGGACAAGCTGGTCGTCATCACGGGTCTATCCGGCTCCGGCAAGTCCTCTTTGGCCTTTGACACAATCTACGCGGAGGGTCAGCGGCGCTACGTCGAGTCCCTAAGCTCCTACGCACGTCAGTTCCTGGGTCAGCTCGACAAGCCCGACGTCGATCACATCGAAGGACTCTCGCCGGCGATCTCGATCGACCAAAAGAGCGCGTCGAAGAATCCGCGCTCGACGGTCGGCACCGTCACCGAGATCTACGACTACCTGCGCATCCTCTATGCTCGCGCGGGAACACCCTATTGCCCAAACGGCCACGGGCCGATCGAGCGGCAGTCGACCGATCAAATCGTCGACGTGGCCAAAGAACTTCCCGAAGGCACGCGCCTCCATATACTCGCTCCGGTTGTACGGGGGCGAAAGGGCGAATACAAGTCGGTTCTGCAGGAGATCAATAAGGCCGGCTACGTCCGCGTCCGCGTCGATGGCGAGATGTACGAAGTCACCGACGACATCCCGATGGACCGCTACAAGCAGCACACGATCGAGGTCATCGTCGACCGGCTGGTCGTCAAGGATGGAATCGAGCGACGGCTCACGGACTCCATCGAGGCGGCTCTGAAGATGGGGAAGGGTTCGGTGACCCTGTCTTGGGAGGATCGTGAGCCGTTAGCCGGTAGCCGTCAGCCGGCGAAAAGTGCGGAAGAAGACTCGGCTAACGGCCAACGGACGACGGCTAACGAACTTCTGTTCTCTGAATCGTACTCATGCCCCGAGTGTGGCTTCTCGATGCCGGAGCTCGAGCCGCGCATGTTCTCCTTTAACTCACCCTACGGAGCATGTCCCGATTGCACTGGCCTTGGGACCAAGACTGAGTTCGACCCGGAGCTGATCTGCCCCGATCCCAAGAAGCCGCTGAGAAATGGGGCGATCCTGCCGTTTGTGTACAAGTCCGGCGAAGTCAAGGAATGGTGGCCGGAAATGCTGGACGCAGTGGGAAGGGCGGTCGGATTCGACTCCTCCCTGCCCGTCAACCAGATTCCCGAAGATGGGATGAAGGCCGTCTGGCATGGGCTCGCCGAACCGATCACGGTGTACATGAAGTACGGCCGGGGCGAGCGCAAGTTCAACACGAAGTGGGAGGGCGTTGTCGCGGCGCTGAAGAAGCGCTACGAGCAAACCGAGAGCGAGTGGGTCAAGAACGACCTCGCCCAATACATGTCCACGAAGCCGTGCCCGGTCTGCCAAGGGCGACGGCTCAAGCCGGAGGTCCTCGCCGTTAGGCTCGGCGGGCGGGACATCTCGATGGTCACCAATCTTTCGGTTGAGGACTGCCTCGCTTTCTTCGTCGGTGTTTCGAAGAAGCTCAATAAGCGCCAAATGGCGATCGGTGAGCGCGCGGTCAAAGAGATCGTCGAGCGCCTGCGGTTTCTCGAAAACGTCGGACTAGGCTATCTGACGCTTGACCGAAATGCTCGCACGCTGGCGGGAGGAGAGGCCCAAAGGATCCGTCTCGCGACTCAGATCGGCTCCGGCCTCATGGGCTGCCTCTATATTTTGGACGAGCCCTCGATCGGCCTCCATCAACGCGATAACCGCAAGCTGATCGAGACGCTCGTAAGGCTTAGAAACCTGGGCAACACGGTGATCGTCGTCGAGCACGACGAGGAGACGATGCTCTCCGCGGACTGGCTGATCGAGCTCGGGCCAGGCGCGGGGGAGCATGGCGGCAAGATCGTTGCCGAGGGAACGGTCGAGGAGTTCCTAAAGAGCGACTGTGAAACGGCGCAGTACCTGCGGGGAGAGAAGGAGATCGAGGTCCCGAAGTCGCGGCGGACGCCGAGAACCGCGGATCCAACGGCATTGGCAGGTTCCTCGAATCCTCGGCGGAAGTGACGTTGCCGGCTGGGCAGCCTAAGCACAACGAGCCACCTTCCAAGAACCCGAGCTATCGCCGTGGCTCGGCGCCGTACAAGTTCCAGACGAAGAAATCCTCGAGCCTGCGAAACGCGTAGGGGTGCGAGAGCACCCCGTGGTTCGAGTTCGGATACACAAGGAAGTCGAAGTCCTTGCCGGCCTGGATGAGCGCGTTGACGACCTGCATCGTCGAGGCTGGGTCGACGTTGGTATCGACTTCGCCGACCATCAGATAGAGCTTCCCTTTCAGGTTCTTTGCGGCGGTCACGTTCGAATTCGTCTCGTATGACTGATCGACCGGCCATCCCATCCAGAGCTCGTTCCACCAAATCTTGTCCATGCGGTTGTCGTGGCAGCCGCAGTCGGCAACCGCCGCCTTGTAAAAGTCGCCAAAGCGCTCGACGGCCGAGCACGCGCTCTGGCCGCCCGCCGACGTTCCATAGATTCCAACTCGACTCAGATCCATCCAGGGCCGTGTTTTCCCCGCGGCTTTCATCCAGAGGATTCGATCGGGAAAGCCGGCATCGGACAGGTTCTTCCAACAGACGTCATGGAACTTCTTGCCCCGCCAATCCGTGCCCATCCCGTCGATTTGGACGACGATGAATCCAAGCTCCGCGACCTTAGCCTGGTTCCGAAAAGCCTGGTAGGACTTGGGAACGAAGAAGTCGTGCGGTCCCGCGTAGATGTCTTCGATGACCGGATACTTCTTCCTCGGGTCGAAGTCCGTGGGCTTAATGATGATTCCGTAGATGTCGGTCGAGCCGTCGCGGCCCTTCGCGACAAAGCGCTCCGGTGCGCTCCAACCGGTTTTCCGAAGCAGGGTATCGTCCCCCGTCTCGAGTAGGGCGAGCCTCTTGCCATCTTCGAGTCGCCGGAGCTCGGTGACCGGCGCCATATCCACTCGAGAGTAACTATCCAGATAGGTTAGATTGTCGGGCGACCAAACGAGCCGATGAGTCCCGTCGCCTTCCGTAAGTGGCGTGAATCCCGTTCCGTCGAAGTTAATCCAGGCGAAGTGGACGTGGTACGGGTCTTGTTTCGGGTCCCGACCCAGAACTCTGATGATCAGCCGTCTCCGGTCGGCATCGACCCTTTCCACGGAGCGAACCATCCACGGCCCCTGCGTCACCGGCTTCATCTGACCCGACTTCATATCGACCAAATAGATGTGGTTGTAGCCGCTGCGCTCGGACGCCCAAAGGGCCTCGCCCGTCTTGTCGAGGTAGCTGACCCACAACTTGCCCTGGTAATCGATGAAGGTTGGACTGGTCTCCTCGACGACGATTCGCGTCTTTCCGGTGGCGGCATCCGCCGCCATGAGCCGAAGCACTTGATGGCCGCGTTGGTTGTAGACGAAATAGAGCTCCTTGCCATCGGCGGACCAGTGGAAGTCGGTGAATTCCCACGGGTTCGGGGTTTGGTCCGTCTGAACCGGGATCTCCCTGTGCGAATCGGCCTCGAAGATGACGACACGAGGATGCGGGATTTTGTCGCCGGGCTTCAGGTAGTCCAGCGTCTGATACTTTGGCTGTTCCTGATCGGGCGGCGATGACTGAACGAAGTGGATCTTATGTTCTTGTCCGGCCTCCGTTCTAACGACGGCAACGTCGCTTCCGCTTGGAGACCAAACGGTCGGACCGCCGTAGGTATCGCCCTCCTTGCCGTCGGCCGACATCCTGATCTCGTCGCCTCCGGCGGTCGGTCTCAGGAAGAAGTTCTGGTCATGGAAGGCGACGCGCCACTTCGCGTTCGTCCCGGACTCGCCACGCCGGCCCGTGCGAGCCGCCGCTCCGGGAGGTGTGCCGTCGTAGATGGCCGCGCAGGGACCTTCGGTCGCCGAATAAGCCGCCAACGCGCGCCCGTCGGTACTCGTAAAGAGCCAGACGTGGTTGGCGAACGTGTGCTGCTCTCGCCTTTCGCCGGGCGCGAGAGTGAAGTACTTCTGCCGGGCGCCGTCGGTGCCCATCCAATAGACATCGACCGGCTGAGACCAGCGGTTCTCGAGGATCAGCGTGGTATCTTGCCCGCTTCCCGAAGCCCTTGGGGGCAGGAATGCGGGCAGCGACTCCGAGGGCCCGAGCTTCGCGTCGCCCGTTCTCTCCACGACGTCGTAAGTTTTTCGGTCGAGAAGCCATTGCCTCCCTGATGCCGAGATCGCTAGCTTCGGTCCGTCGAAGCCGATGACTGCGACCGACGAGGCGTCGAATGGATTCTTGACGCCGAGTTTCGGGGCGAGAGCCTTATCGAGTCTTGCGGCGTCGAATGCCAGCTCTTTTGAGCCGGTCCCGGTGTCGACCAGGTAGGTTTCCCGCTTACCGGCGGCGACTTCGACTGTGTACCAGAATCCCTTGCCGTCCGCCATCCAGTGGGGAACGACGGTCGATCGAAAGACCTTCCCCTGGAGACGCGTCGCCAGCGAGTCCGCCCGTTCATAGTCCGCTTTTGTGCCTTGACCGAAGGCCGCGAATCCGATGGCAGCGACGAGGAACGAGATTGCGAACCGCATATCGCGATTCTAAACCATGTTCAGGCGACTGGTGGCGGCAACCCGGGAAGGGTCCCAATCGAATGGGACTGAGATGCTCTCGCCAATGGCTACTTCTTCAGCCGATCCGCATACATCTTCCTGAAATGCAGCACCTTCGGCGAAATAATGGCGCGGCAATAGCCGCCGTTCATTTGGAGCCGCTCGGCGGGTGTTGCCTTCTCGAACTTTTCGTAATAGTCCTGGTGGTAATCCTCGGCCCGGGTGTAGTTCTTGAGCGGCTCGATCGTCGTCACGATCGGGTGGTCCCAGATCTTCGCCTTGGCAACCTCGGCTCTGATCTTCTCGGCCTCCGCCTTCTCGTCTTCGTTTGAGTAGAAGATCGCGGACCGGTATTGGGTGCCCTCGTCCATCCCTTGGCGATCGAGGGTGGTCGGATCGTGAATCGTGAAGAAGATGCGCAGGAGATCGTCGGCGGAGACCTTGTTGGGATCGTAGGTGATTCGAACCGCTTCAGCGTGCCCGGTCATGCCGGAGCACACTTCCTCATAGGTGACGCCGGCACGATTACCGCCCGCGTAGCCGCTCTCGACGTCGATGACACCCTTGAGCTGCCGGTACTGGCTGTCCAGACACCAGAAGCAGCCTCCGGCAACGGTAATGACCTTGGCCCCTTTGGGGGTTGGAGGGCTAGGCGATCGCTTGCTGTGATCTTGCTGCAATCCAAATCCGAAGACGCCCACGAGAGCGATTACTACGAGCACAACGAGAAACAGTTTCATGGTGTTCTGGCTCTACAACGAACCGAAAAGTCCGAACGTTCCACGTCCCGCTTTGGTCCCTCCCCCTCAAAGCCCCTAGTCATCCTGATGGCGCCCTGAGGCGCCGAAGGACCCCGGATCAAACCACAGCGCTCCGTCATTAGGATGGCGAGCCGTACGAAAAGGTTTTTGTAGCGGCATCCGTCAGATCCTCATCAGGTCGTTTAGCTCGGCGGTCGTCGCGCTTCGATCCACGAAGCTGAAGGCGCCCTCTTCGCTTGCCTCGCGGGCCGCGTCGAGCAACCCGGACATGGCCGCGCGGTACAGAGAGGTCGCGAGGCTGATCCGCTTAACTCCGGCCCCCGCGAGTTCGGACACGGTAAACGATTTGCCTTTGATTCCCACCATGAAGTTAAAGGGTTTTGCGAGCGCGGAGCAGACTGCCCTCACGGAATCGAGATCGGGCAGGCCCGCAGCCGCCGGATCGTTTCGTCCAAGCTTGCTCCGGGATACAGGAAATTGTGCGCTCGCGCCGTAAGGATGAAAGGAAACGGGAGCGCGCCGGCCGCTTCGACACCGGCTCTGATTCGGTCGACTGCCAACTCGAAGTCGTACAGAGGCCTGGTGGCGTCACCGGTCGCGTCCTCGATCGTGCAGCCTACAAGCCCGGACGCCGCCGCGCCTCGGATGGTTTCGGCGACCGACTCCGGCGCGTCGCCGAACCCGTTTTCGAGGTCGGCTGACACGGGCACATCGGTCGCATCCACGATGAGCCGGGCATGCGACAGCGCTTGGTCTCGAGTTAAACGGCCGTCTCGCTGGCCGAATCCTGCCGCGGAAGCAGCGCTCGACGTCGCTAGGGCCTCGAAGCCAAGCCCAGCCAGGAGCCTGGCCGAGATAACGTCCCATGGATTCGGGATGATGAAGACGCCGGGGGCCGAGTGAAGGTCTCGGAATCGAACTGCCTTTTCGCTTTGTGTCATTCTCTTCCTTCTGTTGCTGGTGCGGGAGGGGAACTAGGCTGCGGCACCAAACTAGCACCCTCCCACCTCGGGAGGGTCGGTCGTCTAAGCGACCGGGGAGGGTCAGCCACACCATAGGTTGACACCGATTGACGGCGCCAAGCTTTCCAGCTAACATCAAGTTGCGCGGAAGGCTTGGATTGCAAACCACCGGGATGTTTGGACTTGGCTTCGGTGCTCGCTTCAACCCAGCCGTTGTGATAGAATCCGGCAAATGCGCGCCCCTCGGCGCGGAAGAAGGCTCATGGCTAAGTTTCTGATCGAGATTCCTCATTCCGAGAATGTGGCCGAATGCATGGGAATCATCCAGGTGTTTCTCAGTTCGGGCTCACACCTGTTAACAAATGCGGAGTGGGGCTGCAAGGACGGCGTTCACTCGGCCTACCTCATCGTCGAATTGGAGAGCAAGGACGATGCGCTCTGCCTCGTTCCTCCCGCCTTTCGAAAAAACGCCAAGATCGTCGAGCTAACCCAATTTTCGCTGGACTTCATCAATCAGTCGCTTGAGCGGCTGAAAGCGGAGCGCGGCTCCTAGCTCGGGTATCTCACCGCCGAACCGTCTTTAGGTTCGATTGAGTCTGGTGGAAATTAGTGGTCGCAATTCGAACTCCCGAGCGGACCTGGGGGGGCGATCAGCCGATATCCGAAAGTAACAGTTGTGTTGTAAGATCGTTCAATGGCGGTTGTGGAGTTCCAGAGCATTAGTGGTCGCTCTGCGGACGTCCAACCGTTCGTCTTCGACCCAGATCGCGATGACCTGAATTCGGATCCGTTTCGAGTAAGGCATCTCATCACGAAGCTAGTATCGGAGACGGTGCGCGACTTCCACCTTCGAGAGCGCGAACGCGCATTCGAATACCTTACTCCCGAGGGCATCACCGAAGGGCTGCGAAAAGGCAGAATTGGGAGCCCTCGTGAGGACCGTCAGAAGGTCGATCCTGACATGGCGATCGCTCAAGCTCTCCAAGCGTTCGAGGATGGCCTTTATCTTCTTTTCGTCGATCAAATTGAGAAGAAATCCCTCGACGAAATCGTCCAGCTGATGCCGGACACGGTTGTGACGGTCATTCGGCTCACGGCCCTGGCAGGCCAGTAGTGCCACTGTCTGCCACCGAGGCGCAGCGGCGGCTCGCTGAGGTGCGCGTTTCTGAAGTGCAGCGCGAAGAAGTAGTGCAGCGCTACCGCAAGACCTTGGGTTTGGCGGACGGTAGCGATTTCGGCTCGGACTACTCCGAGAAGATTGGGAACGTGCTTGGTTCGCTTACGTTTCTCACTCGCGCATCAACCATCAAAGCAATTGCCGGTCCATTGCGCTCGGTTTTCGATCAGGCTGTGAAGGCGTCGGAGACGATGCCCTATCAAGTCGGCCTGCAGCGATTGCCATTTCGGACCAAGAGCCTGCAGGGTATTCGACATCGAAATCTTGCGAGAATTGCAACGGCCTCTAATCATGCGATAAGGCATTTTGACCAGCCCATCGAGTGGTTTGCCGAGTGGATCGGATACCTCGGGGACAGATACTATTTGCCTGATCTCGATGTCCTGCTTGCGGCGGCCATAGACGGCGGTAATGGGCGAGTTCTCGATATCTTGATGCAGTCCTGTCAAGGGACACACCCGATCGGCGTAGTCTCCGCGATAGGAATACGAGCCCTGTTACGTTGCGGTAGGCCAGAGGCATGGAGTCTCGTCGCAAAGCTACTACTGGAAGCACGTGGCGCAGAAGGGCTTCGTCAGCCGATCATCGAGTGTGCGGACGAACTGAATCCTCTAACATTCCAAAAGCTCGTTCGCTTGGTGGTCGAACATAACTTGCTCCGATTCAGTTCGGTGATGAGAGCATTCTTGGTCTGGTTCCCCGAACTGATCGAGGAGGGGAAGAGTTCGACAGGTGAGCAGGCCATGATGCGCATGCTTGAGTTTATGGGGGATCGGACGCTTCCCCCGCAGCCGACCTACGAAGACGTATATCTGCGGCTTTGGGTCGACGCTTACTTTGAGGTCGCCGACGCAATCGACCGTGGTCGCCGCTTAATGGACTCGCCCGTTCTCGAAGTAAGGCGGGCGGTGGCTACCGTCGGAAAGCGCTTCGGAGTTTCTTCGGTTCAGCCGCTGATCGAGCGGGTGTTGGACGATCCAGATCTTTCGGTGGCGTCTCACGGTGTCATGTTTGTGAGCGGGTTGTCCAAGAATAGCCAACGTGCAGTGTTCCATGACCGCATCCTAAACCTTGCCAGAAAGTGGCCCGCGAAGCCCGAGAAACTGCCAAGCCGGAACAGCCTGTGGGATCTCGCATTCAGTGGGTCTCAGCCACATCACCTTCCGTATTACTTCGAACACAAAAGCGAACTCTCCGCTGATGGCCGCTGGCACCTGGCCCGCAGTCTCCACTTGGTCTCCGACTCAGTTTTGCGGAAAGACATGGCGCTGGCCTTCACCGCCGACGGTTCGGCGGGAGTCCGTTCAGCCGCCTTTGCTTCCCTAGCTGAGGCCAAGTTGACCGAGAAGGACGCGATCCAAGTTGAATCCTTGCTCACGCGGAAGGCCGCGGACCTGAGGACGGCGGCTCTGGCAGCGCTGCTTAGACAGAAGGAGGCAGAAGCCCTTGAAAGCGCCAGAAGGTTAGTGGGCGCTAACAACAGCAAGCAAGTGCTTGCCGGCCAGGAACTTGCCACGGCCCTGATCAAGAAGGGGGTCAGTGCGGCAAAGGGACTCGTTTCTGGGCCCGAGATGGCCCCACCGCGGGATGAAGATGCGGGCACTTTATTTGGGCTTATGGACCTGAAGGGTCTGACATGGGGAGAACGCCCCGAACCAGTAGCAGATCTGCAACTGTTCACACATGGAGCAATGAGGCTCATCACCGCACTAGACGATTACATCCATAGTCGCCGGGATGACGTGACGACCCAGGCTCGCTATCCCCATGAGCAAAAATCAATCGGAGATTTGACGTCGTCTGATGTGAGGCCATACCGGCATTTCGGATCGCCGGAAATGTGCCCGTTTGTCGAGGAAGTTCGGCAGTGGCTCGTCGACTTCGGAGAATGGGATCTCGCTGGCTCGGCCGATTTCTTTCGGGCGCAATTGATTGCGGCCCAAGCGCCATCTAATTCGAATCAGATCTCTGCCGATGGATATCGACGGCTAAGCGGTAAGTTCGATCGTATCCCGGTACATCTAAGCGCAATCAAGGGGCTTCTGGCCACCTTCGTTTCCAGTGCCACTCCTCCGCCGAAGCTCATGTTGGAGTTCCTGCAGAACGAAATTGCAATAACGGCTGACGACCGCTACAGCGTGGTAGGTGGATCTGCCAACGAGGAAAGCTGGCGGACTAAGCCGAACCTGGTCCTCATCCTGGACCTCTTGACCGATACCGCAAGCCGAACACCTGCCTCATTCCAGCCGGACGATTGGCGCAATCTTTGGAGGCTTTGCAAGTTCGTTGATGAACCGGCAGGAAGTCAAGGACGCGCTCAAGTAGAGCAGATGCATAGAGATCGTCGAGAAGAATTGGCGAAGGAAGGCAATTGGTTCATCCGCGACGTCATCGGTCGCCACAGACAGCGGATCCCGTATAGGAAACCGCTATCAGCCATTCTCATAGACCGCTGCTACACGGCCGGCGTAATCAACGAGTCCGATGTACTCGATCAGGCTCGGTGGAACTTCCGTGAGATAACAAGCAGGGCACATCAATATAGCCCACAGCTTCGCGCAACCCTTCAGAAGCTGGTTGACGCCGTGGTCCGCGTGGAAACTCGGCGAGGAGACCTCGCGGGACCTGCCTCCGAGTATGCGTCGGAAGTAAGCGGCATGATCCACCTTCCCCAAGTCTTGCAGATTCTAGAGACGGAGACATCTTTGAGCCGTACGCCAAGGTGGTTCGGATCTTGTTCCTTGAGCCGAGCCCAGAGCTTTACAAGGCTTCTGAGTTATTCGGCTCCGACACGGGATGAGACGGTGCAGCTTTGCGCCGACGCATTTAGGAGCCTTCAGGTGAAGCCCGATCGGCTCGTGGAACTGGCTATGCTCAGCCCCCACTGGGCAGCACCAATCGCGGATGCCTTGGGCTGGGAAGGGCTAGAAGACGCCGTCTGGTGGCTTCACGCTCACACCAAGGACGATAGTTATGGCCTGTCTAAGGAGATCAAGGAGATCTGGACTGGCGCGATTTCCGAACGCACACCGATACCCGCCGATCGTCTAGAGCTTGGCTACTGTGACGCCCCGTGGTTCTTCCGTTTCCGACACCACATTACAGATGATCGGTGGAAGCTTCTGGAGAAATGCGCCAAGTTCGCTTGCTCTGGATCGGGACATGTACGAGCGCAGCTCTTTGCCAAAGCGCTCGGGAGCGAGCTTTCGGTTGACTCCCTACTTGCCAACATTCAGACCAAACGAAATCCGAATCACGTTCGCGCGGTTGGATTATGTCCCTTGGGAGAAAATCGGGATGCCGAGGTCCGGCGCAGATATTTGGCGCTTCAAGAGTTCAAAGCCGGGTCTCGACAGTTCGGAGCCATGAAACGCGAAACCGAGAAGCTTGCGGTGGAGGTTGCCATGGACAACCTTGCCCGGACGGCCGGTTACCCAGATGCCCTGCGTCTTTCGTGGAGGCTCGAAGCCAACGAAGTCGCTGACCTTCGAGGCGAGGGCCTGACGGTCACCGATGGTGATCTATCGACTCGGCTTTATTTTGACGATTTGGGACAACCCCAAGTCGAGGCGATAAAGGCTGGGCGGTCATTAAAGGAGGTCCCTGCGGCGGCCCGCAAGGTCCCCTCAGTGAAGTCCATTCTTGAACGGCGAAATCAGCTGAAGAAGCAACTCGTGAGAATGCGGTTCTCGCTTGAGCAGGCAATGCAGCGGGGAGATAACTTCACACCCGGTGAGTTGGAGAAACTCATGGAACACCCCGGCCTGCGGCCCCTACTTCAGAACCTTGTCTTTGTAGGCGAGAGTGGAGTGGTGGACTTCCCGAACGAGTCGGGACGGGTGGGGTCCGAATCCGGGATACTTCGAATCGCCCATCCTCATGACCTCCTGATTCTTGGGGTTTGGCCGGAACTCCAGCGGCGCGTGTTCCTTGAGGAGCGAGCGCAGCCTTTCAAGCAAGTCTTCCGCGAGCACTACTTACTTACTGATCCTGAGAAGCCACAACGTGAGATCACTCGCTATGGGGGCCATCAGGTCCGTTCTGGCAGGGCGCTAGGCATCCTCGGTAAACGTGGTTGGATTCTGCGGCATGAAGAGGGCCTTTCCAAAACCGACCACGGGATTGGAGTGACAGCCTGGCTAAACGCGGACTATGTCGGGTTTAGCCCGGCTGACATCGAGGGATTTACCATTGGAAGTGTTATCTTTACGCGGTCAGGTTCCTATGAACCAATCGCCCTCACCGATGTGCCTCCAATGTTATTTTCGGAAACTCTCCGAGATATAGACTTGATCGTTAGTGTGGCTAGCAGTGTCGGAGTTGACCCGGAAGCCAGCGAGTCAACGGTCGAGATGCGGCAGAGTATTGTCGAACAAACTGCGCAACTGCTTCGGCTAGAAAACATCTCGTTCATACCGCGTCACGTTGTCGTTCGTGGCCAACTTGCGGAGTACACGGTTCACCTCGGAAGTGGGACCGTTCGCCAGCGCGCGAAGGGAGAGCTGGTCATCGTTGCTGTGCGGCAACCGCAGCGCGGCCGCATCTTCCTTCCTTTCGTGGACGACGACCCGCGGACGGCCGAAATCGTTTCGAAGGTGATCCTGTTGGCGCGCGACAAGCAGATCAATGATCCGACGATCATGCGCCAAATCATCGGAGGCTCGTAGACGCAGAGGTGAGCGTGGTGGAGATGATGAGATTCGAACTCACGACCTCTGCAGTGCGATTGCAGCGCTCTCCCAGCTGAGCTACATCCCCAAACCCCCAAGGCGGGGACTGCGATTATACCTTTGGGCATAGAGGCGCCGGTTCCGATGACGGCCGATCGGACGACTCAGTGAGTCCGGCTATCCTAAGTCACGTGGATGGCTTCAACCTGTCGATCGACCAGGCCGAGGCATTGGCCCGGTTGCCGATGAGCTGCATCCAGCGCGAGTACCCCAACGCGCCGGGGCTGCAGCTAAAGGGCCCGGAAGACTTGAAGACCCCGCGAGAGCTCCATCCGGCGTTCTACGGCTGCCTAGACTGGCACTCGGCCGTTCATGGGCACTGGATGCTTATCCGCCTCCTCAAACTCTTCGATCTGCCCGCAGCTCCTGAAATCAGGCGGGTGCTCAGCGAACAATTGACTTCGGAAAACTTGCTGGTCGAGGCCGAATACCTTCGGAACCGGCCATCCTTCGAAAGGACCTACGGTTGGGCATGGCTTCTCAAGCTCGTCGAGGAGCTTCACCATTCCGGGGCGCCGGAAGCCAAAGATTGGCGCGAGAACCTGAGGCCACTCGAAGAAGCCGTGGTTCAAGGCTATCTCGACTTCCTCCCCAAGCAGACCTATCCCATCCGAGTCGGCACTCACGGTAACACCGCATTCGGACTCGCATTCGCCCTCGATTACGCATGCACGGTTGGCAGCGAGCCGCTAGATCGATTGATTCGCAGCCGCTCCCTCGATTACTACCTGAACGACCCTCCCGCGACCGTCGCCTTCGAGCCGGGCGGCAACGATTTCTTCTCGCCTGCCCTCATGGAAGCCGACCTGATGCGGAGGGTCTTGAATCCCGACGAGTTTCGAGTCTGGTTCAGCGGGTTCATGCCCGATCTGTCTCGATTTCGCGAACCGGCGATCGTGACCGATCGTTCCGACGGGCAGTTGGCGCACCTCGATGGACTGAATCTGACCCGCGCATGGTGTCTGAAGTCGCTGGGGTCAAGCCTGAATGACGAGTCGCTTCTCGAAATGGCTCGGATCCACGCGAAGGCCGGACTCGACAACGTCGCAACCGGCCACTACGAAGGCGAGCACTGGCTCGCAAGTTTCGCCGTGTATTTGCAGTCGTCATCCTAGAGGCGACGGAGGCTCCCGGCCCCGGTGATAGAATCGCACTATGCGCCGGATTGGCATTTTCACGCTGCTTTTCACATGCTTCGCCCAGGCCCAAGTCCCGATCGACCGGTACGGCTTTCTCGAATGGCGGTGCATCGGCCCCTACCGAGGCGGGCGAACCGTCGGCGCAACCGGTGTGCCCGGCCAGCCAAACGTGTTCTACATCGGGGTCAACAATGGGGGCGTTTGGAAGACCAACGATTTCGGGCGGACGTGGAAGCCGATCTTCGACGACCAACCAACCGGATCGGTCGGCAACCTCGCCGTTGCTCCGAGCAATCCAAATATCGTCTACGTCGGCTCGGGCGAGGGTCTCCAGCGGCCCGATCTGAGCGTGGGCGACGGCATCTATAAGTCGACCGACGCCGGCAAAAGCTGGATCCATCTCGGCCTCCGCGACGGCCAGCAGATCAATACGATCATCGTGGACCCCAAGAATCCGGACCGGCTTTTCGTCGCCGTCATCGGACATCCCTACGGGGCAAACGAAGAACGAGGGGTCTTCCGATCCTTGGATGGGGGCAAGACGTTTCAGAAAGTGCTCTACAAGGACCCGGATACGGGCGCGGTCGCTCTCGCATTCGATCCCCAGAACTCGAACACGATCTATGCCGATCTCTGGGCGGCAAGACAAGGGCCTTGGGAAAACGGCTATTGGTCCGGCCCGAACTCCGGCCTGTACAAATCCATCGACGGAGGCAACACCTGGCTTCCCCTGACGAAGGGGCTGCCCAAAGCCGTCGACCGGATCGGATTCGACGTCTCTCTCTCAAATCCGAGACGGCTCGTGGCGACCGTCAATGCTCGCGACAAGGGTGGAATCTACCGTTCGGACGATGCAGGCGAAAGCTGGACGTTTGTGACGGGTGAAGGCCGCATCATCGGGCGCGGCGACGACTTCGCCGAGGTTCGAATCCATCCCAAGAATCCCGACGTGCTCTTCGCGGCCAACACGTCGACCTACCGGTCAGACGACGGCGGCAAAAACTGGGTCTGCATCAAAGGTTCGCCCGGAGGCGACGACTACCACACAATCTGGATCAATCCGGAGAATCCCGATATCATTTGCCTCGCCAGCGACCAGGGCGCCTGCATTAGCGTCAACAATGGCGAGACCTGGTCTTCTTGGTACAACCAGCCGACCGCCCAGTTCTATCACGTCAGCACGGACAATCTCTTCCCGTACAACGTGATGGGCGGCCAACAGGAGAGCGGCTCCGCAATGGTCGCCAGCCGCGGAAACGACGGCCAGATCACGTTCCGCGAATGGCATCCCGTCGGCGCCGAGGAGTACGGCTACTGCGTGGCCGACCCTCTGAATCCGGACCTGGTCTACGGCGGCAAGCTTTCGCGCTACCACAAGAGCACCGGGCTCGTCGAAGACGTCACTCCGCCCAACAACGCCCGGTACTTGAGGACAGCTCCCCTGATCTTCTCAACCGTCGATCCTCACGTCCTGTACTTCGCCGGGAACCAGCTAACGAAGACCGTCGACGGTGGCAAGAAGTGGGACGTGATATCGCCCGACCTTTCGCGCGAATCCGCCCCTCCTCCTCCCGGGAGCGTTTTCAAGGCTTCCGGCCGGCGCGGCGTGGTCTACACGATCGCCCCCTCCCATCAGAAGCTGGAAACGATTTGGGTGGGGACGGACGACGGCTTGATCCACCTCACCCGCAACGGCGGCTCGACTTGGACGGATGTGACCCCTCCCGGCCTGACCCCTTGGAGCAAGGTCTCGATCCTTGACGCCGGCCAATTCGACGACGACACCGCCTATGCGGCGATCAATCGTATTCGGTTGGACGACATGCACCCGCACATTTTCCGCACTCACGATGGTGGCAAGACTTGGAAGGAGATCGCCAAGGGCTTGCCGCTCGATCCCGTCAACGTCGTTCGCGAGGACCCGGTTTGCAGGGGTCTGCTCTATTGCGGAACCGAGCGCGCCGCGTACTTTTCCATCGACGATGGCGAGACCTGGAGCCCGCTCCGGTTGAATATGCCGGCGACTTCGATCCGCGACCTCGTGATCCACGGCGACGATGTCGTCGTCGGCACCCACGGCCGTGGCTTTTGGATTCTGGATGGCATCACAGCGCTCCGACAGATGTCTTTGTTTGGGCTGCATGACGCTTCCGCCTCGCCGGTGCTATTCAAGCCGGGCGACGCCTACCTCGTCTACTTCGACTTGAACACCGACACACCCTTGCCGCCGGAGGAGCCCGGCGGCAAGAATCCGCCGGACGGGGCTCCCATCGACTACTGGTTGCCGGCTAATGCGGAAAACGTCACGCTCGAGATCGTGGACTCCGCCGGCCACACGGTGCGCCAGTTCTCGAGCGAGGATAAGCCGCCCGTTCTCGATCCCAAGGCGATTACCGTAATGCCGGAATGGGCGCGCCTGCCTCAGACGATCTCCAAGGCGGCCGGCGGGCACCGGTTTGTTTGGGACATGCGTCAGGCGCCCGGGCAAGGTGGCGGCCGCCGCGGATTCGGTGGCCTCGGCATGAATGCGATCTGGCATGACACGCCGTTCGGCACTCGCGGGCCCTTCGTGCCTCCCGGCGAGTACACCGTCCGGCTGAAGTTCAACGGGTCGAGAACCGAGCAGAAGCTGACTCTCAAGGCCGACCCGCGGAAGTAGGCGCCCGCTTGCGGCGGTGACGGGTCCAATGCCTCCGGCTGCGTTTGGCAGCCGGTTTTTGTGCGACCGTTGCTCCGCCGCTCTTGAGTTGGAGGTGGAGGGTCGATTCGAGAACGTCGCCGGGATTGATCTGGCGTCCCCGCCCGTAGTTGGTGATCCACTCGCCCCACCCGACGTTCGTGCCGCCGTACCAATCGTTAACATGCACCGAAACGCGGTCGGATTCGAGCGTCGCGCGAAGAGAATGTTTGCCGTCCGACTCGATACCGATACCCGCTCCGCTCGCGTACGTGATCGATCCGGAGCGAATGTGGCGTTTTGTGCTTCGAAAGTCGTTCGATCCCATCGGCGAATTGTCTTGGGCGTAACCCCAGGTCGGGGGGACGGCTTGCGGGTGATCGTAAACGGCGTAGGCCACTCCGGTCGAGCGGCCGATGTGATCCTCCGGATAGGCGTTCCATTCTCCAATCCGATCCCATGAGAGGATGTCGCAGGCTTTGGGCACCGAGAACATCAATCCAATTTCACGGGCAAGCAGGCCTTTGCCCGAGTAACCGAACTTCGAATGCACGGTCATTTCACCCCCGGGAGAGACCGTGATTTCATAGCTTCCCGTAAAATCCGGATATCGTCCGGTCAGCGTCACGACGGCGTTCTTACCCGACTTGACGACGGACATCGAATCGAGATGCCAGGAAAGCGGATCGGGGATCGGGCGAGTCGGCGCGTTCGCCGGCAAAACATGTAGGGACGGAAAATCGAGCAGCAAAGGTTGAGAATGCCGCACGCATTCTCGAAGTGCTCCGGTTTCCCTGTCGAATGCCAACTCGAAGTTGCCGCCGATGATGTGGGTGCTGTCGCCCGCGAGCATGCTTTCGTCGCGTATCACGAGCGAGGGCCCATCGGGGTGGTCGACCGGTTCGGCTTGCTCCGGGAACAAGAAGCTATCGATGACCGCTCCTCTCTTATCGGTGACTGTAATCGTGAGCGGCCCGAAGAGTGGCATGTCGGGGAAGCGAATCGACCCAGTCGATCGAGGTGGCACGTTAGGATGCAGCCCGGCGGACATGCCTTCCGCCTTGCATATGAAGTTCAGCTCGGACAAGTTGGTGAAGTCATACTCGTTCTTCACTTCGATCACGATCGGCTTGCCTCGTTGGTACGTGAACTCCCGAATCTTAACCGGCGACTGCAGCTTCTTCGTAATCCAGAACTCGGGTTTCTCCCTTCGCCAGCCGTCGACGACACCCCAAGGCGCGTCACCGACAAGCCCGCGCCCCGGCATGAGATAGGTGCTTTCCACGAAATGGCTCCGTGTCGAGGACCGGCCGTACTCGAAGCCCCGACCTGGCACACAGAAGATATCGTCCGACCAAGCCCAAATCTGCGAGCCCTGGGTGGATTTGCTCTTCTGGAAAGCGTCCCAAATGCCCTTGAGGGGCTCGGCGTAATAATCGCGAATTCCCGGATCGACCCACATCTCGGCGACGTCGTTGAAGATTCCCTGATAGATGCACCAAGCCTCGTCGAAGAGCAAGGGCTTGTCGAGCTTCTCGTTTTCCTCGATCCGTCGGATGGCGATTGGGTTGTGGAGGGTCGCGATTTCGAGCCAGGCGCTCGTCGCCGCGCTCGTCGGGCGGCTCGGATCGATGCGGCGAACCCATTCGTGGCTTCGTTCGAAGTCGGCGCCAAAGTCGCTCTCGTTGCAAAGCGACCACATGAAAACCGATGGATGGTTACGATCGCGGGCGATCAGTTCGCCCGTGAGCTGGATGATTTGAGGAGCGTTTCGCAGGTCGTCGGCGACTCCCACCCAGCAGAAATCAGCCTCGTCCTCGACGTAAAGCCCCTTTTCGTCCGCGTTCTGAACCAACTCCTCCATCGGCGGGTAGTGAGAGGTTCTCAGCGAATTCAGGTTCGCCTTCTTAATGAGATCGACGTCCTGCGCCTCGATCTCGGGGGTCACCGCCCGGCCCATCGTCGGGTACTGGTCGTGATGGCAGGTGCCTCTGATCTTGACTGGCTTGCCGTTGATCAGAAGGGAAGGGCCCTCGATCGTCGTTTGCCGCAACCCGATCTTCTGACGTAGGGTCTGAACCGTCCGCCCGTTCTCAAGAAGTTCGATTCGAAGTGTGTACAGGTTCGGACGTTCGGCGTTCCACGGCTTGGGATTAGGCACTTTCAGCTGAAAACGAGCCTCGCCTCTGGCCTCGGGGGCAATGGTGACCGCTGCGAACGAATTTGGATTGGTGGGCGACCAGGTATCAGCGTTCGCGAGCCGCCAGCGCTTGCTCTCTCGCCGGTTGGAGACTTTCGCGGCAGTGCCTTCAAGCGAAACCCGTACCGCGATGTCGGCGCCCGCGGCAGTCCGGTTGAGGATTGCCACACTGCCATCGACCGTCGCCTGGTCTCGATTCCACCTACAGCTCTCTTCATAACCTTCGACATGGATCGAGGGAATCCGAAACAGGGTGACCTTTCGGATGATGCCGGCCAAGGCAAAGTCGGCATACTGGCTCATCTTGTCGAGGTTGTCGCTGACGTTCGTGTGCTCGGTTACCCTCAACGCGACGACGTTATCCCCGGAGCTGGCAACGTCAGTGACGTCGGCTTCAAACGGCGTGAAGCCGCCCTCGTGATGAGCGACATATTTCCCGTTAACCCACACGTCGGCGCCGCTGTAGACGCCGTCGAAGCGCAGCATCAGACGGCCCGAGCCGCCAGGAGTTCGGAAGTGCTTCCGGTAGCCCCCGATTCCGGCGAGGGACTTGAAGCCCTCCATCTCCCAATGTGCCGGCACATGGATAGCCGGCCAGCCACGATCGTCGAAACTGGGTTCCTGAAAGCCGCGGGGAGGATCTGCCTTGAACTTCCAGCCTGAATCGAGCACGGCCGGCTTTAGGTTTATGTCGAGGGGAGTGATGCCGCGCTGGAACTTGGCCGCGTTAAAATGTCGAGTCTCGATCCCATCCGAAACCGCCTCGACCGATCCGGTCAGCCCGACCGGCATTTTAGCGCTGAACATCCCATGCTCGTCCGAAACCGCATAGGCGATCGTCGGGCCCTTTACCGTGTCGCATCGGATCTGGACCGACTTCGAGGCGATGGGCAATGCACCCACCCCGTCGCAAACCATGCCCACGAAGTTGCCGCGCAAATCCGAGGCGAGGGCGATCGTTGGGGGATGGGCGTGGGCCGACGAATAGGCCTCGACTTCGGTGAAGCTCGGGCCGTTGGTGATGTTAGCGATCCTGACCTTGGTCGTGCGAACTGGCGGATCGATGGTGCAGAGCACGATCCCGGGCAAGCGGACGTCGGGTTTGCCGAAGTGCTGGACGGTTCTCCAATCGCCAGACGAATCCTCCCAGACTTGGACATCCCACTCGAAGGTGTAGCGCTGGTATTGGCGGACGAGTACCTCGCCGATCGGCTGGGGGCTGTCCCAATCCAGCTCGTACCATCCGCCACTGTTGTGACCGGGGATGCCTGACCACCGCGTTCCCGCTTTGCCGTCGATTGCGAGCTCGGGAGTTAAGCCCTGTTGCGATTCCGAAGCCAAAGCATGCGCCTTGCGGGCAAGGTTCTGCTGGCCGTAGGACATGGCCGCAAGGAATAGCAAGGCCGGGAGGAGTGTGATTCGAGCCCGCACAACAGCATAGGATAGCCGCTACGGCATTCCAAGTTCATCGCCACTCAGATTCAAAAACTTGGTGGAGGCGGGGAGAATTGAACTCCCTTCCAAAACCGTCGGCCCTCCAATTACCACGAGCGTCTCCCCTGTACTTTGTCTCGACGCTGCTCTCTGCCGGGGTCGCCTGAGCAATCGTCCAGTCCGATTATTTTAGGCTAGCTCGCTACGAACAGAAGCTCACAGGCCGATCCTGATTTGATTACACCCGAACTCTCCCCTACAGGCTCGAGGAGGGCGGACGACGCGGGTCTTAGGCCGCGTAGGCGAAGTTGTTATTCGCTTTTGCTTTTTCTCTCGTTTTTTACGTGGCCAACGAGAATCCACGGCTCGCAACCAGAAGTCGAACCGGCCCTGTCGAACCCGTTCGCCCCCATGTATCCATTAGTATAGAACGTCGGCAGGTTCAGGCTCGTTCCTAGGGCCAATTCCAAACTACGCGTAGGCCCCGATACCGCCACGCTCACGACTGCAATCCCGATGGGATCCGCAGCCCAGCCCAGCGTGCATAGCAACGCTGGGTCGACGCAACCGACATGGGACAATCGAAAGCATGCCTGGCCAGATCATCATTCTCAACGGCGCACCTCGATCTGGAAAGTCGGCGATCGCTGCCGCCATCCAAGAAGATTTCGAGGGCATTTGGATGAACTTGGGAGTGGATCTGTTCGTGAACGCGACTCCGCCCAAATACCGGCCAGGGATCGGTCTGCGTCCGGGCGGCGAGCGTCCGGACCTCGAAGTCGTACTTCCGGCAATGTTTGGCGGCCTGTACGACTCGGTAGCCGTCCTTAGCCGGAACGCCCTCAACGTCGTTGTCGACATCGGTCACCACGACGCATACTCCAGACCGCTCGGCATCCTCGCGAGTTGCGCTAGCCGTCTGCATGAGCTGCCCGTCTTGTTGGTCGGAGTGCGGTGCCCGATCGAGGTTATCCTCGAGCGGCGAGCCGGTTCCCAAGGAGCCTACCTCGAGCGCAATGAAGACGGGTCGATCCCGGACCCTGTGCTTCGGTGGCAGGAGGCCGTGCACATTCCCGGCGTCTACGATCTCGAAGTCGATACGTCGGTGATGACGGCGAAGGAATGTGCAGAAGCCATCCGTCTCCGCCTCGCCTCAGGTTCGAAGACCTTTGCACTGGCGCGCCTTTCAGGGTTGGCCGATCACCGACCGCCTGACCCAGGGTAGCTGCGCACCCTGGGCTGTGCAACGCCATCCCTTCAGGATGGTTCGTCATGCGTTAACCGTCGAAGCCCCGGGAGCGGGCGATGTCACACCTTCGGGATCATTGACTCGGCCGAACACAAGCTACAAGCAACAAGCCACAAACCACAAGCCACAAGCCACATTCCGCTACCGGTGTCTCGCACTGGACTGCTTACTCGTCGGTGAGAACGAATGCGCGACATAAGGCGCCAGCACCAAAAACATGTCGCGCACCGGCTGTTCGGCCAGTTCGCGCACGATCGGATCGTTCGTGGCTCCCCCGAGCAGTGCGGTAGCGCCGGCTTCGTCCCCACTCGCGTAGCGCTCTAGGGCCGCCTTGACCTTGCGGCTGCGCCTGATCACCGGCTGTAATAGATCGAGGAGGGCCGTGTCACGCGCCATGCCGGATTTCAGGAACAGCTTGTACGAGGCGGTTTCGGTTCCCAAGAGCCGGGCGACGCCAAGAAGACAGCGCCGGCGGGCAAGGGCCGTCTTGCTTTCCTTGGCCATTTCGATGATGCGGGGAATCTGGTCCGCCCCCCCGATCGCGCTCAGGGCATAGGCGACCTCGCTTGCCGCCTCGTCGTTGTACCGCGTGAGAGACTGCCTGACGTAGGGTAGCGCGCTGCGAAGCTGCATCTCCGCCACGGCTTCGGCCGCGGCGATACGCACGCTTGGATGCGGGCTATAAAGCGCGTCCGAGATCACCTGCGCCGCCTCGCGTGCTCCGATCAAACGCAATGCCTGAATGCTCGAACGCTGAAGATCGGGATCGTCGGTTTCGGTCGCGCTTTGCATGAGCGCATCGATGGCGTCTTCGCTTCCGAGCCGGCCAAGAGCTCGAGCCGCCGCTCGCCTTAACAATGACCGCGGGCTTTGAAGGAATTGGATCAGCGTTTGGACGGCCTCGGGCGAGCCGAGCGTCCCAAGCGCTTGGATGGTCTCCTCCTCGACCAGGTCCGGATGCTCCTCGATGTGGGCGAGCAAAGGCACGACCAGGGCGCGGTCGCCAAGCCTCGCGAGCGTATAGGAAGCTTGCCGTCGAACCTCAGGAGACGGATCGGCGAGGGCGCGAACCACCTCGTCCGAGGCGAGGGTCAGACCCTGATGTCCCACCATCTCGAGAGCCTCCGCCCGCTCCGCGGTGTCAGTGCTTCTGGCAAGCGTCCGCATGGTTCGGAATCCCTTCGGAGTGACTCTCCCGAGATCGCGCAAGGTCTTACCGACCTTCGAAGAGCCGGCTTCGCGAACTGGAACGATAAAAAACATCGCCACGATTCGCAGGAGAAGAGTTGTAAAGAAAACCCACTTGTAAGCGAAGGTCGGGTCCATGTTGGACCGAAGAGCCGTCATGAGGGAGGCGCCGATCATCGGGGCAAGGCCGGCGCAAACGGACTGGAGGGCCAGTCCGGCGCCGATATAGTTGGCCCGATCCTCAGGCTTGGCGGACACCAAAAGCAGATTGAACTGGCAGATACCTACGCCGGCTCCAAAGAATCCCATGATGACGTGCCCGCCGAGAAGGATCGGGATGTTTCGTGCGTCGTTCCCGGGAATGGTCAGGAGCCATGCGATCGGATTCGTGGCAATTCCGAGCCCGGCCAGGATCAGTGTCGGCTTGTTGCCGTACTTGTCGGAGATAAAGCCCCAAAACGCCGCGGCGAGAACGATGCCGACGGCGTTCATCACGCCCGTCATCTGGATGATCGTGAAAGAGAGCTTGAGGCTCTCGAGGGCGTAGGCGCTGAAGAGTCCGCCAGCAAACGCCTGGCCGACGAAGAACATCGCGAGGAAGATGAGTACGCGCCGAAACTCGCGGTCGGCGAAGGGCGTCCCGATGGCGGCGAGGCTCTTGTTCAAGCTCTGCCGGATCGGGTTGGGCCTTCGCAGGTCGCCCATTCTCAGGTAGGCGACGAAACTGATCGCGGCAAACGCGATGCCGCAGCCAAAGATGACCGAGAGCCCGAGCGGCTCCTGATCGAGCTTGCGGTAGCGGTCGAGGAGCAACCCGCCGAGGATGCCGACGGTGGCTCCGACCGCGGTGACGAGCGCATTCCGCCGGCCAAAGAACCACCCGCGCGAGTTCTCCGGGATCATCTCGGTGAGGAGTTCGCTGTAGATGGGCTGAATGGTCAGGACCGATGCCGACGCGAGCCCAATGCAGAGAACGAGGATTGTTAGCCGCACAGAGGGATCGAGCGGAAGGAGAGGGAGAAAGATGAAAGGGACGTACAAAAACCGCCACAAGAACCCGCCGGGCGTGATGTATCGCTTGTAGGACTTGAATCCTCGACCCCAGATCGCGCCGGGAATCTGAAGAATGCCAAGTAGGCTGGGCAGGGCTGAAACGACGCCGATCCAAAGGTCGGCTCTCGCTCCCGGCTGGAGCAGCTTGATAAAGCCGATGAGGAAGGTGCCGCCGACCGGGGTGCCGAACGCCGCCATGCCTGGCCCTGGCCGGCGGCCCGGCACCCGCGAACGAAGGTTTTGCAATCGGTTGACGGCGCCGGCCATAGCTTGGATCGCGCGAGCCATTCCCTGGCTCTGCGTGCTCTCTGAGTATTGTGGCTGGATCGGCCGCGCGTAGCGAGGTTAGGTCGTTGCTACCTGCTCGCCGACGCGCGAACCTCGCGAGCGGTTTGCTTCATGCGGTTCCAGTAGAAATCGCGAGCTTCGGACCGTTTGGTTGATGGCAGTCCGGCCCCGATGATGTAGGCGCGCCGGGGCACGTCGCTCATGTTCGGCCCCGTGTAATGAAGCGTTCGGCAGTGGTGAAAAGTGGTTCCTCCGGGTGGCAGGGGGCACGCGACAGCGGCCGAAATGTCGGCGCCTTCGACTTCGAGGCCGTGGATTCGGGGGTCGTTGCCGATGCTGTGGTGAGGCAGGATGTCGAGCCGGTGGCTGCCGGGAACGAACCACATGCATCCATTCTCTACCGTCGCCTCCTGGAGCGGTATCCAGGCGCTGAGCGACTCGTAGTCGTATTCCGCGTCCCAATAAGCCTGGTCTTGATGCCAAGGCGTTTCGGCGCCGATCCTGGCTGGCTTGAAAATCATGTGGTCGCCGCCGACCTGGCATTCGGGGCCAAGGAGCTGCTTAACGACGTGAGCCAAATTGACTCGATAACGGCCTTCGAGCAGCTCGGGCGCATACCGGCTCGGTCCGAGGATCTGGGGCAGCCGGGCCTCGACGTCTTCCTCGTCGGTACCTGCGAGGTCGAACTGATCTCCAACCTCGCGACCGGCTTTGGCCTCGAACAACCTGTCATAGATTCCACGAACCGTTTCAACCTCGTCGAGCGGCATCAGGCGCGGTATGGAAAGATATCCGTTCTCCCGAAAAAACTCGACTTGCTCGTCGGTGAGGCTGGCGGTTGGCTCCATCCGCCCATTATGGGCATTCTCCCATCCGCTAAACTCGCGTCATGGGGTTGATGATGGGCCTCGTACTCGCGGGGCTAACGATGAGGAGTCCCGTCCCGGAGCGCCGCGTGTTGTTGCCATTCGATTATCAGGGCGTGACGATCTCCGACGGCCTCCTTCGCAAACAGCTCGATGAGACCAGGGAGTTCTATCTTCGAATCCCGAACGACGACCTCCTCCTAGGCTTTCGCCGGCGCGCCGGCAAGCCGGCGCCCGGAGTCGAGCTCGGCGGCTGGTACTCGGGCGATGTGTTCCACGTTTTCGGGCAGATTCTGTCCGGACTCTCGCGCATCTACGCGGCTACGGGAGATCCCGCCTGCAAGGCGAAGGCGGAAGCGCTGTATGAGGGTTGGCGGGACTGCATCGCCGCCGACGGCTACTTCTACTACTCAACGAAACCCAACGCGCCGCACTATATCTTCGACAAGACGGCGGGCGGCCTCATCGATATCGCGATCTACATTGGGAGGCGCGACGCTCTCGACTCGCTCGCAAGAATCACCCGCTGGGCGGAGAACCACTTGGACAGAACGAGACCGTACGGGGTTGATGGCAACGAGTGGTACACGCTCAGCGAGAACCTCTACCGCGCCTTTTTGCTTACCGGCGACGACCGATACCGCAAGTTCGCGCAAGTTTGGGAATATACGCCCTATTGGAAGCTCTATGCCGCGAAGCGGAGCATTTTCAGCGTCCCCAATTGGATCCACGTCCCGCTCGATACGCTGGAGAACGACTCCAAATTCCAAATTCCAAACTCCAAACTCGAAGAGTCCAACTTCGGCTACCACGCCTACAGCCACGTCAACACGCTTGGTGGCGCCGCCCTTGCCTTCCGAGTTTCCGGTGAAAGCTGGTATCTGGACGCCATCCGAAATGCCTACGACTTCCTTCAAGCCGAACAGTGCTTCGCAACCGGGGGCTATGGGCCGGACGAGGGCCTTCTCTTGAAGGATGAGCTTAAACGGCGCTTGGACTCGACGAGCGCCACATTTGAAACCCAATGCGGAACCTGGGCCATTTTCAAGCTCTGCAAGAATCTCATCGCGCTCACCGGCGACGCGCGTTACGGTGACTGGATCGAGAGAGCGGCTTACAACGGGATCGGGGCGACGATCCCGGAAACCCCAACGGGCGACGTCTTCTACTACTCGAACTACAACCCCATCGGAGCCCGAAAAGTGAACCATTGGGATGCTTGGTCTTGCTGCACGGGGACTCGCCCGATGGCCATCGCGGACGTGGACGATCTGATCTATTTCAAGAACCGGCACGGTCTTTCCGTCAACCTCTTTGTGCCGTCGTGCGCTCGGTTCGATGTCGATGGGGCGCCGGTCGAAGTCAAGCAGACGACACGCTTCCCCGATGAGCAAACAACCGATTTCACGGTTCATCTCGCATCGCCGCGGTCGTTTGCGATTCGGTTCCGAGCCCCCATCTGGCTGTCCCGGGCGCCTTCGGCGACCCTCAACGGTAAGCCCGTGACCGTCGGCATCGACGTCCGGAACTGGATGGAAATCAATCGATCCTGGAAGGAGGGCGACACGGTTCATCTCGAACTGCCGATGAGGCCGAGAGCGGTGCCCTTCGATCCCGCCAAGCCGTACCCGGCCGCCGTCGCCGTTGGTCCCGTCGTTCTTGCCTTTCGCGGAACTACGAACCCTGCCGATTCGATCGATCTCACCAACCTGCCCGGAGAGTTAATTCCGAGCCCGGGCGAGCCCCTCACCTACCATCTGCGCCAAAAACCGGACGTGCTCGCGAGGCCGTTCTACGAGTTCAAAGAAGGCGAAGACTACTTCATGTATCTCGATCCGGCCGCGGTCGGACGAGTCTCCTACCGCCGGATGCGGCGGGAGGGGGAATGGCGAGATTCTGGCCGGTTCTGGTTCTCGAACCAGGTCGGCGCTTGGTGCGAAGGCGAGTTCGATGGTTCCGGTTTCCGACTGATCGGCTGGGCTTATGACGACGCCGGCCACGGCGAGATTAAGGTGGACGGAAAGGTCGTCGGGACGATCGACCAGTATTCACCCGGTCGCGATCAGCCGTTCGACTATCGACTCACTGGCCTGCGTCCCGGCAAGCACACGGTGCGCATCACCGTGCTCGCGGAAAAGGACGAAGCGTCCAAAGACCGGTTCGTCAACGTGGGCGGCCTTCAAGTCGTCGGTCCATGACTTAGTCCGCCGCCTCGCGGCCTTGCGGGCGGATTGGCCGGTTGTCACGAGAACAGGGCTTCGGTTCGAACGGTTCTCGCGCCTTGTTCGTCATGGACGGCGAAGTTCGAGGGCTGCATGGATACGCCCGCATATCGGCCCTTGAAGTCCAAAGCGTAAAAGTTGAGCCCGAAGTTAGGTTCACCCCGCTCGTTTAGTAGTCGTTTCTCGACTGTTTGGCTGGCGACGCGCTTCAAGGCGGCCATGCCCGCGTCTTTGGGATGCATGCCCTGGCGCATCTGCTCGACGATGTAGAACGAGCAGAGATTGTAGAGGTTGGCTTCGCCGCGCCCGGTCGAGCCGGCGGCGCCAATCGCTCCGTCGACGTAAAGACCGGCGCCGAGGATCGGCGAATCTCCGACTCGGCCCGGGATTTTGAACGCGAGTCCACTGGTGGTCGTGACGCCGCAGATCTCACCCTTCGAGTTGATGCCGTTGCAGTTGATGGTCCCGTAGACGTGCTCCCGGTCGAACCAGCCCTCGTCGGCCATTTGAAGCGCAGTCTGCAAGCCGATGTGGTCACGCTTCTTTGGGTCAAGGTAATGCGCGGGATCGGTCCGCCTCCGCCATTCGATCCACGCTCGACGAGAGGCATCCGTATTCAGGTCAGGCTCAATCGGGAGACCCATGTTCCGGGCGAAATCTTGGGCGCCCTTGCCGACGATCAGGTGATGATCGGTCTGCGCGGCTACCTCGCGGGCAACTCTGGAGGGCGTTTTGACACCCTCGATGCATGCCACGCCTCCGGCCCACTTGCGAGGCCCGTGCATGCAGCAGGAATCCAATTGGACGACTCCGTCGGCGTTGGGCAGTCCTCCGTAGCCCACGCTCATCTCCTTCGGATCGAGCTCGAGAATGTTGACGCCTTCGATCAGTGCATCGAGGACGTCCGCGCCACCTGTCATGAGCCGATAGGCGCGTTCGATCCCGGTTTCTGTGCCGCCATTCTTGAAAATGTGACCGTTCGAGCTGCAGACGACCAGCGGCTTGACCGGACTTTGAATCCAAACTCCAGCGCTTGCGAAAGCCTTGGGAGAAACGGCGAGCGCGGCGCCTCCCGCGATGATCTGACGGCGACTGACTTTCCGCTGCATGAATGCAGTTTGCCCGAAGCCATCGATGCGGTCAAGGGATTGCCAGTCGAGCGCAAACACGCTTGGCGTGAATAAGGGGCCGATCGTGGCATCGGCTTCCAGGCGATGTGTATCAGCGGCATCCTGCCGCTGCATCCCGAGTCCTGGCGGGATCAACAATGGCCGATGGCAGGGCCCGTCCTCAACGGGAACGCGGCTTACCTAAACAGGATCTTGTCCATGCCGATCACGAAGCCGTCCAATCCGCGGACCTCGCGCAGGCAGAGCTTCACGCCCTCCATGAACGAAACGCGGTCCATTGAGTCGTGGCGGATCGTAAGAACCTCGCCGTTGCCTCCGAAGACCACTTCCTGATGGGCGACGAATCCGGGCAGGCGGACCGAGTGAATAGGAGTCTCCTGGACCGCACCGCCGCGAACCCCCTCGACCTTGAATATCGGCCTCGGTTTGCGGGTTGGAGGTTCGGAGCGCGCGTCGCCGATGAGCTGGGCGGTTAAGAGCGCGGTACCGCTCGGCGCATCCTCTTTCCTGTCGTGGTGCAGCTCGATGATCTCGCAGTTCGGCAGCCACTTCGCGGCGAGCTGGGAAAACCGCATCATCAGGACGGCGCCGATTGCGAAGTTCGGGGCGTAGATGCCCGGAGTTTTGGTTTCCCGAGAGGCTGATGCCAGCTCCCGGATGTTTGCCTCGCTCAGCCCAGTCGCACCGATTACCGGGCTGATGCCGCGAGTGATGGCAGAGAGCGCGTGCGAGGTCGCCCCGGACGCATTTGTAAAGTCGACGAGCGCGTCGGGTTTGGTGCGATCGATGGCCGCTCCGACCTTGTCCTCGATCTTCAGCTTCGGACCCTTGCCGCCGGTCAGCTCGTGGATATCCTGGCCGAGGGCTTCGCGATCGATGGCGGCTACGATCTCGAAATCGTCCGATCCGGCTAGCGCCTTCAGAACCTCACGGCCCATACGGCCCGCCGCTCCCACAACAGCAACTTTCATTCTTGGAGGTTATCCCAAGGTGCGGGATTGGAGTCATGGAGTTCTAGAGTATTGGAGTGGTGGGCTTCTCAGTAGGCATACGAACCGCGCTCGGCTATTGCCTCTTGTCCTCCACTTCTTCGCTCCAGTACTCCACTACTCCTCCGCTCCTTCTACTTGGGCCAAATCTTGGTCAGTTTCGCGTCCCCCTGGTCGACCAGGACGGGCAGGCCCTTGCTGTCCAGGAGGGACGTGGTTACCTTATCTCCGCGCTTCGTAACCACCTCGTAGACTGGGATGCTATGCCCTTCGAAGGTGAGAGTCTTCTTGCCGCGATACTCGGTCCGTACCAACTCCCACTCGAGAGTATCGGTATTGAACTGGTAGGTCTGCTCGGTCTGGCCTGGCTTGGGCATATCCCGGATGAACCAATACTCACTCAGGCTCGCCCATGGCGCCGCGGAGACCAGGGAAACGTTCTTCACCGTTCGCTTGCCGCTGTCAAGGGTGACAACGGTCGCGCCGCCGGCTCCGAAAGTCACGACAACTTGACGGTTGACGCCGCCGCCCAGGGTTTCCTGAAACTTTCGAGTTGGGAATCCCTTTGGGTCGTATCGAGCCTGGCTGTCGAGCTTGATCGTACGATTGGCGGTCGTCAGCTCAATCCTGAGGTCGACGTTCTTGGAACCGTCCTTTTGGAGTGACTGGGTAAGGGTTGCGTAGCCGGCAGGATGGTCCCTTACACTGATCGTCATGTGGGTCTGGGCTGGAGCGACCGCGAAGACTGCCA
Source organism: uncultured Fimbriimonadaceae bacterium (assembly GCA_964576205.1). Classification (GTDB taxonomy): domain Bacteria; phylum Armatimonadota; class Fimbriimonadia; order Fimbriimonadales; family Fimbriimonadaceae; genus JAEVZK01. The sequence continues at coordinate 5,441 of CAZNUL010000004.1, read as the reverse complement.
GCCCTGCCACGACCAGTAGTTCGCGGGCCTGCCATTTTCTCCTTCCTCCTTCCTCCTTCCTCAAATTTCTCTCATCCCTCCATCACAAGCTTTGCCGCTTTCACTCCGCATTCGAAGGCGGACTCCACCCGGCCGGCGAGAAGGCCATCTCCGGCGATGACGAGCCGTTCGTGCGCATGGTTTACCGACTCGAAGTGGGCGACCATCTCCGGCTGGCTATACTTCCACCTCTTCACCAAAGCCACGGCGGGATTGTCGAATTCCGAACCGTAAAGACGCTGTACGTAAATCAGGACGTCGTCGACGATCTCCTGATCAGCTTTGTTGTATTGCATCAAACTGTAGGCTGGGCTCATCTGGGCGACCATCGCGCAACAGCCGGTAGGCGCGCGCCCCGGCGACTTCACGCTTTCGAGGCACAGCCAGGTGAGGGGGTGACGCTGCTCGACATCCAACAACGCATGGTAGGAGACCTCGGGAGTCGGAACCCGAAACCCGAGCATCACGCTAAGGCAAGAACGGTATCTGGCGTTTGCCACCGGCCGGCTCTCACGAAGCGTCCAAAGGAGCACCGATGTTTGCGGGATCGGCGCGGTGAGGATTAAAGAGTCCACAGGCCTGTCGTGCACGACGTATCCGTGCCCATTCCGCGAAATCTCTTCGACCTGGGTGCCCGTAATGATGTTGAGACCCTCCCCGAGGAGTCTCGGCAACGCGTCGTTGCCAGAGCGGTACGTGTAACGGCGGGTGTTCCTAGCCGGATCTCCTGGGATGACGCGGAGAGCTTCGTGGGTGTAAATCGGCTTTGTGACCTCGACAAGGTCGTTCGTTGGCAGGTCCAACAACATCACGTTTTCGATCTTAAGCCCGCGCGGAGCAATACTGGTTGCCCCGGCGTCGAAGGTGTAGCCATTTTGGCGAACGGTTTCGATGCGGCCGCCGATGCGATCCTGCCGCTCCCAAATGACGACGTCGTGGCCGCCTCGCGCGAGGTCGCGAGCCGCCGCGAGGCCCGATATTCCAGCGCCTACGATCCCAACTTTCAACGAGCGCTCCGAACCATGCTTTGATTCACCACTAACTTACTGAGCGCAGCGAGGATGTCTCAGGCTACTCCAACGCCAAGCGTGCTCAAGACGGCATTCGCACATTCGAGTCCGCTTTGAACCGCGCCGTCGATGCTGCCGTTGGTCGTGAACTCGCCGGCAAAGAATAGACCGGACGTCGTTGAAGCGTCCCAAGGCCGTTTGGATTGAGATCCCGGTTGCTCGGCCGGTTGAGCGCGAGTCGAACGATAGCAGCGCAAGAGCGCCCACTTCTCGACGTCGTGACCTGGGAACCACAGCCGCATCTCCGCCTTGACGATCTCGCCCAATTGGTCGTCCGTCTCCGGGCGCTCACCAAGAATGGTCGTCGCGACAACGAAGGCGCCAGGCGGTGAATTCGGCATCACGACGACGTGATTGGCGACTCCCCGGACATTGCCATTGAAGACATTCCATCCTTCGGGAGCGGGCTTCTCCTGGGTCAGGAAATAGAGGGTGATGACGTGGTGCACTTGGAAGTCGATGGCGATGCCGGACAGGGCGGACGCCTGGGCCACATCGCAGGCGAGCACGATCCGATCCGACTCGATCGATTCGCCACCGTCGAGCCGAATGCCGTAGGCGGCGCCATCGGCTTTGAGAACATCGGTCACGCTTGCGTTGAGGCGGAGAGCGTCATGTCCGAACGTAGCTCCGATTTGCTTTGGAATCTCCTCGACCCCGAACGCCGGCACGACGGTCTGGCCCTCGTTTAGAGCCTTCCAAACGAAGAGCATCTGACGGCAGGAGGTCGATAGGGATCGATCGAGAAAGATGCTGCCAAGGAATGGCCTGAAGAAACGATCGATGCATTCCTCGCTGAAGCCCTCCTCGCGCAAGTACTGCTCTGTTGAGCGGTCCGGAGTCCCGTCGATATCGTCTTGATCGAACCAGAGGACGTCGGCGGTCCACTTTCCGAGCTTGAGTTTATCGGCGAGACCCAAGAGTCCGGACATCGCGAACTGAATCGGGTTCTCGCGGCTAACCGGATAAGAGTCGCCATCCCAGACGATTGTCACTCCGGCCTGAAACTCCCTGAACTTGAGCTTGTCCTCGTCGATCTGTTCTTTCGCGTGGGGATAGGCCGTGAGGTAGGTTTGGTAGCCGCGATCGAGATAAGCGTTGCCCACGACGTCGGTCTTGAGCCGTCCACCGATCCGATCCGCGGCGTCGAAGATAAGGACCGGAATGCGATTTCGCCGAAGGGTACGCGCACACGTCAAGCCGGCAAGTCCCGCGCCGACGACGATGACGGGCTTCATGGCTTCGTTTTACCTGCGGGAGGGCTCCAGGAACGCAGAGGGGCCGAGGCGCGCAGCCTCGACCCCGCGATAAATCTGAAAATGTCCCTTACGCTTCCTTAGCGCTGGAAGATTTGTAGGACGCCTCGTTGATGAACTTAAAGAGCTTCGTTCCCTGGTAGTTAGCGGTGAGTGCGTAACGAGTCTGCTCGCCGGACTTGGTCTTGCGGGTCATCTTCATTTTGCGGACATCGCCTTCCGGAACGTCGACATGAGATCGAGTCTTCAGGTTATAAAACTGCATTGGTTACCCTCCAGCCAGCGCAGGTATTCCTACGGTCTGGCATTCTCAGAGACGAGCATATCACAACTTCAGATTCAAAGGAACCTAAATTTTATCAACATTCGCCTTACATATCTGCAACTGTGCAAATCTGCTTAAAGGAAAGGCAAAACAAGCAAACAGTCCGCAAGGCGTGAGAAAGTGTCGGTACCTGGCGTTAGGAATAATAGAAACAATGAAAGGAAAGAACCCCCAATCATCCCACTCTTCCAAAGGAACGGTCACTCCCACCGAGGCCCGTAACTACGAAGAGCACTCCTTGAAGGAGTTGCGGAACGCTGGTTATCGGATTACGATGCCGCGTGTCCAGGTCATCCGCGCACTCGCCGATACCACCCAAGCGCTAAGTGCCTACGCGATCCACGAAAAGATCATCAACTCGAAAGGCAAGATCGACGTTGTCAGCGTTTACCGGATTCTTTCGACGCTGCAGGAAGTCGGCTTGATCTATCACATCGGCATCGTTGACGGCTACTTCCCCTGCCGCATGACGGATTGCCCGGTCAAGCGGTCCGAGGTTGTCGTCGACGAGGGCACAGGTGCGGTAACCGAGCTTCGCCTCCCCGATTCGATCATCGCGGCCATCGAGCGGCAGATTCAGGAAGCCGGCTACGAAGCCGCCCATATCAAAGTCGAAGTAAGCGGCGTTTCAGTTCGCTGACCGCTCTCTCCTCTCACCCTGGGCCTCGCGGCATTTGCCGCGGGGCCCTTCCTGGTGAGGGGGTGATCGGTTGATCGGTTTTGTCATCCCGAGGAACGAGGGATCTCCGCCCTCGCGGGTTTCCCGCCGAGGATCGCGCCTAGTGCTTGCCGTCGTCCTGACCCGAAAAGCGAGTCTTACGAGCTTTGGAGCGAAGGACCCCGGATACAAAACGTCCAGCTATCATCACCCTATAAGCCCCCGTGAGGTGATGATAGTTGGCGCCGAATTCGAGCTTGCTTCCCTCCCCTGCGCGCCAGCGGGGGAGGGGTGGGAGGGGGTGCCGAGCAACCATTCTCTCAGAAGGCGCCCCTGATTGCTCATCACGCCAACGCCCCAACGCTCCATCACCCGCCCGCAGATCGAAGTGAACTCCAGCCGGGCCAGTGCGTCTTCTAGACCATGGCGTTGCAAACGGAACGGCAGAAAGGCGCTCATCTGCTTCGAAGATTTGGCCTAGGCGCAAGTGAAGCGGAGCTTGACTACTACCTGAAAGATGGTGGCCTGAACGGGGCCATCGAGAAGCTCCTCAACTACGAAAACGTCGACGAAGGGTTTAAGCTCGACATCGAATCCTTCCGCAACGGCAAGAACAACAACATCAATCCGCAATCGGTCGCGATTTGGTGGTCGGCGCGCATGCTCATCACTCAGCGCCCGCTTCAGGAGAAGATGACCCTCTTCTGGCACAACCACTTCGCGACGAGCGGGGAGAAGGTCAATCAGGGCGGAATGATGTACGTGCAGAACGACCTTCTGCGGCAGTATGCCACCGGGAACTTCCGCGAGATGCTCATGGCGGTTAGCAAGGACCCGGCCATGCTGTTCTGGCTGGACAACCAGTACAACGTCAAGGGCCATCCCAACGAAAACTTCGCGCGCGAGGTGATGGAGCTCTTTACTCTAGGGATTGGCAACTACAGCGAAAAGGACATTCAGGAAGGCGCGCGCGCTTTTACAGGCTGGTCGATACAGCGAACCAACCGTCGCGACGGTGACGACAATCGGCCGCAGGCCTCGTTCCTCTTCCGGCCGTTCCAACACGACGACGCACCCAAGACCTACCTCGGAATCGACGGGAACCTGAGTGGCGACGACGTCATCAACCATCTCTGCGACGTACCGCGCACCGGGGAGTTTCTCGCCGCGAAGCTTTGGAAGTGGTTCGCCTATTCGGACCCGGAGCCCGCCGTCGTCAGTCGCATCGCCGACAAGTTCCGGCAGTCCAACCTGAGCATCAAGGAGTTGCTGCGGGCAATCATGACTTCGCCCGAGTTCTACGGCGCCAAGGCTGTTAGGGGTGTCTACAAGAATCCGGTCGACTTCGTCATCGTTAGCATGCGGCAGCTCGGTGTAGGTCAAATCCTAACCGACATGATCGCGAATTCCCAGGGAGCCGCGAATCCGATCGCCCAGATCCAGCCGGCGGCCTTGGCTTACCAGGTGATGAAACAGATGGGAATGCAGCTTCTTTACCCGCCCGATGTGTCTGGATGGGCCGGTGGGCCGACATGGGTCACTACGGCTACGATGGTCGAGCGGATCTCCTGGGCTGACAAGGTGTTTGGCCGGGCCAGATTCGGGACGCGCTTTACTTCCTACCGGATATTCCAGCAGGATCCGACTCCGAGAGGGATCGCCGAAAAGCTGGTTTCGATCTTCGATGCGCCGATTTCGGCAGCGAAGATGCCGGAGTTGGTTCAGGCTGCGCAGAAGGCGATGACCGGGCCGCTAACGGAACAAAGCGCGAACACGGTTGCCGCCGCGGTTTCCCGCCTGATCTTCGCTTCGCCCGAGTTCCAGTTCGTCTAGCCAGGGCTCAGGGTGCAGGGCTCAGGGTGCAGGACAGGCCGATCCCTGGTCTGCGCCACCGTGGTGTTGGCGGTCCTCGTCACGCCGCTCGTCATCACTCTATACACCCCCCCACCCCGTGATGACGAGCAACCCCTGCCCCCTGCCCCCTGCCCCCTGCTCCCTGCTCCCTGCTCCCTGAATGTAAACTCTCGCCTCGATGACGATCGACGAACAGCTTGCGATTCTGCGTGGCGCACAGCTCGGTCGTGTATCGAAAG
>CAZNUL010000003.1:0-143160 GCA_964576205.1 uncultured Fimbriimonadaceae bacterium | reverse complement strand
GCATACCAGAGCCTCAATACTTTGCGCACGTAATCTTGCGTCTCGCGATAGGGTGGGACTCCGCCATACCTTTTCACGGCGCCTGGTCCCGCATTGTAGGCGGCGAGGGCGAGAACCAGGCCGTTAAAGGTCACTTCGCCGGCTTTCGCCCGGTAGTCGTTTAGGTGGCCCCTGACGAGGCGGACCGTTGCGGACAGGTTCTCAAGAGTGTCGTACGCATTGGATACGCCCATTTCTTGGACGTTGCTCGGCATCAATTGGCCGAGCCCCATCGCGCCTTTGCGGCTCGTTTCGCTTGGATTGAAATCGCTCTCAACCATCACCATCGCCATAATCAGCCGGGCATCAACTCCGTACTTCAAGCTGAATCCGATGATGCCCTGGGCGATTTCCATGGCTTGCCGGTTGCTCAGTCGTGGATTCTCTTTCTTGATAAACCCGGCGTAGACTGGAGCCGCTTCGCTCGACGGCAGGTTCCACTCTTTCGGAACTTGCTGCTTACGGAACGGCAGATACCCGGAACCCGAGGGGTTGGGCTGATTGGCTTTCGCCCTTCGGGCGGCAGCTTCGTTGATCCTGCGTTGCTCGGCCTGCTCGATCGGTCCGATTTGTTCCTCAGGCGCCGCCGCGATCAGGAGAGCTCTCAAAGGCGAGCTCTCGGTGGTTCGAGTCGCCTTGATGATCAGCCTCGCGGCAATCTCATTACCGCCCTGGAGCCAGCTAGGCATGGCGTCGGAATCGACCGTCTCCGTGCGGCCGTCGGTCCGCTCGACCAACAGCGAGAACCGGCTCCCAACTTGAAATGTGCCCTTAACCTTGCCCTGCAGCTCCATGATGCGGGTGCCAACCAGGGTTTCCAATGCCGGAACTTCGACCGCCTGGTGGATGCCGTATTGTTTGCGCAATGTGAGGTAGGTCTTGAGGCTTTGCCCGACCGAGCAGCAGAACAAGCTGCAGGCGACGGGAATCAGGATCAGTCGGTAGAGGCTCATCGGTGTCTCGGCCGTACTCGGAGTATTCGACGTTTCGGACTCACCGGTCTGATCGAACAGTCGACGACGTTGCGGAGCTATTCGCACAAAATGGCGGAGAGATCGGGATTCGAACCCGAGAAGGAGTTAACCTCCTTACCCACTTAGCAGGCGGGCGCTTTCGTCCACTCAGCCATCTCTCCGAGCCTGGTCATTATATCATCATCGGGTTTGCTGGCCCCGTCGCGAGAAGTCTCCGCGATTTCACCGGTTTTTGGCGAAGTCTTTCGAATTGCTCTGGGCTCCGCGCGGTGAGTTGCCAATGATCGATCTTGGTGCTCTATCGCGCGCGAAAAAATAAGGGATCGATCCTAATCGACTGCGTCATCGCCATCTTTATCCTCGGGATGGGAGCGGTTTGCTACTATGGCCTTCTGCCGGTCGTGATGCGTAGCCATCAGATCGCGAGTCAGGAGTCTAAGGCCGGTCAAATCGCAACTCGGGTCGCCGAGCAATATGCGATGCTGAAGCCGAGCAACATCAACGTCGATACGCTGACTAAGCTCAATTTGATCGACACCGGCCAGAATGCGCAACCCTGGACCTTTACGCATTTACCCATCGACGACGGCACCGACTACAGCCCTGCCAAAGTGTTGAACAACGGGGTTGGTCAAATCACAACTTCGAACATCGCGAACGGCTCCGTCCTCATCACGATCACCCTGACCTGGAACTCACCTACCGGCAAAGCTCGATCGTTGACCACGGGAGCGGTCGTAGGAGGTTACCGATGAGACGCGGCATGACCCTCATCGAGCTGCTGACCGGTATGGGGCTGGTAATGCTCCTCATCGTCGGTTCGATGAACCTCTTTGCGGGAAGTCTTCGTTCCCTGCAGCGGACGACCAACGACGTGACGATGGAGGATCAGAACGCCAGAGCGCTTCGCAAGATGACGGAGACGATGCGGTCGGCTATGTCCGTTACGATTTCAAACAACGGCAATACGGTCACCTTCAATCTGCCGAAACTGTCGTCCACGAGCGATCCAGTAACCGGCGAAAAGGAATACATCGTGCCGCCAGTTTCCGACGGGGTGAACCGAAGCTATACCGTTCACTTCGACACCGGCACAGTCACCGATAACCAGGCAACAAGGGTGATGATCCAGAACGTGGCCAGCACCGATCCCGATCCGAATTCCACGAATTATCACCAGGCTTACGTTCCATTTCAGATTACGTCGATAGGCGTTTACAAGGGGATCACGATCAACCTGATCACCCTTGACAAAACTAGCGGGCAATCGAGGGTCGTGCGAATGAAAACCACGATGATCCTTAAGAACTCATGAGATCAAAACGCTCCGGAACATTCAGCATGTATGGGCTCCTTGCCATGGCCCTGATCATGACCTCTTCGCTCGGAATCGCCACCTATGCCGTCGAGGACATGAAACGCGCGACCAACGAACAAAAGCACATCGTTGCCTACGAGGTAGCCTCGGCCGGCCTCGAGCAGGCGGTTGCCCAGGCGTATGCCAGCCTCAACGCGAATGGCGGCGCCTTTGTTAGCGCAACGTACAACCTTTCCTCGACCCTAGCGCCGATTGCAACCGGTTGCTCCGTCACCGCCACAGTTCAGCCGCAGGCGACGCCCACGATGGCTTGGATCACATCGACAGCAACCGTCAACGGCATTACGAAAAGCCTTCGGACGATGGTCAGCGAACACAACGTCGGGATTTGGAACAACGCGATATTCGCCGGTAGCGGCGCCGCGGGAGCGTCCATCAATGGAAACGTCGATATCGCCGGATCGGTTCATATCCTTGGCGATGGTGAGCCGTTCATCGACCTCAACGGAGACGGCGTCTGGGAGGGAGGCGACCCATTCACGGACACCAATAACAATGGCGTGTGGGATCCGGGCGAGCCGTACAGCGACATCTACGGATTTAACGTCTACACCGCGCCGGAACCCTACAACGACCTGAACGGAAACGGCAAGTACGACCCGCCCATGACGATCACGAGCCTGGACACATCGTTTGGAGGCACCGCGTTCATCGAGAACAACTACAACACGATGCCGCTCAGCCTGCAACTTCAGGTACCGGCGGCACCAGTCGTCAGCGGTGTTCAAACGCTTGGCGCGGAGGTTCGGTGCAAGCACGGAAAGATCGGAATCAGCGGAAATGCGTCGATCGGTGCCAGCGGCATCGTAAACGGCGGAACGATGAAGGGCACCGTCGACGGTGTCTACGTAACCGACGGCTGGGCGGGAAATCAAGGCGCGGCCCACGTCTACAGCGATAACGGAACGTCGAATCCCTATGACCTCGGCGGTCTAGGAATCGAATATCCGGTCATTTCCGGCATCGGAGCGCAAGCCTATACAGCGAGCGACGGCTCGAGCTGGACGACTCAGGACGGTTATTTGAGCACGGATTCGCTCCTCTGCCCGGTTACGAACATCACGTCGAGTACGACAGCGTTCACCTACGGGCCCGACGCATACGGCAACAAGATCTCTTTCACGCCGAAGTCGGGCGCCACCAACGCCCAGCTGACCGTCACCGGAATCGTCAGATTCAGTTCGAACATTCAGATTGGCGGCAAGAACGACAATATCGATTACAGCGGAAGCGGAACTCTTTACGCCCCGAATATCTACATCGACGGAAACCTTCTTCCGAAGGCAGGTCTGATCTTCCCAACAACCGCGAGAATCGGACTGATCTCCAAGCAGAACATGTATCTGTCAACCGGCAACGGCTCGTCCCAGATTTCGATGGCCGGCGCTTTCTACGCTCAGGGCGATATCACGAGCGCGAAGCAGAATCAGATCGCGGGAACCTTCGTCGCGAACTTCTTCAACATGGGAACGAACGTGCCAAATATCTACCAGGTACCTTCGCTTCCGTATCACATGCCGCCCGGCATGCCCGGCGACAAATCCTACTTCACCCTCAAATTGCAGGGCTGGCGCGAGCGGCAATAAAGTCGCGATTCGAAGAGCCGGTATCGACTAAAGCAGTTGGTCCCGGCTTTTTGGACCTCGCCCGATACGGTTAGCTGTATCGGGCCTTAAAATTTGCGGCCAGCTAAATGGGAACACATCGGTGACTGAAGCGCCGAAATATGGAAGAAGCAATTCAGGAGAACATTTCTCATCGGATCGCGTCAGTTCTCCAAGATAATATCCAGTGTAGGCGACACTAAAATGTGGCCTCATTTGGCTTTGGTGCGTTAATGGTTGCTATGAGGGAGCGGCGGGCATTCACTCTGACTGAAGTCATGGTGGCGGTCGGTATCGTGCTCCTTCTCGTCGCGATTCTCTTCCCAGTAGCGTCAACGATCAAAAGCCGCGCCCAAGAGACCGCGTGTTCGACTGCGGCCATGCAGAACGGCTTCGCACTCCTGATGTACACCCAGGACTACGATGCCATTTATCCCAACCACGATCAATCGAACGTTCAGAACAACCCGGGTAAGGGCCGAGGAGGCGCCATCGTCGACGAGTGGTCCACGACCCGAAAGCCCAATTGGTCGCTCGAGGTTCGATCGTATGCGCGCTCGAAAGATCTACTGACCTGCGATGCGAATCAGGGTTGGGCCGATCAGACCGATAAGACGCAGCCTCCGCTGACCTTCATTTTTAACGGCTGGGCGAGCGAGCGCGGACAGTCCGAGGCGACGACGCCTTCGACCATTGTCATGCTGTTCGATTGCCGGTACGAAACAAGCTGGTCGACTGCCGACCCGTCTGCCGTCCTTCCTCGTTTCAATAGCAATGGAAACGGCGGCGGCAATGGAAACGGAAATGCAAACGGCCGAGGTACCGACGGAGGCACCTACTTCGATGTTTGGAACGAGACCAACGCCCCTCCTCACCGGGTTTCAGGCGATAAGGGTCGGTACAACATCGTGTTCCTGGATGGACACGCGGGCAGTATGGACTCCGACTTATTCCAGAGCCACGCTAATTACAGTAAGCACAAGCCGCCAAGAAATGTGATTCCTCCGATTCCACAGAACCACTTTGCGTTCTAGAAGGCAGCTTTTACACCCCACTGAGCGACAGAGTCCGGGGCCAAGCGCTTTGCGGTCACGAGACGAGGGCAAAGAGGTTGGGGGAAGAGATGGGCTCTTGCCCCCGTTTGTCTGTTTGAGGAGACGCGCCTAGCTGATTGAACTTCTATGCGCTCAGTTCAATATAAGCTGCAAGTGCCCTGGTTAGGTTCACCCAATAGAGTGAATGTCGTTCGTCTCGTTGCGTCGCTTCCACTCCAGGGCAAGGGCGACGCGTCCGCCAACCCCCATCTTTGACATGACGTGTCCAAGGTGAGTCTTGACGGTATTGATGCTGACTCCCAGGAGGACCGCGATCTCCGGATTGGTCTTGCCGCCGGCGGCGAGGGCGGCGATTTCCCTCTCGCGAGGAGACAGCACGCCGGTACCCACCCAGGGAGTGTCCGGGACGGACATCGCCTGACGGATGGTCCGCATGATCGCATCGCTCGCCACCTCTTTGCTCAGGAATGCGTCCGCGCCGGCGAGAATACAGTCTTCCCGAAGGTTGGTGCCGAATCCCGTCAAGACGATGATCGTGCTTCGCGCCGAGACTCGTCGCGTTCTTTCGACCACTGAGACGCCGCTGACGTCGGCAAGACGAATGTCGAGGATGATGACGTCGGGATCATGCTCCTGAATCAGGGCAAGGCCGCGAGATAGCGAAGGCGCCGATCCGACGACCCGCATCGATGGATCCGCGAGGAACACGCTCTTAAGGCCATCCACAATCATCTGGTGGTCGTCGATAATGATGATCTTGATCACTGGGACATCTCCTCAAAGGTCGCGGAGAGGGATGCGCCCTCGTCGGTTCCGGCCGTAAAGTCCATTTGCCCGCCCGCGGCTGCGACGGCTTCGGAGACTCGGGTGAGCCCGTATCCGTATCGCTGGAGGGGGAGTTTCGGGGCTTTCCCATCGGTCTGCAGCCTCACGATGATCGCGCCATTGCGCCGATCGAGCGTTAGCCACGCGCGGTGTGCTCCGCCGTGGCGCTGCGCGTTTGCCAGGCCCTCCCTAATGAGAGCCTCAATCGCGAGCCACGCGCTGCGGCTCAAAAGGGGATCGTCCACCGACTTCAATTCGAGGGTACCGGTCCAATTTCGTTTCGCCCTCGTGATGATTTCGCCCAGGTCGTCCGTGGAGTCGATCGTTCCCTGCGAAATGAACTCTCGCAGCCTTGCGTTCGATTCGCGGGCCAGGGTGCGTACGGTAAGCAGACTCGTCGCGATCTGTGAATCCAGTCTCTTGCGCCCAAAGATGCCTTCCACCTGGAGGTCGATCGCGGTCAGTGTCTGAACGTGAGTGTCGTGCAGTTCATCGGCCAGACGCAGGCGAGTTTCCTGAACCGCGCTGCGGCGAAGTTCGTCTGTGGCCGAGATTCGGCGAAGGGTCAGGCAAAACCGGTCGAGGATCGTGTGAAGGAGTTGCTCGTCGTCGCTTCTGACCGGCGTCGATGGCGCCAACCGCAAAACTCCGTACCGAACGCTCCCACTCGATACCACGAAATCCCGGGTAACCGAGGCGCCGCTCAAGTCTCCCCAATGAAATCGGTTGCCATCGTCGAGTTCGAGCAAGATTGCATTCGGTTTGAGAGATTCGTTCAGGGTGTCAAGGAGGATGGCGGCGGCGTCCGGTATTGAGTCTCGGGCGTCGGCAGCCGCGGCGTAGGAATCGATTGCAGCCAGCACCGCGGATTTCCTTGCCAGGTGGTTCGCGATCGAGGCGATCACAAGCCCGAAGGCGAGCAGGAATGCGGTGCGAATCACGAAGATCGGAACGTCGAGGGGAACGCTCTGGGGGACAAAGGCGATGAGTGTTCCGAATAGCAGGGCAAGAGCGGTCGCCCACAGGACGATTCTCTGGTCAGAGCTGAAGCCCGCAGCCACGAGCGCCATCGCCAGCCAGAGATTGAAAGGGCTTTGGTAGCCACCGGTTCCCAGGATCAGGAGGGAACAGAATAAGACGTCGACGAACGGCCCGGAGACCCGGTAGTAGCTCATCGAAATCCAGTTCCGATTGAGGGCCAGGTACATGAGTGACATGTAGCCCAGGAAGATGCTTCCGGTCGCTAACGATCCGACGAGTTCCATCGAACTCGGGGAGGGATTAATCTCGTTGCCGATGACGATGACCACGAGATTCATGGCGGACAAGATCAGCTTTACGAGCGCGATGCGCCTCGCTAGGTCGGCTTCGTAGGTCGGTTCTTTGACCGGGACACGGCCGGACCGACTTTGGAGGGCACGCGGTGCGGCTTGCGCGGATATTTGCCGGTGTTCAGTCATGGATGGGCAAGCGTGGAAATCAGATCCCCGTGGAAAGCTTACAGCCCTTTCAAGCATGACGCGCGCCAATCGGAGTCGCCGCGTCTCGTTTAGTCCGGATGGCTGGGCGCGCGAGAGACGATTCCACCCCGCTGCTTGTGTCGTGCTGCTCATCTCGGTTACCGCGCGGTCGCATACTTGTGATTACGTATGCACATTTCGCCTGCGATATCGTAAAGCACGCATGGATCGGTAGTCGTCACCCAACCAGGTGAAGCGGGGGCTAAATCCGGTATTCGCACGGAATTCGAAGCTAAGCCGTCGTCAGGACTGGTTAACTCCCATCAAAAATGGCGCCCCCGGCGGGACTCGAACCCACGACCCACTGCTTAGAAGGCAGTTGCTCTATCCGCTGAGCTACGGAGGCGTGCCCTGAATTGTAGCTTGTGGCCCGTGCTCCCGTTCCCCAGGCGATCAGACAATCCGGAAGTCGCTCAGTACACCTGAACTCACGAGGCGGACATAAAGATCGGCCAGCATCACGCTGAACAAGCTCGCCCAGGCGAAATACATGTGCTTCCTGTTCAAGCCGGTAACGCAGTTATAGCAAGCGAACTTCATCGGAGTCTTCGCGAGCGAGTTCTTCCGACCCCCGACCAGGAATCTGAACGTGTGACAGGAAAAGGTGTAACAGGTGAGCAGGGTCGTGTTGGCCAACAGCACGATCGAACCGACGCCGATCCCAAAGCCGTTTTCCCACCCAAACAAGCTCATGTAGACGTCTCGCCAGAGAGCAGCCAAAAGAAAAATCGCGAAGAAGAGGACGTACCGATGAATGTTCTGGAACCGCATCGGCCAGCGGTTCTCGCTCCGATATCCCTTACGAGGCTCGCCAACAGCGCAAGCGGGCGGGTCGGCCCAAAAAGCCTTGTAATAGGCGCCGCGGTAGTAATAGCAGGTGAGCCGGAAGAAGGCGGGGAAAGGCAGGATGATCAGAGCGGGCGAGAAGGGCAGGAATCCCGGCCACCAGCCGGGTTTGGGGCCGAAAAACGCGTGATGCGAGTCTCCGAAAACCTCGGGCGAATAGAACGGTGAAAGGTAGTGGTCTCCGACCCAGTAGTTCTTTCCCTGAAATGCCGCCCAGGTCGCGTAAACGACAAACAGAGTCAGGATGGCGAAGGTGACGGCAGGTTGAACCCACCACGAATCGCGCCTCGAAGTTTTGCCAAACCCACCCGGGTGCAGCGTCTGAGCCTTTGCCATTTAGAGCATTTCCGTCCTTGAGTAACTCAACGAGCCGGAACTCCGGCTCGCTTTAAGTTATATCATTCCCCAGCTGGCTTCGCGATAACTCGCGATCCACGGCGCAAACGCTTTACAGATGGCGGACTGCCTCCGCGCCGGCAAGATAGTCGATTCCCAATTGTTTGGCGGTCTCGCGCAGCTGAGTGATGATAATCTCCGCATCAATCTTGGCCTCGCCGCCTTTGGCGAGCATCTCGTCGAGTACGAGTTTCAGCTGTTCGAGAACAGAGCGGTCTCGTTCTATCAGCGCCACATAGGCGGCTGCGATGAGATACCCGTCGGGAGCATCGGATGAGATCGCCGTCGGCTTGCCGTCCGCCTTGGCGGCTTCAGTCTCCAAATCCAGGCAGTGTCGAAACGATTCGGCGGCCTCATCCAGCCTGCCGAGGGACTGCAGGTGCTTGCCAAGAGCCCAGTTGGCCATCGCTTTGGACCCCGGGCCCTTGCCAAGATGATCTCGAAACCAGAGCGCTTTCTTTGCGTACGCGATCCCTTTCTCAAAGTGCCTCGGCTCCCGGCTGAAGTCGTCGGCCCAACAGTCGCACAGATTCGCGGAGGTGTTGTAGCAGATGATATTGGCCTGCTCCAGGAAATCGCCTGCAAGCCCTTCACACTCTTCAATGGCGTAATCGGCGATCGCCGTCATGACGTCGAGATCCTTGTTCTGCCATTCGCCGAAGGCAAGATGCCGCATGGTGGCCCGGCTTAGCGCGATCCGCTCAGCATCGTCACCGACGCCGCGGATGCGGGCAAGGATTTCGTCCACGCGGCCGCTTTCGGCGAGTGGCTTCAACTCGCTCCAGACTTCGTTGGGTTCAGTTGCCATTTGAATCATCCAGGCTGCCGGCAGCTCTTGATCCTTGGATCGTACCGCGAAGCCACTACGACCGCTTACCTTCGATCATCTCTTCGAGCGTCGAGGGCCAATCTTTCTTTAACAGACGCGAGAGGCTCCGATCGGCGAGCAGGCGGCCCTCGTTCTGGCAGTTCGCGCAATAGTTCGTCTCGTTTTCGGCATAGACGATGTGCTGTATCGGAGCGCCGCAGACCCGGCACGGCTGACCGAAGCGGCCGTGAACCGCAAAATCCGGCCGGAACGCGGTGACGTCGTTCGGCTTCGGAAACTTCGGGTAGAGCTCTCTCAACCGGGCCGACCAGTGGCTCAGGGTCTCTCCGGCGGACTTGTGTAATCGCAACGCCTCGGCATCCGTCAACGATCGAGTTAGGCGAACCGGCGACAATCGCGCCGCGAACAAGATCTCGTCCGAGTAGGCGTTTCCGATTCCATCGAAGGAATGAGGGTCGGTGAGGATCCGCTTGAGCGTTCGGTTCTGCGCTCTTAGCCTTTCGGAAAACTCGGCGTGGGAGGCCGCAAACACGTCCAGACCCTTTCGCCGATGTTCGTCCAGTCCGTCGCGACCTTTGATCAGGAACACGGCCGCGCGCTTGCGGGTCGACGTCTCAACGAGGCTCAGCTGGCCCGACGAGAACGTTAGAGTCGCCAGTAGGATCTTCCCAAAGGCTTTCTTCTCGGGCGGGGCAGGTGACTGCCACTGGAGGCGGCCCGCGATCATGAGATGGATCAAGACGAAGCAGCTGGACTCCGGGCGTCCCGACGGCGAGTGGTCCCCGAACTCGATGACGATGCGCTTGCCAAGTCGGAAGACGTCCGTCGCCACTCGTCCCTCGATATCGCTTGCTGGAACCGCGACCGAACGGAGCACGAACGGGCCGAAAAATCGCATCCTCTCCAGCCGCTCCCCGACAACCCTCTCGCGAATCCGCGCAAGGTAGAGCTCGATGTCGGGGAGCTCGGGCATGGCCAGAGATTAGCCGACTTACTCACGGGCCTGCATACGCGCCACCCATTTCACCACGCCTGCCGTCTTAGCCTTATGCACGGCATAATTGCCGATAGTCAATTGTGGGTCCCATTCCCGTCGACAGAATTCCCCTCAAGGTGGGAGGCCTTAAAACGACAGAATTGGGTGCAGGAGGTTTGGTTCGTTGAAAATAGGCGTTGTAGCCGAAACCCTGGATGGCGAACGACGGGTAGCTTTGACTCCGGAAGGCGTTAAGTCACTCAAATCGAAGTCGTTTGAAGTCATCTTCCAAGCGGGCGCCGGCGAAAAAGCCGGGTTCCTGGATCCGCAGTACACCGAGGCCGGCGCAGAAGTCGTCAAGACGGCGGAAGCCGTCCATAAAGCGGCTGACATGATCGTCAAGATCAACGGCCCAGGCGACGCCGCCGGTGACGCAGAGGCTCTCAAATCCGGATCGAGTTTGCTGTCGTTCCTATTTCCAGGATCGAATCCAAAGACCATTGCCACCCTCTCCAAGCTGAACGTCACCTCATTCGCGATGGAGCTCGTTCCTCGCATCACACGCGCTCAAAGCATGGATGCGCTCAGCTCGATGAGCACGATCGCAGGCTACAAAGGCGCGCTTCTGGCGGCAGACAAGCTGGCCAAATTCTTCCCCATGTTCATGACCGCGGCCGGCACCCTCAATGCGGCGCGGGTCTTCATCATCGGAGCCGGCGTGGCCGGCCTGCAGGCAATTGCGACCTGCCGGCGGCTCGGTGCGATCGTCGAAGCCTTCGACGTGCGGCCGGCGGTCAAGGAACAGGTCGAGTCGCTTGGAGCAAAGTTCGCCGTGATGCCGGTCGCTCTGGAAGACGCCGAGGACGCCGGCGGTTACGCGAAGGAGATGTCGGCCGATACCCACGCTAAGGAGCTGGCGTTCATCGGAACTCGGATGGCAAAGAGCGACGTGGTCATCACGACGGCACTCATCCCTGGCAAACCGGCGCCGGTCCTGATCACCAAGGACATGGTCAAGCTGATGCACCCCGGCTCGGTGATCGTCGATCTCGCCGCGACGAACGGCGGAAACTGCGAGGCAACGGAGCCTGGCAAGAACGTCGTCGTCGACAACGTCACGATCTGCGGCCCCACTCATCTTCTCTCGGAGCTGGCATACGATGCGAGCCGGATGTACAGCAAGAACATCTGCGAGTTCCTCTTCAATCTGGCGCCGGAGGGCGCCTTGAAGCTGGACCTCGAAGACCAGATCATTCGCGAGTCGATGGTCACCCATGAGGGAAAGATTGTTCACGAGCCGACCCGGCTCAAACTCGAGAAGGAGGTGGTCGCAAAGTGAACGACATCATGAGCAGCCCGCTGACTCTCATCCTGGTAGTCACCATCTTTATCCTCGCCATCTTTGTCGGGCTGGAGGTTATCGCCAAGGTCCCGGCAACCCTCCACACGCCGCTCATGTCGGCGACGAACGCCATTCACGGCGTTATCGTCGTTGGCGGCTTCCTGATCCTCGGCCGAGCTGAGACCGTGCCGATGTACGTCATCGGGACCCTCGCCGTGCTCTTCGGGACCCTGAACGTCGTCGGCGGCTATGTCGTCACCGACCGGATGCTCGAGATGTTCAAGACCAAGAAGAGGAGTGGAAGTAAGTGAATCTACTCGCTCAAGTCAACAGTGTGAGCCCGTTGCTGACCTGGGCCGACGTGGGGTACCTCGTGGGAGCCGTGTGCTTCATCCTGGCCCTCAAGCTTATGAACTCGCCGGTTACGGCGAGAAAAGGCAACTGGATTTCCGCTCTCGGAATGATTTTCGCGCTTGGAGTTACTTTCATCTATCCGACGCTCACCGGCGATCCTCTGATTCTGGGCCTAAAGCCGCTGAACATGGCTCTCATGCTGGGGGCGTTCGCAGTCGGCATCATTGGAGGCGCATGGCCGGCTCGCAAGCTCGCGATGACAAACATGCCTCAGATGGTCGCCCTCCTTAACGGACTGGGCGGCGGCTCCGTCGCCCTGGTTTCGCTCTACGAGTTCGTCGACGCGGCGAATCGCAACGAGACGCCGGCCCCCGTGCAAGCGATTGCCACGGTCCTTTCCGTAATCATTGGGACTATGAGCTTCTCCGGGAGTCTGATCGCCTTCGGCAAGCTCCAGGAGCTCCTTCCCGGGAGACCTTTCCTGTTTGCCGGCCAGAAAGCCGTCAACGGCCTCATCGCCGCCGCCATCGTCGTGCTCGCGGTTGTGCTGCTCATGCCGGCGTTTGGGCAGCAATCCAGCATCCTTTTGTTCTCAATCTTGATCGCGTGTTCCTTCGCGATCGGGATCCTCGGCGTTATCCCGATTGGCGGCGCGGATATGCCGGTCGTGATCTCGCTGCTGAACTCGTTTACGGGCGTTTCCGCGGGCTTCGCGGGCTTCGTCCTCATGAATACGGCGCTGCTGATTGGCGGTGGCCTCGTGGGTGCGAGCGGCTTGATCTTGACCCTGCTGATGTGCACGGCGATGAACCGCACCCTGGCGAACGTCCTGTTCGCGGGGGTGGGCGTGGTGGTCGCCAGCAGTGGCCCGAGCGCATTCGCGGGCCGGCAGCCCAAGAGCTACTCGTCCGAAGATGCGGCGATTCTGCTCGCCAACGCGGAGCGCGTGGTGATCGTCCCCGGATACGGCATGGCCGTTGCCCAAGCCCAGCACCAAGTTAAAGAAATGGCGGACAAGCTCCATCACATGGGTGTCGACGTCAAGTACGCGGTGCACCCGGTGGCCGGCCGAATGCCAGGGCATATGAACGTACTTCTGGCGGAAGCCGACGTTCCCTATGAGCAACTGTACGAACTGGAGCAGATCAACCCTCTGTTTCCAGAGACCGATGTCGTTCTCGTTCTTGGCGCAAACGACGTGGTCAATCCTGCGGCACGTTACGACAAATCGAGTCCGATCTACGGGATGCCGATCCTGGACGTCGACAAGGCGAAGACCGTGCTCGTCAGCAAGCGAAGCATGGGGGTCGGATTTGCGGGCGTGGACAACGAACTGTTCGTCTACGACAACGCGGCGATGGTTTTCGGCAATGCGAAGACCACGGTCCAGAAGATCACCCAGTCGCTGGAGAACTACTGATCAGGTTGTTGAGAACTTCATCATAAAGTGGGGGGCCTATAGAGGGAGGAAGTTCTCGAGTTAGGGAACTTCATCGGGGAGCGGCGCCCGGACGTGGGGTGTTGCGTCAGGGCTAATAGCCCCTGATTCCCGGAAGCGCTTCCTCGCCTCGTTCAGGCTCGGTTGGTTCGCCCCGCCCGAGAAGTCGGGGTCCTCGAACTGAACGGGATCGTCCTCCCACCAGCAAATCGGGCAGATTTCGTAAGTGCCGGGCGGTCCCTCGTTCCGGGTCAAATAGCCGCAGCAGGGACATGGATAGCGCACTATCACCTGATCGACTGCAAATCCAAACTCCTCGCGGAAGTCGGTAAAGCACACATCACAAATCCAACGGAAGGACACATCGCTCTGCATGTAGGGCGTTGCCCAGCCCTCGGCGAGGCTGTTCTCATCTGGCGCTTCCTCGAATTTGCGTAGGCAGAACTCGCAATGATCGTGGTCCCACTCAGGGCTGACCTGCCGGTAGCGCCGGAATCGAAATCGGGCGCCCGAGAGGTACTTCTCCTGGCCCATTCGGCGCCAATCGTCTGGTTCCGGCACGGCCTATTCTGGCTGACGCCACAAAGGCCCGTGACGCCTTGCCCCACCGGATCTAGCAGTCCGGCTGCTTTATCTTCCAGCCTCCGATTTTGGCAAGCTTCCGCGCTTCTTCGGATCCGGCGTCGATCTCTTCATCGATCACCTCGACGGGCTCCTCTTCTGGTCGATCCTCGGGGGGCACGGACGCCGGATCCCAGTTGGCCTTGGGTGACTCCTCGAGGAGCTTGCCGAGAACGCCATTCACGAACTTCCCACTCTCCACCGTCGAATACTTGCGCGCGATTTCTATCGCCTCGTCAATCGTCACTGCCGGCGGAATCGACGGCTCGAAGAACAGCTCGAAGGCGGCGATGCGAAGGACGTTCTTATCGACTACAGCGACCCGATCGTAGTCGTATTCGAGGATGATCCGCGATAACCGAGCGTCCAATGACGCTTGATTGTTCCGAACGCCGGAGATCAGTCTCTCCGCGTAGTCGGTCAGGTAATCAGCCAAATCGGCGTGTTCGCGCATTTCGGCGACGGCAGTCGCAATCGGGCTCTTGGCGATCTCGATCTTGTAAAGAGCCTGGAGGGCGGCCTCGCGCGCTTTGCGCCGTGACTTTGTCACGCCGTGTCCGCCAGGAACGCCGGAACGTACGCCGTCGTGAAGTCGCCGGAGACATAGCCGTCGCTCGCCACCAGCCGGCGCAGGAACGGGATGTTGGTCGCGATTCCGCCGACCTCGAATTCATGGAGGGCCGTCTGCAACTTCCGCACCGCATCGTCCCGATTGGCTGCTCGCACGATCAATTTGGCCAGAAGAGGGTCGTAGAAGGGCGTCACGGGCAGGCCCGCATAGACATAGCTTTCCATCCGGACACCGCGCCCACCGGGGGCGCGCCATTGGGTGATGCAACCGGTGGAGGGGGCGAAGTCCCGGTCGGGATCCTGAGCCGTAATCCGCGCCTCGATGGAGTGGCCCGCGATCTTCACGTCGTCCTGCTTCAGAGGAAGTTCCTCACCCGAGGCCACGCCCAACATGAGGTGTACGAGATCGACGTTGGTGATTTCTTCGGTGACGGGATGTTCGACTTGGAGCCGGGTGTTCATCTCCAGGAAATAGAAGTTGAAGTCGGCGTCGACCAGGAACTCAACGGTTCCCGCGTTCTGGTAGCCCACGCTTTTGGCAACCTTAACCGCGGCTTCCCCCATCGCGGCCCTGACCGATTCGGGGAGGCGGGCGAAAGGCGCCTCTTCGATGAGCTTTTGATGCCGCAGATTCTGGATCGAACACTCGCGCTCGCCGAGGTGGATCATGTTTCCGTGCGAGTCGCCGATAACCTGGATCTCGACGTGGCGCGGGTTTTCAACGAACTTCTCGATAAGCATGTCGCCGCTGCCGAAGCTCGCCTGGGCCTCGGCCGCAGCCATCTTCCACAATGCGGCCAGTTCGTCGGGAGAATCGACCCGGCGGATGCCTCGCCCGCCTCCACCGGCGACGGCCTTGAGAAGGATCGGATATCCGACCTCCTCGGCAACCTTCAGGGCTTCGGCGTCAGTCGGGACAGGTCCATCCGATCCGGGAACGACCGGGCATCCAACCGCGATCGCCGCCTCCTTGGCTCTTGCCTTGTCGCCCATGGCTTCGATCGCAGTGGTTGGAGGGCCCACGAAAGCGATTCCCAGCGACTCCAAGGCAGCTGCAAACGAGGCGCGTTCGCTGAAATAACCGTAGCCCGGATGGACGGCCTCGACTTCCGAGATTTGCGCGGCCATGAGTACGTTCGCGAGGTTGAGGTAAGAATCGCCGTTCGACGCGGCGCCAACGCAGATCGCTTCATCGGCGATCTTGGCGTGGATACTCTCGCGATCAGCCTCGGAATAGATGGCAACGCTGCGAACGCCGAGCTCGCGGCATGCCCGGATCACCCGGCACGCAATCTCTCCCCGATTCGCGACAAGGACTTTTCGAAGCATCAATACTTCTCGTGGCCAGGGTGCACGCACTTCACCTCGCCGGTCTCCGCGTTGTACTTGTAGGCTTCGCCGCCAATCGGGCACTTAGCGTAGGCCTCGCCCTGCTTCAATTCGGCAAGGGTGGATGGTGGTTTGTCGTCGTTATCGCCTTCCGCGATATGAATGGCCGCGCGCAAGTCATACAGGCGGGCGCGGCAGGCGTCGTCCTTCGCCTGGGCCATGATCAGGCCTGGAACCGTGGTACCCAGCCCGTCTTTGCGGGGTGAGCCGGTGCCGGGAGCGCTGAAGAGGCTGCTCCCCTTCATAAACGTGACCGCCAGCAGAGCGATGATCGCCACCACCACCAAAAGGCCGACCAGAGAATTCCCGCGTTTCATCATTTCACCTTCGCCAGCACTTGACCAAATTCTACAGGCTGTCCATCTTCGACAAGCACTTCTACGATTTCCCCAGCTACCTGTGATTCTAAATCGTTTGGGATCCCCAGTGCGTTGATCACCCCGACAATCTCTCCTCGTTCCACCCGCGCTCCGACCTGCATCGGCGATGGACCGAGCCTGAAAAAACCCACGAGTTGGCTCTTGATCACCTTCGCCTCCGGCTCCGGGGCGATCGCCACGTGCTCCATGGCCGGCTGGGCGACTGGTTTCGATCGAGGCTTGGCGTGCGGTTCGAACTTTGCCCGAAAAGAAGCGCCGTCGATGTCGAGTTCCACTTCGGAGTAGGCATGCTCCTGGGCGGTTTTCAGCGCGTGCCTTACCGTTTCGAGGTCCAAGCTCGGCATGGGGCACCGAGTTTACCGGTTCTGATTCCATGCCTCAACACCCCAACGCCCCACCCCCTCACCCCCTCGGGTTTTTTGAACGAGCGAGCAGCGAAACATCGAACGACTGGCAACAATCACCGGGGGCCGTGGCACGAAAAAAGGAATGCTTCGCTGATGGGGTCGAAAGCATTCCTGGAGAGGAGAAAGCGTTTCTTACAAAACGCACCAACCGGTCGCCCGGCCATTCCGGCTGGCGACTCTGCCTTTGGATTACATCTGACGCCAAACGGGCTCGCGATGTTCCGAACGTTCGTAAAACACATGAGGCTCAGCAAAAATGCTTGGCCGCTTGACTGGTCGATAGCGGAATAGTGGGTACAGATGCACGCTGAAGACACTGCCACGATGGGACAGCTCACCCTGGAAGAGGTCGTCGAGAAGACGCCCGACCTTCCCGCACTTCCCGCGGCCACCCTCGCCGTCATGCGAGAGTCGCAGGCTGCCAACTCGACCGCCCATTCGGTTGCCAAGTACCTGTCGCAAGATCAGGCGTTGACCGCACGCGTTCTTCGGTTAGCCAATAGCGCCTTCTACGGCATGCAGCGCCGAATTGCCAGTCCCGACGAGGCCGTTATCGTGCTGGGCATGCGAGCCGTTCGGAACCTGGCGATGATTGCCTCGACCTATCACTGGATGGATCGCCCGCTCCGAGGATATGCCCTCGAACCCCATGAGTTCTGGGAGCACTCTCTCAGCGTTGCCGTGGCCGCTCAGGTTCTCGCCCAGAACGTAGCCCCTGGCTCCTCCGATTTAGCATTTACCTGCGGATTGCTTCACGATCTCGGTAAGGTCGCCCTGAGCGCCTGGCTCGAAAATCGGTCCGTGACTCTCACCGCGATTGCCGCGAAGCTTGAGCTCACCACCGAGCAGGCTGAGCGCCGCGTCCTCGGCTTCGATCACCAAGAAGTCGGAGCGAAGCTCGCCGAAAAGTGGAACCTGCCGAAGGTCATCGTCGATGCGATCGCCTTTCACCACGCCCCAAGCGAATGCTTCCCTGATGCGCCGATGGTGGATGTCGTTCACATTGCCGACTATCTCGCGTCGACCACGGAGGTCACGACTCACGGAGGCTCGGGAGTCAAGGTCGTTCTCGACGAAACCTCGCTGTCGCGGCTTGGTATCAATATCGGTGAGATCAGCGGCCTGGCCGATGAGTTCATCACCCAGTATCAGAACTACGATAAGCTGTTCGTCGAAGCCAAGGCTGCCTAGCACAAAGGCCTTGCAGCTCCGCTCCCGATTATTTGGCCGGCATCGCCTCGCCGCGTCAAAATCAACTTGGGATGACGAACAAGGAGTTGGCCGATCACCTTCGCCAGTTGCAGGCGTACCTCGTCATCGCCGGCTATGAGGAAACCCACGCACGCCGCTACTCCCACATCGCTCACGCGATCGAGAGCATGGGCGAGCCGATCCAGCAAGTCCGCAGGGAGGGGAGGCTTCGCGATATTCCGGGAGTTGGACCTTCGGTCGGCGGTTACATCAAGGAGATCCTGGATACCGGCAAGTGTTCCAAGCAGGAAGAGTGGGAGAAGTCCGTACCCTTTACCGTTGTCGACTTGATTCGGATTCCAGGTCTCGGTGTCCTGACCGCGCAGAGACTCCTCCACGACTACGGCGTGTACTCGCTCGAGTCCTTGATCGTGGCAATCGATACAGGCATGCTCCACAACGCGCCCGGATTCAGCGAACAAACGGTTAGGACCTGGCGCGAAGCGGCGTTCGATCTGCTCAAATAGCGGACGCTACCGGCTGAGCCGAGGCTTCGAAGCCCAAACCATGGCATCGCGATCGATAAAGCGCCAAGGCAGATCGTGGGCCTTGCCGATGGCAATGCCGACGCGAGGCCCAGCCACGATGTTACGAGCCGGCGCCCCGGGCTCCAGATGAAGCTCGGTGTCCAGATCGAGGAGATCGATTTGGTTCAGTTTCCCGGTGACGTCGAAGGCGGCGGCGAGCTTGCCGGGCCCAGACAGCAGGTCCTCGTCGCGGCGGGCCTTGGGACGGCGTTCGGCCATGACTCCTTGACCGCTGATCGGGCGGGCCGCGCGAATGAGGACGGCGGCGGCTTCACCTATAGGGTGCGCCACGACGTTGAGCATCCAGTGGTTGCCGTAGGCGAAATAAACATAGGAAGTGCCGGGGGTCGACCACAGCCCCATGTTCTTCATTTTCACTTTTCCGAAGGCATGGCAAGCCGGCTCATCCTGTCGGTAAGCCTCCACCTCTACGATGCACGCCCGGAGATCGCCTCGAACCAGGTCCCAGCCGAGCAAAGCCGGGGCAGCCTCGACGACATCCTGCTCGAGTATCAGCCGCAGGTCGCGTGAACTTTGGAGCCTCGCATTTGGAAGTTGGATTCGGAAAGTCTATCCTCTGGCACGCTGCATCGCTAGCCGCTCGCGCCGCGTAACGCGTCCGTCACTACCCAGCCGGAAAGAGCACCCAAGTAGACGAGATTGCCGCCCCAAGTGAACACCTCGACTCCTGAGATCCGTTCGGACATCTCAGATGCCATCGCCAAAAGGCTCGTACCGGCGACCACACTCGCGATCAGTCGCGAGGTCGTCACATTGAACGTCTTCCACTTCAAGCCGACCAAGAGATACATGACGACCGCCGCCCAGAAATTGGCGATGGCAATCAGGGCCAACGCGGCGGTAGGCGAGAGTTTCCCGATCGCCGTCTTCGCCATCGAAGCGTAACTGTCAAGAAGGCCATCCAGGGCCATGCATGCGCCCATCACGACGCCGCTAAAAAACAACATCGCGACGAGACCAAGTGTCCACGTCGAGATGAACTTGAGGTCCTTATTGATCGGATCTTCCTTCGAAAAATAAACATACATGCAAGCCAAAAGAACGAGCCCGATTCCAAAGATTGGCCCCGACATCGAATTGTGCCGGGTCGCGACTTTAGCAGTCTGTCTCCGCGGCGCCGCGGCCGGTCTCGTCGCGGGGACTTGGATGTTTACGAGCTCGTCGTAGCACCTCTGATACACCTGGTTTCGGGGGTCGAATTGAAGGGCGTAGCCGTACATGCGGATGGCCTCACCCTGGTTTCCCGAAATCCGAGCCAGATTGCCCAAGACGGCGTACGCAACGGGCTGTCGCCGGTCGCGATCGATGATGCTTCGAGCAAGTTTCTCCGCTTCCGGATAATTTCCCCGTGAGTAGAGCGTGTTGAGCCGGTTGATATCGAGGCGGATCTCGGCGACGCGCGCGGACGGCGTGCGGTAGGCGCGGTCTGAGGACCCGCCAAACTGCGACCTTCGATCTTTGATGGTCGCCTCGATGGCAAGGCGGTCGTCGTACTCCTTCCGCCGGTTCTTGTCACCGATCACTTCGTAGGCGGCCGTAACCGCGAGGAACGTGGCTTTCGACTTGGGATCGTTCGAGCGGTCCGGGTGATGCTGCATCACGAGTTTTCGGTAGGCAGACCGAATCTGATCGGCCGAACTAGACGGCGCGATGCCCAAAACCTCGTAATGCGTCTTTGCCACGGCTCAGTCCCCGCCCGTCGAGGAGTCCACGCCAGCTCCGGCGCCTGCGGCCGACATGTAGTTCTGCCAGAACATGATCAGGATGATGCAAACGTAGATCGCAACCAGAGCGAGCAGGATAACCGAAAATATCTGGGCAACTTGCCGGGCGCGAGTCTCAGCCTCGTCCTCATAGAACGTCGACATCCGCATCAACATGCTGTCGAGGTTGCCCGTTCGCTCTCCCGTATCGACCATGTCCATTACGATCGGCGAAAAAGCTTGAGTGCCTCGCAAAGTATCGGTGATTCCGGCTCCCGTCTCGAGTTTTCGGCTTGCCGGAACGATCTGGGAGCGCACGTACTCATTCCCGCAAGCGTCGGCCGACAGCCGGATCGAATTCTGGACCGGTACACCGCCCTTGTGCAGGAAAGCCATCGCCATTCCAAACTTGGCCATCGCGAACTCATGAACGGTCTTGCCGACGCCGAAGGGCATCTTGACGGTGATCATGTCCCAGTTGTATTTGATGCGTGGATTGGCGATCCCAACCGTAAAGAACAGAAATCCCGCGACGAGAGCTATCCCGAGAACGGCCGAAACCGTCATCACGAACGCCGTCGGAAGAAGCTGGGGTCCACCAATCGACCTGACAAGCAGCGTGACCCCTCCGATGAGAACGACGGCCGTGAAGAGGACGATCTTTGGATAAAGCGTAAGCCTCCGGATCAGATTCCTGAGAGAGATCTCTTTGTCGGTGTATTCGGACAGCTGCTTAAATGCCTGGGCAACGAATCCGCCCTCTTCGCCGGCCCGAACGAGGCTCACCGCCAGCGGCTGAAACACTTCGGGATATCGCTGCATACCGACGCTGATGTCCCGCCCGGCCTCGACATGCCCGCGTATCTCGCTCACGACTTGGTGGAGCTTGGCGTTGTGGCCCTGTTTACCGAGGGTGTCGAGGGCCTGCACGATTGGGACGCCGGCCTCGAGCATGGTGCCGAATTGCCGGTAGAAAAACGTTAGATTTGCATGCGGAACCGTGCCTGCGAGCGGCCCGACGACGCTCGTGGCGATATAGCTTCGCTGTTCGGTCGAGGGCCCAGTCGGGCTGCGCTCTTGGCCGAGCGACGGTCCGGCTTGGGAACCCGGAGCTTCGTAGAACTGGACGGGAGGAGGAATTACGGTCCGAGTCTCACTCGGCTCGACGACAGCCTGCGTGCTCAGGGGATCCTGAAGCAGGACCGATTGGTTGATCCTCTCGACGGTTAAGCCATTGCTGGAGAGCGACGTAAGGGCCTGCTCCATCGAGCCGCCGGCCACAACCCCGGAGACCCGTTCTCCGGCACTATTGAGCGCTTGATACTCGAACGTTGGCATTGCCTTTCCTATTATCAGTCGGAGCCTTGAATACAAGAGTTTCTACCGGGGCGATTAGGTTCGAGTCCCAAATTGCTTCGCTGGATTCCGGATTCAACGAGCATTGGCAAGGGAAGCTCGTAATTCAACGAGACTCTTCCGCTGGGCACCAAATTGCTTGTATAGTGTCCAAAACTACGGTGGGCGAACAGAGAGATGCCTCCCAACCGGTTTTTGACAAGGTGTGACGCAAAAAAGAAGGGCTCTGGTTGGAGCCCCTTCCATTACGGTAGAAACAAATCTACACGGCCAACGCGCCGCGCAGCTACTGTGGAGTTGTCAATCGACATTATATCCCAAAGCGATAGAATTGCCATGGAAAACGCCCAAATTCCTCTAACGAAGCAAGACTATGAGTCGTTGGCCGCGTTTCGAGCCGCGATTCGGCGATTCACGCGTTTCTCGGAGGAGGGCGCGCGCAACGTCGGGATAACGCCTCAGCAACACCAAGCCCTACTTGCGATCATGGGCCAGCCGGGCCGGGAATGGGCCTCGATCGCCGAGATCGCCGATTTTCTTCAACTGAAGCACCACACCGCCGTCGGGCTCGTGGATCGCTGTGTCGGCGGGGGCCTTGTCGAGCGTAAATCCGACCCCGAGGACCTGCCCCAAGTACGGGTGTCGCTAACGACCCGGGGCGTAGAACGCCTCCCGCACATGTCCACGAGGAATCTTCGCGAACTCAGAAACCTTCGCAGCCTGATGAAGCTGTCAGTGATCGATCGGCGCCACGATCTCTAGCCGGCCACCTCTTAGGAAACTGGGAAGGAACTCGCGTCCAGGTCGGCCGCTTGCCGCTTTTCTAAGATGTACTGCTCGATCTTGTCGCCGATCGCGTCCTGTTTCTTGTAATCTCGCATGAAAGCGAGACCCATGGCGAGCCGGCCATCCTCGTAACTGTACAGTTCGATGAAGTCGGCGCTCTCACGGTCTCCGATTACCTTGGCGCTCTCACCGCCTTCGGCATCCCCCCGAAGCACGAAGCTAAGGTCGAAAATGTCGGAGAAGAAATACGGAACCTTCGTGAAGGACTCATTGGCGCCGGCCATGTTCGTTCCCACATGCGTGCCCTGCCAGTCGGCGTTCATGTAGTGCTCCAGGTGCCATCGCTTCCCAAAGTTGATGTCGTCATAAGCCGCAATGTCTCCGGCCGCCCAGATATTGGGGTCGGAAGTCTTGAGGGTCGAATTGGTAACCACCCCATGGCGAGGGTCAGTTTCGAGTCCCGCATCCTTAGCTAGCCCCACGTTAAGCCGGACGCCGATTCCGGCCACGATCATATCGCCCTGAATGACATCGTTAGAAGCCAGCCGAACCCCGTGCCCGACGACCTCGGTAGCTTCCGTGTTTGTAATAACGTGGACGCCTTTATCCTTGAAATAGCGGTTCAGCCAGTCCCCGGTTTCCTGGCTCAAGAAGTTGTGCCACAGGTGGCCCTCGCGGCTAATTAAAGTCACATCGACTCCGAGATTGGCGAGGGTTGCGCTAACCTCCACTCCCACGAACCCGGCGCCGATCACGACGGCGCGCTTGGCCGACTTCGCCCGGTCCCGGATTTTCATCGCGTCGTCCACCGAGCGAAGGTACAGCAAATTCTCGCTATCCGAGCCGGGAATGGACAGATGGATCGGAGAGGCTCCAGTGGCAAGAAGCAGCTTGCCGTATTCGTACCTCTTGCCATTTACAAGAGTAGCGAGATTGAGCTCGGGATCGACGTTATCGACCAAAACCCCGCGAATGAGCTGCACGTTATGCTTGTCGAAGAAATCGTCCGGTTTGGACTCTACGTCGTCGGGATTGGGCGGCCTACCCTCCAGGAAATTCTTGCTCAGAGGAGGGCGGTCGTACGGCTTGCGATCCTCGCCCGCGACGATCATGATCGATCCGGTCTGGTCGTTCTCTCGGATCGCCTGGGCCGCATTGGCTGACGTTCTTCCGCCGCCAACGAGCAGGTAATCGATTCTCGTATCTGCCACGTTCAGTTTCTACCTCAACCCAAGCGTCTTGTCATTCCGAGCTTGCGAGGAATCTCACACGGGTAACACAGGCGACAGCGCGAGATCCCTCGTGCCTCCGGATGTCAAAGGTGCTTCCGCAGTCCAAGGCGTGCACAATGTGATCCATGTTTCCGCTCCTTGCAGCCGTCGCCGTCTCGGGACTCGTCTTCGCCAAGCCGGTTCCGTGGGCACTGAATTTTGCGGCGCCGGGCGATTTCTGCATGGTCGCAGATGTGGATGGCGACGGTTATGCCGACCTGATCCGGGTTTCGCCCAAGGGTGACTCGTTCATCGATGTCGCCATCAACGTCCGGGGGATGAAGTGCAAGGTTCCGCAGAGGGCGCTCTCGAATTGGGGAAAGGATTGCCAGGCAGCCTGTTGCATCGACGTGCGAAGTGAACAGCGCGTCGGCATCATTGGCATCTTCAACGGCGACACGCTGAGGCTCGCGCACGGCTTCAAGGACGGCGCCTTCAAGAACGAAACCGACTGGATCAAGCTTCCGCGAAGACTAACAAATCCGCACCTCAGGTACTCGACCCACATGTCGGGCATCGACGACTTGATCGTTTGGTCTGAGGCCACCGGCGACTCATTTCAGATCGAATTTCCGGGATCGAAGTCGCAGACGATCAAAGCGCGTAACATCGGTAGGGGCAAAGTCTGGATAGGTGCAGATGACGGCTACATCTCCATGGATCGGCGCGGGCAAGTTACCGCGAACGACCGTAAAGGGACGGTAGTGCTTGGAACCATGAGGGACGGAGCCTCGCCGATGATTTGGTGGCACGGCGATGCTGCACCTGGGCACCTGTTTGTTAACTCAGCCGGGGATGCGCGAGGATTTCAAGGGGTCGAGCTTCCTCGGAGCCCTCTTCCCGACGCCCCCTGCACCTGGGCAGCCGGAGACATTAGTCACAACGGACTTGGGGACCTCGTCCAGTTTCGGTTTGGCAACGAGGCACACACCGGCCATGACGTCCTCCTATACCGCCAGATTCCGCCGAGCAAGGGCTCGAATGCGAGCGGAAGTACGCCGCCAGCCGCACCAAACATGGATTCCTCCGGCGATGGCATCCTCGACGACTGGAAGCTAAACGGGTTTCGTGGCCTCGATCTGAAATCGATTGGTTGCCAGCCTGGTCAAAAGGATCTCGTCTGTCTCATTTCGCGCTACTCGAACACCGACAAGACAATGGTCGAGAACACCTTCAAGAACATCGAAGGCTATTATCTGACGCTAGGTTGGCACCTCCATCCGGTCTTTCTCGATCCGCTGAGCGAGGCCGATCAGAAGCTGCCCTGGTGGCAACTTCGCGATAAGTTCCTGCCCGTCAAGTGGCGCGGCGTTGCGCACTGGATGGCCGTCTCGCCGTACGGTGGCGGCCAGGCAGACGAACTAAGCGATGGGGGCGTTTGCGGCGGCAACGGCTGGAGCCTTTACGCCACCTTCATCCACGAATTCGGCCATCAGCTCGGCCTCAACCACGAGGGCTTTTGGCCGACGACCGGGTGCCCGATCTACTCGAGCATGATGAACTACCC
Organism: uncultured Fimbriimonadaceae bacterium; assembly: GCA_964576205.1. GTDB lineage: Bacteria > Armatimonadota > Fimbriimonadia > Fimbriimonadales > Fimbriimonadaceae > JAEVZK01. The sequence goes on along the minus strand of CAZNUL010000003.1, from coordinate 117,795 downwards.
GTACAGCTACACCTATGCGGGGGACATCAAGAATATCCACTACAGCGACGGTTCATTCAAGGATCTCGTGCTTCACGAAACCGACCTCGACGAAACGCTTCCTTACCCGTACGACAAGGTCAAATTCTTAGCCGACGCACCCTACCACTTCCGCCTCAAAGCAAACGGCAACACGACCCTGGTCGACTGGAATTGGAACGGCGTCTTTGGCGAAAAGCACGTCCGCGCCGACATCAATTACGCCTACTCAACTCACGCGGGCAGAAGAGATAACGTCGGCAAGACCGACGGCGCGCCATGGACGTTCACCCAGGGTCGGGACGCGTACGTGCTCTTTGCCCAGGAAGGTATCAAGGCGGACGGCAAAAGCGATCCTTCGGTCAGCCGGGAAAAGCCGGGCTGGCTGATGCTTCGACGCCTGATCAAGCCATTCCAATGGGCAGACGCGGTCAAGGTCACCGCGGAGGCGGCATCGGCCTCTCGGGATGGGGTGATCGGCGATCCGGTAGCGATTAGCTACAAGGGCGAGATCGTTGTTGCCTATCCCAGCCTGAGCGGCTTGGCCGTGCGCTGGCTCAAGATGGATGGGGGCAAGGTCGGCATGAACGAGTTGACGATCGTCGACGATTCCGATTCGGTCCCTTCGCTCGGCATTTACAAGGGACGGTTGCTCCTGTTCGAGTGGGCGCCAAAGGAAGGCACGGTCCGATATCGGACGTTGACGAAAGGTCACCGCTTTGGCAGTTTCGCCCAGTTGACCGGCGCCGGCGATTCCAACCCGGCGGTTCGGTCCAAATATGCGGTCTCGATGGCCGTGGACACAGCCAAGGACGAGATCCTGATCGGTACCGCCGAGGATCAGGATGCCGCCAGGACTAACCGCTGGGCGATTCGGCACGAGAGGTTTAAGGGCTCGGCCCTCGCGCCAGTCCCTTCGGCACCCACCGTTGCGGATTCCGACCGCGAGTGGATCGAGGGCGAGAAGGGCAACGCAAAAGGGGGCTCGCGATGCGTGCTCCTCTACGACGAAAAAGGAGCGACGGGCATGAGGGGCCGGCTTGTCTACTACGCCCTTGGCTCAACCTCCGATAAGGCGCCGTGGGCTTGCGTCTACGTGGCGCAATCGATCGCCGATAAGACCGTTCACGGCGGCTGGATGATCAAGCGGTATTACGACGAGTGGACGCAAAGCCGCTCCGCCCCGGCGGCCTGCTGGTTCAATGGAGACATCCTATACGCTTACCGCTGGATCGACGGCGGCCAAGGCGACGGCGACAACGTGCTCCATGTCGGCTATAACGGCACTGGCATCGAGTCCGCGCCGATGGGCGACTTCGACGACATCGGATTCATCCGCGACTTCGGGATGCAGAACAGCATCCTGTACTTGAGGGAGTAGCTCCGACCGTAGCATCGCATCCCCGGGCGACGCCCTGGAGTCAACGGCGTCATCGGCTTTCTGGTTCCCCTCCCGCTCCGGGAGGGGCTAGGGGAGGGCGAGCTGGTTTTCACCGAAGCGAGTAGACCCTCCCCGGTCGCTTAGACGACCGACCCTCCCGAGGTGGGAGGGTAGCTGAACGTAACCCTAATGCGCTTCGCAGAATCCGTAACGCACTCCAGGGATTCCAATGCTACGCGTGATCTTGGAGTCCGGCGGCAATTCGATTCATCAGCTCGCGATGCGCTTCGGGGCTGAAGGCGTGCTGGGCCGCCTCCCGAACTTCGGCGGGAACCAGGAATGGAGGGATCGTTCTGTAAGCAATGTCCTCGTCCTCATAACGGGGCCATAGGTGAGCGTGAAGGAAGGGGTCGAGATTGCCGTAGATCGAGTAGTTGATCCGGGCGCAGCCAGTCGCGTCAAGGATTGCATCTCCGGCCCGGGCCATGTCGTCAAGGAACTGATCACGTGCCCCGCCCCGGAGGTCGTTTAGCTTGCCCGCCATTGGGTACGCCAGAAGCAGACAATAGCCTTCGAAAAACTGGTAATCGCCCATCACGAGGAACCCGCTGGGCATCCGCGCGACCATTTTTGGATTCCGACCCTGAGAGAGTTCAGCGAGGCGATCTTCCGGAGTCATTTGAATCGATTGAGGCTTGTAGCCGAGGCGAGCTGATCCTCCTGACGGACGTTCAGAACTTACAACTTGCGGCTCAACTCCTCATAGTCCGCGAGGTCTTTCGTTCGGCCAGAGGCTTGCTTATTTGCTAGAAGCTCCTGCAGCCCAATAACGGGGACTCTGAGGCCCCCAAATTCTGCCTCAACCCGATTTGGATAAGCATGATCGAACGCAACGCCCGAAATTGTGTTGAGAACTTCGATTCGCATTGGAGGAAGACCCATGCGGGTGATCTTCCTTGGTTCAGTAAGTTTCGAGGCTGACAACTCGGGGGCGTCAAAGCCGAACTCGCGGATGGCCGATACGACCCGTTCCGCGTTGTCTGCATTCACGTCGATCCAAATGTCGATATCGTTTGTGGCGCGGACGTGCCCATGGAAGCCAACCGCGTATCCGCCGATCAGGAGATAACGAACACTATGGCTGTTCAACAAACTCAAGAACTCGGCGAAGTCTCGCGGAAGCTTTGCTGCCATAGAAAGTGCGTCTCAGCTCTTGGATTCCCGCGAAGCGTTCCTCGGCTGTTCTGCCCCGCCAATAGGCTACCGAGTCATCTGCACAATCCATCGATTCGAATCGGATTGCGGTCTTATCGATTCTGCGGGTTCGAGGGCTCAACTTCCAATCATAGCATTCGGCCCAAGTCTCGCAGGGCAATCCCTGCTACTTCATCTCTCCAATCCTCAGCCGGCCTTCTCGGCCTTCATTCGCTCGAAATTCCCGGCCATGATCCGGTCGAATGCGCCACTCTGATGCCAACGCTCCAGTTGCTGAGCGCGGTGCACGGGCATCGGGTGGGTCCATTCCTTGCCCACGAAAATCCAAATGAGGGCTTTGCCGATCTGATCCACGCCGTCCTGATAGGTCCGAGCCTGTTCCATGTAAGCTTCCCGGCTAAGCTCGGCATCGAACCGGGTTGTGCCGGCGGTAAGCCGGATCATGGCGTCGATGCTCATCTCCAAGTCCTGCGAGACAAGCAAGCCCGCGCGGTCGGCTGAGAACTCAGCTTGACGAGACCATTCGTAAAAGGCCAGGACGAGAGCCTGTGTCGCGAGATCGCTCCAACCCAACGTGCGGCGGCCGAGCAGATCGAGCAGCGGGATCAGAACGGCCCCGACCGAAAAGTAGAGCACATGCTCCGCCTTGATGTGACCAAGCTCGTGGCCGATCAAGTGATAGAGCTGCTCGTCTGTGAGGTTGTTGACGATCGAGCTGCGAAGAGTCACGTAAGGTCGCTCGACGCCGCCGGCCCACGCATTCGGAAATGGATTGTTGGTGATATACAGTTCCGGTTCGGGCATATCCAGAATTTCGCAAGACTCCCGGAAGAAACTGTAAAGCGAGCTGTACTGGGTGGGGCCGCACCGCACCGACATCGACATGTTGAGGGCGTACATCCAGCGATCGATGCCGTATTCGTAAAACTTGGAAACCAGCTGAGGCATTAGCGGCAGCTTCTTCAGCTTGTCCAGCGCCCATTTGTCCGCATCCGACACGTAGGCATCGGCTGTGATGCCTTTGAATCGCTTTCGCTCAGCCATGAAGCCATTGTACGGCCAGTTGGGTCTCAGTTTGCGATAGGTCCTAGTCCGAACCTAGGCCGCAAAGTCCTCGTCTGGGCAGCCTGTCCTAAGTCACTGGGAGACGGCGCTTTTCAACGCCCGCCGATCACGCTTCCAATAGCGGCTTCGGCCAGCAGAATCGATGGTGATTTTCCGGAGCATCCTTCTCCTCGACGAAATCTGCCATTTTGAGGCCGATCCAGGGCCCGAACTTGAATCCATGGCCGCTGCAAGCCGAAACGAAGTAGCCCCTCTTTCCATGCCGGCCGAACAAGAAGTCTTCGTCCAAGGTACTTGTATAGAGGCACCCGGTGAAGGTGAATCGACTGTCGCCGGCGCCGAAACGGCGCTCGGCTTCCCGCTTGATCGCCTCGGCATGAATAGGGAATGGAGTCCGCTCGATCTCTGCTGGATTGATAACGGGACCTTGGCCGTGGAGGCCGATTTTCACGGATCGTAAACCTGGCTCGGAGGGAAAGCCATAAAAGATCGGATCGTCGTCATCGATCCAGACCGGCCCTTCCACCGGCCCACTCTTGATTGGTTCGACATAGGCAAACGTCTGCAAAGTCACGCGGACCGGAACATCGGTGAAGTCCGTTATCCATGCGCCTGGACAAAGAACGTATCGGTCGAAGTCTTTAGGGCCATGCCCCACTTCAAACCGTTCCCCTTCGCGCAAGACGCCGCCGAGGTCTTTGAGTCGCTCCAGGCTCACCCGCACAGCCTGGGCAGCATCGACCCAGCCGGCTTCTGGTGTGAAGATACCAATCTCGCCGGGATCCATACGAAGATGCGGAAAAATTCGCGAGACCTGCTCGTGGTCGAGAAGCTCGTGCTCAACATGCAGCTTCTGGAGCGCCTCAAGCACGTCGCGGATGTTCTCCGACTCAAACCTCCCAAAATAGAGGAGCCCCGGTTCGAAGACGATTTGGCTCGAACTGAACCTCTGGAGTTCGTGCCATAGGCCGTAGCCTTCATCCATGATCGCCGTGTAAAAGGCGTCGGGATAGGCTTTGCGGATGATTCTCGAGCGACCCTGCGAGGAACCCAACTCGTGCCCAGACCCAAACTGCTCGAAAAGCGTGACCTGGTGACCTCGCTCGGCCAGTGCAAGAGCCGTACTGGCGCCCATGATTCCCGCCCCCACAACCGCAACCCGCATCGCAGATAAGTCTAGCCCGGGAGGATGAGGTTAACGGGTGAACGAGGGACGTCTACCCCCCGGCTCCTATCTCAGTGGATCGATTCGCAAAAAAACGGCGCTCACCGAAAACCTCGCCCTCACAAGGTCCGGCAGCGCCGCTTCTAGGAATCTTACGACAACTTATTCGGCTGCAGGCTCCGATTTCTTGGCTTTTGGCGTCGTGGCCTTTTTAGCGGCTGCCGGTTTTGCGGTCGCATCCGCCGCTTTCTTTGGAGCCGCTTTGACGGCCACCTTCTTGGGCGCGGGGCTTTTCTCGGCCGGAGTGGGATGCGGCTCTCCGAACTTTGCTCGAATCTCTCTGGCTGCGTCCTTCACCTTCTGATCTTTTCGGTGTCGCCGGGCCCTGATTTCTTTATTCTTGATTCTCATGCTAAGAGCTGAGAGGATACCATCCAAGAAAATTGGGCGCCATGGAAAGACCGAACTCGTGGGTACACGCCTGACACGTCTATCCGCCAGCGCCCGTAAACACCCATGCCAAACGACCAAACGGCTGATCCATCGATAACGGAAGAGCGCATTAGGGTGCGCTACGGCGACACCGATCAGATGGGGCACGCTTATTATGCAAACTATCTCTACTGGTTCGAACAGGCGCGAGGCGCCTGGTGCCGGGATCGTGGGTTCACCTACAAGAACCTCGAAGAGAAAGGCATTTTTCTTCCTGTCGTTGAGGCGCACATTCGCTACAAGGGCGAGGTCGCGTATGACGACTTGATCGTGGTGCGCGTCAAGGTCGTCGAAATCAAGCGTGCGGCGATGAAGTTCGAGTACGAGGTGTTCAACGAGACTTCCGGCAAGGTAACCACCGAGGGATACACATGGCACGTGGTGATGAACCCCAGCGCCCGCAAAGCGATGTCGATCCCGCCTCTCATGCGGGAATTGATCGAACGCGACCCGGCGGAGTACGAGACCCTGATGTGAGAGGTATTAGGGTGTTAGGGTGTTGAGGTATTGGCTCGATCGCGAGAACAAGAAGGCCACCCCGGAGCAAGGGGCCGAGAAATACCCCAATACCTTAACACCACAATACCCTAATACCTGCCTTGCCCGGCTTCGGTAAGCTCCGGGCAATGCTCGATCCCCGCGTGACCAAACTCGCCGAACTGCTCTGCACCCATTCGACCGAACTCTGCCCGGACGACAAGGTACTCATCCATGCCTTCGATATTCCGGAGGAGGCCGTCGCCGAGGTCGTCCGAGTCGCCCAGACAAAGGGAGCCCAGGTTGCGGTCCGGATCGAGCAGAACCTGATCAAGCGCCAACTCATGCACGGGATGACCGTCGAAAACGCCAGGACCATTGCCGCAATCGAGAAGCACGAGATGGAGCAAATGACCGCTTACATCGCCCTCAGAGGCAGCCACAACTACGCTGAGCTGGGCGACGTGTCAGACGAGGTGCAGAAGCTCTGGGCGAGGGAATACACGACTCCGGTCGTCTTCGGAGTCCGCGTGCCGAAGACCAAGTGGGTTGCGCTCCGCTGGCCGACTCCCGGAATGGCGCAGCAGGCCAACATGAGCACTCCTGCCTTCGAGAAATTCTACTTCGACGTCTGCACGCTCGATTACGCGAAGATGGCGAAAGCGGGTGAGCCGCTGCAGGACCTCATGAACCGGACCGATCGAGTTGAGATCAAGGGGCCGGGCACCGATTTTAGCTTCAGTATTAAGGGAATCGGCGCGGTCGCCTGTTCCGGCGACCGGAATATCCCCGATGGCGAGTGCTTCTCCGCTCCCGTGCGAGACTCCGTTAACGGCGTCGTTCAGTTCAACACGGTGAGCCTCTATCAAGGTACGGAATTCAAGGAAATCCGATATGTGATCAAGAATGGCAAGATTGTCGAGGCGGCCGCAGGCTCGAACACCGCCAAGATCAACGAGGTTCTCGACACCGATGAGGGCGCGCGATATTTCGGTGAATGGTCCCTTGGCTACAACCCGTATGTGCTGCACCCGATGAAGGACACGCTCTTCGATGAGAAGATCGCCGGATCGTTCCACTTCACTCCTGGCAACGCCTACGACCCGCCCGGCGGGAACGGCAACAAGAGCAGCATCCACTGGGATACCGTCCTGATTCAGCGTCCCGATTACGGGGGTGGCGAGATCTATTTCGACGGCATGCTGATTCGGAAAGACGGGCTATTCGTCTTGGAGGAGCTGAAAGGCTTGAACCCTGATCGTCTGGCGTAACATGAAGGTACGCGAGGTGCTGGCGAAGCTCAAAGCCGATGGCTGGCAAGAGGTCAGGATGACAGGAAGCCATCGACACCTAAGGCATCCCACGAAGACCGGAACTGTTACATCCCCCGCGCACTTAGCGATGAGGTCGCAACTGGGACATTGCGGAGTATCTACAAGCAGGCAGGCTTGCCGAAATCATGAAAGAGTATGCGGTGGTTTTTGAATGGGCCGGGTCTAACTACTCCGCCTACGTGCCGGACTTGCCGGGTTGCGTGTCGACAGGAAAGACCCTGGATGACGCACGAAGAAACATCCGCGAAGCTATTCAGGGGCACCTTAGCGTGATGCGGGAGTTTGGGGAAACGATTCCTGAACCAACCACGGTTGCCGAGGGAATCCGGCTAACCGCCTAATCTGTAGGGACCTGAATCGATACCCAGAGAACATGCAGCTGACTTTCCCAATCCGGGGCGACAAGCTCTCGATGAGCGTGTCGGTCCGTGAACATGTCGCTCATCGGGAAACTGACTTCCAGACCATCGACATCTACGACACAGAGGTCTTCGGAAAAGTGTTGTTCCTCGACGGCCATGTCCAGCTCGCTGAGCTGGACGAGCAAGCCTATCACGAGTCTCTTGTTCACCTTCCCCTCAACTCAATCGACTCGCCGAAGCGGGCACTAGTTGTGGGGGGAGGCGATGGCGGGGCGATCCGAGAGCTTGTCAAGCATCAGAGTCTTGTTCACATCGATATGGTCGAGATCGATGCCGGAGTTGTCGAAGTCTGCCGGGAGCATCTGCCCGCGGTCAGCGACGGAGCTTTCGACGACCCGCGGGTCCACCTTCACATCGCGGACGCCTTTCCGTTTATCAAGGGGATCTCTGATCCCTACGATTTGATCGTGATGGACAGCACGGATACCTACGAAGGCGAAGATGGGGCCTTGAGCGAACAGCTCTTCACCGAGTCCTTTTATCGGGACTGCTTTAACGCCCTCTCTGACCAGAGCGTGATCGTCACTCAGGCCGACAATCTCTTGTTCTGCCCTTACTCGTTGGAGGCCATCCTATCGACGTTCCGGAAGGTCTTTCCGAAGGTTGGCTCGTACCAGGCCCTCATCCCTTCGTTCGGGGGCTTCTCCGGCTTCGCGTGGGCGAGCAAGGGCGTTGAGTTATCACGGGATTGGAAAGGCGGACCTGGCCTGCGATACCTGACCCAGGCGACGATGGCATTTGCGTTCGAGCACGTGCCTTTTTAGCGACGCACCCATTGCTTTGTCATTCTGGGACTCACCCGAAGGAGCTTGCTCCGAAGGATGAGGCCGAAAACCTAATCTTGCGAACCACCGCTTCAGCTTGTGTCGCATCACTGGCAGGAGACGGCGGAGGTAGGTGTTTCAATATTATCCTCCGGAGCAAACTCCTACGGATGCATCTCAACATGACAGTGAATGGAGTCGCCACCCGGCACGTGGCGACCTGGCACTCATCAGCATCTGGCACCCCAAAGCCTTAACACTGTACAATCAGGTGCCCGCCGGTGAACCCAAACGATGAGCACGATTGTTAAGATCTTCGCCACCACCGGCACCGACGCGCTCGCCCAGGCCGTGTTCCGCGAAGTAAAGCTCCGGATGGACGGAATCGACGGCCATTGCGTCGAGATGGGCCGGGCAACCGTCTCTCGCTTTTCTAACGAGAACATCGAGGTTCAAGTCGACAATGTCCGCGATCACGCCGTCCTCGTCCTCCATACCCAGACTCCGCCGGTTAACGACAACCTGATCCAGCTCTTCGCGCTCCTCGACGCAATCAACAACTCGCATCCCAGGCGCACCTACATCGCCTTCCCGTACATGCCCTACTCACGGTCGGACCGCAAGAACCGGCCGCGCATCTCCGTCATGGGTCAGCGGCTCCCGGAGATCCTCAACAACGTCCTTGGCGTGCGCAGGGTGCTTCTGGTGGAACCGCACTCCCAGCATCTCAAACAGTACTTCACGCCGACTGCAGACGAAGTGCCCGCCGTGCCGCTCCTGGTGAACGACATTCAGCGAAAACATCTCAAGAAGTGGTCAAAGGAAGAGTGCGTGCTCGTATTCGCCGACGCTGGGGCCGCCAAGCGCTTTGAGGAAGTGCCTTCGATCCTAGGCCTCGAGCAAGCCTATATTCATAAGATCCGGCCCGACAACGACGAGCGGCCGACGGTCAAGGGCATCACTGGAAACGTCCAAGGAAAGCACTGCTTTATCGTCGACGACGAGATCCTGACCGGGAACACCCTGGTAAAGGATGCCGAGCTTCTCAAATCCTCTGGCGCAGCCTCGATCCACATGTTCGCCGTCCACGGCGTTCTCGCCGACCGCAAGCTGACTCAGGCGGAGCTGATGAGAAAGCTAGCCGATTCGCCCGTCGACGAAATCGTGATTACCGATACCGTTCCCGTGGCGAACAAGGCCGCTTTGGCCGGCTCCAAAGTCAGAGTCGTCGAGATCGCTCCGCTACTCGGCGAAGCGTGCAAGCGCATGCTGCTGGGCGAATCCCTCTCGGAGCTTCATCGCTTTGGTATCGTGGACGAGCTGTAGGCGTCCATCTTCAGATGGGCGAAGGCACTTGAATCCGGCGTTCTTCGCTGCGCCGCCGCAATACTCGCAGCTCGCTTCAGAATGACGTCCTAGCTATAGCGACTAGCCTTCGACTTCGCTCTGCGGGCCGCGCCGGACCACCAGGAACTTAATCCGCTTAGGCTGAAACTTTTCCTGCAAGACTTCGACCGCCTTGTGCACGGAAATCGTGCCGCCGCAATAGAACAAATCCACCGCCGCGTAGCCGTGCTCGGGCCAAGTGTGGATCGTGTAATGCGATTCCTGGATGATCACGGCGCCGGAGACGCCGTAAGGCTTAAACTCGTGGAACGACTGGGCGACTACGTGAGCTTCGCTCTTGACCGCGGCCTCGTCCATCGCCGCCTCAACGGTTGTCCTCTCCTTGAGCGAGTCGACGTTGCAGCCGAATAGCTCTACAAGCAAGTGGGAGCCCAACGAAGGTTCTTCATCCGGCCTGAAGGGAAGTCCTGTTTCGTCAAGGCCCAACCATTCGGCAAACGCGGCGGCGTCGTTGCATTTAATGAACGTCCAACCCTCTTCATGGGTTGTGACAGGCGCCGCGGCATCGGTCTTCTGGAAACGTCCCAGCAACCGTCGGAACAGGGTTCCGCTCGGTGCCGCTATGGCCGCAAAAACTGCGGCGCTATACAGGACAAAGGGGTTTGCCAATCACATAGACCTCACTCAGAAACCGATTGCAGACATCCCGAAAACATCGGAACGCGAAAGAGCCAACGATAGGGTGCCGTTGCGAAAAGCCGCTCGCTTGGGGGCGAGTCCAAGACGGACCATTCCTTGCTCGCATACCATATTCGCCTCGGCCTAGGATCTCTCCTAAGGCATTGCTGCCGTAGCCGCCCCGGTTCTCCCGTGACGCAGGGGACATGTTACCAGACCCCCAGATCAGTGTCAATGTTGCCCTTGGGCATTCATTCATCTCGCGCCGATCATCAATATAGTGAGCTTTCGAACGGGACCAGGAAACTTTTCAGGCGCTCAGACCCTCTCCTTTCAAGGAAGTTGCAAACCAGCCATTGCGACATCCGGTACCAAGAAGATGCAGGCCAAACGTAGCGCGGGATTCAAACCCTTGTTCGCTCACCCATTACCTGCCGCCGCGGTCTTCCTTGGGCGAGAAGCCGAGCTCGAGCGGATGGATCGCTTTCTCGACAGCACGAACGGTGTGCTTTCGCTCATCGGCGTCGGAGGTGCGGGTAAGACCGCCGCCGTCCAAAAGTTTCTCACCAAAGTGCTCGAGGGCCATCGCGTCGACCACCTGCTCGTCTGGAGCTTCTACGACGATCCCGACACGAATGCCTTTCTCCAGACCGCCGTCCAGTATCTGACCGGCGACGGCGGCGACAGGCAGGGCAGCGGTTGGTTCCAGGCCCTGAAGCAGGCTCTCGACGCTCGCCCTCACACGCTTCTCGTCCTTGACGGACTTGAGCGCGTTCAGCGAACCGTCACGAACTCCTCCGGCATCTACGGCGAGCTCGAAGACCCCCTGTTGAAAGCCTTCGTCACAAGGCTAGCCAACTCCCCGGGCGGAGCCAAAGCCATCATCACGAGCCGGTTCCCGATCGCCGATCTGGAGGGCAGGTTCGCCCATGGCTACGACGTCATCGACGTCGACGAACTGCCAACGGAGGCTGCGATCTCCGTACTCGAATCGCATGGCGTCTCCGGCAGCGCCAAGTCCATGGAGTCGGTCTTGTCGCACTTTGGCAGGCACGCCCTCACCGTCGATCTCCTCGGAGCGGCAATCGGCCGGTTCTTCTCGGGCAAAGCCGAGCTTTGCCCGCTGAGCGGCGTCAAAGGCGATTTCGGCGACGAGCGAGCGCGCCACCTAGCCGAGGTCCTGCAGCTTTTCGAAAAGAACCTTGCGCGCGACGAGCACGACATCATGAGCCGGCTCTGTGTCTTCCGGTTCGGGGTGACCATCGACACTCTCGCCGACGTTTTCCTAAAGTCCGGCGAAGCGGTGGGCGGCAGTTTGACCGACCGATCAATCGATGACATTCGGAGGATCGCGGACGACCTCGCCGGAGCTCACCTCCTCTACCGGGAGGACGGGGGCAAGTACTCGGTCCACCCAGCGGTTCGCGACCACTTCTACGCCCTCTTCCGGGAGTCCGCACAAGTTCACGGCGCGATCACCAAACATCTCCTCTCACTTTCCGACCGCCCAGGCGTCGGGTTACCGGTCACCAAAGCGGCACTAGACCTGCTCGAGGAGCTTGTCTACCATGCCTTGCGTTCCGGCAAGCAAGAGGAAGCCCTCGAGATCTACACCTACCGGCTCGGCGGGAACGACCACCTCAACACCCAACTCGGCGAATACGCGAGAACCTACCGGATCCTTCAGGCGTTCAGCGAGCCGCCGGACGCAGGCGGAATGTATCATTGCCTCCGCGCTTTTGGCGACTTCGACCAAGCGTTGCTATGGCGCCCCCAGAATCGCTACATACAGCTTGCTCGGGGCAAGTTGGTCGAGCTGAGCTCGGATGCCGCCGACGTGACGAAGGCGGTCGCCCGATTTCTGATGGGCGAAAGGGTTGCGCCACCGGACCGAACTCCGGACTTTCCGGTGACGACAGCGTCACTCCTTATCCTGCTGGGCCGGGTAGACGATGCGCTCCAGAAGTGCCGGCAGGAAATCGGCATGTCGCTTTACGCCGACGACATCGCACGCAGCCGGCTCGCGATGGTCGAGGGCTATTTGAAGCAGGGTCAGCCTGCTCAAGCGGCGAAGGAGTTGGAATCCATTTCGGAATGGGTACTCCGCTCCGGCTCGCAGGAACACCTCTGCGTGTTCTATTTGCAGACCGGACGCCACGCCCGGGCGACTAAGAACGTTGCGGCCGTGGAATCGTCGTTGGTCGAGGCCCTGCAGCTTGCCCGCGAGGCCAAGTTCGACCTTTTCGCGGTGGATATCCTGGTCGAGCAGGCCTTGGCCTGGTCCACGGCCGGACACACCGTTGCGGCCTTGGGCGCCGCCGAGGAGGCTCTGGCCTTGGCGCGCGGCCCTGAGATGCGGTACGCCTGGGGCGAAGCGGCCGCCTTGGCGGCCCTGGCGGGATGCCAAAGCCAAGTCGAAGCGTCGAAGACTTTGAAGGAGCTATTTGAGCTTCAGCGCCGGCTCGGTCATCCCGACGCGGCATCTACCCAAAAGCGAATTGCCGCTTTGGACTAACCGTTCCCTGGCGCTCGATCCTGACCTGTGCCATTGGACCCAACAAACCACAATCAATAACGTGGAATGAACACTTTCGGTCCGAATGCTGTCTCTGCCGTAGAGGCATCAGCCAAACGGGTGAGAGGAAAGAGGTTGACGGCGTAGTTATCGTTGGTCCGGGACTGAAAGCACATTCGCAATTACGATTGACGCGACACTCTTATGCTTTTATCGATGCGGTCTAAAAAGGGAGTCCAGAAGAGGCTGGGAGAGGCATTGCTCTCCGACGGCCTGCTGGGAGACGACCAGCTGCGGCGAGCTCTCGAGCGCCAACACATCGCCGGCGGGTTTCTTGGCGAGATTCTGGTTTCCCTCGGGTATCTGTCGCCCAGCCAACTGGGGCCCTATCTCGAAAAGGTCTCTGGCTTTCCGTTCGTCGACCTGAGCGAGGTCGACTTCGATCCCGAGTGGTCGACGATGCTGCCGGAGGGTCAAGCCGTTGCCATGATGGTGCTGCCCTATGCGGAACGAGACGGCAAGATCATGGTCGCGATGGCTGATCCGGTGAACGTCGCCGTCGTCGACGATCTGCGCGCCAAGCTGCAAAAACCGATTCAGCCGCTCCTCGCCCTTCGATCCGATATTGAAGACGCGATCCGCCGGGCATACGACGTCCGCGCCCGCACCAAGGGCCTGATCGCCGACATGCTCGTCGGCGTCGAGCAGGACCGCGATCTTCTCGACGAGGCCTCCCTCGCCGACGAGGCCGAAAAGGCGCCGATCGTCCGCCTTGTGTCGGAGATCCTCTCCAGCGCGATGGCTTCGGGCGCCTCGGACATCCATTTCGAGCCGCAGGAAGACAACGTTCGCGTGAGATTTCGTATCGACGGCATCCTCTACGAGCAGATGACCATTCCCCTGGCGTACCTGCCCGCTGCCGTATCGAGGCTCAAGGTCATGTCCTCCCTCGACATCGCCGAGCGCAGACGGCCTCAGGATGGACGGTTCGCGACGAAAGACGATCGCGGCAATGGATATGACGTCCGGCTTAGCATCATCCCGACCGTTTATGGCGAAAAGGCCTGCATGCGACTCCTGGAGAAAGCGAACAGCTTCGCCCAGATCGACCGGCTGGGATTCCTTCCCGAGCAAAGCACGCTCTTCGAAAAATTCATCAAGAAGCCGCATGGACTGATCCTCGTCACCGGACCAACCGGCTCGGGTAAGTCGACAACGCTCTACGCGGCGCTTCAGCGAATCAACGACCCGGGAATCAACATTAGTACCGTCGAAGACCCCGTCGAGTACAAGCTGAAGGGAGTTAACCAGACGCAGATCAATCCGAAGATCGGCGTGAACTTCGCGACCGGACTGCGAACCCTCGTGCGGCAGGACCCTGACGTGATTCTCGTCGGCGAGATCCGAGACAAGGACACCGCCGAGATTGCGATCCAAGCCGCTTTGACCGGCCACCTCGTCCTCAGCACGCTCCACACGAACGACGCAGCAGGAGCGGTTGTCCGGCTGGAGAACATGGGCATCGAGCCGTTCCTCATCAGTTCGGCAGTGGTCGGCGTGGTCGGACAGCGCCTTCTCCGGTCGATCTGCCCGCACTGCCGCGAGAGCTACTTGCCCGCGCCGGAAGTGTGCAAGGCGGTAGGAATCGACATGGAAGACGGCCGCTCGCCTTTGCTCGCCCGCGGCGTCGGATGCAAGCGGTGCGGCGATCGCGGCTCCCGCGGCCGCTCGGCGGTCATGGAGGTCATGCCGATGACGGAGACGATCAAGGACATGGTCCTCAAGCGGGCGTCGCAAGCCGACATCACCGGCCAAGCCCTATCCGAGGGATTGGTGACGATGCATCAGGCTGCGGTGCGCAAAGCCCTCGATCTCCTCGTTTCCCCCGAAGAGATCCTGCGCGTCTTCGCTGAGCAGATGTAGTGGGCCGTGATAGAGCGTGAAAGTGGTCCCTGGGCTCCAGTGACGTCGATTTCGGCAAAGTTGCGATGATCCGACCGATATAGAACGTAGGGAATGGAATTAGATTCATCTGAACGCCGAGCGGTCAGCCGTAGATTCTAAGCCGCAAACAGTAATCTAATAGCAAGACATCCGCAATCCGCAATCCGCAATCGAAAGAGATGCCTAAGTTCAAGTACGTGGTGCGAAACTCGGCCGGCAAGGTCACCTCGGGCACCCTCGAGGCGAAGGACCATACCGAGCTTCGTCGCATCCTGCGCGTGAACGATCTTTACTTGACGCGTTACCGCCAGGCGGGCAGGGTCGAAGGCGATCCGAGCGCGACCCAGCAATCCTATTTCGCACGCGTACGGGCTCGCGACATCGTCATTCTGGTGCGTCAGTTGGCGACACTGGTTCGAGCGGGCGTGCCTTTGACCGAAGGGCTTACCACCCTGGAAGCCCAGGCCGACAAGCCTCAGCTTAAGTTCGCCCTCAAGCACCTGCGAGACGAAGTAACCGAAGGCAGGTCACTGTCATCAGCCATGTCCGGCTTTCCAAAGCTGTTCAACACGCTAACGATTTCTCTCGTCGAAGCGGGCGAAGGCACGGGAACGCTTGATCAATCGCTCGACGTTGCCGCCGAACAGCTCGACCGCGAGGAAAACCTGCGCTCCCGAGTAAGAGCCGCGATGGTCTATCCCAAGCTCGTTGTCGTCGCCGCCGTCGGCACCGTCGCGCTCATGCTAACCCTCGTCGTACCGACCTTCAAGGTCGTTTACACCCAGTTCCATGGCACGCTGCCCGGCGCGACGATGGCCCTCATTGCGATTAGCAATTTCACGGTCCAGTTGTGGTGGGCGATCGCACTCGCGATCGCGGCTATATGGGTCGGATTCATCCAGTACAAGAAGACCGCTGCCGGTGCACGCGCGATCGATCGAATTGTCCTGAAGATCCCGGTCGTTGGGCAGGTGCTGCGAAAAGTTGCGATCGCCCGGTTCACCCAGACGCTGGCCACCGGTCTCAAGGGTGGCGTTCCCGTTCTTCGATCGATCCTTCTCGCCGCCCAAACTGCCGGCAACACGGTGATTAGGGACGTCGCGATCGCGACGATCGCAAGGGTGCGCGAGGGCGAGCCGATCGCGGACGAACTGCAGCGTTCGAACGAATTCCCTCTGATGGTCACTCAGATGATCCGCTCAGGCGAAAGCACGGGAAGCCTCGATCACATGCTGGACGAGATCAACCGCTATTACGAGGAGGACATCGACTACGCGATCGACAAGATGACGAAGCTCATCGAACCGGCGATGACCATCATGGTCGGCGGCATCGTACTCTTCGTCCTGCTCGCCCTGTACATGCCGATCTTCAACCTCGGCAAGACGGTCCTCGGGAACAAGTAGGCGCCGCCATCCTGTAGGCACCTCACCCTTCCGGGCGATATTCCTGCTATAATACTGAGTTAGACGGCCGGCCCAACGAGGCCGCCCGCGTTTGGAGTTAGTCAGTCCATGAAAAACCTGAAGCGCCATTCTCGCGGCTTCTCGCTCATCGAGTTGCTTGCCGGTGTCCTCATCATCGGCATCATCTCCAATGTTGCAATCCCCGCCTACATCAGCCAGGTGAAAACCTCGCGTGGGACAGTCTGTAACACGAGTGCCCGTGATATCGCTACCGCGGTTCAAGGGGCTTACATCAAAGCCGGGGGCAACTCGTACAACGCTTCGCCGATGACCGATCTGAGCGGTACGGTGACCACCGATATCGGAGGCACGATTCCGACAAACCCGTGCACGAGCACGAACACCGTCGGCGCGTCTCCAAACGCATGGACGATCACGATTCTGGGAGGCGGCACTGGATGGAAGATCACTCCCAACGACCCTAACGGCAAATGCAGCGGCCTGGTCGCCGTCCAGCTGGGTAGCTAGGCCCTTTCACCGGGAGTGGGCTTCGATCACCTTGCGTATCGCGGAGAGTTCGTCGGGATCGAAGAACTTCCGCTCAACGCCCTCGAGTTCCCTCCCAGCCTCGCGATAGCGCCCCAAGCGAGCTAGGGTCTCGGCCGCCCGAATCTGAAACAGCCCGAAGCTCGGGGCGCCTTTTGCCGCCTGACGGAAGTATCTCAATGCCGTTTCCAGGTCCCCGGACCGCGCCGCCTGCTCAGCAAGATGGCTCGCGGCAATGCTCGAATCCGGCTCCTTCGCGAGCGCTTTCTTAAATAGCTGAGCCGCTTCGACCGGATCCTCACTCTCGATCGCCGTTCCTAGCGCGATCGCCGGGAAAGCCGAGTCAGGGTCGACCTCTGAAGCGGCCCGGTAGGCGCGGACCGAAGTCGCGTGGTCACCCAGCTTGGCCGACCCGTATCCGTAGTCGATGAACGAGTAAGCGATGACGCTACGAGTTTTGGCTCGGTCACCCTGATTTCTCGCCACCCGATCCAGGATGGAGTGGTTGGTCCCGACCGTCGCCGCCACGGATTCAAATGTCTGCCAGGACCGGCCTCCGAAGATGTAGTCCAGCCCCAATCCCGCCTCTTTCCGCATGCCAGACCAGTCCTGCTCGGCGGCATGCACGTTGCAGAGATTGTGCCTTCCCAGAAGGAAGTCAGGGTCGTATCGGACGATGGTTGTAAAGAGCGCGTTCTTGCTTAATAGCTCCCGAGCACCCCATTGCGTCAGCGACGCGCAGTGGGCAAGATAGGCGGCCACGGCAATGCCGACGGCGATCCCGGCCAGGGAGCCGTTGACTCTAGAAAACAGGCCCCGGGCTCCCAGCGCGAGCATCGCGGCGACTCCCAGGCCCGAGGTGACCACGCGATAGGGCGCCACGACAAACGACGGCAACTCGATGACGTTGCTGACGGGCAGGAACGCAAAGACGGCCAAGGCGAGGAACCAGAACGCGATCCGCGAGCGACGCCAGAGGGTAACGCCGAGCGCGACAAACCCGATCGATAGCAGCGCGCCGGCGACGACCCATGGCAGGAGGTTGTTCTCGAAGCCGGAAAGGCTGTAGAGGTTCATCGACCACCGGCTCGGCGTTACTGCCAACATGACGTAGGAAACGGTTGTCAGCAGAAATGGGGTCGCGCCGTGACTCATGGTCAGATGGCGCGCAGACTCGGCTGGAATAAAGGTTCGCCAGCACACCGCGAAAATGAGGACGTCGAGCAATGCTCCGGCTCCCAACCAGAGCGCCCGACGCCGCCGATCCTGCTCGCCACCGAAGCAGTATGCCGATAGAGGGAGCACCACAAAAAGGGCGGCCGCCTGCTCCTTTGACATTTCAGCGAAGAGGAATCCAAGGATCGAGATCACGAACCAAGCTAACCGGCGAGGCTCGGTATTCCATTTCACCAATGCCAATGTTAAGAGGGCGACAAAGAAGAGGCAGAGAATATCGGTCCGGCCGCCGACCCAGGCCACCGCGCTCGCCTGTTCGGGCATGACGCCGAGCAGCAACCCGCTCAATACGCCAAGCCACTTGTTCTGGAATGCGGCGCCGACGGCCCAGATCACGATCCCTACCGTCGCGACATGGATGAGGATGTTCGTCTGATGGAAGAAGAACATTCCGCTTCCAAAAACCCGGTGATCCAAGAAGTATGAAAAGGAAGTCAGCGGCCGATAATACGACTGGTTGAATGGCTGAGTGAAGCAACCGGCCAGGCTTCCGCCGCCGATCGCGCTCGAAGAAATGAATCCGTCGTCGTCCCAGACCGGCAGGCCTGCAAGCGCCGGGAGAAATACCGCGGCCGAAAACGCCAGCGTCAGAAGCGTTGCCCAACCATGCGGACTTAGAATGAAGCCCTTGGCGGCGGGCAGGCGCCTCGTCCAGGCGACTATCGCCTCGAGTCCATTTGCCACACGTATATACACGGCTGCGCGATCCCAACTGGACCTTGGGAATCGTCGCTCACGGCCACGCAAGCAATCACCCGAATGGGCGAAGCTGCTGCTACAATACGGCATATGTTGGTCATATGCCAGCGCGGAAATCGTCTAAGAGAAGCTCATGAACAATAGGCGCTATCGAGCCGGCGGCTTCACGTTGATTGAGCTGCTGGCAGTCGTTGTGATCCTGGGAATCCTACTCACCCTCGGGATCGCCGCGTACGTTAGCTCGATGAAAACCTCTCGGGGTTCCACGGCAAACGCAAATGCGAAGGCCATCGCGACGGCGGTTCAGTCGGCCTTTGTCGCGGCTGGCGGCAACAGCTACAACGCGTCTCCGATGACAGACCTCACGGGAATGGTTACGACCGATCTCGGAGGCACGATCCCGACCAACCCGTGCACCGGCACGAACAGCGTCGGCGCGTCGCCGAACGCTTGGACGGTTACGATCCTCGGCGGCGGCACCGGGTGGACGATCACCCCGAACGATCCGAACGGAGCGTGCGGCGGCCTAAAGGTCGTTCAGCTCGGCAGCTGACTGGGATCGGGACTTAACTTGTTCGCGTTCATTCGCGAAATTCGCGGTGACTTTCCAACCCGCCACTCCAAACTCCAAACTCCAAACTCTCAAAGGGCCGGCCTCAGCATCAGGCGCCTCGTGTCGTGATATATCGTGAAACGATTGTCGATCCTGCTGGCGACTTGACGAGGTTGACGGGATGGTATGAGACACATTCTTGCGGGAGTCTGCGCAAATGTGTGTACATCACACGATTTCCCGCGATCCCATTCAAAAAAAATGCGTCAATAAGCGAGTGTCAGGCGCTCACCTCAACGGGTGATGGGTTACGAGTTGAATCTGAGAGCTCTGTAAGCCTCACCAGGTTGTAGTTCCGCGAATATTTTCTGGCACAGACATTGTAGTTGCTATGGAGAGAAAGACCGAGCCCGGAGTGGCCGGTCGATGGAGATCAAAACAAAAATGACCACCAACACGCGCCGCTCACGCGGCTTTACGCTCATCGAGCTTCTCGTCGTCGTGCTCATCCTGGGCATCCTGCTTGCGATCGCGATCCCGGCCTATCTGAGCTCGGTTGAATCCTCTCGCGAGAACACGTCGTCGTCCAACGCCAAGGTCATCGCCACCGCGATCCAGTCTGCCTACGTTAAGGCCGGCGGTAACACCTATGTTGGAATCGGAGACTCGCTGACTAACGCTACGGTCCTCAGCGACGTCGGTGGCACCATGCCGACCAACCCTTGCTCGGGTGGTAACGCTGCGACGGACTGGGTTCTTTCCAGCGCGAGCAGCTATGCCAGCGGCCTAACGATCACTCCGAAGATGACTCCGAACTGCACCGGCCAGCCGGCTGCGGTCAAGCTCGGCGGCGGTTAGTTCCGCCCACAATCCTCCCAGGCCCGGCTAAATTGCCGGACCTGGGGCTTTTTGCTTTTTTAATGCAATTTTCTGATTCGTCGGCACATCATACTATTAGGGGAGTTTGAGTTCGAAATGAGGCGACTTTCGGCTTTGCGATGCTGCGGCTCGGCGGCTTTACGGCCCGGCCGCGCAGTTCGCCGTGGGCAGCGGGGAGCCGCGATTGTTCTCGCTCTGCTCATCGTTTCGATTGTTTCGCTGATGGTCGGGGCCTGCCTGCTTTACGTCAGGCAAAACAACAATCTTGGCTGGGCAAATTCGCGCTCCGAGGCCGCTCTCCACATGGCGGAAGCCGGCGTCAACGACGAGATCCAGTACATCGCGGCCAACGTCGGCGCGACGTCAGCCGCCACGACCTCGTCCGGCTCGACGGGCCAATCGACCTCGCCCGCTTACGTAAATAGCCCTGCGACCACCTCCGTCAGCCCATTTACCAACGCGGTGGTTAACGGCCGGTATGGGACGATTTCCGGAGCAACCGGTAACTACTGGGTCTTCACGACCCTCACAAATCCGGCCACCAATCCAAGTTCCTGGACTGCGTGGGACGGAAAGTCCGTTCCGTTCTACATCGTGTCGACGGCCTACGTGAACAGCAGCTGGCGGCGCGTCTACGTGACTTCGGGCACGACGAAGTCCGTCTTTGCGAGCAACGCGATCTTCGCGATCGACGCCATTCAAGGCAGCTCGAATGCGATCCAGCTTTCCAATGCGACGGTGACCGTCACGGGAACGATGGGTACCAACGGCAAGGTGTCCGGAAGCAGCAGCACGATGACCGCGTCCAACGCGATCGACGCCTACCTTGCGAACACGACCACCCAATTTAGCAGCTCGAATCTGTCGGCGGGCGGAACGCTCTATATCCAGTCGAATGCGGTCATCTATCCCACCGTCACGACGGTTCTTAGCAGGGCGACCGGAAAAACTTGGACCCAGCTCTCGACTTCGAACAGCAACTCGACCGGCGTCTACACCTACGCCAGCAGCGCCCAGGCCTCGACGATCAATACCACGAACTGCGTTCAGGCGACCGGCGTCACCATGGGCAACATGCTCAGCAATCAGAGCAACGGCGGCTATACGAACGCTTGGGCCAACGCGGCGAACAAGCCCGGAACGACGAACGGAACGTTCCTCGTTTCGGGGGCGACGAACGCGTCCCCGATCCAAATCACAACAGTCAAGAAGCATGGCCTCAGCTCCGGCGACCAGGTGACGATCTCGGGAGTCGGCGGCGATACCGCGGCGAACGGAACCTTTTACGCCAAAGTTCCGAGTGGCAACGGTTCCCAGACCACCTTCACCCTTTATTCCGACTCTGGATTGTCGACCCCGGTAGCCGGCAACGCCGCTTACACCTCCGGTGGCGTCGGCGTCAAGAACATCTCGATCGTCAGCATCATCAACGGCACGGTGACGACGAGCGCTCAGCACAATCTTTCCACCGGCAACTCGGTTACGATCACCGGGGACACTGCCGTCAACGGAACCTATACGATCACGGTGCCGAACGGCAACGCCGGCAAGCTGACCTTTACGCTCAATAACTATTCGGGCACGGCATCCGGCACAGGCGGCGCCGCGAAGCTAAATGTGGTCCAAACCCTCATCTTCGAGCCGGGCGATTACTACTTCACGGCCGTAAACGTGCTTTCCGATCCGACCACGGAAATCGTCATCGACTCGCAGGCCTACGCGAGCGGAGGGGCGGCGGGAAATGTGCGGTTTTGGATTCAAAACAACCTCAATGGAACTGCCAACAGCAGTGTCCAAAACGACGTGTTTCAAAACCCCATCAATGCGACGATCGCGAGCACCAGTTCGGCTCCGGACCCAACTCTGTTCCACATTTACTACGCGGTCGACAAGGGCGTCTTTACCCTTCAAAGGCCAAGCGGCTACGTCAATTACGACGGCTCTGCTGCCGGCAATTTCAACACTTACGGCGCCGTCTACGCTGTGAGTAAGATCTGGGGAGATACCAGCTCTCTTAACGGCACGACGATCGGTTTTCTCGGCCAGAGCGGCTCGATCAATCTCAACGGCGCCCTCATCGCCGACCAGGTCTCGTTCCAGGGCACGTGTAACATCATTTTCAACTACCCCGCCGACACGAGCGGAAACGGTGTCGGCGATCCCGAGGGAGGCGCCGGCACACTCAGTGGGTATACGGATGGATAGCCGGACGCAAAACAATGGTCGCCGCACCCGCGGCGGACACGTTCGTCCGTTGGCCGCGATGCCAAGGGCGGGTGCCCGGCGTCGCCGGTCCGGATACACCCTCATGGAGTCGATCATCGCGAGCCTCATCGTCGCCGTCGCGATTTCCGGCCTGATCAGTTTGTGGGTCGGCGCCGATCTCAGCATCCGGGACACCGCCGAGGTCAACCAAGCAGGCCAGATCGCGCGCGCCGAGCTGGAATTAGCCAAGACCTACGGACCCGCGAACTTTCCAGAAGGAACGTTGACCTGCAGTACTGGAGACGGGGCGGTGTGGACTGGGGCCTTTAATCCGTCGACCGGCTCGTGGACGTCGGGCGGCACGGCTTATTACGACTACCAGGGCAACTGGCAGTCGACTTCGAGCGGCGCTAACTTTAGTTTGCAGATTACGGTGACCGATAGCGGGGACTTGCCTCCCAGCCCCTGCTCCGGGACCACGAGCAGCTACGAGATCGCCAACACGACCAAGCGCTCCGCGGTGGTCACGGTAACGCGTCTCCGAGACAGTTCGGTTCTGTTTACGTCCGCCACCGAAATGGTGATCGGAGGCGTATGACGTCGAAGCGACGCGGTCTTTCGATGCTCGAGGTGAGCATTTCAGGCATCGTGCTCGTCGTCCTCATGGCGGGCCTGCTTTCGATCTTCTCCGCCATCAATGGCGAGCAATCGTTCGCGAGCAACATGCCTCAGGCTCAGTACAGTGCCGAACAGATGGCGCTTACGATTGCCAAAGCGATCCGCGGCGCGACCCTGTCGACCACGGGCACCAATTACATTCTCAACTCCGCAGTCGATGGCGGCTCATCCACGACCGCGGCAAGTTCCACGACTCTGGCAGTCTACAGCGGAACCGCAAGTTCGCCGACCCGGACCACTTACTCGAACAGTAGCGGCAGCGTCACCACTTCAACAGGCGGAACGACGTCGACGATGTATTCGAACGCGTCGGTGTCATTCGCTTACTACACGTCCAGCACCTACCACACCACGTCGCTTGGTACGTCCAGCACCTCGCTCAGCGCTGCAAGTGCACCAAGCCTCGTTGCCGTGGTGGTGACGAGCACGTGCACGGTTAGCGGACGGACGGCAACGTACTCGACCCTCGTCCGGCTCCGAAATGGGCCGCTCAGGTCGAGCCCCAACGACTGACCCTTCCGGCCGGGAGGCGGCCAAGTTCCCCTCCGCGACGCCTGGAATCTCGTCATCACTCTATAGGACCCCCCACCCAGTGATGACGAAAACCTGGGAATGGGAGACGGCTTAAACCGTCAGTCCGCGCGTTGGAAACCCGCCACGCAAAGCTACACCAATCCGCTCAAAACTGTTACAATTAAGCTGATGGTCTAGGTTGAGGAGCTGAACCGTCCACAATTAGGATAGTGTCCGCCTAGACACGAGCAATTATGCCAGGGAAGGATCGAGGGCTCGTAGGAATCGAACTGTGCCGCGATGAGCTGCGGGCGGTCTACGTTCGGCGTCATGGCGCCCGGCCCGAAGTTGCGGCCGCAGCCTTCGTCCGCATGCCCGAGGGTGGTCTCGCGGCGGGAGTCGTCGAGCATCCCAACATCGTCGCGATCGCCCTTAAGCGGCTGCTCGAAGAGATGCGGGTGCCGAACGGCGTCGGCGCCGTCATGGGAGTTCCGTCCGAAGGGATCACCGTTCGGACCTTGAGCGTCCCGCCCGCGCCCGACGAGGAGCTGGCGACGATCGTTGCAGGCGAAGTCGAGCACTACAGGATCCTTCGCACCAAGGGCTCGCACGCCTTTGTCGCTCTGACACCTCCGGTCAAGGGCACCCAGGCGACCCCGATTTCCGTAGTCGTCGCCGCCGCCGAAGAGCAGGTGACGCGGTCCCTTGGCGAATTGGCGAGCCAAGGCGGCATCGAGATCGCGGCGCTCGAACCGGTCGAATTTGGCCAGCTTCGCTCGGCCGCATCGGCGATCGGTCAGGACCAGACCGCCTTTGCGATCCTCGTCGGCGATATTTCGACGGACCTGGCCGCATTCTCTAAGGGCCAGCTGTGGTTCTATCGCCGGGTCGAATACGGGGCCCGCCAGCTCGTTCCGAGCTCGAAAGATACGACCCCGATTCATCCGTTCGGCGACGATATCGCCCTCCTCCCGACTTCCCAAGAAGCGACTCAGAAGTACAGCGAATCGATGGTCGAGGCGCTTGCATCGGAGATCAATCGATCGATCGAGTATTTGTCGCGCGAGTACAAGGAGCATGCCCAGTTCTCGCGGCTGCATGTTGCCGTCGGCGAGGCTCTGCTTTCCGATATCGCGACACCGCTTGGCGAACAGATCTCACTGCCGATCGAAGTCCTACCGCCAAGCGGAGGCTTCGTGGTCGCTTCGGACGGCGCCTCCCGCCTGTCCGGCCCCGAGGGCCTGCGTTATGGAGCGGCTTTCGGCTTGGCGATCAGGGAACAGTTGACGGTTTCCGGCGCCTTGCCCAGAGTCGACCTCTACGCCTCCGAGCGTTCGGCCTTCGCGGGTCAGATGGTCCGGCGGAATCTGACAGGATCGGTCGTCGCCTCGGTGGTCGCAATCGGAGCGGCCGTGGCCGGCTACTTCCTATACGGATCCCAAACTGCTGTCTTGAACGCCGATATGGACCGCGCCAAGGCCCACACAGCCGAACTTACGACAGAGGCGGACGCGATGACGGCCAAGCACCAGGCAAGATCGAAGCAGATCGACGTCCTGTCGAATGACGCTGCCCCGGCGATCCCGCTGATGGACATGATCGCGACGAGCCTCGATCAAGGGGTCGGCATCCAGTCGCTCACCGTGAATCCGGACCGGACGGTGACGATCACAGCGGAAGCCGTGGACGCGGCGAGCATGCTCCACACGGTCGAGAACATTCAGCGCATACCGATCTTGCAGAACGTTATGGTACAGACCTTCAACACGAAGAACGAGCACCTAGCGGGGGTGGCGTTCACGGTCGCGGCGAAAACCCTCCCACTTTCGTCGGTCCGGACGATTCCCGCTCCCCAGGTCTCGACCGGCTCACCGGTCGCGGCCGTCGGGAGCAAGCCATCCCAGGGAGGTGCACGATGAGGACTGACTGGTCTCGAATCATCGGCTGGGCGATTCCCCTGATCTGCATCGCGATCGCGGGCGTCGTGATTTATAACCAGCATGCGGCGTTCGACAAGGCCGCCCAGGACCTTTCGGCGGCGAGAACCGCGGAAGCGGCGGCTTCCGTCGCGCGGGACCGGGCGGAGCAGGAAGCCGGAACGGTCCGATACGCGGCGGTCCCTCCAAGTACCTCCGAAGAGCCCAAGTTCCTTAACGGGCTCCGGTCGAGGGCGACGCTTTCGGGGATTCAGATCAGCCGCTGGACCAGCCAGACGGCTCCGGCCACATCAACGAACGGCCAACCTCCGGCCGAGACCGATCCTGCCGTCAAATCGCTTGTAAAGATTCAGGGCGATATGACGTTGTCGGGGCCCTATCAGGGGATCCGAAAGTTTCTGCTTGACCTGAGTCTGACGAATCGACTTTACACTCTTAGCAATCTGCGATGGACGCTCAAGAACGGCACCGACGTCGAGCTCCAGACGATGATCACGCGTTATGTGGATCCGAACCTAAAGGCCGAGCCAACCGGGGACGGAACGACGGATGCCAAAGGCAAGAAACGAACATGATGAAATCTCTCCTCTGCGCTGCATTGGTCCTCGCGGCCGCGCCATTCGCGCCTGGCCAGGCGCCGATGCACATGTCGTTCGCCAACACCAGCGCGGCAACCGTGCTGAAGGTGATCGCGGCTCGGACGTCGACGAACATCGTGTTCGTAGGCAAGGATACGGCTACGATTTCTCTCGACGTCACGGTCTACACCGCCGAAGACGCGATTCGAGCAGCCGTCTCCGCCGCCGGCCTCTCCTATCGGAAGGTCAATAGGGCATACATCGTCGCCCCTCAGGAGTCGATGCGCCATGCGTTGGAGCCTTACTCGTCGAAAGTTCAATATCAAATGCCGCCCGGCGTCGCCGACAAGATTCTGAAAACGGTCCAAGATTCCTATCCCGACGCAACCGTGCAAGTGGCCGGCGACAAGCTCGTATTCAGCGGCGTCGCCGACGACGTGAAGGAATCTCAGTCGATGGTCCGCGAGTTGGAGTTGCGCGTCGAGCAGGACTCGCCGGTCACCGAAGTCGTCCCAATGCATCATTCGAATCCGGCAGACGCCGCGAAGGCTCTGGGTGGGCTCTATCCCGATCTGAAAGTTGCCTCAGCCGGGGACGAGAAGGGTGGCGCCCTGACGATATCGGGTCCGAAGCGGCTCGTCGATCCGGCAATGGATTTTGCCCGACGTATCGACGAGACGGTTGCGAACGCACCGCAGAATGAATTCCGGGTTTACGAGATCAAGTACATCTCGGCCTCCAAGCTCGAAGAATTCATGAAGAAGGCGGCGCCCGACGTGCAGGCCTACATCGCTCCTGAAAACTATTCGCCAAAGCGAGCTCTCTTCAATCCCCTGACTTCGCAGATCAGCTCGGCCGCGGGCGGCAGCTCGTCCACCGGTGGGGGAGGAACCGGCGGGGGCACGGGGGGTGGTGGAACCTCGGGGCAGGCCGGGCAAACGGGCACGACAGGGACACAGGGCGGAGCGGGCAATCAGCAAGAGGAACCCAACGCCCGGGTTAAGCGCTTGGTCTTGTGTGGCCCTCCAAACCGGTTGGATGCGGCGATCCGCCTGCTCGAAAGCGTCGACATCAAATCGCAACAGATCTTTGTCGAAGTCAAAGTCGTCGAAACGAGTCCGTCTTTCGAGGACAATATCGGATTCACCTGGAGTTGGTCGCCCCTAGGCTTTACCGAAACACCACCTTCGACCGTGGCTCTTAACCACCCGTTCGGCCAGTACAGCCGCGCCCCGTTCAACTTCACCTCCATCCTGAATGCAAAGATCACAAAGGGCGAGGCGAAGCTGCTCGCCAATCCGAAGGTCGGGGTGCTCGATAACGACGGAGCGAGCATCTTCATCGGAGACACGATCAACGCCCTGATCACCCAATCCGGACTGACCGGTCCCTCGAACCAGATCGCCTCGTTTCAGGTCGGCATCATCCTGCTTATTCATCCCCGGATCAACGTCGACGGCAATATCACCATGCACGTCAATCCGGTCATCAGCACGGTCACTGGAATTACGAACGGGCTGCCTCAAACGAGCTCGCGAGAAGCCGAAACCACGATGATCGTGAAGGACGGAGACACCATCGTCCTCGGGGGCCTGATTCAAGACAACTTTACAAAGACGGTTACGGAAGTGCCGTTTCTTTCCAAGCTTCCGATTCTCGGGGAGCTGTTCAGGAATCGCTCGACGAAGCATGACAAGACCGACGTGATTATCACGATCACCGTCCACATCATGAAGGACACGCCAGGAAAATGACGCCCATTTCGCCGCAGGACCGCGGAAAGGTTTTTGGTCTGGTCGCCGCGGTTGTGGTTGTCTTTGGCTTGCTTTTCTGGCGCATCATGAGCGCGTCAGCTCCCGAGACCAAGCCTCCTGACGTCGTGAAGTTGGACGTGCCGACGACGTCGACCGGCTCGCCAGGCGCCCCCGCTCCGACCGCGCCATTACCCGTCGTGGACGTCGTGTTGCCGCCAAACGCGGACAAGATCAACCCGTTCCATAACGTCATCGCCGCGTCCTCGGGGCCGACTGGGCCCGTGAACCCGGGACCGAGACCGCCTGGACCCACCGGGGGCACTAAGCCGATCGTTCCGATCCTTCCGCAAGAGTTTCCCACGGAAGAGCCGAGGCTCACCGGCGTGATGACCGGCAACCCACCGCTCGGCGTTTTCGTGGTCGCCGGCAAGGAAGAGATCGTACGTGTCGGAGAGACGATGAGCAACGGATTCCTGGTCGCCTCGATCAGCGGAGACACGGCGGTCTTGACGAAGAAGAAGACGAAGATCAGGATTCGGGTCGGCGCGGCACCGACGGCGCCGGTCGGGCCCCCGCCGAAGTCGATCGACCTTGCGCCGCCTTCTGGCCGCATCGGCGGCTAACGTTTCCACCGACCCTGTATCCCGTGCCCGCCACCGCGCGAACCCGGCGTATAATTCAGTCGCCGAGGTGGGACCATGCTTCACGAGGTCGACCAGTCCATTCGAAACCTGCTCGCCGCCGAGTTGCGGATGGCATCACCGAAGCTCGTGTCGGATGACGCGCAGATCGTCATCGGCGCCCCGAGCGACCTGGAGCAGGGGAAGCTGGAGAAGCCGCGAGTCCGACTCTTTCTCCACGACATCCACGAGAACCTTGCGGTTCGGGATCAGGGCTATGAGATCACCCGGGCGGCGGGTGAAATGCAGGTCGGAAAGAGCCTCAAGCCGACCCGGTTGAACCTGTCCTATCTCTTGACGGTCGAGGCGGAAAAGCCGGAAGCGGAGCACCAACTGCTTGGCGAGGCTCTTGGCGTGCTGATGCGCAACGGCTTCATTCCCACACGATATCTGGAGGGATCCCTGACCCGCTTTGGCGAGGAAGCAATCTCGATCTCCGTCGGCCAGCGAGACCATTGGGCCCACATGGACGCTCCAAAGGTCTGGCAGGCAACCGGCTTGCCACTCAGGCCGTTCATCGGGATCGTCGCCTCGGCTCTCTTCGATCCCTACGAGACGAGGACGGTCAAGCTCGTGCGAGAGGCTCTTTTCTCGATGGGGCAGGGCGTTCGGCCGGCAGGCCCCGACCGGCAGATGGACGTGCGATCGGTGAGGGTCAGCGCGGCAGGAGCGATTACCGACGAAAATGGCGAACCCCTGCCGGACGTGGTCGTCTCGATTCACGGCCGCGGAGATCAGACTCTCACCGATGCGCAGGGAGTATTCCTGTTCCGGAACCTGCCATCGGGACCCCATCGACTCGCGTTCCGAAAGCGAGGATTCGAGGACGCCGAGACGGAAGCCGTGGCGCCGCCGCGCGGGTTGGCGAATGAGCTCCAGCCGGTTGCCGTGCAGCTCAAGGCGGCTTCGGCCAAGGGCTTGGTTAGTTCGGTTCGATCCGAATTCCAGGAGCGTGCGAAACCAACGACGCTCATCGGCACCCTCCGGTACTCCGACGGACGCCCGGCATCCTTCATTCCCGTGCGAATCGGGGAACGGACGGCCGTGACGGATCAGGAAGGCGTCTATCACTTTACGGACGTCGCGAGTGGCCAGAAGAGCGTGGTGGCGGAGGTCCCTGGGCGAGGCGAGGTCGTAGCGCCGGTTGCGGCCGATGGAGTTGCCGAGGTTCCGAAGAAGTAGGGATTCAGTCTGGGCGGGCGGCCTGTTTCTCCAGGCCCAACACCCAAGGTTTATCAATGGAGGTGGTCTTAGGCGTGCATCACTGCGGCAGGAGAAATGTCGCTCGGCCGGCCAAAGTCCCCTTAGTTGAAATTGGCCCGTCCGAACCTGTCGGATTTACTGTATTCTATGTGCAACGCCCCCGTTCAGCGAGGGGCCGGTTGGGAGGGAGAGAATGCCGGAATATCTTGCGCCTGGCGTATTCGTCGAGGAGATCGACAGTGGAAGCAAGCCGATCGAGGGTGTTGGCATCAACACGGCCGCCTTCATCGGTTACGCCAAAAGCGGCGAATTCAACAAGCCTACGTTCATCAGCAACTGGAGCGACTTTTGCCGGATTTACGGGGAAGACGACGAGGTCATCCTGCCCGCCCTCTCCCAAGAAGTCGGCAAGACGACGGTCGAGCACCTGTCGGCGAAACGCGCCTCGCGCAAGAGCTTGCTGGACTACGCTCAGCAGACTTTGGCGGGGCACCGCGCATCAGGCTCGGGGAACGGGAAAGTCGGCTCTTGGTCCGAGTTCGTCAAGAAGCATAATATCTCGCTGAGCATCCAGCCTTTCACGGACGACAGCTACCTGGCGTATGCAGTGAGAGGCTTCTTCGACAACGGCGGCGGACGAGCCTATATCGTTCGTGTCGCTCGGGACAAGGACCTCAAGCTCTTTTCGCATGACGGCGGCAAACCGGCCCTTCCTGAGCCCGCGAAGCAAGCCGCCGCGGCCATCGGCCCTTATGCAGTCAAGGCCCTCGAGGCCGGAGCGGCCGGGAACGACGTGAGCGTCGAGGTGACGCACGCCGAGGGCGACGGGTTCTCGGTTAAGGTTACGGGCGGCGGCAAGAGCGAGACGTTCGGCGACACCAAGCCAATGACCCCGTCGACCTTCAAGTCCCAATTCAAATCGAAGATCGTCGAAGTGACGACGACCACGGAAGCGGACCGGCCGATGGCCGGTGTGTTCAACCTGACCGGCGGCGCGGATGCGACGAAGCCGACCGATCTCGCCTCCCTGCCGCTCTCGGGCGACCTGGCCCGAGTTCAAGTGGAAGACTTCGTCGGCGACGAGGCACGCCGAAGCGGCCTCGGAGCACTCTCCGTCCTCGACGACGTGAATATGGTGGCGATCCCCGACCTCATGTCGGGTGCCTGGCGAAACGAGACCCTCGCGGGCGGTGACGCTTCAGTCGAGGTGCTGAACGTCGACGAGAAGCGAAAGCGCGCGATTATCGACACGCAGAGCATGCTGATCTCCTACTGCGAGCGCATGGGCGATCGAATGGCAATCCTCGATCCGATTCCCGGACTTGTTCCGCAGGAGATGAAGGAGACGACCCTCAACGCGCCGTTCAGCTGCGATCACGGCCAAGCCGCGATCTACTACCCTTGGATCAAGGTCATGGATCGGGTGAATCCACAATCCAAGCGCTCGATCTATTGCCCGCCGTGCGGACACATCGCGGGCGTATGGGCGCGGGTGGGAGTTGAGCGAGGCGTCCACAAAGCGCCGGCGAACGAAGCGCTCATGGGGGCGACCGCCCTCGAATTCGACGTCACTAAGGGTGAACAGGAGATTTTAAACCCGAACGGCGTTAACTGCATCCGCTCGTTCCCGGGCACCGGCATCCGAGTTTGGGGTGCGAGGACCCTGGCGACGGTGGGCAACCCGTCCTGGAAGTACGTCAACGTGCGGAGGCTATTCAACTACCTCGAGAAGTCGATGGAGCGCGGATTGCAGTGGGTGGTCTTTGAGCCTAACGACCACGATTTGTGGGGCCGTGTTCGCCGCAACCTCTCGGCATTCCTCTATACGGAGTGGAAGGAAGGGAAGCTGTTCGGCTTGGTTCCGGAGGAGGCCTACTACGTTAAGTGCGATGCCGAGACCAATCCGCAGGAAATGATCGACCTCGGACGACTGTACGTTGAGATTGGGGTCAATCCGGTCAAACCGGCGGAATTTGTGATCGTGCGGATCGGCCAGTGGTCCGGCGGCGGAGAGAAGTCGGAGGCATAGTTCCTCGTTGCCACATCGCATTGAGCACTAGAGATTGGGAGAAGATTAGATGGCAGAAGGCATTGGAGCATTAAGGTTTTATCTGGAGATCGACGGGATCACGGAAGGGTTTTTCCGCGAGGTATCCGGATTGGATTCCGAAACGGAGATCATCGAGCATCGGGTGACGGGAAAGGGTGGAAACCTGATCGTTCATAAGATTCCCGGCGCTTTGAAGTGGCCGAACATCGTCATGCGACGCGGCATCACGGACGACCGCCGCTTGCACGACTGGCGCGCCCAGATTGAGAAGGGACTGATCGAGGAGAACCGCAAAAACGGTTCGATCACGCTCTATAACCCGAAGAACGAAGCGGTCGCCAAATATACGTTCAAGCGGGCATGGCCGGCGAAGTTCAAGGGCCCGGCTTTGGACGCGTCAAAGAACGAAATCGCGATCGAAGAGCTCGAGCTCGCGCACGAGGGCCTGGAGCGCCAGCAGTAAGGGAAGAGAGAGGAAAGACCAAAGACCAAAGGGTCCTAGGTCTCTCGCCTCTCCGCCTTTGTCTTTCGGTGCCCTCACGGCAAAAGTGACCAACTATGAGACCTAGATCATCCGGTCTTCAGACCGAGTTCGACTTTGTGCTGCCCCGTGGCTACGTTTCGTCCGACGGAAGCTTGCATCGCAAGGGACGCATGCGGCTTGCCACGGCTATGGATGAGATCGCGCCGCTGCGCGATCCTCGGGTTAAAGCGAATCAGGCATACCTCGTCATCATCCTGCTCGCGCGGGTCATAACGAAGCTTGGCGAGGTCGAGGTCATCGATACGGGCGTCGTCGAGAATCTGTTCTCGGCCGATCTTGCTTTTCTTCAAGACTTCTATCGGCAGATTAACGAAATGCCTATCGAGGATGAAGGTGAGGAGGGTGCGGCGGGGGAATAGCCCGCTACCCCTCGGAGGCCTTGTACGAGGAGGTAGCGTTCATTGCCTATCACTTTCATTGGCCGCTTGACGATATCTTGAGCCTCGAGCATAAGGATCGGCACCGATGGGTCGAGGAGATATCGAAGATAAACCGCCGGTTGTCCGGCGGAGATTAGAGAATGCTCCTTATCAAAACGCTTCGGTGCAGGGTGTCGGTTAAGCAAAAGGACAAGTCCTCGCCCGCGCATAAGCCGAGCGGCGCGACAAAGCCGTCTTTCGCAACAACGACGCCTCCGCCCGAGCCCACGGCCGGCCCGAGCATTGCCCCAGGGAAGAGCGCAACCGAGGGCGGCGGCTCCGGGCCCGGAGAGCGGCGACCCATCTCGGCCGCGGGCGTCGATCCCGCTAAAGTCGCCGAGCGAGTTTATCAGCTGATGATCGAAGAAGCTCGGAACGATAGGGCGCGTGGCATGTCGTAGGTGAAAGGTCATGCGCCCACCCGAACTGCCTGACCTTCCATCGCTCCCATCGCTCCCCGATGTAACGAAGCCCATAGGAATCGTCGTCAAGGGCGCCGAGGACCTCGCCGGCAAAGTCGCCAAATTCACGGGCCTCAGCGAAGTTCCGAAGGATATCGAAGCGGCCGTCCAAAGGATCACCAGCTTCGCGGACGAACAGATCGATTCCATTCTGAACACGGCTACGGCGGGAATCCGTCACACAGCCGAGTTCATCGAGTCGACATTCCACTCCGTCGGGCTGGCTATCGACCGGGAGACTCGCGGCGTTTACGAACGGGCAGACGAGGTTGTCAAGGATCTCGACGGCGTTCCAGCGAAAGTGCAGGAAGCGATGGACGAGGCCGGACTCCTCCGGGAACGATTTTCGAGGCGCAAGCTCCTGCTCGAAAAATGGTCTCAGCGAACTCATGAAAGGGCGCAACGAATGCCGAAGGTGGTTCGCCGGCGCATTCACGAGGCGGCTCTGCAGCTCGAGCTCGACTTCCTTCAGGAGGCGATCGACGGCGAGAGGATCGGCGAGAAAGCCTTCGACGATACCAGGCTGGCCCACGAGAAGACGGTCGCCGACGCTAAGAAATTCGGCAGTCGGCTGATCAAGCAAACGCTCAAGAATCGGCGCAGGGCGAGCGAGCTCAAGAAAGAGTTAAAGAAAGGCGCGCATACCGCCGGAGAGTGGGTTGCCGGGCTCGCGACCCAGATCCGAACCTTCAAGCACGAACGGGCCGGCGAGGCCAAGAGGATCCGAAGCGTCGAGCAGGCGAGGTCTTGGGTTTCGACCTCGATCGAGGGCGCGCACCGAATGGGGATCGACATCGAGCACGATGTCGAGAAGAGATCCGCGGATGCCATGAGTTTTGGGCAGAGGAGCATTGCCGAAGCCATGTCACTCGCCAGGTCCGTCCAGGATGAGCTCGAGACGGCTCACGCATGGGCTGCAGAGCAGAAGAAGACTGACGCTCTGTGGCGCAAGCAAATGAAGAAGGCACGCCAGACCGCAGACGACTTTCTCAAAAGCCAGGGGCGGCGAAGAGTTCATCGGTTTATTGACTATGCGGTCAAGCTCGAGGGCGACATCAAGGCCATCGGAAAGGAGGAGATCCAGGACACCGCAACCGAACTTGGGGAATCGGTTGCCGACGTGCAGAAATCGGTTTCGGAGGTGCGTGCTCTCGCCGCAGAAGATCGTCGCGAAATCGAGATCGATTTTCCCGAGCATACACCTCAAGGCGAGGCTCGAGCAGCCGAGGGTGGCGGCGACCATCAGCTCGATATTCAGTTCCCAAACCAAACCGAGGAAATCGCGGCCAGTGAAGGAGAGGCTCCGGCGAAGCCCAAGCTTGGCAAGGATCAAGAGAAGAAACCCGGACCGGTGCGTCCACCGGCGGAGGCTCCGCCGAAAACACCAAAGCCGGAACTGAAGTCGAAGCCAAAGAAGCCGATCACGGCAGACAAAGCTCCAAAGGACGAGCCGGCGGCGGGGCCCCCAAAGCCCGAAGTCAAAGCCGTCGAACCAAAAGCCGCAGGCGCCGCCAGTGCCCAAAAGACGACGACTCGCGCCGGCGGCGAGGCCAAGGTTGCCCATACCGAGACGCCCAAACAGTCCCATGAACCCCCAATTTCGCATCACCCGGGTCAGGCCAAACCCAAGGAGCCGGAACCGACGGTAAAGCCCGATTCCAAAGTCGGCGCAGGGCAGCCGGTTGCCGCCATTCCGCTCGCCAAGAAGACCGAAGAGAAGAAGGCATCCGCTTCCCTCCGGAAGGAATCCGGAACCAAGGAGCACACGCCCAAGCCAGGCGGGGCGGCAGGGAGTCCACCCAAGCCGCCGGCGAAGCCGGACGTTGCAGGCGAGGGAAGGCCGGCCCAGCGTAAGCCAACTCTGGGGGCGGCAGCGCCTTCGGGGCAGCCGGTTCATCCTAGGGTCGCGGCCAAGAAGGCTACGCCTAAGGACTTACATTCGATCGGCCCGCGCCAACCTGGCCAGCCTCAAAAGAAGGCGGCAGAAGGTCCAAAGCAGCCGGAGGATCCCAAGCAGTTTCGAGACAAGCTTATTGCGGCGAGCGGCGCCGGCGAGCCGCCAGATCCAGCAACGCGAACGCAGCTGCGCCCGCATTTGGGTTTCGATGCTTCGGTGGCGCGAATCCATTCCGGACCCGCCGCGGCGGCTGCGGCGCGATCGGTCAATGCCGATGCCTTCACGATCGGGCGCGACGTTTTTTTTGCTGAGGGCAAGTACGACCCGGCAACGCCGAAGGGACTCGGCCTGATCGCCCACGAGATGACTCACGTGGGTCAGCAATTGGGTCTTCGCGGAGACAAGCTGCGGTTCATGTCGCCGAAAGGTGGCGACGCGATGGAACAGGAAGCACAGGAAGTAGGTGAGCGGGTGGTCTCCAATCTCGCCTTGTCCGCTAGCCTGAGGATCGCGAAGTACGTCCGGGTCTACCAGCCCGCAGACGACGAACCAATAACCACCGGCTTGCAGACAAGGCTCGACCGCTTGTCGATGCAGGCCCTGAGGAAAGCGGCGCGGCTCTTGATGATGAATGCTCACCCGCGTGCGTTCCGCATCGACGAAGTCGAAGCAGATGTGTCGCTCGACCTCCAGGAGATGTCCGACGCTGAGGCAATCGATGTGTGGGCAGAGGCGATCGTGGCGGCTGTTCGAAGTGCGCCTCAAACGTTGAGGACCTCGTTCGAGACGTCCGAGGCCCTAGCACCGGCCACCCACGTTCTACAGCGCCGACTGGGTGATCCGAACGAAAAAGGAGCGCCGCTTCCGCAGCCTCCCGCACCCGATCCGGCAACCCTGGCAAAGCTCGCCAAGGTCACGGCGTCGGCTCAAGAGAAGGACATGATCCGAAAGCTCCTCGTGCGCAAGGATCTCGATCCTTTGGAGCAGGCGAGCAAGCGGAAGCAATACAACGAGGAAAACAAAGACAACGACCCTGAATTGAAAGTCAAGGCGACTCACAGCGGTGAAATATTCCCGGATGACAAGCCTGCGCTCGAGGCCAAGCTCAAAGAATTCGAAATCAACTCCTATGACGACTACTTAAAGCTTAAGAAGGACTTCACCAGCGCCTTCAACCAGAAGGGCGTCAACGTTACCAACTTCATCCTGGATGAAAACTTGAGAGTTGTCCAGGCCCAGAAGTCGCGCTACCAGCCGAATCCTGAGCATAAGCGCGACATGGACGACCTGAAGGAGTCGGCCAAGAAGCTGCTGCCCGCCATGCAGCGCTACATCGACCTCCTCACGAAGCACTTTTACTGGATCGTGCACGTTGACACTCGGAACCTGGATTCTGCTGACGAGATCATCGTCGGCGGAATTCAATCGGGCCGCTTAGGGGCGCCTGCCAAGGATATCGCGGACCAATTGCAGAGCGCCCGAGACAACTGGGTCGCGGTGCGGCGAGAAGTCGGCAACAAGCACGTCGTCCTCCTCGGACGCAATTACGACCCTCATGAGATCACGGACGTCAAGGACGACAACGAGCTCGACCTAAAGATGTTTCATTACTTCGCGGATGTCGAAAGCAACATCAAGTACGCGAAGGATCGGATCAATCTGGACAAGTTCTGGGAGCTGAGTCCGATGGTCAGCATGACGGAGTCCCAAATGGGGATCCACAACGATGACGGGGCCGACCGCACTGTTAAGGAAGCTGAAAAAGGCCATTCGGACGACAACGCGGTTTGGAACGCGATCCAGGCCGGCGCTGCCATTGCGCTGGCCGTCACAGCGATGGTCGCAACCGGTGGGCTTGCCGCCGTGGCCCTGATTGGGTCTGCGGGCCTCAGCGTCTATGGCGCGGCGTCGCAAGCCCAGGAATACGCCTTCAAATCCGCCGCCGCGAATTCCTCGCTCGACCAAGCCAAGCTGATCTCAAAAGACGATCCCTCCCTGTTCTGGCTTGCTCTTAATCTGGTTGCGGCGGGCCTCGATGTGGGGACGGCAATTGGCGCCTTCAAGACGCTGGCCGCCCTCGCCAAGGCCGCCGCCGCCGAACGCGCGACCGCAGCCGAAGCCAAGGCAGCACTGAAGGAGCTCGAAGCTGCTGCCCGCAACCAGTACAAGACGCTCGGCAAGATGCAGATGAGCGAGGACCAGTTTGTGGAACGGCTCCTCGAAGCGGCAAAGAAAGGAGTCAAGGGCGCCCAGGACGCGGTGAGGCAAGTCAAGCTCCTGACGGAGATGATCGAGGCCACGACGCCCCGAGCTGCGGCGATGTTAAGAGGAGACCAAGCGGCGATCGACGGCTTCGTGAAAGAGTACGGCAATTGGAAGGGGATGATGGGCTCGCTTCAAAGTGGCGGAGAGGACGCGGCCAAGATTGGCAAGCACATCGCCGACCGCCGCAACGCGATCATCGCCGACCTTAAGTCGCGAGGCGCCGCGCCGCTGGAGGACGCTTCGTCCGAGGCAGTCAGCGACTTCGACCTCAACGTGAAGGGACAGGACGGTCAGGGCGCCGGCGAACGCGTTCTCGCTTTTGAAAAGGACATGGCCGACAAGTTCGGCCCTCACTGGAGCGAGGATTGGCTGATCAACTTCTACACCGACAAGAGCCAACTCCTGTCCGTCGACCAAGCCCTCAAGATGGTCTCTCCGGCCAAGCGGGCTCAGATCATGAAGGAGGTCACCGAGAAGGCTGAAAAACTGAACTTCGCGAAGATGCTCGAACACGCCGGGGACGACGAAAAGGCAGTCGCTCAGGTGCAAGAGATGATGAAGGCGGCCGGAGTCAAGTACAACGTAGATGACCTTCGCGCCATCGCCAAGGAAATCCATGGCCGGGGCCGGGATACCATCCTGCGCGAGATCGATGCAAAGGTCGCCCAACTGGAGAAGCTCCCCGCCGGCGACGCTAAGCGGATCCAGCTCGCCGAAGACATCACCAAAGCCCAGATGGAAGCGAACTTCCTGTCGGTCGAGGCGTACATCGGGCCGGCCGCCGTCAAGGGAGGGCCCCTCACCATGGCGGAGGCCTACCAGAACGCGATGTCGCAGCTCGAAATGATGCAGCACGCGATTGGAGCGAGCGGCGGTGACATCGTGAGGGCCTGCCGGGAGTACGAATTCTTCAAGTACGTGAACCGCTACGTCGCCGCAGCTAAAAAAGCGGGGGTCAGCAACGCCAAACTCGACTATTTCGAGGGGCTCTCGTCGTACGTTTACAAGCGGGCTCGCTCAGCGCACATGGAGACGGGAGGACTGCCCGGTGTTGGACCAGAGGACGAGGCCGTATCCGGCGCGGTCAGCGATCAATTCCTCATCGACACTTACAACGATTTCCGAGGCGCGGTCAACGAGTCGCTTCCCAAGATCAAGGCAGCCTCAGAAAAGAACCCAGCCGGCGGATGGCAACCTGAGCTAAAGCAACCAAGGCCGGCGGCCGGCGAGCCGCCTAAGGGCGGCGGAGGCGGCGGCGGGGGAGGCAAGCCCGGCGATCCTCCTTCCGGGCCGCCATCGAGCGGACCGACGACGCTGAAAGGAGGATTCGAAGGGACGTTGCCGGCGGCTGCCAAGAAGAGCGTCGATGCAGCCGCCAAGATGGCGAAGACGAAGGGAACGGTCGTGCCCGACACCGCGCTCGATGCCTCCAAACGACTAACGAGCGCCGGCTTCAGCGGCTCGGGGCAAGGAGCCGGAGTGGGCGTATTCAAGACGACGATCCCCGGCGTCAGCCATCCCGTCGTCGTCAAGATGTTCCCGAAGGGACTTGAATCCAAGATGGAGGAAGAGCTCGCAGCCGCCCTTGCCGCCGAAAAGACCGGCTTCGGACCCAAGGTGCACGGCAAAGTGACCGGCAAGGCAACTGCGGAAGCCCCCGAACGAGTGGGCTTCGCCATGGACGAAGTCCAAGGCGGATTCGCGGACTCATTTGCCGCTTCGGACGATGCCGCGAAGGCTGCCGCGAATCAGGCGGATATGATGAAGAACGCCGCGAATATCACGCCTCAAACTTTCACCGACCTTCACGCGTTTCGCGACGCCATTTTCGAGCAGGGATTCTACTTCCGGGGCGAACTCCAAGGATTCGTCGACGCGAGTGGCCGTTGGAAGCCGATCGACATGGCCGGAGCGGAGCCGCTCACTTCGACGACAGATCTCGCCAAGGCGCGAGAACTCCACGACAAGACTTTCGAGGAGATGTCGGACGCGCTAATGCACAATCTGCTCGACGCCAAGAAGGCGGCGGCAAAGAAGACGCCTTAACGGCGAGGATCGGGAGGACAATAGAACAGGGAGATGGCAGGTAAAGACGAGCGGCAAGGGAAGGATGCGTTCACCGGTCTGAGCTTCTGGGTGGAGATCGATGGGCTCGAAATCGCCAACTTCGACGAGTGCTCGCAGTTGTCGATGGAAACCGAGAGCTACGAATACTCGGAGGGCGGGTTGAACACCTACACGCACAAGCTGCCCGTGCGCACCAAATACGCCAACATTACGCTCAAGCGGGGCCTGGATCCGGGGGGCGATCTGTTCAAATGGTACTGCGACACCATGGACTGGTACGGGGAGGGATCGAACGGCGCTCATAAGCGGAAGAACGTGACGATTACGCTCTACAACCCGGCCGGCAAGCCGGTGCTGAAATATCACCTGAGGAACGCCTATCCGGTGAAGTGGTCCGGCGCTGATTTGAAGGCCGCGGCGGGGGCCGTCGCGGTGGAATCGATCGAATTCGCCCACGAGGGGCTCGTCTCGCTATCCGATAAGCCATGAGCCGCCATGCATGAATCCGCGCTCCAAGCCCCCCTTCTTCAGCCTCCCAAGTCGGTCGTGGGAGTGTTGGGATTCCTTTCCAGGCTGGCGAGCGCGCGGAGAATCAATCGAGAAACGGTCGGAAGTATCCTGGACCGCGAGCCAATCACGTGCTCCGATGCAAGGGCTTTTCTCGGTTGGCTCCATGTCGATCGGTTCTCGATGCCGCTCCGAGAGTACAAGTCGCCTCCATTAGAAAAAAACCTGCGGCTTGCCGAGAAGCCGGAGCCGAGCGAAGAGAAAGTCATTCAGCTGCTCGAACGAGATGGCGGACAGATCGACCTTCACATTTGGGAGGCGCCCCGGCCGCTCGGAACAATGCCGAGGCGACCGCGCGCTCGGCCGGCGCCAACCGGAGTCGAGCGAGGTCGACCACAATCGCGAGAGTCGGTTCCCTTTGAGGCTTACTTCTGGGCTGACGGCCGGGAGCAGATCGATCAGCGAACGGAGCGCGTCGAGGTAGCGCGATTGATGCCTGTGATCATCCAGGATTCTGTGTACCTTGGCGAGGGCGGAGCTGCGCCCGGGCCGCCCGGCATTCCAGGCTATGGCGGCCGTCAGGCTTACCTTTGGAGCCAGTCGTTGGCCTCCGACAGGCAGATCTCGGGCGTACTTTGGAATGAGCCGGTCCGTAAAGACATTCTCGGCTTGCTCACCCAGCCGGCGCAACCACCCGCAATCGAGCCCGCTCAGGCTCAACCCGTCGAGTCTGATGCGCTATACGGTCAAGTTACGCTCATAGCGCCTCCGATTACGGTGGCGCCAGACCGGCCGGAAAGCCGCGCCGGCGTCAGCTTCGATTGGCGAGACGTCGCTACCGGCGTCGGGCCAGTCGACGAGTCATCGTTCATGACTCTGGCAACCTCAATGCCGCCTGGCTCAAAAGCGCTCTACCCGGCCATGGATCCACGCAGCCTCACCCGCGGAGCAGTGAACCTTCGACTGGCTCCGAGCATGATACAGACTTTGGTCGGGATGGGCTTCGGCGAGTCCCGTCGGGTCGATGCATTTGGATCTGCTCGGAAAGTCGACGACTACTACGGCGGATCGCCACCGGTCCGCAGAATGCCCAGCCAGATCGTCCCCGTTGAATCGTCCAGACGCCCGGCAAGTCCGACCAGTGGCCAGCCGTCGGGACCGGCGCGTCGAATGCGCTTTCTCGATTACCTCGGATTTCCCATCTACCTGTCACCGACGCTCAGCGTTCAGCCGGATCTGGACCAGCAAACTTACGCCAACGTCACCACGACATTCCTACCTCGCGCGCCCTTGATGTCCGCGCTCTCGTTTGCCGGACTGAGGCAGCGTCTTTTCAGTGGATTCACCGGCCTCGAAGCCAAGCCAGATCCTCTGGCATGGCGAACCGCGCAGCCGAGCGTTGTCCGATCCATCCCTGCACCCAAATCACCAGGGCAAACTTCAACCCCTTCGTTTTCGGGGCGCTCCTTGCCCCAGCAGATGCCGACGCAACCTCAGACCCCCTTGCGGCCGCAAGCGACATCGCTTCCCGGAGCCGTTCCATCAAGACCGGCGACGCGCGCCTACGATCCCCGCGTGGCGGCCACCACTCCGAGCCCGACGGCAGTCAGCGCTCCGACGTTGGGTAGTCCTCCGGCTGGCGGCCTCCCCCCATCCCAAACCCCCGTTTCCGGTCCTCCCACGCGGTCCTCTGCCGCCGGCTCGACCCTCGCCAGCTTGCCGCCAATTCCTTCGCCAGTGGGGCTCGCCGGCATTCCGACCGGTGTGCCCCAGGCTCCCGTGCCGCCGATTGCAAGGCTGTCGGTCAACCCGATCCTCACGCCTGCGGCCAAACCCACCGCTCCTGGCACGCCGCGAGCGAAGTTATCGGCGGCTGCACCCAAACCGACAACGTCGCCGCGATTGGTCGCTGCCTCGGGTCCGGCAGCGGCGCCCGCGACCGCCATTCCGGCTCTACCGTATCCAGTTCCGGGGTCGACATCACACGGACAGCCCGCGAGTTTGCCGGACAGACACTTGCCGACGATGCAGACCGTGCGTCCACCCGATTTAAGTCCGACCCATTCATCGTCGACCAGATCACCTCAAATGGTGGTCGGACCTCGGCCTGCCGTCAGGCCCGAGTCTCCAGCCGAAGCGCTTGCCGTCCAAACTGCGGCTCCGGAAAGTGCTGCTACCCCATCCGCTCCGTCGGGACACGAACGAGCCCCCCATGCCGGCGAAAGGAAGGAAGCAGGAATGCCTGGTAGCGAAATCAACCTCCTCGCCAACGAGGTCTGGAGTCTGCTCAAGCGCCGTCTGGCATTCGAAGCTCAGCGCACGGGGAGGCGCTAGCGACGAGGAATTGATTATCGAGAGCCGGATATCCGCAATTCAATCAACGAGATGAGCCTAACTAAAGCAACCATAACGAACCTGTATACAAAGGAGAAGCTGACCTGCCTCTTCAATCC
This sequence comes from uncultured Fimbriimonadaceae bacterium, assembly GCA_964576205.1. Taxonomy (GTDB): domain Bacteria; phylum Armatimonadota; class Fimbriimonadia; order Fimbriimonadales; family Fimbriimonadaceae; genus JAEVZK01. The sequence goes on along the minus strand of CAZNUL010000003.1, from coordinate 75,448 downwards.
GACGGAGTACACGGTCGCAAAAACCAACAACTGGCAGGCTAAACCCGTTGTCGGCAAGGACGTGCCGAAAATGGACTTCACCGGGGGCGGGGCGCGCAGCATAACGCTCGAATTGCTATTCGACGTTTTCGAGGACCCGCTTTCCGACGTTCGCACCCACACCGAAAAGCTGTCGAAGATGACTCTCATCGACAAATCCAAGAAGAATACGAAGACTAAGAAGGCGCGGCCGCCCTACGTGCTGTTCGAGTGGGGTGAGAATTGGCAGTTCAAGGCCGCGATTACGAGCCTTTCGATCCGTTTTACGCTGTTTCGGAATAACGGCGTCCCGGTCCGTGCGATAGCGACCTTGACGCTACAGGAGGCGGTCGACGAGAACGAGAAGAAGAAGACGAATCCGACAAGCTACTCCGAGCCCGGATTGAAAAAGCGGATGGTCCGACCGCGGGACACTCTTGCCGGGATCGCTTTCGAAGAATATGGAAACCCCAACAATTGGCGTTTGATCGCCGACGCCAACCGGATCGACGATCCTCTCGGGATCGAACCCGGTCAGATCATCGCAATCCCGAAGGCCCCTTAGCGGATGATGTTTGATGACTGATGATTGATGTCTTGATGACCAGCCGATTCCCCTTCCGTAGGCGCGCGCGGCGTCTTTCGTCTCTGGCTTTTTCGTCCCTATTTATCCGCCTCGACGCCCAAGGCCCTAGCGCCGAAACGCCCCAAGATGCCTGAAGTTCTCCGATCCACAGTTCCCCAGTTCGCCGTTAAAGTCGATGGCCAACCGATCCCCGACGATGCTTTTCACGCTCTCCTCGAGTCGACCGTGGAGAGCAGCCTCCATCTGCCCGATGCTTGCACGATCCGCATCCACGATGCAGACTTCAAGTGGCTCGATGAAAAGGTGTTTCAAGAGGGCAAGGAAGTCGAGATCCAGGCTGGTGAGGGCCGCGATGCCCTCCATACGATCTTCGAGGGTGAGATCACGGTCATCGAGCTCGACCTGGCTGCTCACGGCGTTCCCACGCTGACCGTTCGCTGCCTCGATAAGGCCCATCGCCTTCATCGGGGCAGAGAGCGCCGCACCTACGAGCAGGTGAAGGACAGCGACATCGCCCAGAAGATCGCGAGTGAAATGGGGCTGACGGCAGACATCGACGAAACAACGCAGGTTCATCCCTGGGTGTTGCAGAACAACCAGTCGAATTGGGAGTTTCTCTCGATGCTCGCCGATCGAAGCGGCCACAGGCTCTATCTGGAGGGCAAAAACAAACTCTCGTTCAAGAAGGTTGCAGACGAGACTCCGAAGGAAACCGATTTGGAGTGGGGCCATGAGCTCAGGTCCTTCCGTGTTCGAGTGTCGAGTTCGCCCCAGGTTGCCCAGGTTGTGGTCCGAGGCTGGGATCCTACGACGAAAAAGCCGATCGTGGGCACCGCTGATAAGCCCAAAGGAACCGCTCAGATCGATGAGCGAGGGGAGGGCGGAAAGGTCGGAAGCCAGGCGTTCGGCCAATCGAAGATGGTGATCGTCGACCGGCCGATCCACAGTCAGGCGGAAGCCGATACCCTTGCCCAGTCCGTGATCGACGAGATCGGAAGTTCCTTTATCGAAGCTGATGGCCTTTGCTACGGGCATCCGGAGCTACGGCCCGGGCATGCGATCAAGCTCAAGAACATCGGGAACCGGTTCAACGGCAAGTACATCGTTACCTCAACCACCCACACCTACTCGCCAGCCGAAGGGTTTTCGACTCAATTTGTAGTTAGTGGAAAGAAGGCTTCCACGCTCCTGGACATTCTTAGTGAAGGAAGAGGCGGAAAGTCGGGCTCAAACGGCAAGGCTTCGCCCAATGCGGGAAATATCGTCGTTGCGATCGTGACCGACAACACCGACCCCGAGGGGCACGGCCGCGTGAAGCTCAAGTATCCGTGGCTGAGTGAGGACCACCAGAGCCACTGGGCTAGGATAGCGACCCCGATGGCGGGAGGTGGCCGTGGATTCCACTTCCTTCCCGAAGTGAACGACGAGGTGCTTGTCGCCTTTGAGCACGGCGATGTCAATAAGCCTTACGTCATCGGCTGCCTCTGGAACGGAGTTGACTCGCCCGTCGAGCCGAATTCCAAGTCCGTCGAAGGTGGCAAGGTCAACCGGCGCACGATCAAGACGAGGATCGGCCACACCATCCTCCTCGATGACACCGCGGGGATGGGCGAAATGAGCATGACGACCTGCAGCGGTCACAAGCTCAAACTAAACGACGCCGAGCAGAACATCCTTGTCAAGACCAAATTGGGCCACGAGATCAAGCTTGACGATGCCGGCCAGCAGATCAGCATCAAGGATCTTTCTGGCGCGAACTTCATGACGATCAGCACCGCCGACGGCTCGATTACCTTAACCTGCATCGGCAACATGACTTTGCAATGCGGCTTGAATTTCAGCGTAATGGCCGGGGCCGAGATCTCGATGACCGCGGGAGCGGCGATGAACGTCACCTCCGGGCTGGCCCTTTCGTTGACTTCCGGCGCGATCATGTCCCTGAATGCCGGCGCGGCGTTATCAGCCGTTTCCGCCGCGGCGGCGACCATCACTTCGGCGGCCGCGATCGCGATCACGGCGGGCGGCGCCCTGGCTGCAACTGGCGGGGGAACGGTCACCCTGACGGCGCCGTCGATGGTGTTCGCGACGCCTCATATCGTGGGCCCGATCCCGACGCCGGTCTAATCCTCCTGGTAACCCCTTCCCTTCTTATCGATGGAGAGACGCCAGTTGACCGATCAGGATTAGCTTGTTACTCTAACCAAATGAAGGGACGATGGATCGCAGTGGTCCTATGCCGTCTAATCCTCACCCTAGGTTTGGCGTCGTTCCACGAAACTCAAAGCTGCGAGGCGTTCCCAATTGCGATGGCGCCGACCTACGTTCAAGCGGTGCCCAAAGCGAACCCTGAAGTTCAGAAGCTTGTCGACGCCGCCATGGCGCCAGGTGTGTCCAAGCAGGAAGCTCTCCGACTCCTACGACAGGGTCGCGCCAAAGCAGCCTTGCTTAATGACCGCTTTGGCGAGGGAAGGTGTTGGTATAGGGAAGCCCAAGTCCTGGGTGCCGACGGTGGTAAGGAAGCCATCAGCGCATCCGAGAATGCCCTCAAAATCACTCGCGAGCTGGGGTTAAGATTGCAAGAGGGTCAGTGCCTCCTTCTTGTTGGCTTCCTTCTGAACAGCCTCGGTCGGAGCAATGAGGCACTTGACAGGTTCACAGCCGCCCTCACGATTAGTCACGAGTTGAAAGACCGGCGCCTAGAAGGCTATGCACTCGGTAACGCTGGCCTCGCACTCCATAAATCTGGCAAACGCCAAGACGCTCTGGATAGATATCGGGACTCGCTCGAGATAATGCGGGCGGAAGGAGACCGCGCGGGCGAACCAGCAGTCCTACAGAATCTCGGAAACACCCTTTGTGCACTCGGCCGACAGGATGAAGGCTTCAAGGGGTACGAGGAGTGCCTCGCAATCTATCGAGAGAGCAAGGATCGTAGGTCCGAAGCTGCAGCGCTCAATTGGGTTGGAAGCGCGCTCTCCGAAATGGGACTCCAGGGTAAAGCGATCGCCAAGCACGAAGAGGCCTTTGCTATCTTCAACGAGCTCGGCGATCGAGCCCAGGTGGCGTTTACGAAGGGCCGGATTGCGAGCGTGTATCTCGCACTGGGCCGTTTTGAGGAAGCGCTCGAGCAGAACAAGCAGGCCCTTGGCGTGTTGAAGGGTGGTGAATACCCTCTTTCCGAGTTCTACCTTCTGAACGGGATGGCTGGCGACCTTGATGAACTTGGGCGGTACGCGGAGGCAATTCCGGTGCTAGAAGAGGGCATTAGGCTCGCGAGACGGGCCGGCTTCCGAGATGAGGAGGCGACTGCGGTTGGGAACCTTGGTGCGACGTTAATGCGCCTTGGACGTCACAAGGAGGCCCAAGAGAAATACTCGGAATCGCTTCGCATCACTCGTGAAATCGGGGAACCGGCAAACGAGGCAGCGGCCTTACATACCCAGGGATACGAGTTGCTGCAGGTCGGGCGCAAGGCTGAAGCGCTGGAAAAGTTTCTCGAGTCCAGGGCTGTGCTCAGCGAACTTGGAGATCAAACACATCTGGTCGATTCGACTGGCGCCATCGCCTATACGCTCGATTCGCTCGGATATCACTGCCCCTGCGGAGTCTTGCAGCGAGAATCAGTCAGGCTGATACGATTCATGCGTCGAGATGTTACGGGCCTCGATTCAGACACCCGTCGCGGGTTCGCATCACAAACAGTTCCGACAATGAGGGCCTATGTCCGAACCCTATGTGCAGAACATCGATACTCCGAAGCGGAGCGTGTGTTGGAGCTCACGCGTGAGGACGAGTACGCCGAGTTTTCGGGCGGGGACACCCGCATATCTACCCCTCCCCCCTTCGTTGGTCGGGAGGAGCGCTGGTGGCACGAGTTTGAGAGTCAAGTCGCACCGACGGGCAAACTACTCCTTGAATACGATCGACTTGCCTCCAGAGCCGAAAGTAACCTCAGTCGTACCGAGGCGAGGCGCATCCAGGAACTCGGACCCCAATTGCCTTCCCTGAAGCACAAGCTGGAAGATTGGGCCAGAAGGGTCCAAACAGAGTACAAGGCAAACCCAGCCGAAGAACGACGGGATGCGGAGAAGCGGCTTTCCGAGGTCCTTCCTAACGGAAACATGGTTGAGACCTGCCGAATGCTCGCCAGCGGCGGCGACAACTGCATCGCGGTAATGCCTGCTCTGGTTGGCGAACAGCTTGTGTTTCTTCTTGCGAGCAAGGGCGGCAGAGAGTCCATCACCGTGAATATCAAGAACGTCGACGTCAACCGTACGATCAGGCGTTTCTACATCGCCTTGGTCAATCCGATGCTTGATCCGCGTCCAGACGGCAAGAAGCTCTACGACTTGCTGGTAGCCCCGATCTGGAGCAAGATCAAGGGCAAGACGGTCATATGGGATCTGACCGGACAACTGCAGTACATCCCGATGGCGGCCCTGTGGGACGGTAAGCAATACCTCGGAGAAAGAATGCTCAACGCCCGATTCAACCTGCAGCGCAAATCCCTTCTGGCGGGTAGCTCAGGAAAGCCGACTCGCATCTTTGGATTCGGAGTGTCAAAGGGAGATGGGACGTACTCGGCGCTTCCGGCAGTCGACGATGAGGCGAAGGCTGTTGCCAGTGTGCTTCGCGAGCCGTTCAAACTGAACGACCATTTCACCGAGTCCTCGCTTCGGGCAGCTCTGTCTCTCCCGGGAAGCAAGGTCGTTCACCTTGCCACCCATTTCCGGACCTCAACCCATCTGGACAATTCGACCCTGTTGATCGGGAAGCGCGACAAACCGCGAAACTCCCCGCCGTTCTCTGAACGAGAGCTTTCGGTGGCGGAAATGAAGGAGTGGGGAAACGATTTCTTGAAAGACGTAGACCTACTGGTTCTTTCCGCCTGTGCAACCGACCGTCCAAATACCAATCGGGGCAGCCAGCTTGGGTCCTTTGCACAAATGGCTACAGATGCCGGCGCGAGGTCGGTAATCGGAACACTTTGGAACGTCGACGACACTTCAACTGCCGCACTAATGGGCGAGTTCTACCGCCTGTGGGTAAAAAATGGACTTTCGAAAGCTGAGGCGCTCAGGAGGGCTCAACTCGCTGTGCTGCGGGGAACGCTAAAGCCCGCTGGCGGTTCCGGGCTCCGGAGCCAGCACGCCACTGACACTGGAACCTCGAAGGATGGGATTCGGAAATTCACCCCACCTGCCGGACGCCCCTGGTGCCATCCGTATTATTGGGCTTCGTTCGTATTGCACGGGAACTGGAAGTGACATTGCCCCTCGGAGCGACATCCCGTCGTCAAGAGTTTGGTTGGCTTCGGGCACGCCCGAAGATTTCGACAACCACGGCTTAACCGCACCCGCCCGAGAGCCTCGGGACGCGGAGTTGAGTAAATCGGGGTCCTCGTGTTTGCATCCCGAGGCAGGACAGTTGGCCAGCCTCCGACGATTGTCAGGGCGAAGGCACGGCATGACCCGATCGTCTTCCGCTTGCAACCCTGTTGCGAAGTTAGGCAGCGTAGGTGAAATTGCCTGTAGAATGGGTTTAAGGGAGAGAGGGATTGAGGGACTCGACGAAGGATTTCCTTGGGTCGGGGTGGAAGTTTCCGCCCCGGCTGGACAGTCGCGGCCAGATCGAACTTGTCCACGAGGAGCAGGACGTCGAGGAGGCGATCCGGATGATCCTCATGACCCGCAAGGGCGAGCGGCCAATGCGTCCCGAGTTCGGCTGCGAGATCCACGACTTGGTGTTCGCCCCCAACGACCCCTCCACCGTCGGCCTCGCCCGCCGGTATGTGGAAGAGGCCTTGGGTATGTGGGAACCGAGGATCGACGTTCTCGATGTGCGCTCGGTCACGAACGGGCAGCAAGAGTCGGCGATCATCCTCGACATCCGTTACCAGATCATCGCCACGAACTCGGAACGCAACCTTGTCTTTCCCTTCTACACGATTCCGGGGGAAGGATAAATGGCCCTTCCCTCGCCCAACCTCGACGATCGCAGCTTTCAGTCGATCGTGGACGAGGTTAAGCGGCAAATCGGCTACCGCTGCCCGGAATGGACCGACCACAACGTCACCGATCCAGGCGTCACCCTCATCGAGCTCTTCGCGTTCATGGCAGAGATGACGCTCTACCGTCTGAACCAAGTCCCCGAAAAGAACTATCTCAAGTTCCTTGAACTGCTCGGCATCTCGCTCGAACCTCCGGAGGCGGCCCGCACCGATTTGCGGTTCCGACTGTCGCGATGGATCGAAGACGACGAGGAGGGAGACGGTGACGAACTGATTCTTCGGGGCGGCGAGACCGTCGCGGCCACGGTGAGGACTGAAACCGAGGACGCGGTCGAGTTCGTCACCGATCGTGACCTTCGTCTCGTGCGGCCCAAGCTGCGATATGCCTTCGCCCTTCCTCAGAAGGAACCTGGGGCGGAAAAAGAGATCTCTGGGTCGCGCACGTTTGACTTGCCGGCTCAGCCCGTGGCGGCTTCCCAGTCATTTTCGATCTACAGCACCCTCCCGAGCCAGGGCGACGCGTTCTACCTTGGCTTCGAGACCGACATTTCGAACAATCTCGTCCAGATCGGCGTGGAGTGCATCACGGCGGCCGCGACGGGACTGAACGAAGCCTATCCAGCGCAGGTCTGGGAGTACTGGCAGCAGTCGTCCGGGTCGTGGCAACCGCTCGAAGTGGTCGAGGATCGGACGTTCGGATTCAACCGGAACGGCTACGTCGAGATTTCGCTCCCTAGCGGTTTGCAGGAATCGGTCGTTCTCGGCGTGAAAGCGTTCTGGCTACGATCTCGTTACACGACCTTGCCAAGCGATCTCCCACCGCGAGGGCCGGCTAACCGAGGCCCCGACCCGTACCAGAAGCCGCCCGAGATCACCTACCTCTTCGCGCGCACGGTCGGCGGGACGATCACGGCGACCCAGTGCGGGGTCGTGAATCACGAAGCCCTTGGTGTGAGCGACGGGACTCCCGGCCAAGTCTTCAGTGTCAAATACCCTCCGATGCTGGCTCTGCGCCCGGAGGAGACCGTTCTCGTCGGCGCGCTTGGCTTGACGCCGAGCGACATGGACGGTTGGATTCCTTGGACGAGGGTTACCGACTTCTCTCAAAGCAGACCGGACGACAAGCATTTCTCTTGCGACGAATTGACCGGCCAAGTGTCGTTTGGTCCCGCGCTGCCAGCACCCGATGGGAGCCTGCGAACCTACGGAGCGGTTCCCGAACAAGGCTTGATCGTCGGCTTTTCACGCTATCGAAACGGAGGCGGCCTGCGAGGCAATGTCCGAGAGAACAAGATCACTGTTCTCAAGGGCTCGTATCCATACGTTTCGACCGTCATGAATCCACGGCCGGCAACTGGCGGCCGGGACCAAGAAGACATCGAGCACGCAAAGATGCGAGCGAGGGAGATCGTCAAAGTTCGCAATCGTGCGGTTACAGCCGAGGACTTCGAGTTCCTCGCCCAAAAGGGTTCACCCAGCGTGGGCCGAGCGCGATGCGTACAGCCGATTCTCCATCCAGGCGGCCGGATCGATCTGCCCCAATCGGGAACGGTGAAGCTCTTGATCGTTCCGGCTCTCAGCCAGGAGATCGTGGTTCCACGCCCTGCCGATCTCAAGGTAAGCGATCAGACGATCACCGACGTACAGGCATTCCTCGACGAACGCCGGCTTCTCACGACCGTTATCGAGGTCGGCGAGCCCGACTATGTCTTTGTATCCCTCGATATCCGGCTGGTTGCCGATCCCAGGACGAACGCGGACGACGTGGCCCGGCGCGTGCAGGAGGCGCTGAACTGTTTCTTGCATCCCCTTGTCGGGGGACCGAACGGCGATGGCTGGCCCTTCCGGAGGACCTTGACTCTGGCCGACGTCTACGCTACGGTTGGCACGGTTCGAGGGGTGGCTTTCTTGCTTGACGCGAAGATCTTCGTTTCATCGATCGTCAACATGCAGGATCGAACTCTGGGTCCGGAAAGCCTTGTCTCGAACGAAACCGGAGTGCGGCTTGGCGATCACCAGCTTCTGTGTACGCGGCACCATACGATCCGAGTCGTTCCGATCACGGCGGTTGGCCGAGACGAGCTCGCCACAGCGGGGGGCGTATAGGCGATGCAAGTCGCGCCAAAGCCTGGATCCGAATCGATCCCAGCTCCAAACGGGGTCGGCGTCACCGTAACTCCCGACTTTTCGACCCTCGAGCTGTTTCCGAAGCTCAGGCCGGAGGGCTTCGAGCAGTTCGCGCCGATCTGGCATCGCGCGGAGCCGAAAAAGGGACCTACCGTCGCGGTGTCGTCAACCGACGGAGTTGCCCACAAGGTTCGGTTGAGAGTCGAGGGGATGTCTCCCCACTGGCGCCCGGCATGGACGAAATGGTCCTTGCGCATGCGCAAGGCGCGAGAGTTGGAGGGCGGCGATGCGCTCGACCAGCAGGACGACGTCAGCGGCGACGGGCTAACGCTAGGCGCGATGATCCTGGCGAACGAGACACGTACATTTAGCCTCGAACTCCACGCCCATTTAGATGGCTCGACCTCGCCCGGAAGGTATCCGTTCGACGTGGTCGTCGAGGAGCTGAGCCCGAATCCCGGCCTCGAGGTCCGCTACTCCGCCTCGCTCACGCTCATTCATCCCGAGAGCAAGCTGCTAAACCAGCTTCCTTCCGTTTATCGGGAGGAAATCGACAAGCTCCGAGATGACGACAACGGGGGGTCGCCGTTCTTCGAACGATTTCTACTCGGCTTCGAGGATGCATCGCGGCCTCTTCAACGAACTCTCGACAACCTCAATCAGCTTTTTGGACCCTACTCGACGCCTTCCGACTTCGTGCTCTGGCTTGGCGCCTGGGTTTGCGTCCCCACGGACGAGAATTGGCCGGAGATGCGACGGCGGCGACTCGTGGACGAAGCCATCGAGCTTTATCGTTGGCAGGGAACGAAGCGCGGTCTCAGCCGCTATCTGGAGATCTATACAGGCGTAACGCCGGAGATCACCGATACGCCGGTTCGGGGGATGCGGCTGGGGCCGGAGACCAAGATGGGGGCGCCAACCACGATGCTCGGCGACGTTCCCCCGCACACATTCGTCGTGACCGTCGCCGTGCCCGATCCAACCGCAATCAACGAACAGGTGATCCATGACATCATCACGTTCGAGAAACCGGCTCATACCGCCTACTCGCTTCGAATTGTTAAGAGGACAGGTTAGACGTGCCAATCGAAGAACTCATCGCGCAACGCATTACCGGAGTCGACCCGTTCAACGAGTTGCCAATCGATGCCGATGTCTGGCGGGAGGCCCACGGCCAACACTCCTCGCACAGACTTCTCCACGCAGTCGCGGCGCACCGGCCCGGCATCGTCTACGGTCTCGAGGTTTTGCCGTCCAAGAGCCAGGACCGAACAGTCGTCGTCGCGCCGGGCGTCGCGATCGACAGCGATGGCCGCACGATTCTTCTGTCCGAGCCGGCTTCGTTTGTCATCGAAGAGAAAGGGCAGACCTACATCACGATCTCCTATGAGGACAACGTGGACAGCCGCTCCGCTATCACGGTCGGGGGCGGGAAGAAGTATTACCGGCTCATCGAGGGCCGGCAGGTCGTCGCAACCAAGGAACTGCCAAAGACCGCTTACATCGAACTGGCCAGGATCGATCGTTCGGGAAAGGACAAGGCGATCAAGGAGGCGGCAAATGGGTTCGATCCTGCGGAGGACGAGCTCAATCTGTTGTACCGTGAGTTCGCTTTCCCACATTGTTTCGCGGACGGCGGAGTCGGCGAGCTTTGCTTTCTGCCTGTGGCCGACCCTAATCTTTGGAAGCCAAATCGGGCCGGGCTCTATAACCTCATCCGGGAAGCAAATGGGCTAGGATTCCACCTCCAGTTCTCCGGCCTCTTCAACCTGAGAACATCCGGCGACGGCGATGACCCGTTCCTGCTTTATGTGTCCTGCGAAGGCGAGTTCCAGCCCCTAAACAAGGACCAGCTCGACGGCCTGAGGCGATATCTCGACGCGGGCGGAGTACTCCTCGCCGACGCTCGGGCGGGAAGCGATGGGTTCGCAAAGTCCTTCTCGGAGATCGCGAAGGCGCTCTCAGCCAAGCTCCAGCCGCTTGGCAAAGGCAGCTCGTTGCTGCAATCTCATCATCTTTTCTCGGCGGCTCCCGCGGGAGGTGTCGATAAGGGAGCGTTGACGGCGGACCTGGAGAGGGGAATCATCCTGAGCACGAAGGATTACGGCGGCGCGTGGCAGGGCGACGTCGCCAAGGCCGATGACGAAGGGAGTCGCGATCGCATCAGGAGGGCGATCGAGTTCGGGCTTAACGTGGTCGCGTTTGCAGCGTCCCGGAAGCGACGAACGGCGCTGATGCGACTTTAAGTTGTGGACGTCTTAGGATCGCAACGATCATGGAGTGATCCTGCCGCCGGTACGGTGCTGCCGGTGGTGGCAGGCGAGGCTGTCGAAATCCAGGTGACCTGCGTCAACGACGAACAGAAAGTCGTCACCTTCACGGCTCAAGTCATAGGCTTGGGGAGCTGGCCGTCACCGGTACGGCCGTTGCCGGTCGTGCCCTTCGAGTCGGGAAGCCTGTCCCTGACAATCGTCCCCGGCTCGGAGGCTCAGGAAGGCGATTATCCGTTTACGGTCCAGCTCCTCTGCAACGGCGATCCGGTCGAGGGGAACGGCGCCCTCGCTCTGGTGCTGAGAGTTTCTGGTGCGGCCCTCCCAATTGCTCAGAGCGAGCCGGAGCCTGTGGTCGAAGCCACGCGACCCGCCGTCGAGCCGCCGGTGAAGGCGCCGAAGGTTAAGAAGACCGTCACGGTCAGCGAAAGGGTGTCGACCGGGGAACCGGTCGCCGACGATCTGCCGGCGGAATCCGCGGCTTCGACGGTTACGGAACCGGAAGCTCAGGTCCGATCCGCTGAGCCTGTCACGACCGTAGAGCCTGATCCGGTCGACGAAGTTGCGGCAACCCCTTTGCCTGAGCCTGTCGTGGAACCGGAACCGATTCCCCAGCCGATTCCCAAACCGAAGCCACCGCCAGAGCCAAAGCCCGAGCCGAGAGTCGTCATGTTCGAGCGCAAGCCCGAGCCCGAGCCGGAAGCGGAAGAAACCGACCCAACTCTGGCCTACGCGTCCGACCAGGTCTTGGCGAATCCGCCGGAAGGGACGACCCTCTACGTCAAGCCGGGCGAGACGCTGCTTGTCCGGTTCAATATCAACAACGACCAGTCGGGGGTTCGGACTTACGTGCTTCAGGAGGATCGATCTCTCCCCTCGAATTGGATCGCCCTCGTGCGGGATCAGGTCAATATCACGCCCGGAGGCAGCGGGGACGTAGCGTTCGCCCTGAAGCCGCCGATGAACGCCGATCCCGCGACCTATCCCTTCACGGTTTCGTACGGCGTGCTCGGCAAGCCGCTGACGCCGTGCTATCTGACGCTGGCCGTACAGGCAACGCCGGCAACCCGAATGGAGGTGAAGAAGGCTGCGGTCAGCGTGGGCCCGATTGGACGCAACGTGCCGTTCGATCTGACGATCGAATCGGCAGGAAACTCGGATACCGGCTATCGCATTTCGGTAGTTCAGGAAGCACCGGACGATTCCGGCGAACCCGGTTTGGTTGAAGTCTATGAGACCCCGACGTGGACCTACCTCTTCGACAAGGAGTTCGAAAACCTGGTCTCGCCAACCGCCGGACGGCCGCCACCGCCAGTGCCTCACCGAATCAACATCGCCCGGAAGGGAATCTGGTGGCTTGGCTGGAGAGAAAGCCACAAAGTCAAGCTGCGGTCTATTCCGGTTACCGACGTTACCAACGGCGGCAAGGGGGGCAACACCGTGGAATTGGTCGCTTCCCGCTGGCGGATCTTGCCGATGCCATGGTTCATCAGCCTGCCGCTGATCTACATTCTGGTCATCCTGCTCGGCAGCGGGGCGTCCGATTTCAGGATTACCAATGCTCTTTCCGGCGAGGACGGCGCCTACTACGTCGTCGGCACTCAGCCCGAGCAGAACAAATTGGACGTTCACCTGGCTTGGACGGCGCCGTTCTACTCGGCCCTTAAGCTCAATAAGATCGACCAAGGCCACGCCACACCGGTTAACAAGAGCGGCGACAAGGCAACCGATTCGGCCGGAGTGCTGGAATACGGGCAGGCGCAGCGTGTCAGCTACGAAATTGGGTCTCGCTTCTTTGGCACTCCGGAGAAGGCCGACCTCCGGCTCGTGCCGGTCAAGAGCGAAGACCAGTTGTCGGTCAACCTAGCGGGAGCGAGGATCGCGGGGTCCGAGGGCAAGGACACGATCGGCGAGGAGCACGTTCCCGTCACCACTCGGGAAATGACGGTTATGGTTCCGCGCAGCGGCAGCATATCGCTGAGCTTTGCCAACCGGACTGGCGTTGGGAAGGTCAACGGGCAGCAGATCGTGATGTGGACCGTTCACTATCCCAGCGGGTTCAACATTTCGAACTTCCTCTTTGGCAATGGTGACAACCAAGTCATCAACCCGGCATCCCTGGTGACGGCCCGCATCGAGGTCAACTCATCGACACCGCCGACCGATGGCGAAGCCACTTGGGAGATGGTCACGACCGACGGATCGAATCAGCTACTCCGGATCAAGCTTAAGGTGACCGGCTAATGAAGCTGCTCCAGTCTGAGATCGACGTCGTCCCGGGACGGAAACCGCAGAAACAGCCGTTGCCGGAGGGATATGTCGGAACCGGGATTGGGACGCTCCGAATCAACAACGCGACGCCGCGCCAGAACTCGTACACCATTAGGATCAAGTGCGAGCAAGAGTTTTGGCAAGACGCATGGTATACGATCGCCGCCTTACCGCCAACCGGCGGGCCCGAGAACGCTCCGCCAACCGGCAAACCTGACCAGCCGGGGCCGCGAAATCAAACTCTCACGATCTTCATCAAGGACGGGGGCACCCGCGACGTCCTCCTGAACTTCTTCGTTCCGGAGAAAGCCGAATGCCGGGCCGGCGTGTACAAGGCAACGGTGGTCGTGGAGACCCGTATCGTCAGCGACGATCCCCAAGTAGGCCGTAAGGATCGGATTACGGAAATTCCCTTGACCGTGATCGTGCGGCCGTTCTTCAAGTGGGTTGTCTCCTTTACGCCGGAGGAGCGTCGCGTCGGGTTGATGCGCCGAAGGACCGAATTCGAGCTCATCGTCGACAATCAGGGCAACGACTGGCTGTACTGCGATCTGAAGCTGCCGCGGCCTCAGAACGTGCTCGTCGATACGAAGGTGCAACGGATCGCGGTGCCTCCGCCAGATCCGGGCCGCGATTCGGTGCGCACCGTCCCGGTGCGGGCGATTACCCGGATGCGTGTGGTTCGAGGTTCTCGAACCCCGACGCCGTTGCCGCTCACGGTCCAACGGGTCAATGCGCCGACTATTCCGGCCCTGCCAGAGGAAGCCTCTTACGGGCCATCGAGCGCAAACCTGGGGGCGGCGGTGGTAGCCGCCGACACCGACAACGTCGGCGTGCCCGATGCCCCCGCCAAGGTCATTTACTGCCCGCCGATTCCCGACACGCTGACCGCATTCTTTGAAGCGGTGGGCCGCAACATAAGGGGCCTGATCTTTGCCGTCGTCGGCTTGTTCGTGCTGTGGCAGGTGTACATCTTTATCGTCGAACAGTTCTTCCGGAACATCACTGAGTTCCACGCGAGCGGATCGATCACGGTTGGAAAGCAGTTTCGGGTCAGCGGCAAGAACCTGATTGGGTCACACATTCTCTTGTTCGATCCGGAAACGAAGAACACGATTGGCGAGCCGCTGGAAGCGAAGCCGGATCCTAAAAGCCCAACCGCCGAATACGCGTTGGTCACCGTGACCGACAAAGGTTTGAACGGCCGGAAGGTAATCATCGGGGCCCAGCGCCTCGGTGGCCTCTCGCTGCTTAAGGGTCTCTTGCCTATTGTCAAGGACCCGAACCCGATTCAAATCGGCGAGCCGATCGTGAAGTCGGGTCCGCCTTCCGGAAACGTAACCGCTAACATCGCGCCTGGGCAGGATTTGACGATCGGTGGCGTGAATTTCGGCGCAACTCCCGGCAAGGTACTGATCGACGGTCAAGAAGTTAAGCCAACCTCCTGGAAGACCGACTCGATTACGGTCAAGGTGCCCAGCACGAAACAGGTCGGAGACTCGTTCTCGGTCGGAGCATTTACTGCGGACGGAACCGCTATCCCTATTTCTCCCCAGACGGTGACCGTTAAGGCGCCAGGCGGAGATAACCCGCAAAACGGCGAGCCCCAAATTGGCCCAAACGGCGACCTGATTCCGCCCGGAGGTTCGGCCGGAAACCCAGGAACTGGAACCGGATCGACGACGTCCGGAGGTACCCAGCCTCACGGTGGTCAGACATCGAGCGGAGGGACCGGCAACTCTCCCGCGGTCGCTCCCGGAGAGTTGCCGCCGGCGTACGATTTGCTTCTATCGGACAGTCGGGCCGACTACGTGCAGGCGGCGACGCAGACTCGGGGATCGAGCGCGGCCGGCTCTTTGGCTGTTCAGGCCTTCGCTCTCGCCGCGCTGAACCGTGACGACGAGGCGAGGACGGCGGCTCGAAAGGCCATCGGGGCGGTCGGGAGCCGTAAGTCCGGAAAGGACCTAGCGCTTTGCATTTTGGCGTTGTCCAAGATTGTTGAGAACGTCAATCCCAGCAAGGCGGTCGACGGTTATGCGAAAGCTGACCAACAAGTTGATCAAATGGCGCCCGGATTCGTTTTCAAGGACATCGTGATCGCTCGCTTCAAGATCTCCCAGAAGAGCAACTTCGAAGCGAAGACCATCCTGCAAGAAGCGCTGCGCAAATCGCCGAGCCCAGCCGAGGAATCGGCGATCCGGAGCCTGCTTCGCACGGTAGGAGGCTGAACGGATGCGGCTTGTGGCTTGTGCTTTGTGGCTTGTGGCTGATCATCCTCAGCAGAGGATCTCGGCCCCCGCCACAAGTTGTCATCCTGAGTACGCTGGCAAGCTTCATTTGGCATGTCATTCTGAGACCCAAGCGGATGAGCTTGCTCGGAAGCTTGGGCTCGAAGAACCTACAGTGGGAACCACGCGCTTAGCGTTCGTAGCCGTCGTTGACAGGAATAATGCGGAGGTAGGTGTTTCGATATCATCCTCCCGAGCAAGCTCCTACGGATGTTTCTCAACATGACAAACGAACCCTGTCGCGATCCCGAGAGGAGGAACGAGCCTCAAGTGAAGATGCGCCACTTGCTAGCCTTCGCTCTATTGGCTCTCGCCGATTTTGCGGCATCCGACCAGGCGGTCGTTGTCGGGGTCGAAACCTACAGTCCACTCGTGGCGGCGAGTACGTTGAAGGGCTGCGCCAACGATGCGAACAGCATCGCAGACGTGCTGAAGCAGGACCATTTTACGATCTCTCTCCTCCTCAACGAGAAGGCTACAAAAGCCGGAATCCTCGGCGAGCTGAAGCGCCTTGAAACCGCGACCGACACGAAGCAACGGTTCGTTTTTTACTATGCTGGCCACGGCCGGAAGTCGCCGAGATATGCCCTGATGCCGAGCGACGCGACCTACGCCGGCAACGATATCTCGCCCAAAGAGCTGAATGACGCCATCATGCGGATTCCCGCGAAGTCTCGGACGGTAATCCTAGACAGCTGCTTCTCGGGTGGCATGGCCGCAGGTGAGATGTCGCGCGGTCTGACCGACGACTTTGTCGGGCGCTACTTCGACGGCGAGGCCGAAAGAAGCCTGAAATTCGGCATTCCTCCGGACAAGGCGAGCAAGCAAGATTCAAATCAGTCGGTGGAGGCCGGTTCGACCGGGATCTGTTACTACACGGCCGCCCTGTCAAGCGAGCAGGCACTCGAAGCGGTCATGCCGGACGGAACACGCCACGGCCTCTTCACCTACGCCCTGCTCAACAACCTGAAGGAAGGAAAGCTATGGGGCGAAGTTCACGACGGGGTCAAGACGACGATTGGAAAGCAACTGGCGAATACGGGACGAACTCAAAATCCAACCATTTCAACCCAGTTCAAGCCGGACGAGGTGTTCAATAACGCGCCAAATGCCGCCAAGAAACTGCCGCCTAAGAAGACCCTACTCGACATTTGGAACGAGGACAACCCGAACCCGGGCAAGCTTTCCCTCGTTTTGAAGCCGGACCGTGACGTGCTCGAGGCCGGTCGTCAGATTAGCTTGGATTTCGAAGTAGGGCAGGATGGCTACCTGATCGTCGTCGGCCAGGTCGGCGACCACTACTATCAGTTCTGGCCGTCAGGCGCGAATGTCACCGATGCCGCCGTGAAAAAGGGTAGCGTTCCCTTCCCCAAGGGCACCGATCGCTTGTTTTTCGACGAGTTTGGCAACGATCACGTGAAAGCAATGCTCTTTGCGTCCGCCGATGCGGCCCAAGCCGTGCTCAACGCGATCCAGGCGACCAGCGCCGAACCAAAGGACCTGGTTCTCGCGAGGAGCGTAGAGGAGTCGGCGGTCACATCGAGGCTGTCCGTCGCCGTTGGAGACAACCTGGTCGGGGGCGCGCGGCTGAAGGATCTGCCGGGGCTGTACGGCAAGGTCTTGAAGCAAGACACGGATTTGACGAGGTTCATCGTCAGCAAGATGCGGATCGCCGGTAACGGCTACGAGGCGGGACTGTCCTGGCTTGCCAGCGTCGATGCATCGGCGCCGCCATCGATTAGCGACCGCAGTCGGTTCATGGTTCTCTTGAACCTCGCTCTCCAGAAAGGATTGCTCTACGACGATCGCGCTTTCAAGGGAGTACGCCTACCTGACAGCGTGAAAAAGGGGATCAAGCGACCTCCTGCCGGGGATGCGCTCATGGCCCTCAATCGAGCGATCCTCCTCGCGCTCTACCCCCAAGAGGTGAACCCAGACGATGGGCGCTAGCGTCGCTCGCCAAATTCCCTTCCCGTTCTTGAAGGGGCTGGGGAGGGCCCGTGCACTGCTAGCGGTTGCGGCCTTGGCGTCAGGAACGATCGCGGCTGCCCAACAAGCGCTGCCGGATTTGAAGGTCGATCTCGATGGCGCGCCCGTTCAACTTGGACCGGTGATGCTCGAACTCGACACCTACCTGGTACCCCTTCGAGACGCAACGAGAATTCTAACCCACGGACGAGCCAGCCTGAGGCTGAATGCAGGTCAGAGCTATGAGCTCGTCGTCGACGACAAGGTTCGAGTCAGGATTCCCGCATCTCCAAGGGCGGGATTGAGCTGCGAGGTTTACGGACCTGACGGCCCGCCCGCGATCCGGCACTTGCCGGTTCAGTCCTACCCCTACGAGATCACACCCAAAGGCGGAAGCCCGACTGCGTTTGTCGATGTCGAACTGCTGTGCTCGGCTCTCGGCATCACAGTAGACATCAACGGGATGAGCATGTCGCTGCTCACGCCCGAGTATTGGTGTTCCAAACTCGGGATCGACTCGAGACATGCAGCCGACCAAACCATGAGGGAACTGCAGAACCTGCCGGATTTCGGCATCTCGCCTCCGGCAAGGACGATCCTGTGCTGGTTGAGACCCACGCAGTCGTCGTACGTGCAGTCGTACCGGCTCGAGGGCGACAAGGTCGAGCCGCTCCTCGGAGTAAACGCATTCGGTGATCCCCGGGATGTCCTGACGCCGAACGACACGGCGAGAATGCGGCAGGCTCCCGCGGGAGAAGCCCTGAGGTTCGAGACGTATAACTACGGCAATTCGATCGGACAGACCGTTTCGTTCGTTTCAGTCGTAACGCTCAGGGACCTCGGCGACAAAGACCCGATCAGGGCGATCAACACCGACCAACTGAAACCGGACGAGTATGCGATCGTCGGTTTGAGACAGCATGTGACCGCGATGTCCGTCCTCTTCGAGAACCGTGAAGTCGGCAAGAACGAGGATCTCGCGTCGTTCGCCGAGCGCAACAAGAACTCGCCTTCGATCGTCCGCGTGCTGAACGGCATGCGTCAAGGTGAGAAACCAACCCCCGGAACAAAGCTTTGCGTCATGTCGGGCCTTGACGAGGACCTGATGGGCGCCGAACAGAAGTCCAGATACGAGTTCAAGGGTTTGTACGAGGTTCAGCAAGGAGACACTCTTGCCTCGTTGTCCCAATCCTGGGGCGTCTCGGCAGACGATATCGTCGCGGCAAACCCTGGGATGGCAGCGGGAGCGGAACCGAGTCCGGGCGATCTCCTCAACGTCATCAGCAAGAAAGACGGCGTCGCGACGAAGGCTGGCGACACGGCAGCGGTTTCCAAGGAGGATACGTCTTTCACGGGTAGCGCGGTGACTCTGATCGAGGCGGCCGTCCATGAGACTTCCAGGCTCGATTCGACGGTGGTGGGTCAAATCCCAAAGGATCGATTCATCGAGGTCCTGGGACGAATCGGGACCGGCGCCGCTTACCGAGTCCGGTTCGACAACTTGATGGGATTCGTCGCGGGGACAGCTGTAAGGATCAGAGACTCGGGCCAGTCGCCGATCGCGACCCAGGATCCGCAGAATAATCTTGTCGCCCGCGAGGCCTTGCGCTATCTCGGAACCCCTTATGTCTGGGGCGGCAACAGCCTGACACAAGGCATTGACTGCTCTCACTTCGTGGCCCAGGTCTATGAGCGGATCGGGTGGAAGGAACCGCCGCCGCCCGTGGTTACCCAGGAGGCGATCGGCGACATTGTGCATTGCAAGCCGGGTCCAGCCCGCCGCGCCGGTCAGACGATTATCCTTCCGAATCCTTCGAGGTTCCCGAAGGCAACGACGAACATGCTTGCTTTGCAGGCCGGCGACCGGATTATCTTCCAGCGCGGCAACGACGACGCGACAGGGAGCCGCCATACCGGAATCTTTATTGGCAGGGTTCCAGATAGCTGGCGTCAAAGGTTCGGCGATATCCCGTATGCCTTCGCTCACGCCTCCTCGAGCCGGGGCGTGACGGTCGGGAGCCTCATCAATCGATACTATTGGAACATCTACAAGTTCTCGGTTCGGAGCGGACGCTGATGATAATGGGTCCAGGGGCTGAACCGAATGCGGCCAGGCCGGCTCAAATCTGCGCGCATTGGTGGTTTCAAACTCGGAAGCCCCGGGCTTTGACGCTTTGCTTTTTGGCTCTGGCCTCGATGGGACCGGCCTCGGCTTCTCGCACCGCTCTGATCATAGGCGTCGACAAATACTCATTCATCAGCGAGCCAAATCGGCAACTTCAGGGTGCGGAGACGGACACGAGCTTGATGAAGCGGATGCTCGACTTGTTCGGTTTCCAGTCGACGGTGTTGCTCCGGGGTGATGCGAACCGCAAGCGGATCGTCCAGGAACTGCAGCAGATTCTCGACTCGTCCAAGCGGGACGACGAGGTTGTGTTCTACTTCAGTGGCCGGGGCTCGATTGCTCCTGATCTTGGGAACCCGTCGTCGAAAGCCGGGTTTGAGCCAACGCTCGTGCCTGTCGACGGAACTAAAACCTCCCTCGATCCCGACATCAGGATCAAGCGGCTCGAGGATTGGGCCAGCTCGATCGATTCGCGCGGCGCTCACGTGACGATCATCTTGGATACGAGCTTCCAAAGCCCGACACGCTCCGATTTTGGCCGGCAGTACAACCCTACGCCGCGTTGCGTGCAGCGACCGATGACCGCCGATGGGGAGGTGCGGGACCAAATCTACGGTGGGCCTGGCGTTTTCCTCTCGGCCTGTCCGGCCAAGGGATCAGCCTACGAGTGGCTGGTCGACCCGACCCGTGATCGTTGGGGAGGAGCCTTTACCGACCAATTCGTGAACTCGGTCGTCGCGATGCTGAATCGGGGCGAGCAACCCAATGCGCTCGATGCGATGCGCGAAGTTCAGTCCTACTTCAAAGATAAGGTTCGAGTCGACTATATGCCGGGGCTGTCCCCTTATCCTGGAATGGACGTTCTGATGGGCCAGGGCTACGACCGCCCGTTCTTCGGTGGACTTGACATAAAGAACCTGCCGGCCGACAGCAGGATCGCGGTTGCTACGATGGACCGTCTTAAGCGGGAGCGGGAGCGAAAGCTGCGAGTTGCTCTGGAGGTTACGGAAGCTCCTTCGGAGGCGGCGAGACAGAAGACCTATCGCCAGGCGGGCAAGGACCTGGCGGATTATCTTTCGAGCCGGGTACCAAACTCCGAGTTCGCGCCGGAAGGAGCGCCGCCGGATGTCATCGTGCGGTTGAAGTCTGGCAAGAGCCAGGTCGAGGCGAGCGTAATTGGAGACGACCTCGATAAGACCAAGGCTTACACGTTCGCTGGGCGCGATTTACGCGGGGCTCTCTCGAACGGCCTAAGTTCGTACCTCGAGCAGCGCGGATTGGTCTTGCGCCTGGCCCGGCTAACGTCGACTCAAAGCCCGACGTGGGATGCCCCCTTCCGTGTTGCGACGGACGATGTCGCCTACTCGAAGGGCGATTCCTTTGGGTTGGACATTTCTGCACCGGCCGGCGCCTTGCTGTTCATCCTGGATCGCGATGACGCCGACGGAATTCTGCAGCTGGCCTTTCCGCAACCTGGAGCACCCTATTCCCAGAAGCTGAGTGCTCCTTTGAGAATTGGCGCCCAGATTCAAAACGACACTTCGACGGGACGGATGATGCTCCGAGCCATCATCGTTCCTTCAAACGGCGCGACGAAGGTCGGAGAGGTTCAGATGAAGGATGAAAAGGCTTTCCGAGTCGACCTCTTACGGCAGCTGCGTGCGGTCGTCGATGGCATGGAGAACAACCGGCTGCCCTGGGCAGCCAAAACGATCAATCTGCGAATCCGCTGACGCTGTGAATGAAGCGAAAGGCAAATGATGAATGGACCGCGACAACCTGGCACTAGAATAGAGCTAACGATGAAGACCAAGCATTTTTTCCTGGCAGTGTGCCTCGCCATTTCAATGGCAGCCGTGTGCGCTTTGGGCGCTCAAGATAATTCGGCGAAACTGCGGGACGCTATTGCATGGCTAAACAAGGTGCAAGCGGGATTCTCGCCGCAAGTGAAAAAGGATGTTCCGGCCCTCCAAGCGATCCTCACGCGCTATTTCACGGAGCCGGACACGCTTCGGGCCAGCGAGGAGCAGATCGCGGTCGCCTTTCTGGCAACGATGCCCACGGCGGGAGATGTCGGAACCAGAGGCGGAAATCTGGACAAGATGCAAGAGTTCGAGGCCCTGATGGGAAGTAGCAAGCCTTCCCCGAAGCCGAGTGCCGGACACAGCAAGCCCAAGCCACCGCCTACGCCGAAACACCGGATCCCAGGCGTGAGCTCAAAGCCTGCATTCGTCGCGGAACGAGTTCAGGCGCCTGGTGGCAAATCGATCGGAGCGGTTAAGCTCGCGATCTCTGGCCACTCGAAGACGGTGGTCGAGGTGTTGACTCCCGCTCCCAACATGGACGTCTTTAAGCGGGCCCAAGTCGTTGCAAAGCGCATGCAGAAGCTTTCTGGAAGTAATCGTCTTTGGTGGACAATGCTTCGGCCAACCCAAGTGCGCGGTGAGTATGTCGTCGGTGTTGGTCGCGGGTCGGATTTCGTGATTACCGCCGATAAAGCCTTCGCGAAGGAATGGGGCGTGTCGACCCAAGACCTGGCCAAGCAGCTCGTCCTCAAGATCAGATCGGCGATGGACGCAGAGAAATCGGAAACTTTCGGGGGACGCGACTTGAGCCCGGAGGACCTGCATCTTGCGGCAGTCGATCTGCGGCAGCAAGGAGATGCGGCGTTCATGTCGTCTCCCGGTCAGGCCGAGGCCAAATACAACCAGGCAATCGCAAGCGATCCGACCTATTCGGTGCCTTATCTGCGGCTCGCCGACCTCTATGTGGCTCGCCACGATTCTGCGGCCGCAAAAGCGATTCTCGACAAGGCTCTCGGCGTCGATGGAATGGGCGCCGATCAAAAGGCGGACGTTCAGAGGAAGCGATCCGGGCTTGGTGCGTAATCGTTGAATTTGTAATCTGAAAATCCGAGATTTGAGAATCTCGGAGATGGGGGAGGCAGTAATGCGAATAATGGGCAAAGTAACCGCCTGTTTGGTCCTGTTGGCGGCGTTCCTGGGGCTGGCGCCGGCTCAGCAGTCGCGCGACCTCATCCTGGCGAGATCCGACGCTACCGCCGGGCTCCCCGTCTATACGGGCTCGCACGTCCTGATCGTCGGCATCAACAAGTATTCAAGTCTCCCGGCGCGAGCTCAACTCAAATATGCGGTGAACGACGCGAAGGAATTCCGCCAGGTCCTCGTCGACTATTACGGCTTCAAGGACGGTGACGTTAAAGTCCTGACCGACGATCAGGCGACTTTGGCGAACATTCGTGCGGCCCTAGCCGACCTAGCCGATCCGTCAAAGGTCAAAGCCGACGATCGGGTTCTCGTGTACTTTTCCGGGCACGGACAAACCGTCTCCGACGCGACCGGGGACAAGGGCTACCTGATCCCGAGCGACGCCAAGGTCGACATCGAGAACCCAACGCCGGAGAGCTTTCGGTCGACCTGCCTTCCCATGCAAGAAGTCTGGGACAAGCTCGACCCGAGCCCGGCGAAGCATATCGCGGTCCTCGCCGACGCCTGTTTCAGTGGCCTCCTGACCAAGTCGAGGAGCCTAACCGACTACAGCCTTTCCGCTTATCTCACGATGCCGGCTCGACAGGCCATCACGGCTGGTGGACGCGGTCAGAAAACCTGGGAAAGTGACGCTTACAAGCACGGGCTGTTCACCTACAACGTGCTTCAGGAGCTCAAGCGGCGAGCCAAGGACAAGCAGCAGGTCTTCCCGATGGTGGAGTTGTTCGCGGCTGTACTCGACCCGGTCGTACAAATGTCGAAGGGCCGCCAGGTCCCTCAATACACGCCCTTCTACACGGAGGGCCAGATGCTCCTCTTCGCGGGAGGCGATAAACCTCCGACCGACGTCGGCCCATCCGATCACGGTACCGACAACCCGGGAGTGACGCCGGCGAGAATCTCGGTAACGACGAGCCCCGCCGGAGCCACTGTGTGGGTCGACGATGAGCAAGTCGGACCAAGTCCATGCGGCAAAGACTATCCGTTGACCGACAAGAAGAAGGTCCATGTCAAGGCCCACTTGGACGGATACGAAGACGCAGAACGTGATGTGCAGCTAAGTCCCAAGAAAGAGTCCAAGCTGAGTCTGAAACTGAAGGCGGTGAAGACGCCGGGCGTGCAAATGGCGCGACTCTCGGTTACAACCGATCCCTCTGGGGCCACCGTTTACATCGACGGCGCGAACTCCGGAACCACGCCGGCTCGGCTCGATCATGACGTCACCGAATCGAGCACCGTCACGGTTCGGGTGTCGCTGGCAGGTTACGAGGATCAGCAGCGAGACTTGCAACTGAATCCAAGGAAGGAAATCAAGGTCAACTTCAAGCTCAAGAAAGCCGAGGTCCCGAAACAGTTCGCCCACTTATCGATCGGCAGCGATCCTCCGGGTGCGACGGTTTTCGTGGATGGCAAGAACCTGGGTGTTACCCCCTATCGCCTGGATCGCGAGGTAACTCAAGCGGTACAGGTCACGATCCGATTGGAACTGCCAGGCTTCGAGCCGCAGGAACAAATAGCGACTCTCGATCCAGCTAATGAGGGCAAGCTCGACCTCACGTTGAAGAAGATCCCGCTTCCACCAGCGCTGCAAATCCAGCCGCTCACGTCATTGCGAGCGTCGGGCCGGGCTCGCGAAGTTCGATTCAGCCCCGACCATCAGCAGGTTGCGGTCATCGGCGAAGACCACTCGATCACCGTCTATGACCTCGGATCGGGCCACCAGATCAAGCAGGTTCAAGAGCCAAAGAATGCCTTCGTCCTGATTACCCCCGACCTGCAGAGGCTCGTCTTCATCAGCCTGCTCGACAACGGAAAGAAGCAGTGGGCTTCCGTCTTGGTTCAGAACATCACCGATGAGAAGACCGGGCGGGTCTATTCGGCCGGGCTGCCAGATGCGACCAGCATGAACTATGCGTGGACTGACGGCTCGTCGCTGGTCCTTTGCGGCCAAGGCGGAACGTCGGCGGTCGTCGATAGCCTGGACCTGCAGACCGGGAGGGCCGTCGCCTTTGGCGTGCCGGGTCGCTTGACATGCGGCGTCACGTCCTCCGACAGTTCGATCATGGCGATCTTCCGCGAGGTACCGAGCGGAACTACGGCAACGAACCTCATCCTTTTGCGAGGCTCCGACCGAACCGATCAGCAGCAGATTCCGATCTTGGATAGCGACATCGGGCAGCAGGCTTTCGTTTCACCTTCCGGCGATACAGTAGCCGTCAATACCGCCCGCCGATTGAACAACTCGACGGCTATCAGCAAGGGGCTGCGCGTGTTCGACACGCAGACCGGAAAGCCTCGCTTCGCCGAACCCCATGAGGTTGCGTTGGGGTTTGTCGCCAACGGGACGCGTATCCTCGCCTGGTCGGCCCTTCAGGGCGGGACTCTGGAGTTGCTCGACAGCTCGACCGGCCTCGGTCTCGGGAAGGTGGCCTCGCCTCGGCTTTGGGTGAGCGACGACGGCCAACTGGGGGCGAGTCAGGCGAGCGACGGCTCGATCGCGATTTCAACGATCAAGATCAACCCTGGTCCCTAGGTCGACTCGAAGCGGGCCGTTAAGAGGGGTCTGGTAAGCTCATGCGCGCTCGCGACGAACCCAACTACCTAGTCTGGCAACCCGAGACACGCGACGCGAGTAGCACACGATCATGGCTGCCTGGGAATTCATTCGTCACCTCGACACGCACGTGCTCGGATGGATTCACACCTACCACGATTGGACTTACGGCATCTTCTTCCTGATCCTCTTCTGTGAGACGGGACTGGTCGTCACCCCGTTCCTGCCGGGCGACACCCTCCTGTTCGCGGCCGGGCTATTCTCGCGACCCGACGTGAGCGGGACACACGAGGGATTGAATATCTGGCTGGTCCTTCTGGTGCTCACGGTCGCTCCGATCGCAGGGGACAACGTGAACTATTTCTTCGGACGATGGCTCGGGCCGAGGCTGTTTCACAATCCGAAGTCACGCATCTTCAAGCAGGAGAATCTCGACAAGACTCATGCTTTTTACGAAAAGTACGGGTCCAAGACCGTAATCCTGGCTCGCTGGATACCGATTGTGCGCACCTTTTCGCCGTTCGTGGCCGGCATGGGTTCGATGCCGTATCGTAAGTTCCTCGCGTACAGCATCGTCGGCGCGATCGTCTGGGTTTGGACTTTAACCGGCGCCGGCTACTGGCTCGGTCAAAAAGAGTGGATTCACGACAATCTGATCTGGGTGATGGTGGTGATGATCGTGCTTACGGGAGGCCCGGTTCTGCTCGAAGTCTTGAAGAGGCGTCGCAAGGCGAAAATGTACGGGAAAGTGCATGGCCCCGTTGTCGATCCCTTGCCCCAGAGTCAAGACGGCATCACCGAATAGTCGGCCAGCTTCGCAAGGCGCAACGCTTAGCGGGGCGCAACCGGCAGCGATTGCCGAAGACGCACGACCCTCCTCGTCTTCTGACTTGAACTCAATCGAGCGTACAAATCGTACGGCTCCGCCGCGGTAACCTGCGCCGCCACGATCGAGCCGAGTGGCGCCTGGCCATCCACGAAGACAAGGCCATCGATCTCAGGCGCGTCGCGGTGGGAACGGCCGATCAGCCAACCTTCCCGGTTATCCTCAATCAGAACGGAGATCTCTCGGCCGACCCAGGCTTCGTTTACCGCTGTAGAAATCCCTTGCTGGCACGTCATCAGACGGTCATACCGCTGCCGTTTGACGCGAAACGGGACCTGACCGGGCATCTCGTAGGAAGGGGTACCAGGTTCCCGGCTGAACACAAAGGCGCCAACCCGGTCCAGGCGCGCCGCCAGCATGAAATCGAGAAGATAGGAAAACTCCGGCTCCGTTTCGCCGGGGAATCCGACAATGAACGTCGTTCGGATTGCCACATTCGGCATGGCTGCGCGAACCTTGTCGAACAGCCTAAGATACCGATCGCCATCCCACGGCCGCTTCATTCGTTTGAGTGTGTCAGGGTGGGCGTGCTGAAGAGGAATATCGATGTACTTCGCGACTTTGTCGCAGGCAGCCATCGTTTCGATGACCTCATCGGTAAGGCGGTTGGGATAGAAGTACAGGATGCGGATCCACTCTAGACCGTCGATCTCGTTTAGCTCACGCAGGAGCTTCGGAAGGGTGAACTCGCGGTAGAGATCATACCCGTATTGGGTCACGTCCTGAGCGATCAGGTTGATCTCCTTGCATCCTGATTTGGCCAGGTAGTTAGCTTCGGCAAGCACGCGCTCGAGCGGCTTTGAAACGTGGCCGCCTCGAAAACTCGGGATCGTGCAGAAGGTGCACTTGTGATCGCATCCCTCGCTCACCTTGAGATAGGCGCTCCACGGCCGGCCCGTTCGTGCCCTCGTCTCGACATTGGCCCAACGGTGGTGCGGTGGAGCTACGTCGAGGACTTGATCGCGTGATCCCAGTGCGGAGTGAACGATCTCGTTGAACCGGCCCATCTGTCCCACACCTACGTAGGCATCGGCGCCCGGAGCGAGCCGCGTCAACTCGGCGCCCAGCCTTTGTGCGAGGCATCCGGCGACAATAACCTTTCCCGTCTTGCCGGCTTCCTTTGCTTTCACCGCCTCCCGGATCGCCTCGATGGACTCCTTTTTCGCCGCTTCCAGAAAGCCGCAGGTGTTGATGATGGTGACGTCGTTGATTGAACCGTCGTGGACCCGATAGCCAGCATTCGTGAGAACGCCCGCGATCTCCTCGGAGTCGACTTCGTTCTTGGCGCATCCAAGGGTAACGATTCGGACCTGTTGATCTTGTTTGGGCATTCTCGTAAACGACCCCTCTTCGCTATGGCGCCGGATCCTGGCTACTTTCGATCATCATGGCGCACTCTCCGGGCACAAGAGTCAGGATGGCGACTTCGGGAGGACAGAGAAAGCGCGCGGGAGGGCCGGTCGTGCCGATTCCGCGAGAGACATAGAGCGCCGGGTTGCCACCTCGCGGGTAGAAGCCCTGCTCGTACTTGGTGCCGTTCGCGGTATGCATTGGCGTCCAGAATGGGAACTTCCACTGTCCGCCATGGCTGTGGCCGCTGAGTTGAAGGTCCGCGTCGAAAGGCAACCGATCGACGGGATCCGGTTCGTGCCATAAAACGATTCTCGGGCCATCCCCGACCCCGTCGAAGGCCCTTTCCGGATCGTCGACCTTGATGTTTGCACTGTCGATACCGATCCAATTGATGCCCTGATGTTTCCAGTGCTCGTTTCGCAGAAACTTGATGTTGAGCACATCGAGGATGGGAGAAAGGAGTTCCGGCCCTCCCGCCCAATATTCGTGGTTCCCCGGTACCGCGACGACGTTGCCTTGCATGAGGAGCATGGGCTCGAGTAGCTCGCCCAACATCCTCGCGCTCTCGGATCGCCAATAGCCGACGAAATCGCCGATGAGAACGACCATGTCGGGGTTGGCATCGAGAGCCGCGGCCACAGCTCGCTCGCAAAGGCGCATCGAGTACTCGTCGCGAAGGTGAAAGTCGCCAAGTAGCGCGATCTTGAAGCCGTCAAGGTGCTTCGGCCATCTGGGAAGGGAAAGCGTCCGACGTTCGACGACGAGCCGGTTGGCTTCGTAAAGCGCGCCGTACACGAGCAGGCCGGCGCTCGCGCCGCCGAAGAGAAAAACTAGATCGCGAAGTCTCACCCGGCTGGCCCCCCCCGTTCGAGTCCGCTATGGAGTACTCGGTTGAGGCTCATGTCCACTATCGCGCTCCCCTGAATTCGGCAGACGACCGCCAAGCTATGCGCTCCTCAGCGTCAAAAGCGTGATCTCCGGAGGACAAAACATTCGCCATTTGAAGCCGGTAGTCCCGACGCCCCGACTCACATAGAGAGGCACCTTGGCGTGGCCAAAGAACCCGCGCTTATACTTCCTAGCGCCATATGGCGTATGAATGGCCTTTCCAAAGGGCAGGCAAATCTGGCCTCCGTGGCTGTGTCCGCTTAGCTGTAGAGAAACCGAGGAGGGGACGATATCAACGAAGTCCGGCTCATGCAGAAGGGCAATCGTCACCGGACCGCTGGGCTGGAACGCGTCGTCGCGGTCCCCATAGACTTGGTCGTCGTATCCCGCAATGCGATACTCGCCGAAGTCGGCGGTCTCATTCTTGAGCGGGCGAAATCCATGCTGCGTAAGCCGCTGCTTGATGTCCTCGACGCGCCCCGAAGCGTAGTCGTGATTTCCGAAAACCGCGATCTTGGGACATCGGATCCTTTGGAAAGGCTCGAAAGCGGCCGAGGTGTGTTCCAAACCCTCCCGGCTATTGCGGTTCATGCAATCTCCGCCGAAGAGAAGGATGTCGGGCGATTCCGCCACTAACATAAATGCCGCGTTTCTGGCCCTCTCCATTTCGTCGGAGTCGTTGACGTGGATATCGGTGATAAACGCCACTCTCAGACCGTCAGCGTGCCACCTCTTGAGCCGAAGTTCGACCCGCTCCAGGCGGACATCGTTCACGTCGCAATCGGCATAGGCGCCGCCAAGGACGGCCGCGGTTGTGCCGCACAGCGCCCCTCTCAGGAAGGATCTCCTGGACAAAGGTTGCCCAGGGGGCCCCTTGGGAGACGTGTGTCCCAGGGCAGGCATTATCGAACGGACTCCATGACGCGTTCGGCGATCACCGCACTGCCGAATGGGGGCATGAGGTAGAGCCCCTGGGCGCAATCCTTGATGCGTCTCGCGAGCTTCTGAGCCTCCTCGACGCCCACTTCGAGGGCGGCCGCGTCGTCGACGGCTTCCGACATGCGCTTGCGAAGCCACTCTGGGATGTTGATGCCCGGAACCTCATTGTGCATGAACTCACAATGGCGCTGGCTGCGGAGGGGCAAGACACCGATGAAGACGGGGATGTCGAGCTTGCGACAGGCTTCAGCCGCAGCCACGGCCAACTTTTCGTCGAACACGGGCTGCGTGTAGACGATATGAGCCCCTGCGTCGGCCTTCCGCTTCAATCGGCTCAGCTCGAGTTCCGGATCGATCGCCAAAGGGTTAAAAGCGCAGCAGATCGTAAACGCGCATTTCATCCCGACGCTGTAGCCGGCCATGTCGATCCCCTCGTTAAAGCGAGTCAGGATACGAACGAGCCCGATCGAGTCGATGTCGAATACGCTGGTAGCGCTGGGATAATCGCCGATATTG
This sequence comes from uncultured Fimbriimonadaceae bacterium, assembly GCA_964576205.1. GTDB lineage: Bacteria > Armatimonadota > Fimbriimonadia > Fimbriimonadales > Fimbriimonadaceae > JAEVZK01. The sequence continues at coordinate 45,641 of CAZNUL010000003.1, read as the reverse complement.
GCGGGGTCTCCGGTCACCGCGAGGATATTGCGGACGCCCATCGCATGGCATCCGAGAAGGTCAGACTGGATGGCGAGCAGATTGCGGTCGCGGCAGGAGAAGTGCATGGTGACTTCAACCCCGACTTTGCTTTGGATCAGGTTGCTGACGGCGGCCGGATTGATCCTCAGGCGAGCCCGCGCGCCATCGGAGATATTGATAACGTCCGCACCAGCGATTTTCAGGTCCTTGCATGCCGACAGCAGCTTGTCGACGTTTAGGCCGCGGGGAACATCCATTTCGACGGCGGTCACGAACTTCTTCCCGACTTTCCTGGCCAACTCGGTTGGCTCGCTCTGAGGAAGCGGCTTCGCGTCGTCCTTCTTCTGCGATAGCGATGGTCGCGGCTTGACCTGGATGCGGCCGCGGCCAAGGAGGCGGCTGAGTTCGCGAATGTGAGCCGGAGTGGTTCCGCAACAGCCCCCGATGAGCTTTGCCCCTTCCTCGACCAACCGGAGGGCAGCCTTGGCAAAGTACTCGGGCTGGGTGTCGTAGGTGACCATCCCCTTCACGAGTTGCGGCATGCCGGGAGTCGGGTAAGCAATGATCGGCAGCTCAGTTGTTTCCGCGATCATGCGCACAAGATCGATCATTCGTTGAGGGCCCACGATGCAATTCGCGCCAACGGCGACCACGCCGAAGCTGTTCATCGCCTTTGTACACTCGATTGGAAGACCTTGGGCGAGCATCTCGCCATCCTCGATGTATGCCTTGCTAACGATGATCGGCAGCTGCGAAACCTCGTGCAGCGCTTCCACGGCTACTTGGAGCTCGCATATGTCGATGTAGGTTTCAAGGATAAAGCCATCGACGCCGCCCTCTTCCAGTGCGAGAGCCTGCTCGCGAACCGATTCGCGAACCATCTGTTCGGTAATTGGCCCGATCGGTTCCATGGGCTTTCCCATGGGGCCGAGAGCGCCGAGGACCAGACGGTCCGGGCCGGCGGCTTCGCGTGCCAGCTGCGCGCCACGGATGTTGACCTCGCGAACGTCGACGTCGAAGTCGGCGAGCCGGACCCGATTGGCCTCGAAGGTATTGGTCTCGACAACCTGAGAGCCGGCATCGAAATACTCGCGGTGAATATCCCGCACGAGGTCGGGAGCAAGGACATTCGCCAAGTCATAGGGCTGACGGGTGAACCCACGGGCAGCTAGACAGGTGCCGTTCGCGCCGTCGCCGATGAGAACGTCCGCCTCCAGCGCACCAATCAGCCGCACGGTTGTATTGTACCTTTGGAGCTTATTCCTTGAACTTAACGGTGATGTCGTTCAGGCGGTGGCGGATTTCGAGGGCCTCTGCCCGAGCCCTGACCAACAGGCGGATCTCATCCTGGCGGATCGACTCGACGGGATGATTGAAGTCCATGCGGCCCATAACGTCGCCGACCTTCGGACTGTCATCCAGGCCAAGGACGTGGCCGAGTTCGTGAGCAATACATCCGCGGAGCTGAGCGAGAGTGAGCGCCTGCCCGTTTGGCTTGAGCATCCCCACCTTGACGTCGGCAGTGAAAACGACAGTTGGATCGTTATCCGAATTAAGCACGCATTTCGACCATTCGGAGCGGCCGCAAACGGCGTGCGTTCCATCGGTTACTTGGGGGCGAAACCGGATCAGGATATCCGGGTGCTCGGTTTCGGTGCCCTCAAATATCGTCGTTCCCAAAGCCTCTTCCCAGAGTCGGAACGCTCCGTTAACCGCGTTGCGGTAAATACCTTGATCCGCCGCCGGGACTCCGCCACAGTCGACCTTGACCCGCAACAACCGATCGGGAATCACCACGGCGGCGTGCGCCAAAGCGCTTCCAACTTTGCCCATGTCGGCGCACCGCTTGGCGATCTCGAGGTGCTCTCGAATGTCTGGCGTTAGTGGAGCCTCTCCGGTAGCGCAGGCGAACAGGAAGGTCGCCATAGCCGCCATCGAAAGAGTAATTCGAGATCTCAACATTGCCTCTCGCCAAGAGGCAATATTGGCGGTGGCGACCGATTTTCGCAGGCAGACTTCGACCTTTTGCGCCAATTATGAAAACAATCGATAGGTCGCGTACCAAACCTTAACTTTCTGCACCTGGTGAGCCCTCATCCTATCGGATGTAGACTGAGATTTCACGCAATCCAAGTGTTTTTGCCAGCCTCATAGCGCACCCTTCAATACTGGCTTGTACACCTAATGCGATCGGCTTGAACGTCTCGATCGCGATCTCCGCTCGCGCGGAGCTTTTCTTGATTCGCCAAGTGCCGACGATTTCCCCTTGCGTCAGGACGAGGGCCTCGATCTGGCCGGCAGGGCGGAAGACTCGCTTGGCGGTTTCGTGGCTGAAGAAAAGCCCCTTGTCCCGGTGGGCGAGAGCCAACGCGTCAAACTTTGGTAGAAGGAGCGTCGGGCTTGGGCCCTTGATCGGACGGTCATATCCGGCGACGACGAACCGGGCTCCCTTGATCCCATCGATCTGGATCGGCGTCAGCTCTTCGGTGATGCTCTTGAATGCCCCTCGCGCCAGCTTGAGCGGCATCTGCGACCAGTACGTGAAATCCTGGAACGATGCCGGTCCGAACGACCCGAAGTATCGTCGAGTCAGCTCAATCGCCGCCTCCTCTTCGGTTAGCGGGCTTTTTTGAAGGCGGCAGGCTTGAAACTTGGTCACGCCGTCGTTGTTGGCGAAGGTGAGCGCGCCGAGGTAGGCCAAACCCTTCACGTCTTGCCCCCAGCCCGCCCAGGGCAACCGCGCCAAGGCCGGAATCCTGGCATGTAACTCTTGGCGACTTAACGGGCCCTCTGAAAGTGCTTCGACGATCTTGCGCTCGACCTCCGGCCATTCGTCTTGGGCGAGTCCGTGGGCGCCGACCGTCCATCCAAGATGCTGCTCCCGCAATCGAGACCCCAAGGCCGCGAGGAAGAGCGCATGATCCTCTGCGGCCTGAGTGTGGACGGTTCGCCGAAGAGTCCAGGACTTGACGATGGACCCATTGCGAAGAGCCGTTTCATGCCATTCACATGGGTAGCCCAAAGAGCGAGCATGAAGGGCGACGGGCAGGCTGGCCGCGTACTGGGTCTGCACCGCGATGATGCTCCGGAGCGCTTCTAGGGGATCCTTCGCAGGTTCGATGAGACGCTGATTGCGGAGAAAAATCTGACGCGCTTCGGAAAGGGTCAAAGTGGTCATCGGGATTCCTGATTGAACCTTAATCCTCAAACGTAGGCCTTCAGAGAGCTTAGGCACGCGGAACCCATCCAATGAGCAGCAACGTTTGAAAGAGGAGGCATATGAAAACGTTTTCTTACATGGCGATCTGTCTTGCCTGCGCCGTCGGAGTGTTCGTCGCCCTACAAGCCGACCGGTGGCTTTCGAGCCGCAAAGTGGATCACTACGTGCTTGGAGCGCCTCCGACGGCAATTCCTGCCAGCTACGAGACGGGCAGTGGACCGATCGACTTTCGGCTGGCTGCTAAGAAAGTGCTTCCTTCGGTTGTCAGCGTCGACCGTTTCGATCGAGTCAACGATTTCTTCTCCGATCCAGGCAACACGCCAGTCCAAGAAACCGGCCAAGGTTCCGGTGTCATCCTGTCCCCCGACGGCCTCATCGTCACCAATAACCACGTCGTGAATGGGGCTGCCGAAGTCAAGGTGCGACTCCACAACAAGAAGAGCTATTCGGCGAAGGTTCTCGGAGTCGACCGTCGATTTGACCTGGCGGTCCTCAAAATTGACGCTACCGGCTTAACCCAAATCGAGATGGGCGACAGCAGCACCCTGGAGGTTGGTCAGTGGGTGATCGCCGTGGGCAACCCGCTTGGCTTCGATCAAACGGTCAGCGCCGGCGTGGTCAGCTCTCTCGGGCGCTCGTTGGCGGTGCAGGGTGGCAATATGACGAACGCGATTCAGACCGACGCCGCGATCAATCCTGGAAACTCCGGAGGGGCTCTCTGTGACGCGCAGGGCCACCTTGTGGGGATCAATGCCGCGATCGCGGGGATGCCCGCCGGCTACGGCCAGGAAGCCGGAAGCATCGGCATCGGATTCGCAATTCCGGTGAGCCGCGTGAAAGACGTCGTCGGCCAGATCGTGAAGAACGGCTACGCCACATCGGCCGGCCTAGGAGTCAATTACGAGCCCCGCTATATCGGAATCCTGCAGTTCGACGACGCCAGGCAGCAACTGAAGGACATTGTCGGCGCCGAGCCGCCGAGCAGCGGAATCATCATCAAGGACGTCCAGGAGGGCGGCGCGGCATTCAAAGCCGGCATCCAGACTTGGGACGTGCTCCTGGCGGTGGATGGCGTGAACACAGACGCCCCCCTCGCCCTGAACCAGGCCCTCGACAACAAGAAGCCCGGCGACAAGGTCAAGGTGAAGTATTGGACGAAGGGGAGCACGAAGACGGTCGAAGTCGCCCTTAGCGAGGTCAGGGACCAGTGAGTTTGGAGTGGGCTGCCCTTTGGCCGCCCACTTCAAACTCGAAGCTCGGAAACTACGGATAGATTCCGCGCTTGATGGTCGCATCCGCGACCCGCTTCACGCCGATGATGTAGGCCGCGGTCCGCATATCCGTTTTGTGGCTTCGCATCGTCTGCTCGACGTTCGCAAAGGCCGCTCTCATGATTCTCGTGAGCTTGTTGTTGACCTCGTTCTCTTCCCAGAAGAAGTTCTGGAGATCCTGAACCCATTCGAAGTAGCTGACGATGACTCCGCCGGCGTTCGCGAGCACGTCGGGCACGCAGATGATCCCTTTGTCGCTGAAGATGTTATCGGCATCGGGAGTCGTCGGGCCGTTCGCGCCTTCGACGATCAATCTCGCCTTTACCTTGTCGGCGTTCTCCTTGGTTAACTGGCCTGAGATCGCGGCGGGAATGAGCACGTCGCACTTGACTTCGAGAAGATCGGTGTTTGAGACCTGCTCGGCATTCTTATATTCGCGGATTCCACCTTCCCGGTTGCCGTAACGCGTGAGCAATTCCCGAACCGGGAGGCCCTCGGGGTTGTAGATGCCGCCGAGCGCATCGCTCACCGCGACGACGGTTGCGCCATATTCTTCCGCCAAATAGGCGGCAACCGAGCCGACGTTGCCAAATCCCTGGACAGCCACCTTGGCGCCATTGAGCTCCAAGTTCATTACCTTCGCCGCTTCTTCCATAGCGGTGACCACGCCCCGACCGGTCGCCTCGACGCGGCCTTCGGATCCTCCCAGCTCGAGAGGCTTGCCCGTAACGCATCCGGGAACGGTATGCCCCGCATGCATGGAGACCGTGTCCATGATCCAGGCCATCACCTGGGCGTTAGTGCCGATATCCGGGGCCGGAATATCGCTTCTTTCACCCACGACGATCGCGATGTCCGAGATGAAGCGCCGGGTTAGCTTTTCGAGCTCACGTTTGGAAAGTTGCTTGACGTCGACCTTGACGCCGCCTTTCGCTCCCCCATAAGGGATGTTCACCACCGCGCACTTCCAGGTCATCCACATGGCCAGAGCGCTCGTCTCGTCGAGATCGACGTCCGGGTGATAGCGGATACCGCCCTTTGTCGGACCGCGGCTCGAGTTGTGCTGCACTCGATAGCCCTCGAAAACTTCGACTTCCCCATTGTCGAGAACAACCGGGAAACGCACGATCAGGGACCGCAGGGGGACGGAGAGAACTTGGTGAAGGCCGGGGTCGAGGTCGAGATACTTTGCCGCGATGGCAAGCTGCTGCTTCGCCATCTCGTAGGCGTTAATATGTTGGCTCATCAATAGCACCGTCCCCTACCGTCGGGGACCAAGAATCCTGTTGAGGCAGGCGTAAACGGGCAATGCGAGCACGCCGTTGTATACCGCCGTTTTGATTGTATCCCCCAGGTAATGGCTTACCGACCACGGAGGAGCCAAAAACATCAGGCCAATCTGACAAAGCAGCACCCCCACGATTCCGGCCAGAAATGCTGAGAAGAGGCTCTTCTCGATGCCGGTCTCGGCGATCCAGGCGATCAGGAATCCCCCAACCGCTCTCGAGGCGATGTATTGCCAGCAATTGGCGCCGTCGATCGCCCCGTACAGCCAGCCCGCGAAGAATCCCAAGACGGCTCCGAACCTACGATTCGTGAATAGGCAAAGCGAGGATAAAGCCAACAGGAGGAAATCGACCCGGCCGTCAAAGACCGTCCAGCGCGAAAGCGCCTGTTGAGCCGCGCCCGCCATGTACAGGACTGCTCCGCAAATCACCGCGCCCCTCCAGCCGCTCACTTGATTACCAGAACCTCGTGAACCTGGCCGATGTCGACTCTGGGTTTAACCATTGCGGTTCGCTTGCCGAAAGCCGGGTCGTCGTGGATCGATATGACGTCGCCGATCACGATCCCTCGAGGAATCAGATCGCTGAAACCGGACGTCATCACGACCTCGCCTTCCGTGACCGAAGAAGCCGGATCGGCCAAGTCCAAGGCCAACAAGCCGGGTCCTTCGCCCCTCATTAGGCCCGCCGGCACTGGCTGGGAGGGCGGCTTGCGCACCACCGCCGAAATTCGCGACTCACTAGACACCGAGGTCAGAAGCAGGACTTGAGCCGTCGTTTGGTCGACCGTCTCGATGCGACCAAGGAGGCCCTCGTAGGTCGCCACCGGCATCCCTCGCTTAACTCCCTGGTTAGCGCCCACGCCAATCGTCAGCCTGCTTTCGTGCGGAAAGTATCCGACCACGTCGGCCGGCACTTTTTCGCGACCCTGCCTCGCCTCCCAGCCGCCGAGGCCGCGCAACTCGTCGACCTCCTTTTGGAGCCGGCTCACGTCGGACTCGTAACTTTCACCGGCTGCGGCGGCTTGCCTTAGACGCAAGTCCTCGCGCTCGATATCCCGGCTGCGTGTCACCGCGCCGATCCAGCCGGCAGCACCATTCGCGACCGAGCCGATCGCGCCCGAGGCCGGCCTTATTAGGAGCCGCACCGCCGCTGAAGCGGGATCGGTACGTCCGGAGTTGCGGGCAACGGTTTGAAGCCGGCCAAGGAGCAGGCCGAGACCAACGAGGCCGAAAAGGATCAGCACGTCGAGACGCTTGCTCCTTCGGGTTGCTGAGGCGTCGGGCATCGTGGTTCGCTAGAGATATCTTGGCCTAATGAAAGCTTGCCTTCTCGAGCATCCTGCGTACGATCGGATCGCTATGCATATGCTCTGCGACGTACCCGGCCCCGTTGACGACACAGGTGAGAGGGTCGCGAGCGACCCGAACTTTCATGAGGGTATGTTCTTCGAGAAGCTTGTCGAACCCGCGAAGGAGGGCCCCTCCGCCGGCCAGAGTAATGCCGCGATCCATCGCGTCTGCCGCAAGCTCAGGCGGCGCGGCTTCGAGAGTGACTTTCACTGCTTCGACGATAGCCCGGACCGGTTCGGCCAAGGAGAGTCGAACTTCGTCACTGGCGATGACCATGCTTTTGGGCAGGCCGGTTACGAGGTCGCGGCCCCGAATCTCGGTCTTTAGCTCTCGTTCGAGCGGTAGTGCGCTGCCCACATCGATCTTGGCTTCCTCGGCAGTTCGGTCTCCGATGTACAGGTTATGGGCCCTTCGTACGTAGGCGACGATGGCATCGTCCATGTCGTCGCCTGCAACTCGAATGGAATGCGAAAGCACGATGCCGCCCATCGACACGATCGCGATCTCGGTGGTCCCGCCGCCGACGTCGACGACGATGGAACCACTGGGCTCGGAGACGGGTAAGCCGGCTCCGATCGCGGCAGCGAGAGGTTCCTCGATGACATAGGCGTGGGTGGCTCCGGCGTTGCTCGCGGCCTCAAGCACGGCGCGGCGCTCAACTTCGGTCGCCCCGCTCGGAACGCCGATAACAACCGTCTTTCTGAGGAGAAACCGGTTCGATACCAAGGAGATGAAGTAGCGCAGCATCTTCTCCGTGTGCTCGTAATCGGCGATGACACCGGCTTTCATGGGCCTGATTGCCTCGATGTTCGCCGGCGTGCGGCCGAGCATCCGTTTGGCTTCGAAACCGACTTTGAGAGTGCGGCGCTCCTCCCGGCTGACCGCGATCACGCTCGGTTCGCGGATGACAATGCCCTTTCCGACCACGAGTACAAGCGTGTTGGCTGTACCGAGATCGATTCCTATGTCCCGGCTGAAACCTGAAGAAAGGCGAGTCCAGCTACTCCTCATCGGCCACGATTTCGCCCGTGTTCAGCCGCTTGGCGAGAGTTTCCTGCGAAATCGCAGAGAGGATGACCGCGGATCCGGTCGTAAAGATGATCGATTTCGTTCGCCTGCCTTGCGTCGCATCGATCAAGTTACCTCCCTTCCTCATGTTTTGGACGAGGCGGCGCATCGGAGCCGACTCGCTGCTGACCAGAGCGATGATCTTATCGGTCACGACATAGTTGTAAAAGCCGACGTTTAGAACGGCAGGTGCGGGCATAGGGATCAAGCTCCGGAGACCCGGTCATTTTACATCGGAGCCACGAACGAAAACGGGCGGGACCTCAATGGCTCCGCCCGTTGGAATCCTTTGCGGCAGGTGCTTAGAGGCCGCCCTGCATGGCCTTCATCTTTCCGGCGCCGCGCGAGCTCGCATCGCCGCCGCCGCCGCCCGCGCCCATAACGCCGACAGGGCCGCCTCCGGGCACTCCCATCCCACCGGGCACCCCCATCGCGCCGCCCCCTCCCATGCCGTTACCGCTTCCCGAACCGCCGCCGGGGAGTGAGTTGGCCATCACGGTTGCGGTGTTCGTCGGCAACGCCGGTTCGGAGAGATTGACTACGTCCGGAGCAGGCGGCGCGACCGGTTGAGGTCGCGTGAAAAAGCAGACGAAAAATACGACGATCAACACGAAGATTGCGCCGATGGAGAAAATAAGGTCGTTCTGGTTCTTCATTACTTATCCAGCCTGATCCATTAGATGATACATCACCGGCAGATGTTACGCGTTGGACGCGTCCAATCCGAATAAACGTTTGAAGCCAGCCTCGCGGCGTCACCCGGCACTGTCCTCCAACCGCCTCGTAGACCTATATGATGGTATCGGTCAAGTGGGTCGGCGGGAAGGCGTTTGAGGCCAATCCGCCTAGCGGGCATTCCTTTGTGATTGACTCTCATGACGATTTCGGCGGCGAAGGCAGGGGGCCAACCCCAGTTGAAACCCTCTTGTCGTCGATCGCCGCTTGCAGTGCGATCGACGTGCTCGCGATCCTCGAGAAAAAAAAGCAAAGGGTGACGGCATACCGGGTCGAAGTCGACGGCGAGAGACCGCCTCCAGGTGAGTTTCCACGGCCCTTTCGCTCAATCGTCGTGCGGCACATCGTTAGGGGAACGGATATCGATCCTGCCGCGGTCGCCCGTGCCGTGGAACTGAGCGACGAGAAATACTGCTCGGTGATCGCCACGTTACGGGCCGCGCCGACGGTTACTTCGGAATTCGAAATCGAGCCGCTCGAGAAGGCAGGGACGTAAAGCCCGCGGCCCCAAAGCCCCTTCCGTTCCCCCTAGTGGAAGAAGTGGAATCCAAAGATCCCGTTTCGGAGCACGCTGTCGATATAGAACGCCGACGTGATAATGCTGGTGATCGAGGCGACATCCGGCGTGTTGTTGGCGGGAACGAATATGAAATCGTGTGGCTGCAGCTCGATGTTTTGGGTCGCGTCGCCATGTTCGAAGGCCACGAAATTTGGACGAATCATCATGTAAGTTCCGGGCGACCCCGGCACTTCCCGGATGATCCCGATATGGCTCATCATCGACCGAAGCGGGATTTCTCCGCCGGCCAACGCAACAGCGTCCGCCAAGGTCATCGGTTCCCGATATGGGTATTGGCCCGGCCGCTGGATAAAGCCTAGAATCTGAATCTGGTTCTTGGAATCGGCCGGCACTTCGAGAACGTCGCCGGGCTCGAGCACATAGTTCTGAGTCAGATCCCCACGCACCAGCATGTTGTAGAGGTCGATCGGAATCCCCTCTTCCATGCCTTTCCTTCTCAGGACCGCGCGATGCTCGTTTGCGACCCCATTTAAGGGATCGCCTGCTTGGTGAAGCAGGTTCAGGATTGTATCGCCGGGCCTGAACTCATACTCGCCGGCTTTACCGACGGCACCGCCGACCCAAGCCCGCAACGGAGCATATTTGGCAAAGATCACGGAAACCTTCGGGTCTCGGAGCCGAAGCTTTTCCTTGTACAGCTCGGCGAGGTCGGCTTCCAGTTCGGCGGTGGTACGCCCTTCGGCGCGCACGATCCCGACAAACGGAGCGCTAATGTTCCCATCTTCGCCGACCAAGACTTCGGCCGTGGCCTGAGATTCGCCATAGACCTGGATCCGCAAAACGTCATCCTGGCGAATGAGGTAGGTCTTGGTTGGGTGGGTCTGTGCAAATCCAGACAGGATCGACAGCACAAAGAAGATGGTTGCTATTGCAGCCTTCATGTTTACGTTTCCTTCCCTGATCAAACGCGCCTTTATTGTACCACCGCCCTGCGGTTCGTACCTCGTCTTCGTCCTTCGATGACGACCGTGACTTCACCCTTTCGCGGCAGCTCTTTCTCAGTTGGGACGACCGGCAGGGTTGCTCGGAAGACTTGCTCGTGGATTTTGGTCATTTCACGGCAGACGGCGTACCTACGCTCCCCAAGTTCATCCGATGCCGCTCTCAATAATGCTTCGGTTCGAAACGGCGATTCAAAGAGGACGAGCGTATAGGGCGAGTCGCAAAATGGTCTCAGTTCGGACTTAACGTCACCCTGCTTCTTGCCGAGGAAGCCAAGAAAGCAGAAGCGCTGGGCGAAGAACCCGCTAAGCATGAGCGCAGTCGTCACCGCGCTGGGGCCTGGGATGGCTTGTACTTCCAGGTTCTCGGAGTGGCACAAGTCGGTCAGTTTGGCTCCGGGATCGCTGATCGCGGGCGCGCCGCCGTCCGTCAGCAGAGCAACCGTGGCGCCGTCGCGAATCTCGCCGAGATAGCGCGAGATTTGGTGGTCGGCGGTGTGGTCGTTGAGAACCTTCATCGGCCGTTTGAGGCCGAGGTGAACCTGAAGCTTGCCGCTCACCCGGGTGTCTTCGACGATCCAGAAGTCGGCCACGGTGAGTGCTTCGATCGCCCGCGGAGCCAGGTCCGCAAGATTGCCGATCGGGCTCGAAACGAGGGTCAAACTCCCCTTGGCATCGTCTCGATCATTGCCAAGCTCCATAACCCTGGTCAGCCTTTCTTTCGCCTACTGCTTGCCGTTGGCAGACGGATTGAGGATCGAACTAGACCCCTTGGCCGGAGCCTTTCCGGGGGGCGCGGCGGCCTTCTTTTCAGGTGGCGCCGGCTTCTTGTCGTTCTTGCTGAGCTCGGCCTCGACTTGCTTCTGGTGTTCCGCCTGCTTCTTTTGATTCGCTTGTTCGTCGGCGTAGTCCTTCTGCCACTTGGCGTAGTAGTCGTCCAGCGCCTTGATGTCTTCGGGCTTGAGAAGGCTCTTGTCTTTCGCCGACTTAATCGCCTTGTTGAGACGGTCCCAGCTGACCCGGCTCTGCGCATCGGTCTGCACCGAATTCACGTCGGCAGCATTCTTCAGCGCTTCCGGGCCGTTCTCTTTGTCGTCGGCAGCCACGTAGGCCTCGGCCAACTCAATCTTGGCGCTCGCTTCGGGAACCGTATGCACGTAGGCCGCCAGGACATCGATTCGCAATTTGGCCGCGTCCTTCGGGGCCATATCAGTGGTGGCGGCGGCAAGCGCTTCCTTCGCGGTCTCGACGGCAACCTCGCCTCCAACCGGTTCATCCTTGGCGTTAAGCGCTCGGGTGATGATGTCGCGGGTCTTCTTTGCCCGATCTGGATCGGTTGGGAGGATCGCTTGATAATCGTGAAGCGTGTGGTAACCCTCTGAACTCCACTTGACGTTATTGGCGGTATCCATCTTTTTGAGTTCGTCGGTGATGGCCTTCGAAGCGTCCTGCTTGGCCTTCGAATCCAAGAGGGACGCCTTCCTCGTCGCATAGTCCTTAGGCAATTCGATCTTGTGATCCACCAGCTTGTAGATCGAAGCGCCGCTGAAGGTAGTGACGACTGCGCTCACCTCGCCAGGCTTGAGGCTCAGGATCTGCTTCTTCTCCGGGTCGAACTCCAGGGAACTCTTCACGATCGATTGGGGCGGCTGCTCGCTAAGCTTCTTTCCCTTTGGAACGGTTGCGGAAGAATACTTGTCCATCGCCGCTTCGAAGCTCAGGCCACCTTTAATCTCCTTGAGAACCTGATCGGCTTTGGTTTTGGAATCATCGGCGCCCGATTTCGGTCTGGCAATAGCAATCTCCTTGACGTGAAATGTATCGAATTCGGCTTTGACCACGTCCTCGGACGGAACGTGCTGACTCTTGAGTTTGTCGACCAACCTTTCTCCAATTAGCTGTGCCTCCAAAAAGGCCTTCCCGTCGGGAGTCTTTAGCTGATCGTCCAGCGCCTTCGACATGTCCTTCTTAACATCGAGAAGGTTTTTGCCGGAGATCGTTTTGAAGGCGTTTTCGAACTCCTGCTCGGTCGCGCCAGCCCGCAGCTTCCCTTGCATCTCCAGTTCCATCCGCATGGAGTCGAATTGTTGGGTGGTCAGCCCCTGCTTGACCGCATCATCGCTTATCGAGATCCCCTGGCTCTTGCCATAGAGGACCAGCAGGCCCTTGTTGATCTCGCCGCTCAAAGCGCCGCCTACGTCTTCCGGCTTGATCGACTGACCGGTCTCCTTCTCGAGCCTCTCCTTCGTTACCTTGTAGTCGCCGATAGTGGCGACCGTTTGCTCCGGCAAGCGGCCCTCGGTATCGTCTTGAGAGCCTTGACGTGCGCACCCACGCATCCCGCCGCCGCCAATGAAAGTAGCCACCGAGGCGAGAAGGACGACCGAGATGGCGATGTTGCAGCCCTTATGCTGGAAGAGTTTGTTTAGCTGATGGATGGACAAGGCGGATTCACCTTTCGCTTGAAAGCGCCATAGAGTATGGCATGGCCATCCTTCTTACGCCGCCGGCCAGGCGCGGCATTCCGAACCAGCTGACTCGATCACCAAGTTGACAAAAAAGAAAGCGAGATTGTAACGTAGACAAAAAGCGCGTATACTACGTCTACGGTTTTGGGAGCAAAGGGAAACCACGATGGCAAAGGGACTTACCAAGCGGCAGGAAATGATCCTGCATTTCATCTTAGACTATGTTCAGCGAGAAGGCTATCCCCCGTCGATCCGAGAAATCGGAAAAGAGTTCCAAATCGGCTCCCTGCGCGGCGTAACCGTCCATCTCGATGCTCTGGAAAGAAAGAACTATATCTCCCGCTCCAACACCCCGCGATCGATAAAGGTCGTGCACCCCGCCTTCCAGAACAACACCAAGGCCGTGATGCTGCCCCTCCTCGGCTCCATCGCGGCCGGCCCTCCGATCCAGGCTCAAGAGCAAGTCGAGGATCTCATCCCCGTCCCCTCCGAGATGGTCCGCAACATCCAACATGCATTTCTGCTCCGCGTCAAAGGCGACTCGATGTCGGGCGAAGGCATCATGCCCCGGGACCTTGTCGTGGTGAAACCGCAGCAAACCGCGAATCACGGCGATCTCGTCGCCGTTCTCCTTGGGGATGAGGCAACGGTGAAGCGAATTTCCTTCGACAAGTCTGGCGTCAGACTGATGCCGAGCAATCCCGCCTATGCCCCCATCGACGTAGTTCAGGAAGATGCGACGGTGATCGGCAAGATCGTGGGTCTGATCCGCGACTACGAAGGTATGGCTTTCTAGGGTCGCAGCCCACTGACAATACCGAGCCTAAGCCGGCTTTCCATTGCGGCGCTATCCCATCACAGCTCGGATTTCCTTGCTCTTCTTGTTGACCCTCCAAATGAAGGCATCAAGAACGTAATGCGTGATCTGGGGCATCGTCAGCAGAGGGACGAGAATGATGAGCAAGGTCGCCGAGGCGGGAACGTAGAACGAACCAAATATGTCGGCATGTTCGCGCCACACGAACCAGTCCCAAATGCACTCCTCGAGGTAGGCAAAACCGGCAAGACAGAGGACGTAGAGGGGAATGTATTTGAGCTGGAAGAAACGGAGTACGCGTGCTCGATGATCCGACTTGGACCGCTTTCGATATTGGTAGATCCAGATCAGCGCCATATACGGTACGCCGTGCGACACGATGTTGATGAGGGTAAAGGTCAGGTCGCCGTTGAAGAGGATGATGCCGGTTCCCCAAGCCGCCGCGGTCGCAATCAAGAGCAAGCACTTTCCCGCGTTGACTTCGCCGGTTCGGCGCCAACGATTCGCTTCCTTGAACACGAACGCGGCGAGAACGAACACGTAGAGGGCTCGACAGATGTACTCGGGCCAGACGCTGCGGATGTGCAGCACCTCGAAATCGCTAAACCATTGGAAGTTGCGCGGATAAGTGTGCCAGTAAACGAGGGGATAGATGGTCGCGAGATAGATCGCGGCCTGATCGATCCGGTAGCTCCATCCGGACGTCGGCTCCCCCCTTCGATAGAGCATGAGGAACCCGTACTGTTGGCGGACGAAGTGGTAGATCGCGAAGTAGGCGACGCAGGACCAAAAGAAGACCGGTCCTAAGCTGGCGTAGATTGCGATGCCGCCAATCCACGAAATGACTGGAACTACCGAGTAGAGAATGCGGCGGCGCCTGAATTCCTCCTTGTCGAAGTAGGTGCGGAACAGGGAGCTATACACGTGCGCCACGTCGATTCCGAGAACAAGTAGAACCCAGAGCCAAGGAGGGGTGTCGCTGATGGTGGATAGTTTCCCGCCCCAGACAAGGACGACCGAGGTGACCGCAACTGGCGGACCGATGATCGCCAGCAGATCAAACTTCGGCGAATAGATCCAGGGAGTCTCGACGCGCATTAGATAACGGGCAAGTAAAGTTCCGTGATCAAGTCTTGCGGCGACGTATCGCTCGGGTCGTTCACATAGACCTCAAATGCAGGATTGTCGCTGATCTGCCTTCGGAGAGTGCCCTCAACATGGCGAGTAAGGTTCGACCAAACCGGTGCGAGGTCTTCGTACGGGCCAACGAACCTGGTCGTCGCATATTGCCCGGGGGCAATGCTCGACATCTCGAGGGGGAGCCCGGACCGATCATAGAGTTGAAACGAGGAGGGAACCTCTACGCAGGCCGCCGATCGAAGCTGCGACTGCGCCACATAGTCCGGATTGTCCCAATAGATCCCAATCGTACGTTGAACGGGAACGCTTTGAGCCGTTACCCAGCTCCAAAGCTGCTCGAACACGGCGCCAACTTCCTCGTAGGGTCCTCGGTGCTGGATCATCACGATCGGAATCGAGTCAAGGGAAACGATCTGGATATCCATGGCTGGTCTAGATTACTAGGCCTACACCATCTAATTCCCTCCTTGACCGCCCTCCTTGTCATTGTTGAACCACTGCTTCGCACCGCCCGAGTACGCTGAGGTAGACCCGTGGCAAGGATCGGATTCATCACAACTATCGAGATGCCCGCGATGCCCGCGAGCGATCACCTGGTGTCGGAGGCTCTCGCGATCCTTGGCCATCAGGTCTGTGCCGTTCGATGGGACGGCGACGATGCTACAGTCGGGTTCGACGCACTCGTTTTCCGCTCCTGTTGGAACTATCACCTTCACGAAGCCGCGTTCCGGGATTGGTTGCGCAATCTGGAATCGGCTGAGTGCGTCATCAATTCCCTCGCAACCGTGCGCTGGAATCTGGAAAAGCGGTACTTGCTCGATCTCGGCAGGTCGGTGCCGATCGTGCCTACGGAGATCGTCGAAAGCCCCGACGCCGAGATCGTCCGGAAGCTCTGTCAAAGCCGGGGCTGGGAGCGGGCGGTGGTTAAACCGACGGTCGGCGTATCGGCCTATCGCAATTCTAGGCTTCTTTCTGCCGCGGACTTCAGCGGGCTTACCGACCAGAACCTGTCCGGGTCGATCATGATCCAGCCCTACCAGGACTCCATCGAAACCGAGGGGGAGCGTTCGCTGATCTTCTTTGACGGCGACTATTCGCATGCGGTCCTGAAGAGGGCGGCAGCCGGGGACTATCGGGTCCAGGAGGAGCATGGGGGATCGTCGGAGAAGATCGATCCGCCCGACTCGTTTCGACGACTCGCCAAGGAGGCCATCGACGCCCTGCGCGAGGTCCCGGCCTACGCTCGCGTCGACGTCATCCGAGGCGCCGATGGACCGCTGCTCATGGAGGTTGAACTTATCGAGCCCGAGCTCTTTGTCGACCATGCGCCGGAGTCCGCGAGTAGGTTCGCAGCCGCAATCCTGGCGCGGGTCAATTTGGATTGAAGGAAGGCCGCGTCAACATGCGCGGCGCTACAATGCGTGTGACCCAATGGCTCCCGACCAACCGCCTCTAATACGCGCCCCCGACGATCCCAACGCGTGGCCAGCTTGGAGGGACGCCCTCTACCGATGGCGAACCCAAGCTCGGGAAAACCATGATGGCTCAACCTATGCCAGACCTGAATTTGCATGGATGCAGCGCTGCTTTTCTTTTGCCAAGGTCATGATTTTTGACCGGCAATTCTTCGACCCCGATCGAAGCTCATTCAAGGTTAACGAGTGGCTGGACTGGATGGAACGCGATTTTGGCGGGATCGACGCCCTCATCCTGTGGCAGGCTTACCCACGGATCGGCATCGACCGGCGAAACCAGTTCGATCACTACCGCGAAGTCCCGGGCGGCATGCTTACCCTCAAGTCGACCGTCGACGGCCTTCACGCGCGCGGCGTTAAGGCCGCGATCGCCTACAACCCTTGGGATACCGGCACCAAGCGAGAGCCGAAGAGCGATGCCGAAGCTCTTGCCGACCTCGTTCGCGAGGCCGGATTCGATAGCATCTTTCTCGACACCCTTCCCCAAAGCGGACCTGACCTCAGGCAGATGGTCGACCTCGCGCGACCAGGCGTCGTCCTTGAATCCGAGCTTGCTTTGCCTTTGGAGGCGATCCCGACCCATCACGCTTCCTGGGCCCAGTGGTTCGACGACAGCGACGCGCCGGGGGTCCTCCGCAACCGGTGGTTCGAGCAGCGCCACATGCAACACATGATACGGCGCTGGGACCTCGACCACAGCGGCGAGATGCATATGGCCTGGATGAACGGGGCCGGCATGTTTGTGTGGCAGAACATCTTTGGATCGTGGAATGGCTGGAACGACCGCGACCGTTCGATCCTTCGCTCGATGCTGCCAATCCAGCGTCGCTACGCTACCCACTTTTCGCACGGCCACTGGACACCCTTGGTGGAAACGAGCGGCAATGGGCTCTTCGCCTCCAAGTGGGAGCTTGGACAGGCCACCCTCTGGACTGTCGTTAACCGCGAAAACAAGCCCGTCGAAGGTTTTGTCCAGTCGCTGTCGAACGACGGGTCGATGCGTCTCTTCGACCTCGTGCGCGGCATTGAAGTCGACCACGGCCACCTCTCGATCGACCCCCGCTGGATCGGATGTCTCCTTTCCGTGCCATCGATCCAAGCCGACGCCGATTTCAGGAAGTTTCTTGGCGAACAGGCGGAGCGCCACTCTCGGGCCTCGCACCAACTGCGCCGAATCGATCCGATGCCCGTTCGGGTTGGCTTTGAGCGCGCCATCCACAAGATAGTGCCCGCTGGAATGAGGGAACTCGTTCAAGCAGGCTCAGGAAAGACCCAAAGTCGCAAGCGGCCGGAAGAACTCGTATCCCGATTCCGGGTTAGGGAGTGCGGCGAGTACGGATACGGCGTCTTCATGTATCAAGCCTTCCCCGGCCTTCATCAGGAGCGTTTCTGTGCGAGAAAGGCCCGCGTCGGCCGGGTCGCGGTCGCCAGGACGGAAGTGACGAATGCCGACTTCCACCGATTCCTGCGCGAATCCAGCTATCGGCCCGACGCCACCAACTTTCTTGCCCATTGGGAGAGCGGTTCGCCACGAGCCGGAGATGAGGATAAGCCCGTAGTCTACGTGAGCCTCGATGACGCTCGGGCGTACGCGAAGTGGGCCGGCGTTAGATTGCCAACCGAAGATGAGTGGCAACTTGGGGAGTACGATCGGCCCGCGAGCCGGATCTGGAACTGGACCGAGAGCGAGCACGAGGACGGCCATACCACGTTCAGCATTCTGAAAGGCGGCGCCGATTGGGAGGCGCACGGCTCCGGATGGTATTTCGATGGCGGGCATCGCGATCCGGACTGGTCGGCCAAGTTCATCCATTTCTGGCCCGGTCTCGACCGTTGTGAGACGATCGGATTTCGTTGCGCGGTGGACTTACCAGAAGGATGAATTCGAAAGGGAATAGAATATGCTCGTCGGGCCGGCCCATCCGGCGTAGAAGGAGATTCGATGAAGATCCGAGCCATTTTGCTTTCCGCCCTCCTCGGCGTGGCCGCCATCGCCGCCTCGCAGACCACCCTCAAGGTCGAGCGCAAGTATGTCGTCAACGAGAGCGACACCTACAAGACCAATATGACGATGGCCTCATCCGCTGGAGAATTGAAGATCTCGTTCGAGTCAACCCAGGCCGTTAAGAAGGTTTACGAGAACGGTGACGCCGATATCGAATCGGCGATCGCAAACATGGTCGTCAACATGGCCGGAAACGAGTTCAAGCCGCCGGCGCAACCGCCCATGACGATGAGGATCGACAAGTTCGGGGTACCGACAAAGGCCGACAAGAACTCGCGCAGATTCAACTTCGCCAGATTTGGATCCTACTTTGGAAATAGCGAGCTGACCGTTGGGCAGAGCGTCGCATTCGACCAGATCGACAAGGAAAACCCCAAGAATCACGTCAAAGGCACAGCGAAGCTGATCGGCATCGACGCAGGAAAGGCGCAAATATCGATCACAGCGGACTCGTTCACGGATGGAGCGGAGAAGCCCACTCACGTGGAGGGAATGTCGACGATCGACGCCGCCACCGGCAAATTGGTGCGCTTCGAAGGAAAGGCGACCGATCTTCCCGCGATGGGCGCACCGGGAATGACGATCAGCACGGCAACCTTCGTTATCGAGAAGACCCGCTAGGCCAACCCACCGGAACGCACGACTCCGATCGCGCGAGTCCGACCCGAGAATCTGAACGGAGCCCAATGAGTACGGACCATCACTCCGGCACTCCACCACTCCATAACGCCCGCTACTTGATCCCGCTCATCGTAATCCCCTTCACAAAGTAGCGTTGCCCTACGAAGAAGATCACGACGAGGGGGATCATGACGAGCACGCTCCCCGCCATCAGCAAGTGATATTTCTGCGCTTGGATGCCGTTATAGGTGGCTAGGGCCAGCTCGAGGGTCGCCTTCGAGTTGTCGTTCAGATAAATGAGCTGGTTGAAGAAATCCTTCCAGTTGTAGATAAAGCAAAAGACGCCGACGGTCGCCAAAGCCGTCTTCGACAGTGGCATGATGATCTTCCGCCAGATCGTGAAGTGAGAGGCGCCGTCGATCAAAGCGGCTTCGTCGAGCTCACGCGGGATCGACATGAAGAACTGCCGGAGCAGGAAGATGTTGAACGCACCGCCGCCAAAGAATGCTGGCACCACAAGCGGAAGGAATGAGTTGACCCAGTGCAGGCGCGAGAAAAGCAAGTAGCTCGGGATCACCGTGATCATGAACGGCAACATCATCGTGCTCAGAGCGACGATGAAGAGCTTATCCCTGCCGCGGAACCTAAGTCTGGCGAATCCATAGGCGACGAGGCTCGAGCTTAGCAACACGCCGATCGTTGCGAGAATCGCGATGACTGTCGAATTGAAGAAACAGCGAACGAAGTTGATGTTGTTCGTGTTGTAGAGGATCTCGTGATAGTTGTCGAAGGTCGCGTGCTCGGGCGGGGCCCAAGCCGTCGTTTTCGCCATCTCCGATTCGCTCTTCAGAGACATGTTCAGGGCCGTGTAGAACGGTAAAAGGAAAACGATCGACCCCACTACGAGCAGAATAACGGCGGTGATCTTGGCGATCCGCTCGCCCATGCCGATGGTCCGCCAATGGCTCATCGTCGCTTCCGGCTTTTCGATCGCTCCGTTCATCTGACGTCCGCCTCGTAATAGACTCGCTTCTGCAACCGGAACTGAATCAGCGTGAAGATCAAGATGACCGCGAACAGTATCCAGGCAAGGGCCGCGGCATAGCCCATCCTCAGGTTTTTGAATGCAGCTTCGTACAGCTGGATCATGAAGACCCGGGTGGCATCGTTTGGTCCTCCGAGACTCCCCATCGTGATGACGTACACCTGGGTGAACACCTGGAACGCCCCGATCACCCCGGTCACGAGGACAAAGAACAGGGAGGGAGTTAGCAGCGGAAAGGTGACCGTCTTGAAGCGCTGCCAACCGTTTGCCCCATCCAGAGTCGCGGCTTCGTAATAGAACTGCGGGATGCCCTGCAGGCCGGCTAGGAGGATGATCATCGCCCCGCCGACACCCCATAGCGACATGATGATGAATGCCCAGATAGCCAGGTGCTCGTTACCGAGCCAGTTCGCGGCTTCCGGCTTTCCCGCGACGTGTGAGACGAAGCTGCCAATGCCGAGCAGATTGCCTTTCCCAGAGGGGCCGTAGATCACGGAGTTGATGAGTCCTCCGTCTTGCTGATACATCTTCTGCCAGACGAGAGAGGATGCGACAACCGACGCCAAGGCGGGCACATAGAAGCAAGTTCGATAAAAGCCGATTCCCTTGACCTTGGTATTCAACAGAACGGCGAGAGCCAAAGCGATCAGGATTCCGCACGGAACGGAGGCGAACACATAGAGCGCGGTCACCCCCATCGACTTCCAGAATCTCGGATCCTTGCCAAACGCTTCGGCGTAATTGCCAAATCCTCGATTCTGCGCTGGAAGAATCGAGTCCCAGGTCGTAAAGCTCATCATCAGTGAGAAGAGCATTGGGCCAAGTGTGAAAAGCAGCGTTCCCACGATCCAAGGTGAGATGAAAGCGTATCCGACCCGATTCTCGACCCTCTCTTGCCTCGACAGCCGTCGCCTTCGTTCCGGCAAATAGATCCAGGCGATGAGCGCCGCCACGATGCCGGCGATCACGATCCAAGCGCCTGTCCAGTTGAATTCAGGAAGCTTCTGTTCGCGGAGGATATCGTTCAGGCGGCTCTGCGCCAGGTCCTGCGCCTGTTGCAGCGCTTCCTTGGGGGGAAGAGTTCCATTCCAGATCGCGTCCTGTCGAGCCTGTAGGAATGTCCGCACCTCGGGCCAATACCAAGCTGTCGGCGGGAAGTGGACGTAGTTCACTTCCTGGTCGGTGAGGATGCGGTTCCATGGATAGCGCTTATCTCCCGTCGTGCTCGCGTCGGGCGTCCAGGGGGGCTTGAGGGCGAGACTACGAATCGCCGGCTGGGCGATGCCGGCGTCGGCCATCGCCTGCATCCCTGGCTCGCCGGCCATATATCGAATCAGCTCCCATGCCTCCTTCTTGTAGGGAGTCGAAGAAATGATCGAATAGCCAGAGCCCCCGGTTGGGAAGCCCTTCGTCCCATCCTTGTATGCCGGCGCCTGCGCGATGTCCCAATCGAAGAAGTCTTTCGAGCCGATCGGATCCTCGCGACGGAACTTGATCGAATCCCAGATGCCGCACATATACATGGCGCTCTTCTGGCTGCTGAACATCTGTTCGGCGGTCAGCTGGGCCATGGAGCTGAGATTCGTGGGCGACGGGATCCATCCGTATTTGTTGAAGAGATCGGTCACGAGCTGATGCGACGCAATCATCTTGGGATCGTTGAAGTAGACCTTGGTCGGATCCTCTGAACTGTCCGCGTAGTAACCCTTCTGCGAGAACAGGAACAGTTCCATCAGTCCGTTCGCGTCCCAGGAAGTCAGTGCGTAACGGGTCTTGCCGTTTGCTTCCTTCTTCGTAAGATGGTGCAGGACCCATAGGAAGTCCTTCTCCCTCAACTCCGGGCGCTCCTGGAAGTCCCACGTCCAGGTTCCGTCGGGATACGGCACGTGGGCCTCGTCGAAGGCCTTCTTGTTGTAATAGATCAGTCCGGCCGGCGCGATATCCCTCGGGAGAACGTAGAGCGCCCCCTTGTATTCGTGAGCCTTCACGATCGCGGGATAGAAGGTGCTCAGATCAAATCCCGGAGTGTTCTTTGTAAGGTCGTTTTGAGGGTCGTTAAGGGGAACGAGGGCGCCCCTCTTCGCATACTGCTGAAAGTTGTCGGGACCCATCATCGCGACGTCCGGCGCCGTATGGGCGGCGAATTGGGTCAGGAGCTTCGTGAAGTAATTGTTGTAGTCGACGTTTTCGAGGTTTACGTGGATGCCCGGGTGCAGGGCCTCGTATTCGCGGAGCTTCTTTCGGATGATCGCACAAGATTCCTCGCCGTCCCAAACGGTGAAGCGAAGGGTGATGTCGGCTTGGGCGACTGCGAAGGCGAGGATGGCAAGGAATAAGGTCAGGAAGACCCGGGCCAGGAGCCGCCAGCGACCCGGCTTTGAGCCACATCTTCGGCGATGCACGCCGCTCACGAGTCGTCCCTCACCCGAATCTCGATGGCCCCGTTGCATCCTTTGGAAAGTATAACGATAAACCTGACGGCTCATTGCGGCGGTAATCCGGCGCTTGAGTTGAGGCCGGCTACCTGCTTCCAAGTAGCCGGGAGGTCGAAACTTCTCACGGGCCCGTCGTGACTGGTAAATGTACTAGGATTTATCCGTAAATCTCGCATTTCGAACCTAGAGGAGTCGCGCCAACAATGCCTTGCCGAAAAAGGCCGTTCAGAGCAGCGGTCATGTCTTATAATTCCTCTAGATTTACCCGTAAATCAATGAAGACGACGATTCGCGATGTGGCGGAAGCGGCCGGAGTGTCGGCCATGGCCGTCTCGAAGGTCCTCCATGGCAGCGGCAGGAACGTGCGCGTTAGCGACGAAACCTCCGCGGTAATCCGACGCATCGCGGCCGAGCTCAGATATCAGCCGAATCACCTCGCGCGGAGCTTCAGAAACCGGCGCACCAAGATGATTGGCGTCGTCTTCCAGCATTTCGAAAGGCTGAGCGAGGACAACCCTTACTATCCTCAGCTCCTCAACGGAGTCATGGCCACCCTCTTCCCGGCCGACTACACATTAGCCCTTTGCCCGAAGTTGGTCCAGCACTCGCAGGCGGGCGCCATCTCAGATGGAAGGTTTGACGGCGTCCTCTGGTGCCGCCCCGACTTTACGGAGGCTTCCGTCGAGGGGTTGCGTAACTCCAGCATCCCCGTGGTGATGATGCACGCGCCGCCGGGATCGGCGAAGGGAGTGCCGACGTTCTGCGCCGACAACGATGGCGCGTTGCGCCTCGTCGTGAAGCATCTGGCCGGGCTTGGCCATCGAAGCATCGGCTTTGTGATCGATCCCGTAAACGAACACACAGCGGAGGGCCGGGCCCGAACCGCCGCGTTTCGCACGGCCATCACAGAGGCGGGCCTAGACGGGGATGTTCTCGTTTGGGATTACGATGCGCCGGAGCTCGAAGCCTATCGCGGCTCCAAAGCTCCCCATACCGCCCTCTCGGCCTTCAGCGACACTCACGCCGGCCATCTCTTGGTGGCCTGCCAGAGGCTGGGCATCTCCGTGCCCCATGACCTCTCGATCATCGGATTTGATTCTTCTTCATTCTGCGAGACGACTTCGCCGCGCCTGACATCGGTTAACCAGCCGGTCGAAAGGATCGCGCGCGAAGCCACGATGCACTTGCTCGCTCTCATTGACCGGGAGGATTCGGACTCGTCCGAGTCGCCCACTTCGTCCATCTACGACTGTGGACTCGACGTCCGAGACTCCACTTCCCAGCCCTCATTGAAGAGGTAACACTCATGCTCCGTAAAGCCTTTACTCTAATAGAACTACTCGTTGTCATCGCGATCATCGCGATTCTCGCCGCAATCCTCTTCCCCGTCTTCGCTCAGGCGAAGATGGCTGCCAAGAAGACTCAGTCCCTTAGCAACAGCAAACAGCTCAACCTGGGCATCCAGATGTACTTGGCGGACCATGACGATGTCTATCCGATCGGTTCGGGACACTGCTGGTACGACCCGATCGAGGGCGGCTGGGCATGGGACACCCAACCCTATATCAAGAACCTCCCGATCCTCCAAGACCCCAGCGACCCGAAGAGCCACCTCTATTGGCCGAGCTGGTTCGTGGGTCAGCCGGTTGTCAGCATTTCCTATGCTGCGAACGGCCTCATCAAGTGGAACGGCTCCGACAATGAGTCAGCGGGCATCATGAACGAAATCCAAAGTCGCGATGAGAACGGCGCTGCCGACTCCAACTGCGCCGGCGGCGTGTTCAATGGTGGCTGGTTCGCCGGACCGAGCATCGTTCCTGCCTCGCTCGTCGCCCACTATTCGGACACCATCCTACTCGCCGGCGCGTTCGAGAAGGACAACATCTTCGGACCTGGAACGATGCTGACCGACGGAACCTATTGGGACTGGCGGACTCCGCAGGCGATGCCACTCGGAACTCGTAATGGCCAGCCCTACACGGTTACGGTCGGAACGACGGTGGACACGGTCAACCTGGACAACCGTAACGGTGCCGTCCAAGTTGTGTACGCGGGCAAAGGCATCTTCGCCTTCGCCGATGGACATGTGAAGACGATGGCGCCGGTTCAAACGCGACCGACCTATCACTACACGCCGGACGCCCAGGATACCGACAACATGTGGAATTCCAGGCGACCATGATGATGGAGCGTATGCGACAAATCGGATCCGCGCTCGCGCTCGCCTGCGTGGTCGTGTCTCTCGCCGGATGCGGCGCGGGATCCAACACGACGCCGGAAGAGGAAGCGAAGTTCAAGCAAAGAGATCCGTCGACCTTCAAGCCCCCTCCACCCGGGGCGATGTCGGCCCCGGCGGGCTTCAAGAGCAGCTTGAACGACGGATCGAACCCTGGCGGCGGTCCACCGGCCGGAGCTGCCGGCAATCCTCCGGCGGGAGCTGGCGGAACTGGTCAGTAAGGATCGCATACGTAAACGAGGGTTCCAGCCTGACGTTGGAACCCTCTGGGTCCAATCTGGCCCTTGGACGATTCGACAACGACTAGTTAGCACCTCTTTCTAGTTCTGTCGTTGCCCGGCCCCGGCAACGGGGCCCAAAACTCTGACTGCGTACTACCGCTTCGGATGCAGACGGTGTTGATTCGTCGGAATTCAACCATAAACCTTCTAGTGCGCGGTAACTTGATCGTTGATCGACGGGCGAAGCTTGTCCAAACGCCGGTTTGTTAGGATTCGAACCCGCACGATCGCGAAGACAACGAGCCGATGAGTCATACGACGTTCTTCAACGCACACCATTCGCCAATCGGAGCGTTCGCGACATTCACGTTCGGGTGCAAGGGCGCCCGAGGCGGGCTCGGCCTGGAACTTGCCGGACCCGCGAACGAAGGCATTTATGTGGGGGTTGAAGACCGTTCGCAGCCTGGGCGTTTTGCGGCGCTACCCTTTTTTGAGGCCCGCCAGGAGTCTGCGCCGGCGGACGACTACGATGTTGAGGGGCTGAGCAGCTTTCGGAGAGCGGCTGCCGTCGAATTCTTTCCCGACGAACAAGTGACCCGAGTGCTCGGCCCAGCCATCGACCAGTGGCAGGCCGGCGATCTTACTTTTCGAGTAGTTAGCCGCGTAGTCTCCCTTCCCGATCCCGAAGGCTGTGCCGACGAAGACCTTCGTGCCGCTGTCGTGCCGGCGGTTATCGCAGAGCTGACCGTCGATAACACTCGCGGCGTCTTCCCACGAAAAGCCTTTTTTGGATATGCCGGTTCCGGCCGCGCCAATTCCATGCGAGTGGTGCGGGAAGGCGGACTCACGGGAGTCGCCCAAGGGGGCTCGACGGCGATTCTGTGCGACGACGAGTCGGTTTACGCCGGTATCGCCTGGCAACCAGAGGCAATCCTCAACCCGATTCACGAATCGAATCTGAATTTCATGTTGGGGGATTTGGGGTTGATCGTTGGCACGGTCGGCCCCGGCGAAGTTCGAACGTTCCGGTTTGCCATTTGCTTCTTCCGCGAGGCGACGGCGACGACTGGCATTCGCACCCGCTACCTGTACCGGCGCTGGTTCAACCGGATCGAAGATGTGGGACGAGCGGCCCTGGGCTGTTTCGATTGCTGGATGGAAAGGTCTTTAGCTCTGGACAGCCAGCTTGCGGAGGGGCTCGGCTGTGAAAGAGCGCTCATGATGAGCCATGCGATCCGAAGCTACTTAGGATCGACCCAGCTCCTTGAGGCCGATAACGGGGAAGTCGTCTGGGTCGTCAACGAGGGCGAATATCGGATGATGAACACCTTCGATCTGGCGGTCGATCAGGCGTTCTTTGAGCTTTCCTTACACGGCTGGACTGTGAGAAACGCGCTCGATCTGTTTGCCAAACGCTATTCCTACGAAGACGAGGTGCGCTTCCCGGGCGATCCTACCAAATATCCCGGCGGACTGGCGTTTGCCCACGACATGGGAGTCGCCAACGCTTTTGCCGAGCCCGGCAGGTCGTGCTACGAACAGGCCGGCCTTCGCGGCTGCTTCTCGTACATGAGCTGCGAAGAGCTTGTCAACTGGATTCTGTGTTCCTGCCTCTATGCGCATGCCTTTAGGGCCAGTGATCCGGAATGGATCGTCTCAAAGAGGGATACGCTAAGATCCTGCCTGCAAAGCCTGGCGAACCGCGACAATCCCGATGCGAGCCTGAGGAATGGGTTGATGGGGCTCGACAGCAGCCGGTGCGAAGGCGGCTCTGAGATCACAACCTACGACAGCCTCGATGCTTCGCTTGGCCAGGCCCGAAACAACGTCTACCTTGCGGTTAAAGCTTGGGCGGCGTACGTGCTTCTCGAGCCGCTATTTCGAAGTCTTGGCGATGAAGATTCGTCTCGACTCGCCGCTGACCAGGCGTCGCGGTGCGCTTCGACCATTGTCTCCGCGGCCGACGAGGACGGATTCCTTCCAGCGATTGTTGGAGAGGGCGTCACCGCCAAGATCATCCCGGCGATCGAAGGCCTGGCCTTTGCCTTCATCGGCGGACGTCGAGACGCGGTGGACGCTCGCGGACCGTACGGAGCCTTGATTCGTTGCCTCGAGCGTCATTTCGAGGCCGTTATGAAGACCGGCATCTGCCTTTTTAAGGATGGGGGATGGCGTCTCAGCTCCACGAGCCGGAATTCATGGCTCAGCAAAATCTACCTTTGTCAATTCATCGCCGAACGAATCCTTGGCAAGAGGGCCGATTCAAATGCGGATCGAGCGCACCTATCCTGGCTCATGCGCGAAGACAACGCCTACTATGCCTGGAGCGACCAGATGGTTGCCGGAAAAGCGGTCGGAAGCCGCTATTATCCGCGCGGTGTGACGAGCATCCTTTGGCTTGCGGATGGCAAGGGCGACGTCTTGGCCGACCTTACCGCCAAACTTGGCTCGTCTCAGGCGAGTGAAGACGCTAGCCGTTTGCGCGCCTCCTGATCGACGTCGGTGACGTTCCCAATGCTATGAAGATCGTCGACATTCGTCCGACCACAGTCACCGTCCCGCTAGAGGCGCCGCTTCGACACGCCAACGGGTGCCACTGGGGCAGGTTCGTTCGCACGATCGTCGAGGTCGAAGCTGACAACGGCTTAGTCGGACTAGGCGAGATGGGAGGCGGTGGCGAATCGGCGGAAGCCGTTTTTCGAGCCATGAAGGGCTATCTGGTCGGTCATGATCCCGCGCGGCTCGAGGAAATGCGCTTCAAGATCGCGAACCCAACCGCTTCTCTCTATAACAATCGAACCCAGATCGTGGCTGCTCTCGAGTTCGCTTGCCTCGATCTGCTCGGCCAGGCCTGGAACGTGCCCGTTCACGCCCTGCTCGGTGGAAAGCTGCAGGACGAGGCGCCGTTCGCTTCCTATCTCTTCTTCCGGTATCCGAACGGGGATGGAACGGGAGAGGTGCGGACGCCGGAGCAGATGGTGTCTTACGCCGTCGAGGTCAAGAAGAAGTTCGGATTCACAACCCACAAGCTCAAAGGAGGGGTGTTCGAGCCCGACTATGAGCTGGAATGCTATCGTGCCGTAGCTGCGGCATTGCCCCAGGATCGCGTGAGGTTCGATCCAAATGCCGTTTGGTCGACCGAACAAGCGATCCGGTTCGGCCAGGCGATCGAAGACCTGAACAACGATTACCTCGAGGATCCGGTGTTCGGGCTAAGTGGGATGCGGCGAACCCGCGCGAAAGTGCCCATGCCGCTTGCGACTAACACGGTCGTGGTCAACTTCGAGCAGCTCGCGGCGAATGTGCTCGACCCCGCCGTCGATGTGATCCTTCTCGACACCACTTTCTGGGGCGGAATCCGTCCCTGCGTCAAGGCGGCCGCCATCTGCGAGACCTTTGGCTTGGGCGTCGCCGTGCATTCGTCGGGTGAACTCGGAATCCAGCTTGCTACGATGCTGCATCTGGCCGCGGTGATCCCCAATCTGTCCTTCGCAGCAGATGCCCACTACCATCATCTTCGTGACGACGTGATCCAGGGCGGACCGATGAAGTATCGCAATGGCAAAATGTCGGTTCCAGACGGCCCCGGTTTGGGTGTGAAGCTGGACCATGCGAAGGTCGAACGGTATGCGGAAGAGTTTAGGAGGTTAGGGCCCTACCCATACGACAAGGACCCGCTCCGTCCAGACTGGTGCGCGACGGTGCCAAACAGTCGCTGGGCCGACCCTTCGGATGGCCGCGTTCCCTCCATTCCAATCTGACCGGATGAAAGCGTAGCGAACTGGGTTTGCGACCATTATTTCGGCCGTTCCAAGCCTCGCGCCGATTCCGGCGGCCCCAAATAGCTCGGCCTTAGCCCGCCCGCGTCGACGATAAGCTTTTCCAGAACCAGGGGCGCGTCGATCGCCCAATACTTCAGCGTGTGGCGACCTGGCCCGAGGGCGTGTCTGCTGGTCGTCACACGCACGGCATCGGCGACTGATTTCTCCCACGCTTGCTGCATGTAAACGTAATTGGCGTGGATATCGACAACCTGTGGCGGCTGGTCGTCGAACGAGATCCCGTAGCGCATTCCCCGACCAGGTATGAAGGGTTGCGTGGTTCCATGAAGGGTTTGGACGATGACGGTGCCTCCCTCGAACAGGTAGAGGCTGTATTCGAGGCGGGGGCCGGATAGCCGCGACTGTTTGCTTGTCGCCTGTGAGGTGAGGAGAACGGAGTTTTGCGTCGCTGCGCCAACCGGGAAAACCGTCATTCCCGATAAGGTCCGACCGTAGTCTGCGATCTTGTCCCAGTGAGCAATTAATCCATCTACCTTGCCCGTGAAGTGCTCGGCTTCGATTGAGACAACCCCGTCGTTTTCGATGAAGGCCGAGCCTCTGACATCTGGTTTCCGGTGAGCAACGACCTTGACGGACACGGACGGGCCGCTGACCTGCTTGATCTCAAGCAGGCCAACTGATGTCCCCTGTGGCACAGCGGCCCAGTTCACGCCCACTAAGAGGCGCTGATCCTTCTGGATGGATCCTTCGTTAGGCGTTACCACGATCCAGGGTTCTTTCGTCTCGACTCGGTATGCGACTGAACCTGAGCCGGAGTTGAACACTTCGATCCATCGCTTCTGCCGATTGATCGAGTCGAGGGAGGGAAGCACGAGGTCGCCGGGAGCTCCAAGCGACGAAGACTTCGCGCCCTCGACCGCAACGCCCATCCTGCCGGGCCCCTCCACAGCCACTTCCTTGATGGCCGGCATGTTGTTCTGCGGAGGTTCTTGCCAGTTCGTATATCCGATGTGCGTCTGATCCATGAAGTGCTCCCACTTCCCTTTCGCAAGCTTGTGCTGCCAGACGTCGGTCCAATCTGCGTCCGCATTGAATAGCTCTTTGACCTGGGCGGCATAGTCGTTTGCGCTGGCCCGCCCCTGATCCGCGTAGAGCTGATTCTTGGCGGCAGCGATATAGAGCTTGTTGACAATGCATGCCGCTTTCGTTTGGTACAAAACCAACTCGAAGAACGCGTCCCTGTCTTCGGCGGGAAGTGCTTCATAGAGGCTCTCCGCCTTGGCGGTAAGCGCGTCCCACTCTCCCTGAATCCGGTCCGCTTCACCGTAGTTCACGATGCTAAAGGTGGTGGGATCGAGCAATTCCGGCTTTCGACGCCCGTTGTACTTGGCGTACTTCTCGACGAGGTCCGCGATCTCGGCGGCATGCCGCGGCCCGAATTCGCGTGTTGCCCAGAGCCGCGTGTAGTCACCCAGCTTTTCCTTCGACCAACGCTTGGGATCCCAGGCGAAGTTTAGAAAGAACTCTGTCGGGAACTCTTTCGGCTTAAGGCTTCCGACGTTGACGATCCATGTCCGGTTTGCCCCTCGCTCATAAGCCTGGTTCATTTGTTCCCAGACTTTGGGAAGCGGATTGGTGTTGATCCATTTGTAGTTTCGGGGGCCGCCAACGTAGTCGAAGTGGTAGTAGACTCCCGCCCCGCCAGACCGTTTCCGCTCTTCCGGAGTCGGAAGGCGGCGAATATCTCCCCAGTTGTCGTCGGCCCAGAGGAGGGTCACGTCGTCCGGTACGCGCATGCCCTTCTCGTAGTACTCCTGGACCTCTTTGTAAAGGCACCAGAGTTGGGGCGCCTTGGTGACATCCGGATTGACATGCTCGGCGATGATCTTCCGCTGCTCGGAGACGATCCTTTCCAACAACGAGATGTTTGCGGTTTCCGACATCGGTGTGTCGATCTTGCCCCGCATCGCGATCGTGATAATGTTCTCGTACGGTTTGTTTCGCTCGACGCCTTCGGTCCAGAACTTGGTCAACTCCGCCGGGCTTTTGTCGAAGCTCCACTGGTCAGAGCGGAAGCCGGCTCTGTTCCACTCTTTGTCAGCCCGCATCATCGGCTCGACATGGGAGGTACCCATCACGATGCCGTACTCGTCGGCGAGTTTCGGATTCAGCGGGTCGTCTTCGCTGAAGCAGTTGTTCCACATGGCCGGCCAAAGGTAGTTGGCCTTGAGGCGAAGGAGCAGTTCGAAGACTTTCTCGTAAAACCGATGGTTGTAGTTCCCGAAGTTCTTGCGAACCCAGTTTGTGAGGTCAGGCGCTTCGTCGTTGAGGAAGATCCCCCGATATTTGACAGCGGGCGAGTGCTGGACAAATCGTCCCGGCCTGAGGTAGATGGCTTCGTGGTGCTTGACGGGGACGTCCGCCCACCAATACCACGGCGAAACCCCGATCTGCTCGGAGAGGTCGTAGACGCCATAGATCGTGCCCCGCTTGTCGCTGCCAGCGATCACGAGCGCCCGTTCTATTCCCGGCAGGGGATCCTTGACGACCTGAGTTAGGCACGCTTCCCATTTGCCTCGGACCCCCGTCACGTCGATCTTTTTACGCCTGATCAGACCGTCGATGATCGGGCTTCTGCCGATCGTGCCGACAACGATCGCGACATTGGTCGTCCTGGCCCCCTGGGGCGTGGGAGCATGGCTCGTGACGCGAGCGAAATCGGACTCGAGGTCTCTAACCGCGCGCTGGACTCCGGGCCAATCGCGCGAATCGACCTGGATCGCCGCGACATGACCGCGGCGAACGAGGCTCAGCGAACCAACGGTCTTGGAGAACTCGACGTACCGCGGTTGCCCCAGCGCGACTGCCTGCTGGACGAGCACGTAAACGGCGATGGCGAGCACGAAACGGGACGTCAACCTGTCTATGATTTACCAGTATATCAAGGTGGTTTCGAACCTGTCGCGTGTTGTTCGGCGCCGGCAAACCTTATCCGGTTTTACGCACCCAACACCACGAGCTGGAAAGGCTTTATGATCATCGAGCCCTTCGACCGAGTCCGTGTTCGCTTGGGCCACAAGACCCTAAGCCGGGTGGAAGAAAGGACCTGGCTTTCACCGGATAGGTTGGCGGCAATGAGCAGGGTTTGCCGCCCGGACCGCCGCTTGAAGGTGAGCAACGCAGAGTTGCCGAGTCTAACGAACTTTTGAGACCCAACTCGCAGCGCCGGGTTAGCGAGACGGAAATGAATCAAGGATCGATACCAATTCAGGAGAGAATCCGGCTTGTTGTCCTCTTCCTGATACGAAGTGCCGTCGTAATCCGCCGAAAACTCCGTGCTCCACCACGGCCCCGTTCCTCGATACCAAATCGCCGTGCCCGGATCGTCCCGTTTCGCCGTCCACCGGTAGGCCAGCCGGACAGGGATGTCGTTCCCATCGGTCTTTCCATGTCCCTGAACTCCCCGCATGCCAAGCTCCTGCCCGTAATAGATCGAAGGCGTCCCTTTCAAAGTCATGAGCAGGGCCGCTGCCAGTCGCTGCTTTCGTTTGTCCGGCTCGAAACTGGCGAAGCGCTCCGTGTCGTGATTCTCGAGAAAGGTCAGCTCCGTCTTGCCGACGTGAACCAGCTCTTGCATGTTCTCCGCCGCCTTGACGATCTTGGACCCGTCGAAGCTTGAGATCGCGATTTCGAGCCGGAATGCAAAGGCGGCATCGGTGGGCGTGTTGCCAAGTATCTGGCGCACATATTCGTCGGACTTCCAATCCGCTTGCTCCGCGACGAAGAAGATAGCCGGATGTTTGCTTCGCACAGCCGCTTCCAACGGCGTCCAGAACCCCGCGTAGAGCCCGGTCATCTCGCCTCTTCCGTCGAGGTCGTCCATCATGTGATCGAGTCGAAAGCCATCGACTCCCTGATCCGCCCAGAACTGAAACGTCTGCGTGATCGTGGCCCGAACCTTGGGATTCTGCAGATTGACCGGCGAGATGCGAATCTTGGCGCCGTTGTACCAAGCCACCTTGTCCCACATGTCGAGCCGATTCTTGCGCCATAGAAACGGAGTGTTCTGCTCGGGATCGGCGGTCATGGTTTTGAACCAAGGATGACCGTCAGCGACATATTGCTGCTCCATATCGAGCACGAGTTTCATCTTCAGCCGGTGGCAGGCGGCAACCAGCCGCCGAAAGTCGCCGAGCGAACCAAACGAAGGGTCGATCGCGACAAAGTCGTCCGGAAAGTAGTTGTGATAAACGCGCGACTTCTGGATCGGATTGAGGAGGATAGCCGTGCAGCCAAGCTTCTTGATCGCGGTCAGCCCCTGGCGGATGCCGTTAAGGTCGCCAATCCGATCTCCGTTGCTATCCCTGAAGCTGCGCGGAAAGACTTGGTAGAAGACCTCTCCCTCCCAACTCGAAGGAGCGGCAATCGCGGGAGCAGCCACCAAGAGAGCGAACGCACCGGCGAGGATCGAGCGGTTCACAGCCTATTGTGGCCCGGGAGCGGCTGAGGACACTTCATCACCCCCTCACCTCCTCACTCCAACACTCCACTTCTCCATCACTCCCTCGCTCCCTCACCCCCTGACTCCATCGGTGTTCTAGCGAAGAATTGCGCAACAGAAACAATTCTCAAAAAAACCTCGTCTGCTGGTTAAGAATACGTATACAATACGTATTCACGGTTGATCGATGGCGATTAAACAGTCGGACATAGCGAAGCTAGCTAAGGTATCCCAAGCAACGGTTTCGAGGGTTCTCTCAGGCGACGGACGGGTCGAGACACAGATCCGCGACCGGGTCTTGGCCGTCGTGAGAGACCACAATTACCGGCCCGACGTTCGCGCCCAATCCCTCCGGCTTTCACGCACCGGTCTGATCGGTTTGGTGGTGCAGCGGCCGCACGGTGGCCTCGTCGACGATCCGTTTTTCGCGGCCCTAACATCGGCCATCGTCGACGCCCTGTCCGGAAAGGACTTCCACTTGTGTCTCGACATGGTGACCGACGACGTCAGCCAGGAGGGCGTCTACGACGAAATGCTTCGTACCCGGCGGGTCGACGGTCTCATCCTCGTCGAGCCAAGAGCTGACGATGAGCGAATCGAACTTCTCCAGAGAGACCGGTTCCCATTCGTCATCATCGGCAACCCGAACAATCCTGCGATCGCTTCGATCGACAACGACAACATCCGCGCGGGAGCGATGGCCACCGAGCATTTGATCGAACGCGGATACCAGCGAATCGCGTTCCTCGGCGGCCCGGGCGGAGTCGCCGTCAGCGACGATCGCATGGCCGGCTACCGAGATGCCCTCGACCGGCACTCCAGGGACAGCCATGTGTGGCACACGGATTTTGGGCTCGATGCCGCCAAAGTCGCGGCCGACCGAATATTCACCTCTGGCAGCATTCCCGATGCGATTGTCGTGCTCGACGACTTCATGGCCTTCGGCGTCATCCTGGCCGCCCGCAGCCGCCATATTCGGATTCCCGACGATCTCGCCGTCGTCAGCTTCAATGACAGCGCGCTCTGCCGGCTCGTAGAGGGCGGCATCACGTCGGTGAACCTGAACATCGAGCTGATGGTGAACCGGGCGATCGCCAAGCTTCTCCACATCATCGACGCGGGCAGCGCCTCGGAGCCTGTTCGCGAACTCGTTCCTTGCCACCTTTCCATCCGCGGCTCGACATCGGTTCATCGGGCGGTGGTCGAATGAGCCCGATCACGATCCTCCTGCTCGCGTCGACTTTCCAGTCCGACGCCGTAACCCGCCAGTTCGTCTACCGCGCCGACAAGCCTCTAACTTCGGTCGCCATCGCCGGAACGTTCAACGGTTGGAACAAGGGCGCCACCCTCTTATCCGAAGACCCCGATCAGCGGACCTGGCACGTGAACCTCACCCTCAAGCCAGGCAAGATCCTGTACAAATTCGTTCTCAACGACAACGATTGGGTGACTGACCCCGCCAATCCGAAGACCGACGACGACGGGAACGGACACACCAACTCGCTCCTACTGATCCTCCCGAGCGATTACGCAAGGCCGGCCGCCAAAGGCGACGGATTCGTCACCGAGAGCGCCCTGCGTCACCGGGACGGAATTCCCGACGTCAACGTCGATCGCGGCAACCTGACTTTGAGCCTGAGAGCACGCCCCAACGATGTCGAGCGCGTCCTCGTCCGATCCGGCTCTCGATCCTATCCCACGGTAGAGCATCCGATCGATGATCTCTACACCCGTTATTCGGCGACGATTCCGTGGACCGGAAACCGCAACCTTCGATACTCATTCGAACTCGACGATGGTCCGAAGCACTACCGCTTTGGCCCGAAGGGCTTAACCGACCCCATGGCCTCCCGCGATAACGAATACTCGCTCGGCGCCGGCTACAAACCCTTCACTCCCCCTAGCTGGCTCGAAGGCACGGTGATCTATCAGATCTTTCCTGACCGGTTTGCCAATGGAGACAAGAGTAACGATCCGAAGAACGTTGTCCCGTGGGACGCCAAACCGACCTACAGCAACCGATTCGGCGGTGACGTGGCAGGAATCCGGCAGCATTTCGGTTACCTGGAGGGCCTTGGGATCAACGCCGTCTATTTCAATCCGGTGTTCGAATCCCCAAGCAATCACCGGTATGAGACGACCGACTGGTTGAAAATCGACCCCAGTTTCGGCACCAACCAGGAATTCGGCGACCTGACGCGGCAGATGGCGAGCAAGGGCATCCGAACGATCTTGGATGGCGTTTTCAACCACAGTGCGACGAACTTTTTCGCGTTCCAAGACATCCTCGCGAACCAGAAGGGGTCCAAGTACCTCGGCTGGTATACGATCAAGCAGTTTCCGGTCAGGGTTCAGCAGAACCCTCCTTACGTCGCTTGGTTCAACTATCCTTCGATGCCCAAGCTGAACGTCCTGAACCCGGCGACCGAGAGCTACTTATTAGGCGTCCTCGATTATTGGGACAAGCGGGCAGAAATCGCCGGCTGGCGGCTGGACACCGGCGCCGAAGTCTCCAGCGACTACTGGCGAGCCTTTCGCCGGCACCTAAAATCGCTGAATCCGAATTACTGGATCGTGGGAGAGGAGTGGGGCGACGCCACGCCCTGGCTCCGCGGAGACCAATGGGATTCCGTAATGAATTATCCGTTTCGGGCGGCCATCCTCCGATTCCTCGGTAAGTCCGGCGACGCCAAGCCCAGCGAGTTCATGAAGGGTCTGATGGCCAACTACAGCTCGTATGCGCCCCAAGTCTCGCGGAACTTGATGAACCTGCTCGGCAGCCACGACACACCAAGAATCCTGACTGAGTGCGGCGGGGATCGACAGTTGGCCAAGCTGGCCGCAATCATCCAATTCACTTGGGTCGGCACCCCGAGCGTCTATTACGGCGACGAACTGGGAATGGAGGGCGAGCGAGATCCGGACAATCGCCGGGGCATGGAGTGGGGCTTGGCGAACAGCCAAAACGACATGCTCTCTCTGTATCGGAAACTCATTTCGCTCCGGCGCTCCCACAAGGTCTTGCAGTCCGGAGATCCCGTTTTACTCAGGGCGAGCGATCGAGATGGCGTGGCCGCGTACGCGCGGGTCCTCGGGGAGGACGCCGCCGTGGTCGCCATCAATCGCTCCGCGATGCCCAAAGCTGTTGCTATTTCTCTCTCGGGGCTCTCCGAGCATTCCGATTTCGTCAACGCCCTCGATGGCGCCCCGGCGCCAGTGTCACGTCATATGGTCTCGCTGACAATTCCTGCCC
Source organism: uncultured Fimbriimonadaceae bacterium (assembly GCA_964576205.1). GTDB lineage: Bacteria > Armatimonadota > Fimbriimonadia > Fimbriimonadales > Fimbriimonadaceae > JAEVZK01. The sequence continues at coordinate 9,168 of CAZNUL010000003.1, read as the reverse complement.
GCGGGGCTGCCATTCTCGTGCGTTCGCACGCGATATCGTCATCGTCATACGGCTCGCCTGTCGCAAGGCTAGTCGCCCGACCCTCCAACCATGCGCTACATGGCTCAAAGGAGCTTTCATGAACAGTCAGAGCAGACGAGCGTTCACCTTAATTGAACTCTTGGTTGTCATCGCGATCATCGCCATCCTGGCGGCGATCCTCTTCCCGGTATTCGCTCAGGCGAAGCAGGCGGCAAAGAAGACATCCGACCTGTCGAACCTGAAGCAGAACATTCTGGGGGTATTGATGTACGCGACCGACGCGGACGACTACATCCCCCACTACAACTGGCCGGAAGGTTACATCTTCACGACGCGGCTTGTTCCTTACATGAAGAACCGTCAGATCCTGACGAACCCGACGAGCCCTTACAAGATCGGGACTCAGCAGGCCAAGCAGACGTTAAGCGGCACGAACTACATGTCGGATCCTAACGATCCATGCGTTGGCGAGGGTGTGTCCACTCGCGGTCTTGCCAACAACTACGACGACATCTATCCTCCGACGGACTTCGAGATCAACCCGACGTTGTTCGACTATCAGCAGGCGGCTCCCGGCAGCCCCTGCGCCTCGGGCCGCTATGGCTACTATCACCCCGGCGTGAACACGACGACCGGCGGGGCGAGCGGCCAGGGCGTGGTCGGGGTGGGTCCCGGATCGGTGACGTTCACCAACGTCGCCCGGGTGGTGGTCTTCGCCGACTTCCCGCTCAACGGCAACGTCTGGCCGGGCGGCCCCGGAATCCCGTTCTGGGGCTCGGGCTTCAACGGCTATTGGTCCAACGGCAACAACGTGGACCACATGGACGGCCACGCCAAGTGGTATTCGACGAAGTACCTGACCCCGGACGGCAACGAGGACACAGGCCCAATGATCTGGTGGAACGGCAGCCCGTTCGCCGGCATGGGCTATCGCTGGTGGGGCACGAACTTCGCGGCTCCCAACTTCCAGTAAGCTGGAAACACCATTCTGGGGACGGCGGCCGGCTAACAGCCGGCCGCTACCCCAGATTCCAAAACAGGAGAATACAATGACCGGGCGTCTTGCACAAAGAATCAACGTTCTTGCCGCAATCGCAGTTATTGGCTTTGCCCTCACTGGTTGCGCGACGATTTCGACGCCGCCTCAACCAATGAGCCACGACGAGTTGATGCAGGCGGTCAATAAGGCTACGCCGGAACAGCAGATCGACTGGTACCGGAGAAGCCCCTTTCCGGCGGATGTCAAGGCCGCCAAGATCAAAGAGATTCAAGACAAGTATCACCTCTCGCCCGACGCGGCAGGGGGAAACACCCCTGACACCCTCGGCGGCCGGTAAATCTGTCGAGAGCGAATGCTGAGCGGGGTTGGAGGCGGCGTGCTTAACCAGAATGGAGTGAGTGAGTCGCTCATCGCCCCACCACTCGGCTGCCCAACCACAGCCCCAACCCGACTCGGGTCTCCGGCCCAAAACGCGAAGTCAGGTTCCCTGAGAGCCGTCATCCTTGCGGCCTTGTGGTGTCTGATCGGCATCGCGTCCGCCCAACAGCCGATCGTGCTCTGGGGGCGCGGTCCCGGACCAGACGACAAAGGGATCGAAGCTGTCTTTCAAGCCTTCGAGAAAAAGCACCCCGAGTATTACGTCCGCGCCATCAGCACGGGATCCGGCGGGATGAATCCGCAGAAGCTGATGACGGCGATCGTCGGCAACGTACCCCCCGACATCATCTACCAAGATCGGTTCACGATCTCCGACTGGGCAGCCCGCAAGGCTTTCCAACCCCTCGACGATCTGATTGCTCGCGATCGCGCGAGCGATCCGTTGTGCCCGACTAAGGAGCAATATTATCCGGCCGCATGGGCCGAAGCGAACTGGGCCGGCCAGACCTACGGCATCCCGTCGGGAGCCGACGACCGCGTCCTCTATTACAACCGCGCAATCTTTAAGAGAAAGGCCAATGAGCTTCGCGCGGCCGGCCTTGATCCCGATCGTCCACCGAGAACCTGGAGCGAGGTTCTCGCCTATAGCAAGGTCCTCACCGAGCGCAATCCCGACGGCACTCTGAAGCTAGCCGGCTTCATGCCGAACTACGGCAACTCATGGCTCTACCTGTACACGTTCCAGATGAACGGGAACTTCATGTCGCCGGACGGCAAAACATGCACGCTGGATTCGCCGGAGAGCGAAGAGGCTCTCAAGTTCATGAAAGCCGGCTACGACCTGATCGGCGGGTACGGCAACGCGAAGAACTTCGAGAGTGGATTTCAAGCCCACGAAAACGACCCATTCATCGTCGGCAAGGTTGCGATGAAGATCGACGGCGATTGGATCATGAACGATCTGTCCCGGTATGCGACCTCGCTCGATTTCGCCGTGAGCGAGGCGCCTGTGCCTGACGACCGCTACTACCGGCGTGGCTTGTTTGCGAGCGAGAAGAGCACCTTCGTAACTTGGATCGGGGGATTCAGCTGGGCTATTCCTAAAGGCGCGCGCAACCTCGAAGGGGCATGGGCGTTCATCAAGTTTGCGACGAGCAAGGAAGGCAGGCTGGCCGAGCTTCGGGGATTCCGGGAAGCGGAGAGGCGCAGAGGGCGGCTCTATGTTCCAAGGCTTTCGGCTCAAATCGAGACCAACGGAATTATCCTTAAGGACTTCGTGCCGGCGGATGAGCGAATCGCTCGCGGTCTCCAGAAGCACATCGAGCTGATGCCATTTGGCCACATCCGTCCGGCCACATTCGTAGGCCAAGACCTTTGGGACGAGCACGTTCGGGCGACCGAGAACGCCTGCAACGGCACATTGCCGGTCAAGGATGCCCTATCGGCCGGGCAGCAGGTGATTCAACACGAGTTGGACGACTACTATGGTGCCTCCTCGTTGCCTCTCGTCGATCTCCGGATTCCTGGCCTCGCGGGTCTGGCCCTCTTCCTCGGATTAGGTGCCTGGGCCGGTCTCGCTCTGAAGCGCAGGCGCCTAGGGCCACTGGCCAAGAGCGATGCGAAATGGGCCTACCTTTTCATCTCGCCCTGGATCGTCGGGTTCATCGTATTCACAGCCGGGCCGATGCTGGCTTCCCTCTTCTTCTCATTCACGCGATACGACATCTTGAGTCCCGCGCGATGGGACGGCCTTCAGAACTTTCAATCGATCGTCGGTAGCGATCGCGCGATGACGTCGAAGACGCTTCTCAATGTCACCTATCTGGCCGGAATCGGCGTACCGTTGACCATCCTGTCGGGGCTTGCGATCGCAATGCTCCTCAACAACGCGGTTCGTGGCATGCGGTTCTACCGAACGATTTACTACATGCCGGCGATCGTCCCCACGACGGCTTCGGCAGTGCTCTGGACGCTCGTTCTCGCAGCCGATCCGGACAAGGGATTGATCAATGCCGGCTGGCGCGAAACGGTCGGAAAATGGATGCACCTGGCGCCTCCTGGGTGGCTCGAAATGCCCGAGTACACGAAACAATCCCTGATCTTGATGGGAGTCTGGGGCGCGGGCAGCGGCATGCTGCTTTGGTTGGCCGGACTTAAGGGCATTCCGGGGCAACTCTACGAAGCGGCCGGCATCGACGGAGCCAAGCCAAGCCAGCAGTTCTGGTCGATCACATTGCCTCAACTTAGCCCGGTGATCTTCTTCAATGTCGTCGTCGGGTTCATCGGCGCGATTCAGGAATTTGACCGGCCTTACATCCTTAAGGGCGGTCAGCCCAGCCCCAGCGACTCGCTCCTGATGCCCGTAATGCATCTCTTCAACAACGCGTTTCGCTATTTCAAAATGGGCTACGCGAGCGCCCTCGCCTGGATGATTTTCGCCATCATCATCGGGCTCACCTTGTTTCAATTCAAGCTCGCTCCTCGCTGGGTCCACTACGAGGCGGACGCATGAGCGGCAACCTGCTCTACGCGATCGGAACCCTTTCAACTTGGCTTGGGTTTGCCCTCGGCGCTTGGACCGTCGTGAGGGCCGTCGGGGCCCTCTTGGACTCTCGCAAGACGGAGGGGAAGGGCCTTGGCCTGATCGCGCTTGTCGCGATCGTCGCTGCGACCGCGCTCACTTTCGGCTCGAGATTGCTGGGCGCCGGTGAGCCGGTTCAGGGTGCGCGGCTGCCCCTGATCTGGTGCGTCATGCCCTTCTCCGCATGGGTAGCAGTGGTATCTATCGCGATGGTCCTGGTCCGGGCTGCCCAGGCGTTTACCCAGCTTACGGGCTCCGACAGGTCGGCCCGCGGCAGGGCGGCCGGGATCTGGGCGGGACTTACGGTACTGTTCGGCATCCTCTACTGGAGAGGCGGCGAACCGATTAAGATGCTCCGAGGCGAGATCGATCTTTCGACTGGCGTCGCGATTGCGATCGGTTTGGTGATCGTGGCGGGCGCCGCCGCGATGGGCTTGGCCGCCCGCTACGCGGCAACTCGAAAGTGGAGTCGCACGGCCGCTGCTCATCTATTGCTGATCGCCGGCTGCGTCGTCTTCGGACTCCCCTTTGCCTTTCTCGTAGTGACCTCGTTCAAGGAGGATCGCGACATGGCTTCGCCAAACGGGATCGTCTGGGTTCCGCGAGTACAGCAGACCGTTATGTATTGGGACAAGAAGGACCCGCTTCTAGAGGGCCAATACAAGGGGCGGGCCGTCAGCGGGACCGTTATTTCGACACTTCAGGACGGCCAAGTTGAGGTGGGAATCATCGATCCTGGGGCGATGCGCGGCCTGAGCTTCACGTCTCGCCGTAGCGAACTTAAGGAGATCCCGAAACAGGTTCCACTCGTCACCGCGTCCTTGGACGGCAGACCTATTCAGGGTGAGGTGATCGAGGAGATGCTCGATGGAAGCCGGCGCGTGCTTGTGACGAAGCCTGCCGAATTAGCGGGCAAAGAGCATATCTATAAGCCGGGAGACGTGCAGCCGGTGCGCGAGGTCGGACTTCAATGGAGGAACTACCCAGATGCACTCGCATTCATGCCGCCCGAAACGAATCACGGCCTGGTCTATCTACAAAACACGCTGATCATCGTCGTCATGAGCGTGATCGGAACCGTGCTGAGCTCCTCGATTGTCGCCTACGCTTTCGCACGGATGAGATTTCCCGGTCGGGACCTCCTTTTCGCGATCCTCCTCGCAACGATGATGCTTCCGGGAGCGGTCACGCTGCTTCCCAAGTTTCTGATTTTTCGCGGACTCGGATGGATCGACACCCTCTATCCGCTTTGGGTACCCGCGTTCTTTGCCTCTGCCTTTAACGTCTTTTTGCTTCGGCAGTTCTTCAAAAGCATTCCTGCGGAACTGGAGGACGCGGCGAGAATCGACGGCTGCAATCCCGCCCGCACCTTCTGGTCGATCATGTTGCCGATGGTGAAGCCGGCGCTGGCCGTCGTCATCTTCTTGGCATTCAAGGACAACTGGAACAACTTCATGGACCCCTTGGTCTACATCGCCTCGCCGGAACGGATGCCTTTGTCCTACGCCCTTCAGCTCTTTCAGGGAGATCGATCCAGCGAGCCGGGGATGTTGATGGCCTTTACGACGCTCACGATCGTGCCCGTGCTCCTTCTGTTCTTCTTCGCCCAGAAGTACCTCGTGGAAGGAGTTTCGCTGAGCGGCCTGGGGGGCCGCTAGCTGGCCCAGTCAATGATTGATCACCGATGATGTTCACCAAATACCCTCACCCTTCTAATTTTTCCTTCGCATCGACCATTGATGATGAGGGTCGCCTCGACGTTGGCGATCGGTCGATCAAACTGTGCAAGACAACGTTCGTGGGGGGCATCCATCATCTTCGAGCCAAAGGTCCCTGGCGCCAGAACGGCCATTTGTCGCCCCTTCAACCGCCGAGCCGCGACGACGCCGATGAAACCGTCGGACTGTCGAGCTCCGCCGGTCTCCGGCTTCGGGGCAATCGTGGCGAGGAGATCCTTGTTGGACCGAGTGGCAGCTTCTTTGGCGTAAGCGGCGAGGCGTCCCTCTTTCAGTTCGCCCTTCCTCCCGAGTCCCGGTTCTTCGGAATGGGTGAGAAGACTTACGGTAGGGTCGAGCTGTCGGGCCTCCGAACCAAGTTCTGGAACACCGACGTGTGGAGCGATTTTCATTTCGCCCAGTGGGGCGAACACCCTTCCGATCCGCCCTATTTCAGCACGCCTTACGTGGTGGCACGGATCGGTAACGAATACGTTGGCTTCCTCCTCGACAACCCTTATCCGACCTGGATATCGACTCCCGGAACTGACGAGTCGAGGGTGTTCGTCGAATGGCAACGAACCGACGCTCGGCTCATCCTGGGAAGCGAGGGAGGCGAGCCCAACCTGTGGATCATCTACGGCCCGACCCTGCGGGAGGTCACTCACAAGCTTCAAAAGCTTGTCGGCCCCACCCCGCTTCCTCCGCTCTGGTCGCTCGGCTACCATCAGTCGCGCTGGGGATACGGTGGCCACGACGACCTGCTTGCTCTCGATGAGAAGTTCGAGGAGTGCGGCATCCCCTGCGACGGCCTTTGGCTGGATCTCGACTACATGCGCGGCTACCGCATTTTCGAGACCAGCAACGAGATGTTTCCGGATGGCGTGCCGGCGACTGCGAAGGCTCTGGAAGCGCGCTTCTCGCGCAGGATCGTGCCAATCCTCGATCCTGGCGTCAAGAGGGAGGCGGGCTACCGCGTTTACGACGACGGGCTCCAGAAGGGCGTCTTTTGCAAGAACGCCGAGGGCAAGCCATTTGTCGGGCTGGTCTGGCCTGGGGAGACGGCCTTCCCCGACTTCACGATTGATAAGGGTCGAGAATGGTGGGCTGCTTACGTAGCGGACTTCCGAAAGGAGGGCTTCGGCGCCACTTGGCTCGATATGAACGATCCGTCGACGGGACCGGTCGATCCGCACGGCATGCGTTTTCGGGATGGGACGGAGCCCCACGCTGCCCATCACAATCAATATGCCATTGGGCTACAAATGTCAACTCACCAAGACTTCCTCCGAGCCAACCCATACGAGATCTTGACAAGGGCGCTGCACAGCGCATTTGGGTTCCCAAGGATTTGGGCACTGGCATAGTCCGCCATGTACTCGCGAAATCTCGAGAACATCAGCGAAATGTAGTAGCTGACCCAGTAAGCGGCATAGGAGACGAGCGCGATCGCGAAGGTGTTTTTGCTGTTGCCGAACCTCGATCCTCGCGCAAACGTGTAGAGGGCCAGAACCAGCGCCTGCACGATGGTCATGATGATGAAGTCGCGATTCTTGATGTGTCCGAGCTCGTGGGCATAGACCGCTTTCAGTTCTTCCGGTTCCAAGACCTCCATCAGACCGCGTGTAATGATCACGCGCCCGTTCCAGGGTCCGTGGCCGTAGGTTAATGCGTTCGGGCTGCGGTCTTCAATCATCCCAAGCCGCGTTTTGGAAATCTTGAAAGTCTTACAGGTTCGTTGATTCCAGGCCGCGAAATCAGGCCCGAGTTCAAGTGCGGAGGACCACCGAACCGTGAGAATTGCGTCCAGAAGATAAGGCCCGATCGCGTACTGGAGCAGGACAATGACGAGCGCAAAGCCTAAGGAAGCGGGCAGAATGAACTGCCGCGGAATGTCGAGCTTGAACGCGATGAGCATGCCGATCGCGTATACAAGGCCGAGCAGGCCAACGAGAACGAGAGTGGAAGCAACGCGTAGTTTTGTCATATCCTCAAAGATCAGTATACAGCGTGCTCACCAAAAGACAAAGTGCGAACTGCATACGCTGCTGTCGGCCATCAAGAGTCAACGCTAGTGCGATGTCAGTGATCAGCAATCAAGGAATCACAATCGACAATCAAAAATCAACAATCAACGATCAACAATCCCTAGAGCGTCTTCGTCACCTTCGAAAGCCCACTTGGATGATCGGGATCTAAGCCCCGAGCGCGCGCCGCGAGCAACGCCAACCATTGGCCAAAGAGCCCGTCCCAAATAGGCAAGACCTCTTCTTGAACCCCGCCATGTTCGGGAGCAAGGATCAGCTCGCCGCCTTGCTCGGCCAGACCTGGAGGAGCCGATCCAAAACAGACAACCGCACTCCCGTGGTCGGCAAGCACCTTAGGTCCATGTTCGAAGTCGGCAGTCGAATAAGCCTTGCAGGGTAGCATCGCGCACTCCATCAGCTTCAAAGCGCTCTCGTGTGCCGAACAAAACCGGTAGCCTCTTGCCAGGGAAAAGAGTGTTGGGTTACGTAGGACTGCGCCGGAGGCCGCTTGAGCTGCGTTCTCAGCCTCGTCTAGCCAGTTGTCTGACGGCAGCTCGGGATCGGGAAGTGACGGATCGAACGCACAGCCAAGCGCATAAAGAGCAAGCAGGGAAGTCGTGTACGTCTTGGTTGCCGCCACGGATTGCTCTGGGCCAGCATCCAGGAGGAGGGAGTGTTCCGCCACATCGGTCAGGCGCGATCCCGAGGTATTCGTGATCGCCAACGTGGTGTGACCGCCGTTTCGCATCTCCTCCAGAACTTCGGCTACGTCTGGGGCAGCGCCGCTTTGTGAGATCCCAACGGCTAGTGTGCGCTCCGGGTATCTGAGCCTCACTCCATATCGAGTCACGACCGAGGGTGCGGCAAGGACAACAGGGATGCCCAAGTGGATCTCAAGTAAATAACGGGCATAGAGAGCCGCGTGGTCTGAGGACCCGCGAGCGGCAAGAAGTACGAGATCGAGATCGACGCCACGAAAAAGCGAGCGAAGGGTTTCTCGGTATTTTCGCCAGTTAGCGGCGAGGAGGACTGGCTGCTCGCGGATTTCGCGCTCCATCATCGCGCCCAGTGGTTGCATCGAAAGGAGCGTACTCCAATGGCGTCAGGTATCGGGCGTCGGTATCTGGCTTCAGGTCTCAGGCGCCGGGTGAGTTGAGCCTGACCCGAAGGTTCTGGTCTTAACCTGACGGCCGACAGACTGAAACCGGCAGGAGACTGACGCGAAGGACAGGACGCGGTACAGTAAATGCATCATGGACATGCTCAATCGTTGTTTCATCGGGATTCGGCCTGCTGAGAACATGAAAGCGACGGTGTCCGAGCTCCAGAACGCGCTTAAGCACAAAACCGGTGTCGAAGTGATTCGCTTCATTCCCGCCAACGAACTGCTGATCACGATGATGACGCCTGGCGAGCTTGGGCCGGCAAGCAACCAGCGGTTCCAAA
>CAZNUL010000002.1:101435-169738 GCA_964576205.1 uncultured Fimbriimonadaceae bacterium | reverse complement strand
GTAGGTCGCGGAGGCGGTAGGGCCAACCGGGCGATCCTCAGCCAACCTCCGGGTTCGTTTTCCGGTCAAATCCGGTTCACGGAGCAGGGCGAGGTGATCTCGTTCCGATATGGCCTTCGTCCCATCGCCCATCGCCACCTCGAACAGATCATCAACGCCGTGATCGTTGCAACCGGTTCCAAGCCTCAACCGGAGCCCTCCGAATTCGACGATGCCATGGATCAGATGGCGCTAGCCTCGCAGGCCAAATACCGGAAGACGGTGCATGAGGACGCGGAATTCTGGCGGTTCTACGCGCAGGCGACCCCAATCGAATACATCTCCTTCCTGACGATCGCTTCCCGCCCCGTCTTTAGACCGGGAAGAAGCCTGCACGCGATTGATCAACTCCGAGCGATTCCTTGGAACTTTGCCTGGGTCCAGAGCCGGCATGTACTCGTCGGTTGGTACGGAATCGGAGCGGCACTCGAAGCCTTCGCGGACAAGGCCTTGCTCGCGCGGATGCTGGAAAAGTGGCCGTTTTTTCAGACGGTAATCGACAATGCTCAGCTCGAGCTGATGCGCGCGCACGTCGACACGTCCCGGCTTTACTCCTCGAGGGTGAAGCCGGCGACCCTGGGCAAGCGGCTTCAGCATGAGATAGAAGTCGAATACGACCGAACGGTTCGCGAAATCCTTGCAATCTCCGGTCAGAAGAGTCTGCTCGAAGGCGCAAAGACCGTCCGCGCGACGGTCGAGTTCCGAAACCCCATGGTTTTGCCCCTGAATCGGCTGCAGATCGAAGTAATGAACCGCTGGGAGTCCCTCACGGGCGAAGAGCGAAGCGGCGCGTGGCGGGAAGCGATCCTCCAGACGATCGCCGGCCTCGCCGCCGCGATGCAAAGCACCGGTTAGGCGCGCAGTGCCCTCGAAGATTTCGCCAAGTAGAGGAAGGGTTGCAATCAACCGCAATTAGGTTTAACATCGCGCTATGCCCGAAGAATACGCTCGTCGACTCGCAAAGCAGTTGATTGAGCACGCCGACGAAGATCCCCTCGTCGTCGACGTCCCAAATGACGGCTTCAATGTTGCTGTGAAGCACGAACTAGAACAGCTCGGGTTTCATGTCGAGCGTCACGAGTTCAAGAACCGGCTCACGATCCACCTAACCAAGCAATCCCGTTTAGGTTCGTCGGGCAACTGAGTGACGGCCGGTTCCATCGTGGCCCCGTAATATTAATGGGACCGGCGGCCAACCCCACGTCAGGCTATTTGCGCAATAATAACGGTGTCCTAGTCGCAGGAGGGGCCCGGTCGGGCCGAGTAGTCGAAGTGGCAACCGAACCCAAAACGATCCTATTGGTTGAGGATAATGCGGACGACGAGCAGCTCACGCTGCGGGCCATGCGCCAGAGCGACGTTCCAAACATCATTCGCGTCGCCCGAGACGGGGCCGAAGCGCTCGAAGCGCTGTTCGGTACCGGCTCGCGCTTGCCCGATCTCGTCCTCCTCGATCTCAAGCTTCCGAAAGTCAGCGGCCTCGAGGTTCTCCAGCGAATCAGGAGCGAGGAGGCTACGAAGACGCTCCCCATCGTGATCCTGACCTCCTCCGACGAGGAGCGAGACATCGTCGAGAGCTACAATCTTGGCGCGAACAGCTATATCCGCAAGCCGGTTGACTTCGATGAGTTCATCGACGCCGTGCGCCAGCTGGGCCTGTACTGGCTGTCCATGAATCGAACGGCTCGGGATCACTAACCTGGTGGGGCGGGCGTTCGGGTATCAAGGTTCTCAAGCCATCGACGGTGCGGCCGGAGAGTTGACGAACGATACCGATCACGCGGCGCCGATAACGATCTCACCTCATGTCTGAGCTTCGCTACCATCCCTTTCTCGACCAGTGGGTGATCACCGCGACGCATCGTCAGGACAGGACGTTTCTCCCACCCGACGACTACTGTCCGCTGTGCCCTACCAAGCCCGGAGGCTTCCCCACGGAAGTGCCGATGCCGAATTACGACATCGTCGTCTTCGAAAACAAGTTCCCTTCACTTCAGCTCGAACCGCCCACGCCTGAAGTCGAATCTTCGGGACTACTCCCGGTGCGGCCCAGCGAGGGCGTCTGCGAGGTCGTGTGCTACTCGGATCAGCACGAAGCCACGTTCGCCACGATGTCCTATGCGCAAATCCGCAAGTTGGTCAGGGTCTGGCGCGAGCGTTACGTCGAACTCTCAACTCGGACATCCATCGAATATGTGTTCATCTTCGAAAACAAGGGCAAAGAGATCGGCGTCACCTTAAACCACCCCCACGGCCAGATATACGGCTATCCGTTCATCCCTCCAACGATGCGGATCGAACTGGAATCGGAAAAGACGCATCTAGACCAGACCGGCCGGCTGTTGATGCAGGACTGGCTGGAGTTCGAGCTCGCATCCGCGGAACGTTGGGTCTGGGGGAACGAGAGCTTCGTAGCCATCGTTCCGTTCTTCGCTCGCTATCCCTATGAACTCTATGTGACGAGCCGGAGCCACATCCGGTCGCTGGCCAAGATGTCGGATCGAGAGATGGATCAGTTGGCGGAAATCCTACTAGTCGTCACTCGTAAGTTCGACAAACTGTTCGGACGCTCCCTGCCCTACATGATGGTGATGCACCAGGAGCCGTCGATCGCCGGATTCGAATTCAACTGGTTTCACGTCGAGTTCTATCCGCCCTACCGAACCGCGCAAAAGCTGAAGTACCTGGCGGGCAGCGAAGCCGGCGCCGGCGCCTTCATCAACGACACCCTGCCGGAGGTCACGGCGAAGACGCTCAGAGTACTGGAAGTGACGGTCTCCTAGATATCAGATGGGCGACCCCGTGACGTCTGCCATTGCGGTCAGTCGCCGCCGATTAGCACCCGGAACCGGTTTTCCCGGACTTCCTGTCGTTCCAGCAGAACCGCTTCCGCGGTCAAGCCCTCGAGGACATCTTTGAGGGTCCGTTCGTCGGTTTCCATTCCAGCCTGCCAAATGTCCTGCAGGCTCTCAACCGCTTTGGCAGGAGTCATCGACTGGACTGAGTCGAGCTTGCCCTCGAACCCGGCGATTTGCGACTCCGATCCTGCCAGCACGGCAGAGCCTCGCGAAATCGCATAGTCGCCATCGTAGTCGAGAATGTAATAAGTGTCTTCTTCGGCGGACTCGCTCACCTCGGCGAAAAGTGAGCGCGCGACGAGGGGCGCGCTTCCGAAGTCAGCGAAGGCCTTCTTGAGCGGAGCCGTCAAAGCCGTGGCGACGCGCTGGATCGTCACGTCTTGCTCGCTTCGGTTATAGCCCTCCTGATGAGCGAAATCGACAGCGGCGGTGCGAAGCGCCTCGACATCAGACTGCTGCCCAACGCCCGAGAACACGAGCCGGTCGTAGACCTCATAGATCTTCCTCGCTTGCCGGCGGTACGTGAAAAGGACGATGCCTTCAGCCACGGAAACGGCCAGGACCGGGACGCCTTGAGCGAGCTTCGCCTCGATGTACTGAGCTCGATTCCCGATCCCTTCCTGCCAGTCGTAAGGCGTGTACACGTTTCTGTTTATACGCGATTGGCGGTTGGTCGTTGGTTCCCCGCTGTCAAGTCGCAGCGGGATGGCGTCCAACGCCTAAACGCCTCAACGCCTCAACGCCTCAAGAGGCGAGTCATGTCCCCTCCAAGAACGACCTGTCGGGTCGCCGCGAACCAAGTCGGCTCGAATCGCCAACAACCAACTTCAACTTCTCAGGGTGAGAAAGTTGAAGAAGGCTCTGAAGTTCGCCGATAACCTGCCAAATATATCAGTGCGCCTCGCTGGGGGTTTCGAGGATTTATCGACATGCCATTCGTAGTCGGAGGGTTAGCTGCTCTTTTCGCACTCGCCGCAGGAATCTTGGCTCACGTCGATCCCCTAACCTCCCTGTGGCGCGCAGCACTCGCGTTAGTGCTGGGCTGGGTCGGGGCAAACGTATGGTACGTCATCACCACTGCCGGTCGGGAACCGCAGGAAATTCCCGAGGCTTCGTTTGCATCTCCTGCCGAGACTGAGACGTCTTAACGCGAACAAGAGGGTTTGGCAAGGATAAGGGAATATGCCGCTATCTCCGGAACAGTTAAGTCGTGCATGGGTCGATTTCAAGGTTTACAAAGGCCCGGAAGCCCGGGTCGAACTGATCAATCACTATTCCTATTTGGTCAAGATCACCGCCGGCCGGCTCGTCACGAGCCTTCCCGGAGGACTAGATCGCGAAGACCTAGTCGGCGCGGGAGTCATCGGGCTTATTAAGAGCGTCGACCAGTTCGATCCGACCCGAGACGTCAAATTCGAAACGTACGCGATCGCGTTGATTCGCGGCGCCATTCTCGAAATGCTTCGCGATGAGGACTGGGTCCCTCGCAGCATCCGGGAAAAGCTAAAAGCCCTCGACCGGACCACCATGGCCTTGGAAACCAAACTTGGCCGGCCGGCTAGCGAGCACGAGATCGCCGAAACGATGGGCATTTCGACCGGAGAAGTCAGCGAGCTGATGGTTCGTATGGGCCGGACGAATATCTATTCCCTCGACGACATCCTCGGCACCAGCGATTCCGACGACCATATCCATTTCGTCGAGTTGATCGTCGACGAGAACGCCAGCCCGAGCGGCGAAGTCGAAGGCAAGGAGATCCGCCGAATACTCGCCGCAGGCGTCGACAAGCTTCCCGAGCGCGAACGACTCGTCGTCGCGCTTTATTATTTTGAGGGCCTCACCTTCAAGGAAATCGGCAAGGTGCTGGGCGTTAGCGAGTCCCGCGTCTACCAGCTTCACAGCCAGGCGATGACCCGCCTGAGAACCTTCATGAGACAGGAGGGTGGCGTCCCCTCACGGTGACGCAGGCCTCGAGGCCATGAGCGAAATCGATCGCGTCAGCCCCATCGTCCGTCCCGTTTTTGGGCCGAGGGCAGCCGACCGCGTTCAGCCGGGGTCCGACCGACGACATCTCCGGGAAGACCACAAGGACGAGCCCGATCAACCTTCGCCGGAACAACCCGAAACGCCTGAGAGTCACGAGGAGCCACAGAACCTCGCGCCTGAGCATGGGCTCGATCTGTCGATCTGAACACGGCCCTCGCTGCGTTGCGCGGGTTCACCGTCTCTGGGCCGCAGCACGATGCGCCTGGCACGTTTCTTGACCCCTATGCGTTGCTAAGAGGGTGGCCGCCAAGGTCAGAAATGGCTTGGCTGGTAACATTACCTAACTTAGAAAGCGAGGGTTATCCCAGATTTTGAATCGACTTAATTCTTTTGCGTGCGCGGCGTTGGCTGCCGTAATGATCGCTGGTTGCCACCGAGGCTCCAGTGGCGGCTCGGAGGTCGCAGCCGTGGTCAACGGCGACAGCATCACGAACGATCAGTACCAGCGCTACCTCGAGCTAAAGCCGACCGTCCAGGTCGTAGTCGATCCTTCCAAGCTGCAAACCGGCGGCGGCGGCCAAATCCCCACGCAGCCCTATAGCGGCCAGGTCGTGGGCTCACTTGGCATGCAGGCGATGACCGACCTTGTCGAGCAGGCCCTGCTCAAGCAGATGGCCCGCGACGAAGGTGTCTACCCGACGGACGCCCAAGTGGAAGCCGAACTGAAAGACCGAGAGGACCGGGATCCAAACTACGTCCGCAACCTAATCGCGACTGGCTCGACGCTCGAGATGATTCGCAGCGACATCGGCGTCTACCTCGCAAACTTCAACCTTACGACGAAGGGAATCACGGTAAGCGATGACGAGCTGAACAAGTACATCAAAGAGCATCCAGCCGACTTTGAACAACCTGAACAGGTCGACCTACTTTGGATGCTCGTGCGGGACGATAAGACGAAGGCCCTCGCCGAGGCGGACCTGAACAAGGGCAAACCCTTCGACACCGTCGCCACCCAATACTCCATTTCGCCCGACAAGGCGCGGATGGGCAATCACTTTAAGGTTCAATCCGTTCCCCAGCTCGCTGCCTTCGGCCCCGATCTCCAACCCGCCGTCCAAAAGACGGGCGACCAGCAGCAAACCGCCTGGATCAAGTTCACCGAGGGCTGGGCAAAGTTTTTCGTGAATCGCAAGATCCCGAAGCGGCCGATCACCATCGACGACAAGGTCAAGAAGAAGCTCCGCAACATCCTCATGATCCAAAAGGGCTCCGCGGCAAGGGACGTCAATGCCCGGCTGAGACAGCGGCTGAAAGACAGCGCAACCTCGAAGCCGCCCGGCATCGTCATCAACGCCGAGCATCTCAAGGAACAGTGGAAGACCGCTCTAGATACGCTCAATGCCCAAAGCAATCCTGGACCGGCCACGAGTACTCCGGCGCCGTCAAATCCGCCGAAGCCGGCCGGACGGTAAAATCGCGACCTCGGCCAACGTCTAGCCTCCGGCTAGACGTTCGCCTTCTCTTTACCCAACGCGTCCACGAGAGACTCGCAATGCTCGGGGCTGAATTCGTCCGTCTGAATGAACTCGGGCAGACGGTCTTGCAGGCCCGCAAATGAAGGTCCCATCCAGACGCCAAGCGCACCGCCTTGGCAATCCAACTTGGTAAGCGTCAACCTCATGGTCGCGAGGTGATTGCAAGCGAAGCCTTCTTTGACGAGATTGGGAATAGAAGTGAAAACGCCGGTTACTTGGCTCGAGCCATCCGGCTTGACCTGTTCGGTCACCCAGTAGAGCTTTCTAAACATCTTTGTTTTTGCGAGCAACGTCGCTCGTTAACTAGATTCCATTTTACCGCCGGTTTTCCACATGGCTTCCCCGCCCAAGCTGGGCTAAGCGGTCCATACGAACGGTTCAGCGTCGGTAAGTATCCGGCCTTCCACGGCGACCGCCTGAAGCAGATATTCCGGAAGAGTGAAGACGGCTTGGTGGAACCTTGGTGTATAGTACCGGTTTTTCACTCCCCGATTAACGAGCCTTGACTCAATTTCCGCAGGGGTAAGGGCAAGCGGATCGAACTTCTTTGAGGCGAGGACGAATCCCCACGGCTGAAAAAAGGTGTTGACCATCCCCCAGTACCCGGCCACGTACTTGAACGCCGGCATCGATTCGAGGGTCTTGATGCAGCTCGCCATGCAGGCGGGATAGTTCTCGCTTGCCGACCCGGCTTGCATGGCAAAAACGCCGTCCTCCGAAAGCGCCCCCGCGCAAAGATCGAAATACTCCCGTGTGAACAGCTTTTGTCCCGGCCCGTCCTCGTGCGGATTCGGCAGGTCGCTGAGGATCACGTCAAAGCCCGCGCCCTGGTGGTCCTTGATCCAGGCACGTGCGTCCGTGTGAAGGAGTGTGGTGCGCGGATCGTCGAACGCGCCCTTATGCCATTCGGGCATGTGTTCCTTCACCATGTCGACGAGTTCCTCGTCGATATCAACCATGACCGCTTCCTCGACCGTGTTGTGCTTAAGGGCCTCCCGTAGCGTCGCGCCCTCACCGCCTCCGCACACGAGCACCGTGTTGGGATTTGGGTGCAAGGTCATCGCCGGCTGGCTCATGCACTCGTGAAAAATGTATTCGTCGAGGATGCTCGTTTGGATGTTGTAGTCGAGGAACAGCGACTTACCGAACCTCGGGACATCGCAGATCTGGTAGGTCTGATACTTAGTCTTGCCCTCCAGGATCATCCTCTCGACGCGGTAATGCCAGACGGCCGCCGAGGTGTGCGTCTCGGCGATGAACATTCCCGTGGCGTCGGACGTGCTGATTTCGCGTTCTCCTGGCGGCGATGAGCCTCACGGAGTTTGGCACACAGGAGAACGCCATCGAATGCGATTGTCATCCTGAGAACCAAGCGGAGCGGCTTGCCGCGTAGCATGGAATCGAAGGATCTACGTCGGGATGCCACCGCCTCTGAGCCTGCGACGAAAATCAGCGGGCAGCCTCGAGGTTAGATTCTTCGCTTTCATCCTCCAGAGCTGGCTCCTTCGAATGAACCTCATAATGACGGGCAGCGTCGCGGCGCCTTCCGATCGTTCGCAGGCTACGCGCTGTGCTTCCCCGCCTTGATTCGCTGCGTCTTGCCCTTCCAGATTAGGTCGGCCGGGACCGGAGTATCGATGGTCAGCTTCCCGCCCTCGTAGGCGACCCGAAGCTCACCATCGGGGTGGGCGATCCGGGCGTCAAAGCGCTTGAGCGAGCCAGGCTTCGGCGCGATTCTAGCCGCTTTCCAGGCAGGGGCCGTGCTCGTCACGCCGGCCACGATCTGGAAGAAGCCAAGAGCCGGGTGAGCGGACCAAGCATGGCAGTCCGATCGGACCGGTTCCGGGTTCTCGGCGAAGGTCGAAAGACCGTTCTCGATCATCTCCTTCCAGGGTTTCAATTCCTCCAAATAATCGAACGGTGCGTCCTCCCGGCCGAACATGGCGAGGTGCTTGTAGTAGGAGAAGTAGTAGGTGCACCTAGCCGCATTGGCTTTGGCAAGGGCCTCGGTCGGCCACGGATCTACCGTCTTGCCGACAAACGCTTCGTAGATTCGATACAGAGCTTCAATGTGCTCGCTTGGGAGCGCCGGTTTGCTCCTCAATCGGCTGCTTGTCGCTTCGAGAATAACAGACCCTTCTCTGCGGATCCTCAGCTCATCTTGAGTGCGTAAGACGGAGTCATCACCCTTAACAAAGAGAGAGTCGCCCACTTTGTAACAGAGCTCGCTCAGAATCACATTCATTGGATTTAGAGAGCCCCCGTCTGGCACTCCCCAACGCCAGGACGGAACCCAATCGCCGAAATTCCAAAAGGGGTCCGTATCGGCGATATCATCGAACGCTCGGGAGGCCACACACTTCACCCAGTTTTCCGAGATGCCGTCATACATCATTTGGTCGTACAGCATCATCACCCACCAAAGGCTGAAAGGCGGAATGACTTGAGTCTGCCGGCTCGGATACCGAGACTGAGTCAGTCCGTTCTCCATCATCGACCAGCCGAGGTTCTCGACGGCGTTGCGCTGTAGCCTCCGATCTCGGCCAACGTAGTAGCCGATCAGGGTCTGAATCCGAGTGTCGCCGGCGTATTGGAGCTGCTCGTAATAGGGGCAGTCGAAATAGGTCTCCCCCGCACACCGCTCGGCCGTTCGCACGCTAACGTCCCAAATCTTGGAGACCCAGGGGTCGTCGGCCTCGAACTTCGACTGAACCTCATAGGGGTAGCCGGTTTCGATCGCATCCACCGAGTGAACGGTCACCGGGTTTCCGCTTCCCGATTCCCGATTTCCAATTTCCGCTCCCAGATCTCCGATTCTCGTTTCCCGATTACCGATTTCGGAAACCTCGATCATCAAATAGCGGTAGGTCCGCCACCAGAGCGGCTCGTAGAGTGTGGGCTCAGACCCGAGGATCAGCTTGTCCTGGTAGCCGCGCATCTTCTTGCCGGCAAACTCGTTCCGGTTCCCTTTGTGGCCATCGGTCTGCCACATGGCTTCCGCGTAAGTGACCATCACGTGCGAGCCGGCTGGTCCGGAAAGAACCAGCTGCGGATATGCGCAAAGCAGCTCGCCGTAGTCGAGCAAGAGCTTGCTTCCCGCAGGAAGTCCGACCGGCCCATCCAAGGAATTCTGGTGCCCGACGAGGGACAGGTCGGGAGCGCGATTGTCTCCGATGAAGCCCCGACAGACCTTTGGTCTCGCTGCCCTGTGCTCGTAGCGCATCGCGGGCAGGGTGCGCGGAATCATCATCCACTGCGTTCCGCCGCCGAGCGTGCCGCGATCCTCGGCGCGACTGATCACGTTGGGCTTCCTCCAATTTGGAATTTGGAGTTTGGGATTTGGACTGGTCAGATGCTCCAATACGGGCCCTATGACCTCGCCGGGGCCGATGTCGATGTAAAAGCCTTCGATCTCCGAGTGCATCATCTCGAAGTCCCAACCTTCGACCCGGGCCACCTCCCAAGCCCCCGGCGTCTCGATGCCCTCGCCTTCCATGACAAATCCCGTCCGCACGGTGTGCTGGGCCTTTGGCGCCATCCACCCGAAGTTCCAGACAAGGGCAACGAGCAGGTTCTCACCTGCTCGCAGGTGGGGAGCGAGGTCGAAATGATCGTAATGCCAGTGCTGGGCATCGCCGCGCTGCGGCCCGAAGGCGACCATTTCTCCATTCACATAAAGCTTGTAGCGATTGTCGGCCGAGACCTTAATCGGGAGTTGGGCCGGAACCTTCGCTAGATTGAGCCGGTTGCGGAAGGCGAACACGCCGAGATCCGTCCGCGGATCATATTGGTAGCCGATCCAGCTCGCCTTCCACTGCGCCATACCTGATTCTAGCGTGAGATCTAGGTTGCCATTTGCGCACCTCGACAAGCCCTCGATTTCCCATGGTATGTCTCAGCGGCGCCGTGACGAAACCAATTCCGTGGCGCCGCTGTATGAATATATAAGTCTATAAAGCGCATGTCTCTTTATAGCTATACTGTCAAGTAGGAGCGAATGGAAAGAATGAGAACACTTGTGAATTGGAATCCCACGTACGACCTGAAGACCATGGACGAGGTGCTGGAGCGGCTCTTCGGCAACTCGAGGTCAGCCTCATCGGCGACTCTACTGCCGATCGACGTCTTCGAACAGGAAGGCAAGTTCGTCGTCAAGGCTGCCGTTCCAGGCGTTTCTCCCGAAGAGCTGAACGTTCAAGTGGAGAAGAACGTGCTCACCATAAAGGGCGAGCACAAGCAGGATTCGACGGCCGATGATGCCAAGGTCTACCGCCGCGAAGTCGCCTACGGCGCCTTCTCTCGGTCGATCCGACTGCCGGACAACCTGAACCTGGAGGCCGTCGACGCTGAATTCGCGAACGGCATCGTCACCATCTCGATCCCGAAGGTCGAGGAGCCAAAGCCGCAGGCGATTAAGATCAACGTCCGGTAAGGCATTTGTCATCCCGAGGCACGAGGGATCTCCGCCCGAGATTCCTCGCGCGCTCGGAATGACTAAATGAGCCTTCACAGGCTCTCCAAGATCCTGAGATACGTGTCGTATCGATCCTTCGAGATCTCGCCCGACTCGACCGCGATCTTCACCGCGCACAGCGGTTCGTGCGTGTGACCGCAGTCGCGAAACTTGCACGAGCCGATCGCTGCGAACTCCGGGAAGTACCACGGGAGTTCGGCCGATGTTAGCTTCCACAAGCCGAAGCTGCGGACTCCCGGAGTATCGATCACAAAGGTGCCTCCACCAAGGTCCCACATCGTCGAGCGAGTAGTCGTATGCGTTCCGCGCCCATATCCCTGACTTACGGAGCCGACCTCCAGGTCTAGCTCGGGTTTCATCGAGTTCAGCAGCGAAGATTTGCCCACGCCACTGTGTCCCACAAAGGCCGAGACCTTCCCCGACAACGCGCGCCGCAAATCCTCCAGTCCCAAACCAGACTCTGCCGAGCAGCGGATCACCGGGAGCCCCAACCCATCGTAAGGCCGCAGGACCTCGAGCTCGCGATCGAGAGCGCCGTCGTCGAGCAGATCGGTCTTGTTTACGCAAATGACGATGTCGGCGCCACCCCGCCGAATCGCGATGAGGTACCGGTCGATCAACCGCGGGTGCAGGGGCGGCGACCCCACCGACACCACGATCGCTACGACATCGACGTTGGCCACGATCACTCGCTCTTGGGCGGTTTTGTGCGGATCGGGACGAGACAGCTTCGTCCGGCGCGGCCGCACGCTCTCGATGATCGCCGCGTCCTCGCCGCGACGCACGACCTCGACCAGGTCGCCGACCGCGACCTCAGCCTGCTGCTTTTCGGCTAATTCCTTAGCAATCATGCACGTGAGCGTCCGGCCCTCGAGAACCACCTCCGCGGAGCGCGGCCCGATGGCGATTACCGTACCAACCGGATGCTTCGCGGCCGTCTCGATGGCTTCCGGCGGTTCCTCCTGCTCGAGCAAGCGTAAAACCCAGTCGTGCAGGGATGACTGCGGCTGCCGGATTCCGATATCCGCAGGCTCGTCGTCTTCCGCAAGCCGGACGTACGCGCGCTTGGGGCGCGTGTTGTTGCGTCGTTGGGCGAGCTTGCGCATCTGGGCGGCTCGCTTAAATAACTTTTGCCTCTCGTTCGAATCAAGGCTGTTCAACTTCCTTTCGAGTGTCTTTTTTTCTTCTTTCGTCATCGCTTGGGAATGGGCCATCGGCCGGACAGGCGAACGCATCGGTTCGGTGTGTCGAGAGGGTCGACCACGCGTTAGCCTTGTCCGTGAATGCACGCGATGAACGTTAAAGTAATCGCAGGGCAAGCCCTGCCGCTACGCGAAGGTAGCGGAGGCGAACGCGCCGGTGGTTGCAATAGCTGTCATTAACATCGCCTCCTGGTAAGTAGTCGCAGCACGGCTGCGTTAGCTATTGTAGCACGCTCCGAACCCAAAGGAGTATTGGAGTGACGGAGCGATGGAGCAGTGGACTCGATGGCACCTCGAGGTTCCTCTCCATGTTAGAGTGAGCGTGGGGCGGGAGCCAAAGCAGCCCTCGGTTTGAAATGGCCATCTCCGCGTCGGCAGGTGCGATAAACGTCTTGTGTTGGGCAAATGACTCTCGCCTGGGTCAGCCACATCAACCAATTTGTCTGGGGCGAGAATCACCCGGGGGATCCGCCGCCGCCGGCCTGGCTCCATGTAAGCCAATCGACTTACTCCTTTTTGAACCTCCATATTGCCAGTGCCTGCGCAGTATCGAGCATCTGCCTCGGGCTCCTCGCTCTCCCAAAAAGCGTTTTTACTGGGGTTCTCATCGCAACGGCCGGATGCGTGTCAGCCACCTTCATGACCAGCCTGTCCATCATCGCGACCTTCTAAGTCCTGGCGGCCCTTACAGGTAGCGCAGCGGATTGACCGGCTTCCCGTTGACCCGCACCTCGAAATGCAGGTGCGGTCCCGTAGACAGGCCTGTCGACCCCACGTTCGCGATGTACTGTCCCCGCTTCACGGTCTGTCCATCCGAGACCACGATCCGAGAGCAGTGCCCGTAAACCGTCGAGATGCCGCCGCCGTGATCGATGATCACGACGTTTCCATAGCCGCTCATGTACGAGGAATGGATGACCACCCCGTTCGCCGCCGCATGGATCGAAGTTCCGATCGGCGCCCCGAAATCGCACCCGGCATGCATTCGCGTGATGTGAAGGATCGGATGAAAGCGCATGCCAAAGCCGCTTGTCATCCTGCCATTCACCGGCCTCGAGAACCTTCCGCCCGTGTAGGGAGGCAGCGGCTGCGCCCTTTCGCCCGGATGTGCGGGCTGCTGTCGCCGGCGCATATAGGATTGGATCTCCGAAGTGATCGTTCTCTCGTCCTCTTCGAACTGGTTGAGCATCTCCTGAAGCTCACCCTGCTTCGCCTGCAGCTCCTTAAGGAAGTGCCCCTTTTGGACTCGGGCCCCCGCCAGCGACGCCTGTTCGTCCTTCTGAGTCTGCAGGAGGTTCGCGACTTGGTGGACCAAAGCATCCGCCTCTTCTTTCTTGACCTTCACGCGATTGCACAAAGCTAGGTAGTTTTCGAAGACCTTCTTGTCCTGCTCGGAGATCCGTTGCATGACGAACTGGCGGGACGCGATATCGCCGATATCGGCGGTTCCGACGAACGCGGTGAGCGCACTCGAACTGCCCTGCATGTACATCCGCCTGATCCGTTTGCGGACTTGCTCTTTGCTTTCCGCAAGCTTTTTCGTGGCGTCATCCAACTCCACCGCAACCTGCTTTTGTTGGCTCTTGCTCTGATCCAAATGCTCCCCAGTTTCCTGCAGCTTCCCTTCGAGATCGCCGAGTTGGGCGTCGACCCGGTGAATATCGGCCAGTACCGCACTGGCCGCTCGCTTCGTGGTCTTTAGCTCCGCTCGAAGGGCGGCCTTCTTTTTGCGCAGCCTCGCGAGGTCACCTCGTAGTTGGCCGACGTCTTTCGAGGAGTGATGGCCCTTCGGCCTGTGCCGGTGGGATTGCGCCGCGCTTCCAGTCGGCGCCAACACCAGGAGCGCACAGAGAATTGGGAGGAGTCTCGAACACGAGCTGGACATCAGACCACAAACCACAATCCACAAACCACAGACTGCTGTCACCGGTACTTCAAGGGCGCCCGAATCGCCAAGGTCGAGCAGAAGATTCCGTAGAGAGCGCCGGCGGCGGTCAGGATGCCAAGCACCTCGACATAGGGAAATGGCGCCGGGGTGTAGGCAAAGTTGACCATGGTGCGAATGATCCAGCCGAACCCGGCATACGAGGCGATCACGAGCCCCGTCGCAATCATCGCCCCGATCACACCTTGGAGCATGCCCTCGATCAGAAACGGTACGTAAACAGTGGCCCGAGACGCGCCCACAAGCTGCATGATCCGAATCTCGATCCGGCGGGAAAGCACGGTCAGGCGGATCGCGTTGTAGATCAAGATCCCCGCGATTGCCAGCAGAACCCCGCCCACCACCAGTCCTAAGAGTCGAAGAGCCGTCAGAAGACCGTCGACCAAGTTCTGCTCTTCCCGCATGTACCGCACCCCGTTGTCGGTGGCGACCATGGGCATCGCTTGGATTTTCGCGACGACGGCGTCCGATTGCTTGAGATCGGCCAAAACAACCTTGAAGGCCTCGGGCAGAGGGTTATCGACGCCTTTGGTTAAAGCCGCGGGATTTTCGCGTTTCCACCTCTCCCACTCCTTATCCTTGGGAATCCAAGACACACCGCCTGCGGCGACGCCGGGGATCGCCCGGATGTCTCGCGCGACCTTCTGAACATCCTCAGGCGTCGCTTCGTCCCGCAGGAATACCCGCATGTCGAACTTGCCCGGAATCGTTGCGGCATAACGGCTAATCCGATAGTAGGCGTATCCCATTCCCCCGAAAAGGAAGAGCGACACGGCGACCGTCGTCACCGCCGCAAGAGTCATCAATCGGTTGCGGCTCAGGGCGGTCAGGGCCTCGCTGATCACGAATTCGAACCGGTCAAACACGGGCGTCCTCCGTTGTGGCTCGCGATTCCTGAATCTCGACGACCGCCTCGACGGAAAGCCGGTCCGGGGACTCGCGATCCGACAGCTTCGCGAGAAGATCGTCCAAGCCCTCGTCGGGCAGGTTCAAAGGAAGTGCCTCTTGCAGCTCCGCGGTGGCCTCATGTTCGCCCGCGATCCGGCCCTGATCGAGCATCACGATGCGCTCTCCCATCCGGTCGACGACGAGGACGTCGTGGCTGGCGACAACAACGGTCGTGCCGTTGTTGTTCAGCTCTTTCAGGAGCTCCATAATCTCCCACGAGTGCTCCGGATCGAGATTGCCGGTCGGCTCATCCGCCAGAAGTAGTGGCGGATCATTGACTAGCGCGCGCCCGATCGCGACACGCTGTTGCTCGCCCCCGCTCAGTTCGTGCGGAAAAGCATCGGCGCGATGGGCGATGTGGACTCGTTGGAGGATCTCCGGGACCTTTTCTCGAACCTCCCGTTTCGAGTGGCCCACCGCCCTCATCGCGTAGGCGACGTTCTCGAAGACGCGTTTCCGAGGTAGAAGGGCGAAATCCTGTGGAACGATCCCCATTTGCCGCCGGATTCCCGGGACATGCCGGGTCGGGATCCCGCCGATTTCGCGTCCGTTGAGATACACCCGTCCACCAGTCGGCTTTGCTTCCTTCGTCACGAGCTTCAGCAGTGTCGACTTTCCCGCTCCGGAGGGACCCGTCAGGAAGACGAACTCGCCGGGATCGATCCGCATGGAAACCGACCGAAGCCCATACACGATATCGCTGTATTTGACCTCGACGTTTTCGAACGACAGATGGGGAGTGGTTGACGGTTCGCCTTGGGGCAATGAAGATGGCCTCGAACGTGATCGTACCCATGGAAGACGAGCGCGACCTGCTCGATGTCGTCCTGAAACAGGGAAATGCGCATCAGCGAGCATTAATCACTTGCCTGCCCTGCCCCCGATCAAATGTGCTACAACCTGCCCGGGCCATGAGCGCGAACAGATTCCAGCGAACCCGCGAGGATCACAGCCGGGAGCGGGCGGAAGACTATGTTGAGATGATCGACGCGCTCACTCGCGAAACCGGAGAAGCCAGAGCCGTCGATCTTGCCCGCCGGCTTGGCGTGAGTCACGTGACCGTTTCGAAGGCCGTTCGACGGCTGCAAAAGGAGGGCCTGGTCACAGCCCAGCCGTATCGAAGCATCTTCCTCACCGAGAAGGGCGCCCAGCTTGCACGGGCGTCGAAAGAACGACATCAGCTCGTCCTCGATTTTCTTCGCTCAATCGGCGTCAGCGAGGGCATTGCCGATGCCGACGCGGAAGGAATCGAACATCACGTCAGCGAAGAAACGCTTGCCGCAATGAAGCGATTCGTCAGCTCAACCTAGTCACGGTGGTTTCGGCGTCCCGCCGATCCTTCCGCCGATTCATAACCTCGGTGGCCGCTTTCGGGCAACGACGTGGAAAACGTGCCAGTGCTTCGGCTCGCGCAACGTGGTCTCCCCATCGCGGTCGACTTCTTCAAAGTAGAGGATATCGAAAGCATCGAGAACCGCATAGCACTCGGACGCCGTAAAGACTGTGTATCCACGGTTCGCCCAGTCATCGTGGACACCCAGAAGCTGCCCGGCGAACAGCCCGCCCGGCCTAAGGGCGCTTGTCAGCTTTTCCCAAAAACGTCCGAAGTCGAGCGGACTCAGAAAGAACAGGGAGAAGAACGCAACGATCACGTCGACCGACTTCTCGTCTGCTCCCAGTTCCTGGAACGACGCCTGGACGAAATGGACGTCTGCTCCAGCCGGCAGCCGGCCGCCCGTGATTTCGAGGGCTTCCGCTTCCTGATCGACAGCGATCACCCGGAGACCCTTCTCGATGAGATGCGCCGTCCCCACTCCAACGCCGCAGCCAAGATCGAGAGCGGTTTGACCAGCGGCGAGATACGGATCGATTTGCTCCCACAGCGGATGCAAAGGTTTGTCCAGCGACGCCTTGAAATATGCCGGCCAGTCCTGGGTCATCGGTTCAGTGTATCGAGAGAAGCGGCTGCGTGTAACATCTTAGACAACATGCTTTCTCGTCGCGAACTCCTTCGGTATTCGATTCTCGCGGCATCGTCGATACCCATCGCACGGTTCTCGTTTGCCGACGACGACGCCAAGCCGTTCGTCGGCGGTGACGTCTTCAAACGGCTGCTCGACCACGCGCGCGGGAACGGCTGGAGCAAGCTCGCCCTAGGGGACGCGATCGGCCGCATCGGCCTGGACCTGAGTGGCACTCCATACGTGGGCGCGACCCTGGAGCTCTACGACGACCGGGAGGTGTGCTGTATCAACCTGGCCGGCCTCGATTGCGTCACCCTCTTCGAATCGTCTCTCGGCTTCGCTAGGATGCTCCGGCACGGTGGCCAAACGCCGCCCGACCTCGTCAAAGAGGTCACCTTTACGCGATACCGAGGCGGCAAGCTCGACGGGTACCTGTCCCGGCTTCATTACACAAGCGACTGGTTCGAAGACAACGAACGCAAGGGTGTCGTCAAGAACCTCTCTGGCTCGCTTCCCGGCGCCGTACGCCTGGACAAGTCATTCGACTTCATGAGCACGCATCCGAACTCCTACCGCCAGTTGAAAGCCAATCCCGGTTTGGTTCCGAAAATTGCCGCGCTCGAAAAGGAGATTTCGGCCCGAAAGCCGTGGTACGTCCCCAATGACAAGGTTGCCGACGTCGAGCCCTTACTTCAGACGGGAGACATCGTTGGCATCGCGACATCTGCGGCCGGTTTGGATTGCTCGCACACCGGCCTCATCTTCGTCGACGACGATAAAGTTTGCCGCTTCCTGAACGCGTCATCCGTGAAGATGCAGGTTGTCCTCGGTGAACGCCTCAGCGACTATGCGAAGAAATACAAACGCAACCTTGGCGTCATGATCGCTCGGCCGCTCTAACCCCCTCTAAACTAACGGGAAGTAAACCAGGCCGAGCTTTGCTGTGATCGGACCCAGCCGAGGTTCGGCGTCCAGTTCGTCCATGATCTCCTGCAGCCGCTCTTGTAATCGGCTCAGCCGGGCTTCATCGAGTCGGACCGTAAACAGAGTCGCTCGAAGCGCCCGAAGCTGCGGCTCGCCGATCATTCCGTCTCGATCCGCATCTCGGTAGGCTTGCCCGGTCGCCTGAAGCACCGCCCGGACCGCCTCCCCGAAAGCAACTCTCCCGTCTTCCCCGAGCCCGATGATCGCCTCGCGATCGAATCTAAAGTCCTTCGCGGTCAGCTCGTAATATCGCTCGATGAGGTTGCCTACCTGCCTCGTTTCCGCAACCCTAACCGCTTCGATCTTGGCGAGTTCGCCGACGTGGTAGTAGAGCTTGGAGGGTCGCACCTCCATGTCGCGTGCGATTTGGGCAACAGTCTTCGGTCCAATTTCAAGCCGCCGCACGATTTCGAGGCGCAGCGGATGGGAGAAGGCCCTAACCTCGGCGAGGCTGGCGAAGCGTCGAAGCGATTCCACGTTTAGTGATACGAGTAGCCTTTCGCCACGAACGCCTTGAAGCGCGCCCCCGTTCAAACAATCCCCCGAAACAGATTCAATTCGTGGCTAAGGACCCGTCGCAAGAGCCGCCGACGGGATAGGCTCACTATCCGGAAATGAAAAGGTTACTCACCCTCGTCACGGCGATTTTGCTGACTGGGGCCGCGTTTGGAGACGCGCTGCCAAGAGGCGGTGCTTTCGGCGCCGGCCTTATCCCCGTCCCCGCTGATGCGGCGTCCACCCTAAAGCTGAAGCCGGGCCAGGGCGTGTCTGTGAGAAATGTCGTTGCCGGCCAGACCGCCGGCCTGGCCGGCCTGAAGAGTGGCGACGTGGTCGTCTCCCTCAATGGGGTCGACATCACCGTGCCCACGATTGCCGAAATGCTCAGATCGATCCATCCCGGTCAGGACGTGCAGATCAAGCTCTTCCGCGATGGCAAGCCGATGAACCTCTCCGCGAAGATGGTCGAAAGGCCGCGCGATCCAGGAAATCAGTATTACGACGTGATCTACAGCGAGGTGCAGAGCAACGGCAATCGCATGCGCACGATCGTGACCAAGCCCAAGACGGTTGGCAAACACCCGGCTCTCTTCTTCATCCAGGGCTTCGCCCCGATCTCATACGACTTCGAGCTGACCGGCCCCGGCCTCGACGCGCCGATCCTCTACGACTTCGCAAAGAGCGGATACGTGGTCATGCGGGTGGAAAAGCCGGGCGTCGGCGATAGCGAAGGCGGACCTTTCGCAAAAGTCGACTTCACCACCGAGTTGGACATCTATCGCCAGGCCCTAAAGCAGCTGAAGGGGCTCGACTACGTCGACACCGACAACGTTTTCATCTTCGGCCACAGCATGGGAGGCGCCTTCGGTCCAATCATCGCTTGCGAGATCCCGGTGAAGGGAATGGTCATGTACGGAATCGCCGCCCGCACGTGGCACGAATACCTCCTCGACATCCTTCGCTATCAGCAGCTTCTGGCGGGAGCATCCTTTGCGGATATCGATGACACGGTCCGAAGCTCGATTCGTGTGTTCGATCTTATTTTCGACGACGGCAAAACCGCCGACGAGGTCAAGAAGGAACACCCTGAGCTCGCGAAAGCCGTCTCCCAGAACTTTCCCGATGGCCAATTCAACGCAAAGACGCCCCTCTTTTGGAAGCAGCTCCTCGACACGAACTTCGCTCAGTACTGGACCAAGTGCAACACCCACGTCCTCGCCGTTCACGGTGAAAGCGACTTCGTGACCTACGATGTCGATCACCAATTGGTCGCGGACATTGTCAACAGCGTCCACCCGGGTTGGGGCAAGTACGTCAAGGCGCCCAGCTCCGACCATCTCTTCAATAACTGGAAGACCGAGTCTGATTCCCTCAAACACTTCGGAACCGGTACGTTCAATCCCGCCTTCATCGGGATCGTGAAGTCGTGGATCGAAACGGTGATGAAGGGCTAGAGGATCTCGATAACCGGATTGATCGGCGGCACCCTCTCATCGCTAATCGAGAGGCTCGCAAGAAGCCGGCTTGCCGCCGCCTCGCTCGACGTTTCGTCGTGGGCATGGACCGTGAACACAGGCTGACCCTTCGCGACCGACAGGCCAACTTCTGTATGAACTTCCACTCCTACCGTCGGATCGATCTCGTCATCCTTCTTCTCGCGGCCGCCTCCTAGCGCGACCACAACCTCGCCGACCGTCTGGGCGTGGATTTCCTTGATCCATCCATCGCGTTCCGCCTCGATCCGCCGCGACACCAGCCCTCTTGGCAATTTGTCCGGTCGAACGAGAACGGCGGGATCGGCTCCCTGGGCCTCAAACCACTCTTGCGCCTTCTGGAACGCGTGCCCGGCCATCAGGGCCCGGGAGGCCACCTTGCGTCCTTCAAGTAAGTCAGGCGCCAAGCCCGCCGCGGTTAATGTAAGAGCCGCGAGGTCAAGGCACAGGTCGCAAAACCGGGACGGTTCGTTGCCGGTCAGGACGGCCCCGGCCTCCTCGACTTCGAGGGCGTTCCCGACGGTCCGCCCGAGTGGCTGGCTCATGTCCGTGATCGCGAGCCGGGTGTTCAGCCCCGCGATCGTTGCGGTTGCCCGCAGAGACTCCGCCAGCTTCCGCGCCTCATCCAGGCTCTTCATGAACGCGCCCGAGCCCGCTTTGACGTCGAGGACCACGGTTTCCGCCCCTCCCGCGATCTTCTTGCTCAGGATGCTGGAGACGATCAGCGGAATCGAGCCGACCGTCGCCGTCGCATCCCGGAGGGCATAGAACACCTTGTCGGCCGGAGCGAGGTTGGGCGTCTGCCCGGAGATCGCAAGGCCAATCCGCTTGGCCTGCTCTTTGAGTTGCTCGGGCGACAAGTCCATCCGGAACCCGGGCACACTGAGCAGCTTATCGACCGTCCCTCCCGTGATTCCCAGCCCCCGGCCGCTCATTTTGATCACGGTTAGCCCGCATGCCGCGAGCAAGGGCAGAAGGACGAGCGTTGTCTTGTCACCGACTCCTCCGGTACTGTGCTTGTCCACCCAAGGCTTCGGAAGACCGGTGAGGTCGAGTCTCGCGCCGCTGTTCGCCATCGCGAGGGTCAGCCAAGCCGTTTCCTCCGCGTCGAGCGGATGCAGATACGCGGCCATCAGCCACGCCGCGATCTGATAGTCCGGAATTTCGCCCCTCGCAGCGGCTAGCGCCAGCCAGTCCAGCTCAGGCCTCGTGTGTATAAGCCCGTCGCGCTTGGCGGCAATGATCTCCTGGATATTCATTCCCACTTTTCGGCGAGAATCGCGGCGACGCCTTCCAGGAACCGCTCATCGCTCCCATCGAAGGCACCAACCTCATGGCCGTCGATATCGATCTGCCCCAAAACCTCCGGCCCCCGACGGATTAGAACCACGAGTTCGGATCGTGTATGCATGGAGCACGACAAATAATTGGAAAGCTCGCGAACATCGGCGATCATCTGGTTCCGGTCCTCCGCGACCGCCGTCCCGCACACTCCCACCCCGACCTTGATCCTCGTGTGATCGGTCTCCTCGCCGACGTACTCGTCGAGGACGAGCGTGTCACCCTCGAGCCGGTAGACACCACTCCAGTCATATCCCGGCAGCTCGCTCAACAGCTCCATTGCTCGCCGCCGAAGCTCCGCTCCCCGCAAGTCGCTCGCCCGCAGGGAATCGATAACTTGCAAAGCGGCGGACTGGGGGATCATGAGAATCAAGTATGAACGATGCCGTTGCGGTCACCCGAAGGCGCCCCCTGGCGTCCGTAAGGAACCCCGGATAAAAGCGCCGAAGCACCCCAACACCCCAAGGCCGCAACGCCGTAAGGCCGCAACGCCGCAAGACCGCAACGCCGCAACGCCGCAAGGCCGCAACGCCGTAAGGCCCGGTCACATCAGGCTATAGGGGTCCACGTCGATCATCAGCTGGACCCCCTTCCACTTCAAATCGGACAAGGCCGGGCCGAACGGGGCAACCGACGCAGAGGGCGCGAGTTTCACGAGAAGGTGCCGGCGCCACCGTCCCTGGAGCCGCTCCATCGCGCAGTCCACCGGGCCTAGAACCTCCGAATCGCCGCGCCCGGCCCCGAGCCGAGACTGGACCTCGTCCCCCGCATCCAAAACTGCCTTGCGATTCTCTCCACTCAAAACGATGTTCACGAGCCGCCGAAAGGGCGGATATCCGGCCTGCCTTCGTTCCTCGCGCAGAGCTTCGTAGAACTTGGGGAAGTCGTGCGTCTGCGAAGTGAGAACGGCCACGTGCCGGGGATTGAACGTCTGGACGACGACCTCGCCCGGCGCAGCGCCCCGGCCCGCCCGCCCCGCAACCTGTGACAAGAGCTGAAAAGTTCGCTCCGAGGCCCGGAAATCCGGAAGGTTGAGAGAGATGTCGGCGGCGATCACGCCGACGAGAGTTACGTTCGGGAAATCGAGCCCCTTGGCCACGATCTGGGTGCCCACGAGCATGTCGATCTCGCGACTCCGAAATGCCGCGAGCGTCTCCTCGAGAGCCCCCTTCCGCCGGGCGACGTCTCGATCGAGCCTTGCCACCCGAGCGTCGGGAAAGAGTTGGGCGACATTCTCCTCGACCTTCTCCGTACCAACCCCGAAGGGATTCAAACGCGAACCGCCGCATGCCGGACAAGCGTCCGGCGGACGCGCCTGATATCCGCAGTGGTGGCACCTCAACCTGGCGTCGCGCCGGTGAAAGGAAAGCGATACGGTACAATGAGGGCAAGTCATTTGATGGCCGCAGTCCCGGCAGATCACGAACGGCGCGTAAGCCCGGCGATTCAAGAACAGGATCGCCTGTTCTCCTCGAGCTAGGGTCCGCTCGAGCCGGTCGTGAAGGTCGGCTGACAAAATGGACGGTCTGCCAACCCGAAAACCCTCGGTCAGATCGTCGATATAGACTGCGGGCAAGCGGGCGCTGGCCGCTCGCTCCGGGAGCGAGAGGAGGGTGAGCTGATCGTTTTCAGCTTCATAAAAGCTTTCGATGCTCGGAGTCGCGGAGCCTAGCACGACCGGGCAGCGATGCAGCTTTCCAAGAAACAGGGCGGCGCTTTTCGCATGATAGCGAGGCGAAGACTCTTGCTTGTAGCTGGCCTCGTGCTCCTCGTCGACCACGATGAGCCCGACGTTATCGAGAGGCGCGAATACCGCTGAGCGTGCGCCGAGCACGACCGATGCCTCCCCGCTCCGAATCGCCATCCAGTTCTGGAGCCGCTCAGTCGGCGAGAGATCGCTATGCAGCAGCGCCACCGATTGGCCAAAACGCTCCCGAAGCTGCCCGATCGCTTGAGCGGCGAGTGCAATCTCAGGCACCAAGTACAGCACTTGGCGCCCCTGCTTTAGGGCCTCGCTCGCCGCCCGCAGATAGACCTCGGTCTTGCCGCTGCCCGTCACTCCGAACAGAAGGAATGGCCTGAATTCGTGGGCGTGGATGGAGTCCACGATCGAGTCGACCGCGAGCTGCTGGTAACGATTCGGCCTTGGCGGAGCAGCCATCGCCGCCGCTCCCGGTTGAACAGTCTCCAACAGTCCTACCGCCAAAAGCGCCTTGATGGTCGAGTCGGTCACGCCCGCCAGGGCCTTGATTTCCCCGGCCGTGAGTGCCGCACCCGCCTCCGCAAGCTGCAGCCGCATCAAAGTGAGTGCCTGCGCGGGCTTCTTCTTCCCTTCCTCGGCAAGAAACCGCTCGACGAGACCCGAATCGGACGCGAGTCGCAAAAGCGCTGGAGACTTGCGCTTCTCTGAAATGGGCGCGATCTGAAGCGATTGCCTCACGAGTCCCTTTCCGCTCAGCAGTTTCAGCGACTT
This sequence comes from uncultured Fimbriimonadaceae bacterium, assembly GCA_964576205.1. Classification (GTDB taxonomy): domain Bacteria; phylum Armatimonadota; class Fimbriimonadia; order Fimbriimonadales; family Fimbriimonadaceae; genus JAEVZK01. Next base: position 145,995 of record CAZNUL010000002.1, on the reverse strand, counting down.
CTGCATCGCGGCCGGGAGCTTCTTCGAGGGCCGCTCGCGGATCGTCCCACCCGCATCCTGCAGCGTGCGTAAAACCTCGCGTTGGGCCGGAGTCAGCGGCCCGTCGTACTCCTTGCCCGCCGTCGTGCCCTTCCTTGCGAATAAAGACTTCTCGGGAAGGGCGGCCGTCAACTCCCACGCCGAAACGATGCGGTCGCGAATCCCCGGCGGCGTCGCCGCCGAAAGTGCGACGGCCAATGGGGCGAGATACTCCTCCGAAACGAACCTCGCGAGCCGTACTAGTTGGTCCGGCAGGGACAGGTTCTCGACCCGCTCGCTCACCGGTCGAAGGGAATCGAAACGGAATCCGAGTTCTTCCTCCGTCGTCTCGTAAACATCGGTCACGAAGCCCAGAGTCGTCCGGCTCCCGAGAGGCACGAAGCACGCGTCGCCGACCGAAAGATCGCCCACGGCCCGGTAACTATAGATCGCCTCGCTCCCCCCAGAGCGCGGATCGATAGCGACATCGGCGACAAGCACGGAAGCTAAGGTCCTGCCGGCGGTTGAGCCGGCTCGACGATCGGCTGGATCTCGCCGCTCTTGAGCCGTGCGACCTTCTCTTGGAAGGTCACAAGGGCTCGGCCGGTCAGCAAAGGTTCTCGACTATCGAGCATTGCCGCGAGCGCCTCGCACTCGGCTCGCGAGAACGTCATCGAACCCAACACATGCTCTTCGAAGGCCCCGTAAGCAAGCGGAGCCACTGCGCGCGCGCAATCCGACATCGCGTCCGCATACGCGCGGATCTCATACTGTGCGTGGGCGTCCATCCGAAGACGCAGGAAATGGAATAGGTTGTGAAGATCGATATTCCAGTACCACTCGGTGTAGAGAGACAGCGGAAGGTTCATGCGCGCAAGTTCGCGCGCCACGTTCTCAGCCAACAGACCCTCGTAGTTCGAGTAGATCGAACGCTGCTCTTCTTCGAACAGCTGGATGATCCGAGCCGCCTGGTCCGGGGATAGCGCCTCGTCGCTCCGTCCCTGCTTATTAGTCGAGCTCTGGTAACGGACCTGGTCGGCGGCTGGCACGTAAAACTCGTCTCGCATGATCGAGTAGCGCCCAGAGATTTCGTTCAGCCGCGCCGTGCGGTGACGAACCCATTGACGCGCGACGAAAATCGGCATCTTCGTGTGGAACGTAAGCTGGACCTGTTCGAACGGGCTCGTGTGCCAGTTCTTCATCAAATAGTTGATCAGGCCCTTATCTTCGCGAACCGTCTTTGTTCCGCCGCCGTAGCTAACCCTCGCTGACTGGACAATCCGTTCGTCGCCGCCCATGTAGTCGACCAACCGGACAAATCCTTTGTCGAGAACGGCGATCTCTTTGTCGAGTAACTCTTCAGCCTCAGGGACGACGGCACGGGCCATATTCGTAGTATGAGAGCGATTCGCCAGATTTCGCATGCAGGGGCGAGCCGATCGTTTCCCGAATCGCTCCCCCTGGTATTAATACTAGATATTATGCGATTGGTTGTCAGATTCTAGCATTTCGGCTACTTAGTGATAGTCAAATGATGGGGCCATAGTGTTGGTGGCACGAAGCATGATTGCCCTGGAGGCGGGGGACTCTCCAGAATGGCTTGTTTAGATTTGAGGAGGAGTATTTTGTTGAAATGGTTGCTTGCGGCTTGCGTGCTTGCCGCGTGTGCGGTTGCCGCGGCATCGCAGCGCGTTGAGCCGAACGCGTTTCTGGCAAAGAAGGTCACGAGCGTCTCGACGCTTATCGATCAGGTTTCCACAGACGCCGAGGTCGCGGACCGTTACGAGCGCCATTTTGGCAAGTCGAAGAGCGAAGTCATTCGACTGTTTACGACCCTGCATCTGGCCCGGCTCAATAACGCGGGAACCTACCGGATCTACTCCGTTCTGCCCAACGGGTCGATCAAGGCCCACGCCGAGAAGCTCAAGGCTGGGACGCGAGTCTTCGCCGACGCGAGTGGTATGCCCATCCTCAAGATGAGCTGCGGCAACGCCATGCTAACCGGCTCCGATACCCAATCGACCGCGCTTCTGCCCTCTGTGACCCAACCGAATGCCAACATGCAGGCCGTTTCGCTCACGACTCCGGATTCCCAGATCGTCGCAAATCAGACGCCTGTGATTACACCCGGCTCGCCGATCGCATTGAGTCCCGAATTTCCCGGTGACAGCCCGAACTCCGTTTCTCGCAATCAGGGCTTTGGGGTCGTGCCGATCCTACTGGCCGCGTTCGGCGGCGCCGCCTCGATCCCGATCGGCTCGAGCGGAGGCAACACCCCCGTTCCGGAGCCCGCAACGATCGTCGTCATGGCCGGGATGCTGGTCGCCTTGAAGATGCGGCGCAAAAAGTAGGCGCGGCCGCTCCTTCGGTAACATCGGGTGCATGGCGCAACCGGTCGTCGGCATCATCATGGGGAGCAAGAGCGACCTTGAGACGATGCGCGCCGCGGCGGACACGCTTCAGGAGTTCGACGTACCCTATGAACTCAGCGTCGTGAGTGCCCATCGAACACCTGAGAAGATGTTCGAGTATGCGAAGTCGGCCCGGGATCGCGGCCTGCGAGCGATCATCGCGGGAGCCGGCGGCGCGGCCCATTTGCCCGGCATGGTGGCATCGCTGACCACGCTGCCGGTCATCGGGGTTCCCGTCGAGTCCAAGGCTCTGAAAGGAGTCGACTCCCTGTATTCGATCGTGCAGATGCCCGCCGGCATCCCGGTTGCGACGGTGGCGATTGGCAATGCTCGGAACGCGGCTCTCCTCGCTCTGCGCGTGCTCGGAAGCAGCGATTCCCAGGTCGCCGCCAAGTTGGAAGACTTCCGTAAGGCTCAGCAGGACCTCGTCGCTAAAATGAACGAGGGCCTGTAACTTATTAGCCGCCGGATGACGCGTGCTTTTCCAGCTGAACCAGGATGTCGTACGCCTGGGGATCGAGCAGGATCTCTCGAACGAAGAACGTCACCTTCTGATCCTGGGTGAGCTCGTCGGGCTTGACGTTCGGATTCACGTATTGCGGCGAAAACGAGCCGGCCGCCGCCTTTTTTTGACCCGCGTTGCAGGTTTCGTTGAACACTTTGAGCACCGCAATCGTGTTCTCGGCGATCGCGGAAACCCGCCGATCGCTCATGTCCTGGGTCGTCTGGGCGATTTCGTTCATCAGCTCCTTCGTCGGCGGGCTGCTGCTCTCAATGCACTTCCTGATCGCATCGGAAACCTTTCCGTCCATCTTCGATAGCGTCACCGCCTCATCCTTTTGAATTTGTCGCACCTTCGCCCGCGCTCGCTCGACCGCGGGTAGGATCTTGCCGATTTGTTCCTTGGTGAGAGCAAGAGGGACGATCTGATTGAGCAGATCGATCTGGCGCATCTTCGCCACAATCGCGTCCGACTGCTGACCTTGGTCGGCGGACGATTGCGCCGCCGCGGCGCCATATGCGAACGCGCCGATGATCATGGCGAGACAAACAATAAAGTGCTTCATGATTGGTTTCGATCTCCCTGGGCTCTATTCAAGGACGTGGATTCGCTTGCGTTCGTTACGTTCTCTTGAACCAGGCTGACCAGCATGGCCGTGCCCATCGTTTGAGCGTGAACGAAGGCCAGGCCAAGCCCCGTAACGACAAGCCAGGCCGCCGGCGTGAGCCCACTCCGCGTAAACCCGCCGCTTTGCAGCACGATACCCAGACCGCCCACGAGAACCATAGCGCCCACGAGGAATAGTACTGACCCGAGCAGGCCCCGCCTCGCCCGGCTGATCCCAGCGACGAAGTCGCGAATCCGATGCGACCGGCGGCTTTGGATCACGCCGTAGCCGATCCAAAAGCAGAAGCAGAATCCCCCCTGCAGCCAAATCACACCCCGATTCTAGATTGCTTGGCCACCCAAAAAATCCTAAATGGCCGATAAGTCGTATAGGCCCTATGGGATAGCGCAATGGTTCTCGTCTTTGGCACCATATGTCTCGATCGCGTGCGGCGCGTCCCCCATATGCCGGCCGCCGGCGGCTACGTCGAGATCACCTCCGAAGACGTTCTCCTTGGCGGCGAAGCCGCCAACACCGCTCTCGCCCTTCGAGCCTGGGGCGTCGACGTGATTCTGGCTGGCAACGGCCTCGGACATGACCCCAGACTGAAAGACGCCCTCAGATCAAAAGGTTTGAATCCGATCCAAGGACATCTCGTCGATCCCGGCGCGACCCCGGTTTGCGATGTCTATGTCTCCGCCGATGGCGAGCGGACAATGATCGGTCAGGGGTTCTCGGAAATGAACAAGACCGTCGATCCTTCGAAACTTCCCTTTCGGGCCGGCGCTTGGTTCACAGCGGAGCCCAATATGAACGAAACCGCCCGCGAGGCCGTGCGGCTCGCCCACAAAGCCGGCATGAGGATCTACACCATGGACTTCGCCTGCCCCACCGATCCGATATTCCCCGGGACCTATTGGCAGTCAAGTACCGACTGGACTGGCGAGCGCGGAAACCCTCGAGCGAATCTTGACTGGATCGAGAATTGGATTGGCAGGAACGGGTGCTTTGCCATCCTCACCGACGGTCCCAACGGCTTTGCGGCGGGCTCCCCAGATTTGACTCCGAGGCTCTATCCTCCGTATCCGGCTAGGGATGTCGTCGATGCAACCGGCTCCGGCGACGTCTTCCGGGCGGGAATGATCTACGGACTCGAACGAGGCTGGCCCTCAGCCGATTGCCTTCGGTTTGCTTCCGCGGCAGGCTGCCTGGCATGCCAGTCACTTGGCGCCACGTCCTACGTACCCTCGGTGGCCGAAATCGAGAGCCTCATCGCCGAAAGCCCGGACGTGAGCCTTCTCTACGGTTAGGACCCGATTGAACCAACTCGCGCCCAGCCGGCGTCAATTTGGCGATGACCTCACGCAGCCGCCGGCTGTGGATCGTGCTAGGGCTCATCGCAGGCAGCCCCGTCCTTCTTTGCGCCACGGTCGTCGTGGTTTATCGAATTGGGGTTGGACGGACCGCCAATTCCTTACCGAATGAACTAGATTCGGCAAGGCGGGAAGGCATCCTCGTCGATGTGCCTCAGATCAGGCAACTGTCGCCCGCTGTCAAACCCGAAGAAAACGCCGGTGGTATCTATCGCGACGCTGCGACCCGTCTTGCCGATCGCGACAGCGAGTGGTGGGGTCTTACTTACAGCGTCCGCGAATTTCTCGCGGGCCGCTCGAGCCCGAAGGACGAGGCCGATCTCCGCAAAAAAATCGCTTTGGCTGACCCAGCGCTTTCGTTGTCGATCAAAGCCTCTCAGAAGCCTCGCCTTGATTGGGGCAGGCACTGGGAGCAGGGCACGAATCTCGTTCTTGATGGCTATGACAAGGTGCGGGATCTCGGGAAATGCCTTTGTGCGCGTGCAATCCTCCGGGCTAAAACAGGACAGGTAGATGATGCCCTGAGAGACGTTGAGGCGGCATTCCGAATCGCCTCGCAGCTTGGCCAAGAGCCGACGATCGAATCGCTTCAAGCCGAGCTTTCGCTCGAGGGAGACTGCCAAGACGCCCTTGCCGAGGTCGTTAACCGGCCGGCCGCGACAACCGCTCATATCGACCGGGCGATCCAAATGGTCCAAAGCCTGAGAAACCTTCCAAGCCTACGGAGCGCACTGGCCGTCGATGTCTGCCTGCTATGCCATACCTTGGCCACCGCCGGCCCAAACACACGAATCGAAGAGCTATCGGCCTACGCGCATGACGAGACGAGCACCCATTGGTACGACCGGGACCCATCGGACTGGTTCGGAAGCCGCGCCTTCCGCGATGCCTGGGCCGCTAAGGCAATTCACATCATGAGGCGGTGCCTAGCCGCCGTTCCCGCGAGAGAACCCACCTTCGCCGATCTCAGTGCGGCTTCCCAACGCCTTGAGGACGATCTCCAAAACGACTCGTCGCTCGAGAACAAGCAAAACGGGCACTTCTTTCCCCAATTCTCAGAAACCGCTTCGCAATACACGCAGATCGTCGCCGGTCGCCGCATGCTGGCTCAGTGCCTCGCCATCAAGCGCGCACGCTCGACAACCGGAAAGCTTCCAAGCGCCCTCCCTCTCGGGGGTGAATCTTCGGTCGATCCGTACGATTTGAAGCCGCTTCACTACCGACTCATGGGCCGCGGCTTCCGAGTCTATTCAGTGGGGCCCGATCAAATCGATGATGGCGGGGCCACCTACGGAGAGGTCAAGGGCGCCCGGACGTTCGACCTCGCGCAAAAGTGCTGGAGTGATCCCAGTGGAGGTACGCCTTGCGCCCCGAGTGGCCTGGTTAGCTCACGCTTCGAATGACCGGGCCCAAGCGCCCTACAGCCCAACTCCCTTCGCCGCCCAAAGGAAGCCGCGCCGCATAAGCTCCCTCGGATGCGAGGCCTCCAGGACGTCGCAGTGGTGGCCGAGTGCGTTGTAGAACACTCGGCCCTTGCCGTACATCTTCGTGTAAACCTGCGGCATCCGGCACCTGTTCTGCACGTGCGGGCCGTCTACGCCAGGGTTCGGGAACTCTGTATATGCCAAGACGTTGTTGCCCGGATCGACGTGAAGGTAGTACTGCTCGCTCACGACTTCAAAGTCGGGAATGCCATCCGTGATCGGATGGGGATTATCGCGGTCCATCTTCAGCGTGTACTTGACTCCGTCATTTCCGGGATGAGCGACCCATTGGGAGCCCGTCATGAATTGCCACTCCGTATCCTGGCGGAACGAATCGCACATGCCGCCATGACATCCCGCGATCCCAACGCCATGATCGCGGACGGCGACGATTACGGGGTCCCGCTGCTCAGCTGTGATGTTGCTCATCGTGTACACCGGAACCACGAGATCGAGCGCGATAACCTTCTCCAAGTCGGCGAGCGAATCAAGGGTGTCGCTCACTTCGACCTCAAACCTTTCGTCCTTCAAGACCTTCTCAAAGAAGTAGGCCACTTTGTCCGGCTCGTGGCCGTCCCATCCGCCCCAAACGATCAATGCACTCCTTGCCATGGGAAGAAGGTTACCGGCTGGCGACCAGAAATGCGGGAGCAGCCGGCCTCACTTGCCCATGGACCCATTGGAACTTGCTACCTGTCGCTGATCGAGGCGGTTAAAATGAGCGCGTGCAAGTCTCAGTCGTTGGCGCGGGAGCTTGGGGCACGGCATTGGCCATCCTGCTCGCCAGGAACGGCCACGAGGTCCTGCTCTACGCCCATACTGCCGACGAAGTCGAAATGCTTCAGAGTTGCAGAGAGAACCTGCGTTACCTGCCTGGCTTCGCCCTCCCGGAAGAAATCACCTTTGCATTGGCATCCGGCGGAGTCGAGGCCGGCGATCTCTTGGTGATCGCCGTACCCTCTGGCGCGGTCCGCGAAGCCACACGATTCGTGCACGTTGAGCGTCCGCTGATCGTTCTCGCGTCAAAAGGGCTCGAATCCACCACCGGCCATCTTTTGACCGACGTCGTTCGGGAAGTCCTGCCTGAGGCTCGGGTTGGCGCGATCAGCGGGCCAAATCTCGCGGTCGAAATTGTACGGGGAGTCCCGACAGCCGCGGTGGCCGCCTTTCCCGTGGAAGCTGACGCCGAGACAGTTCGCACCGCGTTCAAGTGCCGGACCTTCCGGGTCTACGTCAGCGACGACGTGATCGGAATCCAGATCGCGGGCGCCCTAAAGAATGTCGTCGCGATCGCCGCCGGAATATCGGACGGACTCGGTTTTGGCGACAACACAAAGGGCGCCTTGGTTGCCCGCGGCTTGAGAGAGATGACCCTGCTCGGAGTCGCGCTAGGCGCACGGCCCGAGACGTTCACCGGAATCGCCGGCGTCGGAGACCTGTTCGCGACCGCTGCGAGTCCGCTATCGCGGAACTACCGGGTAGGCCGCGGCTTGGGAAAGGGCGAGTCCCTCAGCGACGTCCTCGAACAGCTCGGCCAAGTCGCCGAGGGAGTTCCGACGGCACAAGCCGGCGCCATCGTCGCTCAGCGAGTGAATGTGAAAACGCCGGTTTTCGACGCGATTAGGGCCGTGCTGGATGGCAAGATGCGACCGATGGAAGGGGTCGCCCTCCTCATGGACCGAGAGACGCCCCAAGAGGGCCTGGTCACCTCCCCGCATCCATAGAGTACTAGGTCTCTTGACCCGTCGCCAACAGGTTCGATCGGGCATTTCGTCCCTTGAACTTGGCCGTTCGTGGCACTCGCTGTAGGCTGCAATCGAGATGTACTTTACGATCGGTTCCGCGCTTACGATCATCGCCATCGTCGTCGGGCTGGCGTTTTCAGCCTGGGCCCTCCTTATCGGATCGACACTGATCTTCCGGCGCAAGGCTCAAATCTCCTATAGCCTGATCCGGCATGCGCCCGGCCGCAGCTTCTTCCTTGGCGCCGTCCTCCTGTTTTTGATCGGCTTTGTATCGCTGGTTCTCGTTGCGCTGCCCGTGCCGGCGATCAAATTCTTCGGGTGGTGCGGTGTGATGTTCCTTTTGAGCCTGGCGACGCTCGGCAGCGGCGGCCTGGTTCTCCTCGTCTCAGACCGCCTTCGCGAGTACGACTCGAGACTGCGCCCATTCGTGGCGATCCATCGGGGAGCCCTTCTGATTGTCGCGTCTGGCCTCGTACCCCTTCTCGGCTTGTTCGTGATCTTCCCCGCCGTTCTCTCGACGGGCATCGGCGCCGCGGTACAAGCGGTTTTCATGCGACACGAGCTTGTTTCTGCCGAGGCTGAGTACATCGCCTAGGGGAAGTCGGAGTGCTGGAGTAGCGGAGTAATGGAGCATTGGACTGACCTGAATGCGGAGGAGTCGACGGCCGTGGCTGACCCGGCGACCATCCCTCCGGCACGTCAACGCTCCCTCACCCCCTCACCCCCTCACCTCCGCCCTGTCACCCGCCGCCAGGCCCTAGCCCTCGGGGTCGCTGGCCTGGCTGCCGCGGGCTGCGGCAGAGTCGCTTACCAAGTCCAGGGCGACGATCTGCCTGCGGACATCGATCTGCCGCATGTCGACGTCCATCCGACCGTCCGGCTCTTGAATCGGGCCGGGTTCGGGCCAAAGCCTGGCCAGGTCGCTGAAGTCGAAAAGCTGGGGCGCGGACGCTGGATCGATCGTCAGCTCAATCCGGGCGAAGACGAGCCGGTCGCCTTGGCATTCCAACTCGGCAATCTCGAAGCGCTTTACATGGACTCAGCCGAGCTGCGCGATGAGGCCGACGACGAGGTGATCTTTCAGATCCAGGCGGCGGCTCTTCTAATGGCAATCTATTCGCCATGGCAAATCAGAGAGCGGATGGTCGATTTCTGGACCAACCACTTCAACATCTATGCTCGCAAGGGACTCGGCGCTTATCAGAAGCCGGCCGACGACGCCGAAGTCATCCGCAAGAACGCATTGGGGACCTTCCCTAACCTCTTGAAGGCATCGGCTCACAGCCCAGCCATGCTCGCTTATTTGGACAACCAGGTCAACCAAGCGGGGGTCGCAAACGAGAACTATGCCCGCGAGTTGATGGAGCTGCACACGCTCGGCCTTCACGGTGGCTACACCCAGAAGGATGTGCAGGAGGTCGCGCGGTGTTTCACCGGTTGGACCGTCGAAACAAGGTTCGGATATCGGGCCGGCTCGTTTCGATTCGATGAGTCGGTTCACGACGACAAGCCGAAGCTCGTGCTCGGGACCGTTATTCCGGCCGGCGGTGGCGAGAAAGATGCTGAGGTCGTGCTCGAAATCCTCGCCAAACATCCGTCGACGGCGAGATTCATCGCGTCGAAACTGTGCCGGCATTTCCTTGGCACCACCGAATCGCCCTGGGTGGATAAGCTGGCGGCAATCTACCGCGATACCGGCGGAGACATCAAGTCGCTGCTCAAGCCGCTCTTCCTCTGCCCCGAACTGCTGGAAGGTCCGCCCGTCGTAAAGCGGCCGCTCGACTTCGTAGTCTCCGCGTTGCGTGCGTTCGATGCCGAGAGTGATTGCGGCCCACCCCTTCAAAAGCACCTGGCGAACATGGGACAGTCGCCGTACGATTGGCCGATGCCGGACGGCTACCCGGACCGAACAAGCGCATGGACTGGTTCCCTGCTCGCTCGCTGGAACTTCGCGCTGGCTCTGACCACCGGCCAAATCGGCGCGACGAGCATCGACTTCGACCGGCTTAGCCGCAAGATGGATCGCTTCGATGTCAAGCAACTTGCCTTCGACACTTCGCCCATCGTCGACCGTTTTGAATCGGACCGGACCAAGTCCGCCGCCCTCGCCCTCTGCGCTCCGGAGTTCCAATGGAGATGATCGTGGGGAGTAATGGGGTGTCGGAGTGCTGGAGCGATGGAGCGCGTAAGCGAGGAAGGGGCACATGAGGCGGGACTGGTTTAGCTGCGACGGAAAGGGTGGAATACAATCCCCTCCTCTTGTGGCGATGGGTTGTGCGCCAGAAGAGGGGGCAGGGGGTGGAGGTTCCGGCGCCACCTGTCACGCGTCACCCGTCACCCATTCCCGGCGCGGATTCCTCGTCGGTCTCGGACTCGGCAGCCTCGCCTGGGCGATGCCGCGAACCGCCCTCAGCCAGATCGCCGTCGACCCCCGATCGGCAAGGAAGGGCCGGAACGTTGTCGTCAGCCTCTTCCTCCGAGGAGGCGCCGACGGCCTCAACGTCGTCGTCCCCTACTCCGAGGACGCCTACCATCGCAACCGCCCAGCCTTGCGCCTCCTCAAGCCGGGCGAAGGCAATGTCAAGGACCAAGTCCTCGACCTCAACGGATTCTTCGGCTTCAACCCAGCCCTCGCCGAGCTCCTTCCCCTTTATCGAGACGGACGATTGGCGGTGGTTCATGCCGCCGGTTCTGGCGACCAAACACGGTCGCACTTCGAGGCAATGAACACGATGGAGCGTGGTCTTGCCGTAGGGTCTGCCGGCGAGGCAAGCGGTTGGCTAGCTCGCCATCTCGCGGCAAGCGAGCCGGAAAAGGCGTCGCCGTTGAGAGCCGTGGCTTTCGGAGGCACGATGCCCGACTCCCTTCGCGGCGCGACCGATGCGATCGCGATGGAGAGTCTGGACGAGTTCAAGTTGGTCACCGAGGACGAACGCGCGATGCGCGCGGCTCTTCGCGACCTGTATGGCAGCGGCAAGGACGCGATGTCGCTTGCGGGAATGGAAACTCTCCAGGTGCTCGATACTCTCAACCGGCTCGATCCGAAGAGCTATCGCCCTGCGAACGGCGCGACCTTCCCGAAGTCCGATCTCGGCCGCGCATTCGAACAGGTAGCTTTGCTCATTCGCGCCGACGTCGGCCTCGAGGTCGCCGTTCTCGATAAAGGCGGGTGGGATACGCATGTCGCGCAGGGCGTCTCCACCGGTTTGTTGAGCGCCAATCTCTCTGATCTCGGCTCGTCCCTCGCCGCGTTTGAACGCGATCTCGGGCTCGATATGAGCCGAGTTACCGTCGTCGTCCAGACCGAGTTCGGCCGGCGGCTCAAGGAGAACAGCGGTCTCGGCACCGACCACGGCCGGGCCAGCTTTATGTTCGTTCTTGGCGGCGGAGTCAGGGGCGGCAAGGTCTATGCCTCCTGGCCAGGTCTCGAAGATCACCAGCTCGAGCCGCCGGGCGACCTGCGGGTGACGACGGACTACCGTTCCGTGCTATCCGAAGTGCTGGCCCATAGCTTCGGCGCGAACCCGAGCGGAGTTTTCACCAACTTCGCCGCCAGCCCGACCGGGATGTTCTAGGGTTTCGTCATCCCGGCGAGTTTTGTCATCCCGAGGCTTTTGTCATCCCGAGGAACGAGGGATCTCCGCACCTGCTGCTCGTCATCACGTCACCGGGCCCTATAGAGCGATGACGAGCGAAATGACGAGGAGGAGTAGTCGCTGGGGTTTGTCATCCTGAAATCCGTGCGGAGCAGCTTGCTGAGTAGCACGGGATGGAAGGATCTACTTGGAGCCGGGTTCTGCTCGGCGTCACGTGCCTGGCGCCGAAACGGGCTGGTAACGGCCATTGGCGCGGAGATCCCTCGCAAGCTCGGGATGACAAAACTCATCAGCTCATCACTCCGTCACTCCATCACTCTCTGCAAGTGCGGAGATCCCTCGTTCCTCGGGATGACAAAGCTAGTCAGCCTCATCACTCCATCACTCCATCACTCCCTGCAAGTGCGGAGATCCCTCGTTCCTCGGGATGACAAAACTCATCAGCTCATCACTCCGTCGCTCCATCACTCCCTGCAAGTGCAGAGATCCCTCGTTCCTCGGGATGACAAAAGCCCCCTCACCCACTCACCCACTCACCCACTCACCCCACAAAAAAGAAGGGGCGGAGCGCGATGCGCTCCGCCCTCAATCCATTCAATGCAGAGGTTTAGCCGCCTCTCTTGTTGTCCTTCTGGCCGGGCCAATCCTTATTGGTCTTTTCGGCCTGGTTCGGGTTCGCCGCGCCCTGACGGTCGCTCTCGGTAACTTCCTTGACCGTCACGAAGAACACGACTTCGGTGCGAACCTTATCGTTGTTCGTACGGCTGAAGAGGTAGCCGATGAGCGGGAGGTCCTTCAGGATCGGGATGCCGCTTCGCGACTTACGGTCCTGATCCTGGATCAGACCGCCGATCGCGATTGTCTCCCCGCTCTTCATCGACATGATCGACTCGGCACTTCGTCGGCTCGTCTGCGGCAGGTTGCCGCCACCGGGGACCGGCGTAAAGCCTTCGAGCACCTTGAGCGTCGGGTTCAGGTCGACCATGATGTTGCCACCGTCGCCGACTCGAGCCGTCACCGCGAAGTCCACACCGACGTCGACTTCGTCAGTCGTGACGGTCGGCGGGTTGTTGGCGCTCGTCAAGATCGACTTGATGTAGCGGACCTCGTCGCCGACGAACATGTTCGTCGGGACGCCGTCGTTCACGAGGATCGACGGTCGGGCGAGCACGTTGGCCTTGGTCGAGATTGAATCCAGCGCGCCGACGATCGAAGCCGCGCCTCCGTTGTGCCACCCGAGCTGGCCATTGATCGAGCCGGCGTCGTCGGCACCGTTGATGCCCTGATTGATCCGGATCGACTTGACCGTTCCGCCCGTTAGGACGCTCCAGTCGAGACCGACCTTGAGAGCATCTTCCTTGGAGATCTCCATCACGCGAAGCTCGATTGCAACCTGCTTCGGTTGCAGATCAACCATCGCGAGATAGCGCTTTGCGGCTTCGATTTGATCTTGGGTTCCGCGAAGAAGTAGCTTCATCGGAACGGAGTTCGACTTGGTGCTCGTGGTGACGGACGTGACCGCTTGGCCGTTGGAGCCGAGTCCGCCTGCGGTCGAGGTCGAACCGCCCTGGGGGCTGCCTGATCCGCCGCTGCTGCTTCCGCTGGACGGGCCGCCCGCCTGGGATGAACCGCCCTGGGCAGCGCCGGCGCCGGCATCCGGCGCGCCCGCGCTTCCACCGTTGCCAAGACCCTGCTGGCCGGTCGAGCTGTAGTCGAGGCCGACCTTAGGATCGACGGGCGCCGGGAGCAAGTTCGCTCGGATTCCGGGAACATTCTGGAGAACGTCGATCAGAGCCAGGTTCGGCTTGATGTATTTCAGCCCAACCACCTCGTACGCGGTGTCGGCCGAATCGGGAGTCCGATCGATATCGGTCAGCATCGCCCACACCTTGTCGACGTCGGCTTCTCGGCCGACGAGCTCAACCGCCTGGCGGCTAACGCTGTTACCAGGGGTTGCGATGACCTGGACGTTGTTGAATTCCTTCTTGTCGCCTCCGACGAGAGCCTTGACGAGATCGACGGCCAGAATGCCCTTCGGCTCGTAGGTCTTGCGAATGGTCGCCTGCGAGGTGCCAACCTTGATGCCGAGGGCCATGCAGATTCTCTGATCGAGATCGCGTACCGCGCGCTCGATGCCATCCATCCGCTCGGGGGTACCGATCAGAACGATGTAGTCGTCCTTCTTATCCGTTCCCGAGTCGGCAAGCTGCTGCATCTTGACCTGGTTGCCGCCATCGGACCCGGAGTTCTTGTCGTCCTTCGAGGCGCCGCCTTGCGGAGTCAGGTTCTGAGCCTGATAGACATTGAGCTTCTCGCTCGGCAGGACGAGCTCGTACTTGCCGTCCGCCGCATTCGTCGGGACCATCTTGAGCATCGCGGCCTTGACCTGGTTGCCTTCCCGGCTAAACAGCGGCACGACGCGTGTCTCGGAATGACGGTGATAGACCTTCTCCATTAGCTCTGGGAACTTGCCCGGAGAGGCGACCATGTACGTGTTGTTCACGTAGGCGTACTCGACGCCGCCGAGCGTCGTGACCATTTCCATGGCCTCGTCGACCGGGACGTTGTCGAGGTTGATCGTTACTTTTCCGGTCACGTCCGGACCCATGGCCACGTTGACGTTGGCCTGGATTGAAAGAGCCTTGAGGATCTGCTGGACGTCGGTATCGACGAAGTTAAGCGTGACCAGAGCCTTCGATTTGAAGTCTCGCGGGTTGACCGGCGCAAACTTGGCCGCTTTCGATGAGGAGTGCTTCGCTGTCGCTTGCGACGTCTGATCCGGAATTGCCGGGGCGATCGTCGCGTGTACGGGCTTGGCGGTAACCGGCTTCACAGCCGTCTTCGCGATTTTCTGAGTCGCGTGAGTCTTCGCCGTCGATGCCGTGTGCGTAGCCACAGTTGTCTTGGGCGCTGGCTTGGAGCTTTCCTTGACGGTAAGGGCCGTGATCATCGCCTTCTGCGAGTTGTCGGCGCTTGCCTTAGCCACGCTTGCCGTGGTCGTCGAATGAGTCGTCGTAGCCGTTGTCGTGGACGCCGGCTTCTTCGCGGTCGAAGTCGTTGCAGAGCCGATCGCCGGAACGAGCGCGCCGATCTCCTGCTCGAAATACACGAGCCATCCGTCGGCAACCTTCACGATCTGCGGATCGTGACCCTCGCTCGGCCTCACGGCGACGTTGACGTGGGAGCCCTCCTTTCGGAAGGAGATGGCCTTGATGCCGCCGATCCCCGGGCGCCAAGTCTTGCTCTTGCCTTCCAGGTTGGCCTGAAAGGTCACGACAAGCGCGCCGTTGTCCCACTTGGTCGTCGGGGTCGCGAGGTCGCTTCCCCCAATGTGAACCGCGATTCCGCCATCGATCTGTCGAGTCGAGACGTCCGTCACCTTGCCTTGCGCGCTGACGGTGCACGCCATCGCCAGCGGCAAGGCCGCCACGATCCATCGCTTATAGTTACTTTGCATTAGGGTTCCCTTCCACGGTCAGTCGTAGTGTCTTTCCGTGAAACCTCACGGTCACGGCGTCCTTATTAATTGAAATCACATGGCTGTCGGGGTCAAGTGACCCGCCCAGCATGACGAGGCGCTGGCTGCCCTGCGCGTCGGTGAAAACTGCCATCGGCTTGGCCCCGAGCATGACGCCCGAGACGTTGAATGCGAACTTGGCGTCCGGATCAGGCGCGAGGCCGATCTTTCCGGAAGCGAGGGCGCCCATGGCGTTCGGATTGACGGGCGGCAGATAGTCGCCACCAATCTCCCTCTTCCTCGGAGGCGCCGTCTCCCTTGCCTGAGGAGGAGTCGGCGGGACCGGCTTCTTAGCCGTTGGATCCTCCGGAAGCGTGCCGTTCGCAAACGGATCGCGAGCTGGCAAATCGAAGGCGTACTGGGTGTTCTTTGGTCCGGCCGCCACGACGGGCTCGGTTTGCGGCTTCTTGTCAGGCTTCTTGCCCGATGCCACGGGGGCAGGGCCTGGAGAACTGGCAAGAACGAACTGGAACACACCCACGGACACGATCACAAGAGCCAGGGCGACCACGACGATGAGTTTCTTCTTGTTATCCTTCATGGGTGCTTCCTGAGGCCATCGCGGTCCTCGTTCCTTTCTGCGAGGCCGGAGGGCCGGCAAAAATGTAGGCGCGGAGTCCAATCGTGACGTCGAGCGTGGACAGCGTCTGGCCCGGGTCCATCTTCGGATTCATCTCGACCGTTCGAGCGGCTACGATCTTCGGAAACTTGTCGAGCGCTTCGATAAAGGTCAGAACCGAGTGGTAGTTGCCTCGTCCCTTGACCTCGATATCGAGCTCGTCGTAGGCCTTCTTCTTAGGCTTTTCCTCGTCGCTTGGTGGCGGGCCGCTCTGCTTCGCAACGACCGGCTTCGGAAGTGGCCGGACGCCGGTGACGTCGATGCCGCTCGCCTTTCCAAGCGTATCGAGGTCCGAGAGCATCGTCGGTACGTAGGCGTAGTCCTGCACACCCTGCTCGAGGTGCTGGAGCTTAGCCAGACTATCCTTCAAGCTCGCCTCAGATTCGCCGAGCTCCTTGTTCAGGGTTCTCGCGTCTCTGGAAGCGGCTTGCACCTTGCGCAAATGCCCCTTCGCGGACTCGAGGTTGTTGAACGCGGAGAAAGCCAGGAGGCCGCCGACGACGAACGCGCCAACTGCCATCAGCAGAAAGATCTTGGGATTGGGACCTCGTCTCACTTCTTCTCGTCTCCTTGGGCGTCGGGCTTGAGCTTCTGCTCGGCCGTGCCAACGATGTCGCTGTCAATTTGAAATTCAATGGCTTTGCTCTCCGCAACGAGTTTCTCGTTCGTGAACTTGAGGTTCACGTTGTCGAGATCTCGCTCGTTCTGCAAGCGCATGATGTACTCGCCGATGGGAGTCTGGGCGGAGGCGATTCCGGAGAAGCTGACTTGAATCGGCTTCGTCGCATCGGATGCCGAGCATTTGATGCCGGTCAGCCAAGTCGTCTGAGGAGTCTGAACCGTGAGATGAGTCAGAATCCGATCCCAGCGCTCCGTGACCGTCGCCGCATCCTGCAGCGTCTTCATTCGCGGAGTCATGTCGGCCAGGTCCTTTCCGTTCTGGTCGATCTGCTTTTCGATCGGTGCGTTCCTCTTGTTTTCGATCTCGATGCGATTCGCCTGATGTGAAATGATCAAGGCATCCATCGTCAGGAATCCGAACGCCAGACCGGAAACTACGAGCGCGCCGACGAAGACCGAGAAGAACGATCTGGCCTTGCGCTCGTTCGCCTGGGCTGCCAGCCGTTGCTCTTGGATTAGGTTTACGTATGGCATCTTATGCCGCCCTCCCGAAAGCTCTCATCGCGAGACCCGAGACCACGCTTAGATCCAGGCCGGAGTCCGCAGAGTTGTGCAGGAACCTCGGGTTCTGGAACACGTCCAAGCTGAGGGTCTCGATTCCCAACTTGTGGCCGATGTAGTCGCCGAGCCCCTGGAGCTTTGCGCCTCCTCCCGTAAGTAGGAGGGAGTCCACCGAGCTCTTCTTGGCGTCCTGCTGTTGAGATTGGTAGTAGTTCAGCGACCGGCGGATTTCTCTAACGAGGTCGTCGACCTGGGGCTGAAGGATGCGAAGAGGTGGATTCTCTTTGGGAGCGCCGTCGCTGGTCAACTCCCGGAAGTCGAGTTGGGCCTTGCCCGACTCGGCGTCCTCGTCGCTGAGCTTGAAGTAATTCTTGAGCGCATCGGTAAGAACCTGGCCACCGTTCGGGATCGTTCTCGACATCGCGAAGAGTCCGTTGTGGACCACACTAACGTTGGTCGACGACGCTCCGATGTCGATGACGGCGACCGTCTTGTCAGACCAGTCGCGGCTCGGGTCCGCCTCGACGATCGATCTGTAGATCGCGAAGGCTTCGATATCAACCGATTCGACTTCGAGGCCGGCAGATTCACAAACTTCGAGCCGGGTCTCGACGATATCTCTCGGGGCGGCGACAACGAGGACATCCATCTGACCATCCTCCGCCTCTCCCAGAATCTCGAACTCGACGAAACTGTCGTCGGAGCTCGACGGCACGTAGCGGCCCGCTTCGAGCTTCATCGACTTCCGAAGCGTCGCCTCGGCCATCAGTGGTATCCGGACAGGCCGCACGACAACGGATCCCCCGGCAACAGCAATGTGAGCTGTGGTCGCGCTGATGTGGTGTTCCCTGAACAGCTGCTTCAACACGAGGCTCATGAGCGAGGGGTCCACGATGACCCCGTCTTTGATCGCATCGCGCGGCGTCGGCGTCGTGGCGACCTTCGTCACCTTCCAGCCCTCAGCCGATCTTTCGAGCTGCATGGCTTTCATCGTGTGGTGGCCGAAGTCGAGCCCGACCGTAGTCTTTTTCGAGAAGAGTCCCATTTAACTTCCTTCTTGTTGGGATATGCGCCACGATCTGATCTCGCAGAGCCACGCGGTTTTCCCAAGTAATTTCATCGGGCCGCCCGCGCCATTTTCTTAGGGCTTGTCTATTTCTTGCCCGAGAGTTGGCATTCCGTCTGGCCGGGGCCGTTCTGGACGCGATGAAATGCGGGGTTGATCGGAAGCCGCTGGAAATGCGAGCCAGAAACCAGACCGGGTACCTGGCACTATCTGAGATGTGGTTTTGATCCGGATCCTGGAGCAGGGTTTTCAGCCCATCAGCCCCAGTAAGTGCGGAGATCCCTCGTTCCTCGGGATGACAAAAGCCCCTCAGCCCCTTATTGAGCGAATCTCCCGTCTCCTTGATTAGCGGCGGAAGTTCGACTCGAGCGGCGCCGGGAGGTTTTACGGAACATGAGAATGAACTTCAAGCATGAAGAGCACCCTCACATCGAGGAGCACAAGAAGAGCCGGCCGTCGAAGGTGAAGGAGGAACATGTCGGCTTCAACGGCAAAATCGCCTTGGCCCTAACCATCGGAGTCGGCTCGATGTGGTGCGCCTATGCGTTCGCCGTCCTCGCTCTTGTTGCCCTTCCAAGTGCACTTACGAGCGTCTTTAATACAATCCAATGGATTAGCCAGACTTTTATTCAACTGGTCATGCTGTCTGTCATCATGGTGGGCCAAAACATCCTGGGCAAGGCCTCCGACAAGCGCGCGGAAATGACCTATAAGGATGCGGAGGCCACGTTCCACGAAGCCCGACAGATCCAAACCCACCTGAAGGCGCAGGATGACGCGATCAACGCGATCCTCGACCGGCTCGAGAAGTTTGAGGACAAGGCATCGAAGGGGTAAGTTGCCTTGCGGTTGTGAGCAGGGAGCAAGCGAAGCGTCACACCATCGTCAGCCGTCGACCGAGATCTGAAAGTCGCCGAGCATCCGCTTCAGATTCACCACGTGGATGCCGGTTGCGTTCGCTCCGACCGGGATCGTCAGCTTGTTTGGTCCCGGATCCAAAGTGATCCGTTTCTTCTGAAGTGTGCCGTTCTCGGTCCACTCCAGATCGAGCGGCACATGGAAATAACTTCCCGGCTGCCCGGGATTGTCCACCTCGATCGCGATCGAGGTTCCGCTCAACGAAACGGAGCCCTTGAGGACCGGTGATCCCGGGCTGTAGAACCACTCGATAACGAACTGCTGCCACGACCGGCGGGTGATTTCCTCCAGAACCTTCTGAAAGTCATCCGTCGTTGCGCATTTGTATCGGAAACGCAGATTGAACTCCTTTAAAGTTTTCCACCACGCCTCATCGTCGTTGACATAGGTTCGTAGCGTGTTGAGAATCCACGCTCCTTTGTAATACACGTCGTTGCTGAAAGCCTGGCTCGGCAGCACACCCTTGCCTCGGTATTCGCAAAAGTTAGGAGTAATCTTGGTCTTCATTTCGGCGAGCCAATCGTCGGCCGCATTCCGCCCCTGGGCTTTTTCCAAGTAGACAGCCTCCGCATAAGTGGCGAAGCCTTCATGCAGCCAAAGGTGACCCCAGTCCTTGGCCGACACGGCGTTCCCCCACCACTCGTGAGCGCACTCGTGGATCAGGATGTAGTCGAAGAGGTGGTTGAACTTGTCGTATTGGTCGGGTTGGTCGTGAAGGTGCGCCCACTTCGGAAACGTATTCCCGTAAGAGACAGCGGTGGAATGTTCTTCCCCCCAGAAGTCGGTCTCGACAAGCGAGAACTTCTCACCCACATAGGGCCACGGACCGAACGTCTCGCTGTAGATTTGAAGCATTCGAGGCGCGTCCTGGAACTGTAACTTCGCCTTCTCGACGTCTTTTGGTAGAACGAAATAAGACGCCTTTACCGGTTTCGCGAGCCCGGGAGCCGCGAACGAGTCTTTTAGCTCGACATACGGCGCGACGTCGAGACAAATCGCATAGTTTTCGCACGGGTAATCGTGACGCCAATGAAATCTCGTCCACGCGGCCGTCCCTCCCTTGAGAGATAGTTCGCGTGCCTCGCGGACTCCCACGGATTCCTTTCCCGACAGATTTCCGTTGCTGACCGCGGTCAGGCCGGCTGGGACCGTCACGTTCATGAAGAAGTGGGCGAACTTGTCCTCGGGATGCTCGTTGTCGTTCTTGCACGGCCACCAGGAGTGGGCTCCGAGACCCTGGCATTCGGTCTGGACCCACGGCTTACCATCCGGGGTTTTGTGAAAGAAGATCCCAGATTCGCGGCCCGATGGTTTGTAGCTGTAGGCGACGGCAACCCTCAACTGCTCGCCTGCGCGCACCTTGCGGGGGAGCCGTATGAAAAGGTGATCGCCGTTTCTCTGGAACCTCAGCACGGGGCCTGTCAGGGAACCCGTAGGTGAGACGGGATCGTTCACCCAGCTCACCTTTGAGACCGGGCGCCCGGCCATGAGGTCGATCTCGAACGTGTCGAGATCCTTCGTCGCCTTCGCAACGGTGACCCCGGTTCCGCGCAATGTCTGGCTGGTTGGATCGACCACCAGGTCGAGCCGGTAGGTGTCGACGTCGTAGCTATCGCGCAGATCGACCTGGGTCGACAACGCATGAAGAACAGCGGAGGCAACGAGGAGCATCGACATCAATGGGTAGTTTGCCGCGCTTCATTCGCCGAATGCTCGATTGCCGGTCGCCCTTATGGTCAAACCACAGCGACATCAAGTAACGTCTTCTAGAGAGGACGGTTCAAGATACCGGTCTCAGGATTCAGGCCGCCGACGATAAGACCTTCAGCACTCCATCACTCCTAACGCCCTAACGCTCCAACCCTCCGAACGCTCAATGGACCCTCAAAAGACCAGCATGCTCACCGCCGATCCGAACCGGACTCAACTTGGGACCACGCCAACGCTCGATCCCAACAAGACGATGCTCGGCACGGCTCCGACCCTGAATGCCACGATCACGATCAAGCCGGTTCAGTGCCCGATCTGCAAGACCTTCAACCCGGCGGGCATGATGTTTTGCGTAGACTGCGGTCTCATCTTTGACCGCGCGCTCCCGGACGATGCTTTCGGCGCCCCCGCCGTCCAACTTCCCCAACTCGTCGAACAGAGCGGCCGAGAGCATCCGATCCGGCCCGGCGTGAACACGGTTGGGCGTGAAGGCGACATCATGCTCGTCGATGGCAAGATTAGCCGGCGCCATGCCCAGATCACGAGCGACAACGGATCGCTAATCCTCGAGGACCTTGGTTCGACGAACGGCACCAAGGTTGACGGGGCCAAGGTCGAACCTGGGGACAAGGTCACGCTCAACGGGGGCGAAACCGTGTCGTTCGGCGGCATCGAGCTGAAGCTCGCGATGCCGGGAACGAAGGGCGGCAACACTACTCAGATCGTCAGTTCGAATAAGACGGCGGCGATTGCCGCCGCGCCGAGGGTCGAGGTCCCACCCGCCAAACTCATCGGCGAAGGCAAGGAGTTTCCGCTCAAAAAGGGCTCCAACACCTTTGGGCGCAAGGCCGACAACGATATTCAGATCGCCGATCCCTATGTGAGCGGCAAGCACGGCATCGTTGAGATTTCAGACGACGGTCTCTTCGTCACCGACATCGGCAGCACGAACGGAACGATGCTGAACGATGCAAAGCTCTCGCCGAACATGCGGACCGCCATTACGACTGAGGATGTGATCCGGCTGGGGAGCATGGAATTTCGAATCGAGATCGACCCAGAACAGATCAAGTAAAACGGCCATGGACGAAATCACCGCCGAATACTCGACCGACCAGATCGCCCCACCAACGGAGCTGCGGTTCTGGCCCAGGGTCACCGTTGCCTGCAAGACCGACCTCGGCCGGGTTCGCGAGAATAACGAAGACAAGTTTGAGTACTACATGCCGGAGGATCGGGCGACCCTCGCGAGCCGCGGCCAAATCTTCCTCGTATGCGATGGAATGGGCGGGCACGCGGCCGGCCAGATCGCCAGCGAGCTAACGGCGAAAACCTTTATCGACGTCTATCTCCACCACCCCGCCGCCGATCCCAGCGTGGCGATGCTGGCCGGAGTAGCCGCAGCTAACCGGTTCGTGTGCCAGGTCGGCCAGGCGATCCCGGCGCGCCGCGGAATGGGAACGACGCTGAGCGGCCTGATCCTGCTCCAAGATCGGGCCTACACGGTGCAGGTAGGGGATTCGCGCATCTACCGGCTCCGCCAGGGCGAGCTGTTGATGATGACCCATGATCACACTTGGGTCGACGAGCAGATCCGTGCCGGAGTCTTGACCCCCGAGGAGGCCGAGAACCATCCCTATAAGCACGTGCTTACGCGAGCCGTCGGAACCGAGGGCGAGGTGATTCCGGACGTTGAAATCCACGATCTGAAGCCAGGCGATCTCTTCATGCTGTGCTCAGATGGCGTGCTCAATCACGTCGTGGACGAAAGGATCGCTCAGATCATGGCCGAGGAGTCACCCGCCGAGATCGCCTGGAAGCTTGTTGGAGAAGCGCTACTCGGAGGAGGCAGCGACAACACAACGGTGATCGTCGTTCGGCTGGACGAGCTTCAGGAAATCGGGGACTAGGGCGTTGGGGCGTTAGCGAGTTAGAGTGCCATTGGGGAGGCTCGGCAGGGGTGGACTCGCGGTTTCCCGCCAACGGCAGCACGGCCTGCCGTCTTCCTGACGTGATACTCACGATCTAGAACGTTCGGATCACCCTGGCTGGGCGCTGAATCTAACACCTCAATACCGTAACACTCAAGTACCCTGACTCCTTAGAGCCCGTCCGTTCCGCCGGTTCCACCACCGCCGCCGCTGCCGCCAGCGTCGTTGCCTCCGGTCGTCGCGGCACCTCCGCTTCCACCCTGATCGGGCGGCGGACCCTGGTCGGGAGCCGGTACCTGGTCGGCCGGTTTTGCCTTGCGCTTGTGATGACGCTTCGGCACAGGAGGGGTGTCGTCGCCCGTTCGCTGGGAGACGCTGACGTCGGGCGTCGGATAGGCGGCGGTATCCTCGTGCGCCCTAGATGCCGGCTGGGACGCCACCGGAGCGGAGCGCTGGGGCTGGATGGCTTCGGGCATGTACTGACTCACCCGCGGGCCCACGACGTAGTACCCAGCGCAGGCCAAGGCGATCGGGATAACAAGCCATTTCACAAACAGCCAAGCGGCGCGAGCCATAGAGAGCATTGTAGCGCAGAGGTAACCTCCGCCCCAAGTCAGGTGGCGCGTTGTTTAGACGTGGCCTTGCCTTCCGTCCGACCCTTGGACGCGCCGTTCAAACATGTCCCCTACCCCATGCCGACAACGATCTCCGAGGAGTCTCTCGAACTAGAAATCGGTTTGCTTGAAGCCGTCGAGCCCGACTCGAGTTCGTATCCCTATCCGAGACTCGTTCCGAGCGGCGCTTCGCAGAAACGGACGTTTCGAGCGGCCGTCCTGGAGAACGCTTATTTGCGCGCCACATTTGTGCCAGCCCTGGGCGGCCGCCTGCTTTCTCTCTTCGATAAGCGAACTGGCGTCGAGCTTCTGTCCTCGAGCCCCGATTCTTCATCTTCATCCCTCGGTCCTCAGCATCCAGAACCGCTTCGGCCAATCGCTGCCGGCCGCCGTGGCGCTGAGCTGAGAGCAGGAATCGAGCTGCATTTGGACGGCGAGCGGCGCCTCACCAGCCTCGGAGCCGTCCAGTTTGGAGCCGACGAATCTGAGGACGGCCCTGCGGGCCTATGGCTGTCCGAAGCCGTCACCGGGACGGGTCTCAGCTGGCATCTGCGGGTGTCGATGCCAGACGACCGAGCCGAGATTCGAATCGAGGCCCGGATCTTTAACCGGACGCTCGGCGAATTGCCTTACAACGCGGGTCTTCTCACCCCGGCGCTTGGAGACAATCGCTTCGATAGCGGGGTTTTCTGTTCGTTCGATGGTAGCCGAGGGATCGCGCTATTTCCCGAGGCCGGTTCATGGGACGGCGCCATCGTCGACGGCGGCCTGTGGATATCGCGTTTCTCGGAGCCGAAGCTGATCGCTCCCAGACAGCTCGACACCTGGGCCGTCTCCATCGTGCCGTTTTCCGGTCTCGGTGGATTGAGCGCGGTCTCGCGCGACGCCGCTCTCTGTGTCGGGGAAGACCGGGTCCAGATTCAAGGTATAGCATCGCTGGTCCGGCATAAGCTCGTCTTGCTCACCCGGTCGGGCAAAACCTTGGAAGCGGCGGTCGAAATCCAACCTGCTCAGATTCTCGCGATGGGCCTGCCCGAGCCGGTCGCGGGCGTCGCCCTCATGGACTCGACTCGGGAGGCTCTCCGTTGGGAAGGCGACTGGCGACCCGTCAAGGAAATGGCGGATCACCGGCAACGCGCCCCAAGCCGTATTCCGAAGCATCTCGACGACGATAGCGCGACATTCGACATTTCAACTCGCCACATCGCCAATGCGATGCTCGGCCAGGTAGCGCTTGCCAATGGAGATCTGCTCGAGGCCGACCGCCGCTTCGAGCAGTCGCTCCTCTACAACGGCGAGGATCACTTGACCTGGTGGATGAAGGCGATCGCCACGCGTATGCGCGAGGCGGAGCGTGATGAGTCGCCCGAGCTGCTCAACGCCCACTATCTGGCGCCGTTGGAGCCCGCTCTGCGAGCCGAGAGTTTTCTTGCCCGGCCGCAGACCGTGGAGAAAGGACCGAGCGCGGTTTTGAAGCCGATGGACGAGTTTCCCGAGTCCTTCATCGAGGTTGCGGCGCTCCTGGTCGAGGCGAGGCTTTATCAGGAAGCGAGCCGCTGGATCGACGAGGCCCTGCGCCATGTCGATCTGCCGATGCTGCGGTACCAGCTCGCGTACTCGCACCTCCAGGCATCGGGCCTCGATCTTGACGCCGCCGACCAAGTCGCCGCGGCCGCCAAGTCGCCGGTCGGGCCCCCATATCCTTGGCGCGTAATCGAAATTGACGCCCTTCGAGCCCTCGCCGAGCGGTTCCCGGGGGACGCGCGGCTCAGGGAATGGCTTGACTTGGCTCGTCTTTGTGAACCACAATGAACCTCGCTCGGCGGTTGTAGCTCAGGGGTTAGAGCGCCTGACTGTGGCTCAGGAGGTCGGCGGTTCGAGACCGCTCAGCCGCCCCATTCCGATTTCGATTCTCGCCGCGCCCCACCGGGCTCGGCTCGCTAGCCGAAGCCCTTCCGATCCCAGATTCCAGCGTGTAAGCTTTGAGAATGTGGAGATTCTCTCCCCTCCCCATTCTCCAAGCCCCGACCGGCTCGATCGCCGGGCCGGAGCTTTGCGCGGCAGTCACAGCGGCTGGAGGCATGGGATCGATGGGCCTGACGTGGACCGATCCGGAGGTCGCCCGGGGTTTCGTTCGGGATGTGCACGAGCGGCTTCGGTCGGAAGATTCTGGATCGGCCACCTCCAAGCCGTTGTTTCACGTCAACTTCGTCCTGTATTTTGAGCCTAAAGCGCTCCAAGCGGTGCTTGAGGAGGGGGCGCCGGCGATTACCTTCTCCTGGGGGATGCCCGATGCTTACGTCGAACTTGTGCGGTCGTTCGGGGCTCTGATCGGCGTGCAGGTAGGAACGGCAAGCGGAGCGAAGAAAGCGAGGGATCTTGGCGCAGACTTCCTGGTTTGCCAGGGCGTTGAGGCCGGAGGACGGGTCCAATCCTCGACCCCGCTCGATCAACTGCTTCCCGAGGTTCTCGAGGCCGCCGGCGACACCCCTGTCGTTGCCGCGGGTGGCTTGGCCGATGCCGGCGACGTAGGCCGCATTCTGAAAACGGGAGCTAATGCGGCGATGTTGGGCACCCGGTTTGTGGCGACGAAGGAAAGCCGGGCCCATCCCATCTATAAGCAGCAACTGATCGAAGCGAGCGAGACCGCGATGACGCTCTGCTTTGTCGGCGACTGGCCCCATGCCCAACACCGCGTGTTGCGGAACTCGACTTTGGACGATTGGGAGGCGGCGGGATGTCCCCCACCGGGCCGGCGGCCAGACGACGAGTTGAACATCGGCGTCACTGGGGAAGGCCGGATCATTTACACCTACGAGGAAACTGCTCCTCGTACCGGAATGTCCGGAGCGATCGACCGCATGTGCCTTTATGCGGGAACCGGCGTCGCCAAGATCCGAGATCTCCCGGACGCAGCGCAGCTGGTCGGGCGCCTTGCTCCCGCTGCCGTTGGCCTGCCCCGAACCTGAAGGGAAGCGCGAGGGGAATCGTCTATCCTCTACTTGGAATGGACTGGAAAGCGCAGTGGGATCGCGAAGGCTACATCCTCGTCCAGGGGCTGTTCTCACCAGTTGAAGTCGAACGCATCCGCGACCACTTCATGGAGTGGAATGCCTCCGACAGGAAGGAGGACTTCGACAATGTCGACCCCACGGGCGAAGATCCCCTCGCCAAATTCCCGCGCATCATTCATCCCCACCGCAAGGACAGGCTCAGCCTCGATTTCATGCTCGACCGGCGGCTCGGCGACATCATGACCGGCTTCCTCGGGGAGGAGCCGCTGGCCGCGCAGACGATGTTCTATTTCAAACCGCCGACTGCTCGCGGACAGGCTCTTCATCAAGACCAGCTGTATTTGCGCGCGAGACCGGGAACCTGTGTCGCCGCCTGGCTGGCGGTCGACGATTGCGATGAGGAGAACGGCTGCATGGAGATCGTCCCCCGATCGCAGGATCTCCCTCTTCTTTGCCACGTCCCAGCCGATGTCACGAAAAGCTTCTCAGGCTCGATGGTTCCGGTACCGGAAGGCTACACCCCGATTCCCGCGATCATGAGGGCGGGCGACGTCCTTTTCTTCCACGGCAACCTGATCCACGGCAGCGGGCCCAATACGTCTGAAACCCGTTTCCGCCGTGCCCTGATCGGCCACTACATCACGGCCGACGCGATCGAAGCCGCCAACTTCTATCATCCGCTTCTGCGCTTCGACGGATCGGTCGCCGACCTTGCCGACGCACCGGACGGCGGCCGATGCGGAGTCGTCACGGACGCCGGGATCGAGATGGTCGTTTCATCCGGCGGGAAGGCAGAAGAGCCGCACTAGACGGGAAGCCACGGGCAAGCCGATTGATCCGCCGCCCGTGGAATCGGCCGATTAAACATCCAAGTAAGCTAGAAACCGATGAACCCCCTGCGTATCGGCATCGTCGGCTGCGGAAACATCAGCGGCATCTACTTCAAGAACCTGAATTCGTACCGGAGCACGGAAGTCGTGGCCTGTGCCGACCTAGACGTCGACCGGGCGAAGCGGGTAGGCGCCGAGTTCGGCGTCTTCGGGATGCCGGTCCAAGAGTTGCTCGGCCGAGACGACGTCGACCTCGTGCTGAACCTAACGGTGCCGAAGGCGCATGCCGAGGTTGGCTTCCAGGCGATCGCCGCCGGCAAGCACGTGTACAACGAAAAGCCGCTCGCGATCTCCCGCGAGGATGGCGCCGAGCTCCTGAAGAGGGCGAACCAAAGCGGCTTGCGTGTTGGCTCTGCGCCAGACACCTTTCTTGGCGCCGGCCTCCAGACCTGCCGGGCTCTGATCGACAACGGCGAGATCGGCGAACCGGTGGCCGCCCATGCGTTCATGCTGTGCCACGGCCACGAGGGTTGGCACCCGTCTCCGGAGTTCTATTACGAAGAAGGCGGCGGGCCGATGTTCGACATGGGACCCTACTACCTGACCGCGCTCATCAGCCTCATGGGCCCGATCCGCCGCATCAGCGGGTCGACACGCATCACGTTCCCCCAGAGAACGATCCGCAGCGAGGCCAAGCGCGGGAAGGTGATCGAAGTCGAAACGCCCACGCACATCGCGGGGATCATGGACTTCGCAAGCGGCGCCATCGGGGAGATCACGACGAGCTTCGACGTCTGGCACGCGAAACTTCCCTGCATCAGCGTCTACGGGACCGAGGGCTCCATGATCGTGCCGGATCCGAACGGGTTCGATGGCGAGATCCTCGTTCGAGGCAAAGACGACCGAGAATGGGAGGCGCGGACTCTGACCCATGGATTCGCCGAGAACAGTCGCGGCCTCGGCGTTCTCGACATCGCCTACGCCATTGCCGAGGACCGGCGTCATCGGGCAAGCGGCGAGCTTGCCAACCACGTCCTCGATGCCATGCATGCGTTCGAAGATTCGAGCAAGTCAGGACGGCATGTTCTGCTGGAGACCACGGCCACTCAGCCTGAGCCGCTGGCGGCCAATGCCTACCGGGATGAGACGAAGGCGCCGACTATCGAACCGGGGTAGACCCATGCCGTGCCGGGTGATTGCGACCCGGCGCATATTCGGGAAATCGAGGCCCTTAAGAAACTCCAAGCCGAGATGAAGCCAGAATGAAATAGTGGCCCATACCGTAACTTGCCCCTACAATGGCCGTAACACCACCGTGAAGCGACCTTTACCATTCTTAGCGCTCATGGGCTTGCTGATGGCAGGCTGCGGGGGAGGCGGGAGCAGCCCGATTGGCGACATCACCGGCTTTGTCGAGGACGTCAGCGGAAACCCAGTCCGTAACGCCCATGTGTTCGTCGATGGCGGGCCCGACACCTTCTCGAACTCCGCCGGGTCGTATCGCCTGGCCGCGGCTTCCGGAGACGTCAGGATCATCCGGGCCACTGCGAGCCAGGACGGAGTCAATTATTCCGGCCAGAACACGGTGCAGATCTTCGACGGAGAGACCTCGAAGAGCACGAACATCACGGTCGCGGCGGCGAGCCAGCAAGCTTCCTTGATCGGGACCGTTCAGGATCGCCTTGGAAACCTGGTGGAAGGCGCCCATGTCTTCGTGGCGGCAGCCACCAGCGGAGGCGCGATCACCGTGTTCAGCAGCACGATGGCCCTGACCGATTCGAACGGCAACTTTCGCATCGACCACCTGCTTGGAGGACAGAACTATAGTGTGGTCGCCAGTGCGGTCGGATTTAACTCCGATACCGAGACAGAGAACGTACCCGTCGGCCAGACGGGAAGCCTGTTGATGACGCTCAAGAATCCGACCGACCCGCTTCTGTCGCCACCTGCGAGCGTCGAAGGGATCGCTTGGACAACCCCATTCGAAGCAACCACTCGGGCGGCGAGCCAAAGGGCCGGTCTTGAAGCAGTGAAACAGATGATCGATCCGCGGCGAAGGCTTTGGAGAAAGTCGCGGGACACGTCGACCGGCAACTTCGTGGAGATCGACCTTGACTGGACGGCGATGAGCGATCCGTCGTTGATCGGCTTCAACATCTATCGCGGCTCCGGGAATGTAGGAACTTCAAGCCTGGTGAACACCGACTTCTATCGCGACCCTCAGGCAACCCTCTACGAAGACCTAGATCCAAACTTCCAGGAGAACCAGACCTACACGTACGCGATGACTGCTCTCAACACGAACATTCTCAGCCATACCTCGAATAGCGAAAGCAACTTCAGCAACCTCGTCGTTGTGACCACGCTGCCGGATATGAACATCAACCCGGTCTCGTTCGGGCCGCTCGCCTTCAATTGGCAGTTGGTCTCCGGGGCCACTTCCTACGAAGTTTTTGTCTTTGACAGATACCCATCGGTGGGAATCAGTTCGATATGGAACGCCACGACCTCCGGCAACCAACTCGCCTACGGCGGACCCTCGCTGACCACCGGCCACACGTACTACTTCGTCGTCCTCGGCCTGGCAAATAGCGGAACGAGCAAGACCCTCAGCCCGATCGGTTCATTCGTCGCTCCCTAGCTGCGGGCGTACCGCACTCCAGGGAGGCCGCGACACGTCAAGTTCATGCGCGAAGCGGATACGCTAGGCGTAGGAACGAAATTGGAGTATGCGTTTTTGATAAGGAGATCTCTCTTTGCGGCTGCCCTTTGCCTCTTGCCATTTCTGGGTGCGTGTCAACAGGTAACGGTCGATGTCGCCTCAGCCAATACCGCCGAAGAGATATCGGCTCGAGCGGATCAGGCGGCCAGGCAATTCGCCCGCAAGCTAGATTTGGCTACCCTCCGTGCGAGGACCGAGCTGGCCAGAGCCGGTCACTACCATCCGCAATTTCCGCTTAGCTTTCCCACCACGATTTGGCTTGCGCGGAATGGCGCTCTCTTGCCTGCTCCCGGCACGGGTTCCGGCGGAGCCGAATCGCCGGATGAAGTGCGTCACGGACCATTTGTCGCTAGAGGCACTTTGGGCGGCGGCCTGACCCTCGTTTTCGATTCGAGCGGCTCGAGAGCGTTCCCTGCCGCCTACCAGGCAAAGCTCCAGACCATCTTCGCCGACGTTCAATCGACGCTCAACTCGGCGTTCGGCCTTCCCGCCGTGTCGGGCAATGTCGCCGTCAAGGACTACAATGCGGATATCTCCGACCGTGGATTCTTTTCCGGCGGATTCTATATTCCGAACACCAGCCCTCCGGAGATCCACTTTCCCGAGTATGGGGATGACGCCAGCATCGCCGTCAATTTCATCCACGTTCTCCTGCTTGCCTACTTAGGGCCGGATCAATATGGCTTCGACTCCTTTAACGAGGGCCTCGTACGGGCCGCGACGATGCAAGTCGCGCGAACGCCTTCCGCATTGCCAGGCTTCGATCAGTCGGCGATCGCGAGCGTTCTGGAAAACAGCTACGATGTCGGTCCCTGGTACGACTGGTACAACCAGCGGGCGCTCGGCGGGGCTTCTTTCGTGGCCGCAAACCTGGCTACCCAGCCCGTTAACGGCGTTGGCGGGCTTTGGCTCCTCCGCTACCGCATGGCGGGAGCAGCCTGGCAGAAGATGGCGGTCGAGCATGCCGGTTTCATCTCCAACTTCAACGCAGGATTCTATGCGAACCCGGGTATTGCATCTAACGTTCCTTCGCTCATCACCCTGGCCCAGAACACCCTCAACTCGATCGCACCCTCCAGTCCGACGATCGAGGGAGTGACCTTCGCTCAATGGTTCCAACGTCAATTCATCCTCGAAACGAAGACGACGAGCGGCCGCAAAGTTCTGGTTCAGCCGGTTCCGATCACGAACAATCTGCTCGCCACCGACTTCGGGCCCTTTCTGATTCAGGCCAACTACTTTCAGACACTTACAGGCGGAGACGAGGTTCTGAGCGGAGCGACCTCCTATCCCATATTCTGGGAAGGCGATATCAGCCTGACCCGGCTCTTTACGACGGCTCAGGACGAGACCATGACGATCACGGGCGCCTTCGGCTCCATTGCCCCGAACCTGCCCGACGTCAACAGTGGCGTCCCATACCGGGCCACGATCGATATCCCGGTTGCCGACCAGCTTGGCCGCGTGTACTTACCCGCCGGCTCGATTGCCACAGGGACGAACACGACTCCGAACGACTTCTACGGCACCGTGACCGGCGTCTTCCTACAAAGCGGCGATTCGCTGCGCCTCCAGGTCACCGTTGGGGGGGCCTCGATACCGGATGTTCCCGTGACCGATCAGGGGGCTTTCGGAACCCTCATTGGAACTGCCGCCTACTTGGGAAACACGACCGTGACCGTCAACGTCGTCCGCCACAACACGGTCGGCGACAACGTCGTCTATAGCCGCACTATCGACAAGGGCCCCGGTTCACTGGCCCTCGACCTCCGGGCGGCTACCGACGTCGGATTTACGAATCAAAACGGACTGCCGAAGGGCATCTCGACGATGGGATTTCCCGTCGATCCGTGGATCAGTTACAACCCCGATCTCGTCGGAGCGACCACTTTGATCGCCCGTTACGATCCCTCGACCGGAACCTACTCGCTCTTTCCCGATGCCGAGCCCTTCAAGATCGGTCTCGGCTATTTCATGCGGGCCAATTCGGCGGTAACGCCGCTGACGATTAGCGGTCGGATCTATGCCAACATCGCCGGCACCGTATCGCTCAGGCCCGGATGGAACCTGATCGCCAATCCGATCGCGGAGACGACCGAGGTCGATCATATGCTCAGCGTCCATGCCGCCGACTTTCCTCGCTTCTTCACCGATGCCGAGGGAAGCGATATCGGAACGGTCTTCTTCGAGTTTCAACCCGGAACAAACGACGCCGCATCAGGCGCACCCGAGACCGGAAGTATGACGCCGGCGACCCAATTCGAGGCTGGCAAGGCATATTTCGTTCGCGTACTGTCGCCCGAAGGCGTGACCCTCGTTTTTGAGCAGCAGGCCGGCGCCGGGCCTCCAGGCCGCGCCCAAGTGGCGGCCGCCCCGAGGGCTACGACCCCCAATGGCTGGCTCATGGGAGTGAACCTGATCGATGGCAGATTCAAGGTCGGCGCCCAAATCGGCCAAAGCTCAACTGCGACGGCCGGCTTCGATCCCAGGGAGGATGCCGAGCTCCCGCCGGGGCTCACCGGCGGTAGACAGGTTGCCGCAACCGACATCGGATGGATGTACCGAGACGTCCGGAGGCTCGGGCTCCCCGAAGTCTTCACGCTTCAATTCACCGGCCTAAAGCCGGGCAAAACGTACACGCTGGGATTTGAAAAGGTTCGAAACTCACCGGGAGTTTTCGGAGTCTATCGGGCGTCCGGCCCGATCATCGGTTACTTCGCGGTGGGCGACCAAGTGCCTTTCACGGCCACATCGACGACGATGACCCTCAAGATTCGGGTCAACGGAGGGATGGGAAGATGAGCAGGCTTACGATTCCCAGACTTTGGACTCTAACGCTTCGTCGCATTTCGAGCCTGAGGTCGTCGAGCCCCAAGCTAGTGATCGCGTCGGCCGGCCTCGTGCTGGCAGTCGCAGGGTGCGGCGGTGGTGGGGGAGGGGGTACGGCGACCGCGATCGGGCGAGTTCTCAACGTCCAAACCGGGGCGCCGCCGAACCCGTCCGCGAACGTCTCGCTCGGGGGCGGCGCGTCGGTCCCGACGAACTCTGTCGACGGCTCCTTTTCGGCGATTGGGCCCTCCGGCTCGACCCAGGTCACCGTCGACACGATCATTTTCGGTGTGAAAACCTACACCGTGGCGCCGGTGACGGGCACGACTGCGGTCGGCGACCTTTGGTTTGGGCCTCAAGAAACGACCCTAAAGGGTCGCATCCTCAGCGCGACCGATAACTCTCCGGTGCCCGGCGCGAGCGTTTCCTTCGCCGGCAGAATAGGCACGACCGATGCGAGCGGCATCTTCCAGTTGCCTAAGGTCGCCTACTCCAGCAGCGACCAATCGGTGTTCTGGGGCATTGTCGGAACGATACGCAAGGCCGGGTTCGTCGTCACGAACTTCACCGCGTCGCCGTTCACCGATAGCGGCGGCATTACGAACGTCGGCGACATTCATATCACCTCCTTGACCGACCCGAATCCCCCCGGCCAGCCGTATAACATTTATGGAAAGGTTATTGTCTCAAGCGGAGTATCCGGAACGATCGTGACGCTGAAACAGGGTGGATCGCCAGTGCGAATCGTGAACGTAGCATCGGATGGCAAGTACCTCTTCTGGATCGTTCCCGGATCCTACACGATCTCATATCAGAAGGGAGCACTGACCGCTCCCGATCAAAATGCAAACTTGACCCAGCCGAACCAAGTCATCCATATCCCCGATGTCACGCTCCACTAAGCTCGTCGCCGTCAAGCGTGGCTCGCTCATTCTAGCCGCGCTTGCCGTGGTGCTGGGAGGCGGCGCTCTCGTCCAGACGATCGTGCGCTTGGATCCCTTTCGGACCCTCAAAAAGGTGAGCAAGGAGATCGACCCCAACCTCGGCCTTCGAATGGAAGGGGTGAACATCAAGGGCTACGACAAGGAGAAGCTGACAACCCAGGCGCAAATCGACCGGATGGACGTCCCTCAGGACAAGCAGCGCTACGACCTGTTCGGGGTCCACGATGGCACGTTCTTCGGACAACAAGGGGCGATGAGCTTCGATGCGCCGAGGGCCGAATGGAACGTCCCCGGCCACCAGCTCGAGGCGCCATTCGGCGGACACGTGAAGGACAAGAACGTCGATCTGAATGTGCCTCCGTTCGCCTTTAAGTCGGATACCGGCCTGATCCATATTCCCGGCCAGGTCGACGGCAAGCTGTATGGCGGCCTCGTCAAAGCCAGAGCCGTCCAGTACGACATCAACAAGGGCGTCACCACTGCCGGCCACATTGCATGGCAAGGAAATCTGTCCGGGGACGCGAACCAGGGCGATCAGAGCAAGCCGAGGGTATGGCAAATAGAGGGTGGCCCCTACGACAGGCATGGCGACATCGAGTCGTACGATAATGCAACCGCCTTCGACGGAGACATTTGGGTTCTCGCAGACCATGTCGACCACGACCGCAAGACCGATATCGTCGTGGCAACCGGCCACGTCAAGTACTTCTCCGTGAAGACGGACATGGTTTGCGACAAAGCCGTGATCGAGCGAAAGATCAAGAAGGCGACCCTGACCGGCAACGTCCAGATGCTCCTAAAGGCGAAAGACAAGCAGACGGTCGTCTCGAAGGAAGACGTGATTCCTCCTTACCGCCCGATTGTTCCCGAAGAGATCGCACGCACGCGGCCGGCGGCGCCGCCCCAAGGCGGACAAACGGCGGAGCAGAAACGCCTGGACGATGAGATCCGGTCGGGCAGCAACACGAGGGACTTTCCCACAACCTGCTCTGCCGAGAAGATCGTGTATTGGTACAAGGAAGGCGAGCGGCACGCCGAGATCTCCGGAAAGCCGCAGGCTCGCCAGGAGTTTTCCGACGGTCGATGGCGACAGGTCTGGACTAACACGGCTTATTACGACGGCGAGAACGAGACGCTGAAGCTCGGCGATTCAAAGGACCAGTACGACACGCACATGGTGAACTCGATCGGCGACGACATGCAAACCACTTGGATTATCGTTTCCACGAAAGACGGTGACGAGGACATGCATGGCGGCAAGGCGAAGGGTCACATGGTCGACCAGTCCGACGAGATACCCAAGGCGGACAAGGCGAAGCCGGTCAATCAGGGCAGTAAGACGGGCGCCACGGGTGGCGGGACCGGAACTACCGGAGGCGCGGGTACCTCGGGAGGGTCCGGCAAGGGCGGCGGCAAGACCTGAAGGTGGACTCCAAAGTTCGCCCACCTGAAGGTGGGCGCCACTGTTCGCCCGCCTAGGCTGGCTTCGATCAAATTGCGTGAATAATGGACGCCAAAGCTCCCTCTATGAGAGCAAGGCGTTGAAATGCACCTGGATCGGATAGAGGAGAGGAGACTGGTCAAGCGAGCGATCGCTGGAGATCGCGAAGCGGCGGAACGTCTCGTCGCCCGCCACTATCCAAGCGTCATCCGATTTCTCCTCCACCTGACCGGGCATATCAACGAGGCAGAAGAACTCGCCCAGGAGACGTTCGTCCAAGCTTGGCAGCGGCTCTCGACATTCGAGGGCCGAGCGTCGTTCCGAACTTGGCTTCATCGGATTGCCTATCGCAAGTTCGCCGAACGCCGTCACCTTCCCGACTTCCTCGAATTGGACGAGGACCAGGACGACGGCCGCCGGTGCTTCGTTGAGCCTCTCGTCGAGGCGATGGCCATTGAAAGAGCGATCGCCGCCCTGCCGGATCCGATCCGCATCGCGTTTCTGATCTGTCAGGTGCAAGGGATGAGCGTCAAGGATGCCGCCGAGATCCTCTCAATTCCGGTTGGAACGGTGCTATCGCGACTGCACTCGGCACGCGAGAGGCTTCGTCGCAACCTGGCGATGCGGGACATCGTTTCCGCCACGCCGAATTCCGGCCAGAGCTTCACGCCCACAGAGGGACCACAAAAACATGAAATGTCGAAAGCCGTTCGTTGACGCGGGCCTGACTGGATGGGCCCACCGGCTGGTTTGCGCCGAGTGCCGCCGCCATTGGCGGTCTGACCGCGCGATCGCCGCAACCGCTGGGAAGATGCGATCCGCTCCCGTTCCGGTAAGCGGCGTCGACCTTCTCGATCGCTTGATGGTCGAAGTTCCCTCGATTGATGCCCCGATAAGAAACCGCTCCCGCTCTTTGGTGCTTCAGGGCGGGGCGGCCCTATGCGTTCTTGCCTGCTTGGCGATTGCTTTCGACGTATGGCGGCGGGAACAGGTGTCAAGTCAGGTGGCGGCACATTCAATTCCCCGTACGCCAGAGGTTTCCCCGCAGGTTGAGCCCAAGCGGCCCGGTCACGTAGATTCGGCCACAACGGTCGGTCCAGACCATTCCGGTAATCCTGAGGTTCCTGAGACGCCATTCGCGAGAAACGGTCGTGACGGCGGCCTCCGCGGAAACTCGGCAAAAGCGGCGGTCGCGACCAAGTTCGCGCCTGACGCCGACTACCTCAACCCCGGCCGCGGCGGTGTCGCCATTGCCTACGACGGCGGGAAGCCGATCGCCTTGGCCCACCTGCCTGCCATGAGGGATGACTTCGTCGTGCCCGAGACCATGCTGTTCGCCTACTACGCAAGCGGAGATCAGCTACGCGAACTCAGCGACGACGTGCGAAAAGAGTACGCCCTTCAAGCCCAGATCGTCGATTCGAAGCTCTTCAAGACAGTCACCCTCACACTCAAGCACGCCGCGTTCGAAGAAGTTTGCCAGGAGCTCAAAAGACAGACGGGAGTCGAGATCGATTGCGGGAGAAACGTCGCCGACGACAACGCGACGATCTTCGTCACAAACCGCCCAGCCCGCGAGGTGATGCGGGAAATCAGCCGGGTTTTCGGATTCATCTGGGAGCGATCTGGCCGCGATGGCGCCTACACCTACCTGCTTAAGCAGGACACACCCGCTCAAATCGCAGAGGAGAGGCTCCGGAACAACGACGTATCGAAATCAATCGAGGAACTCTCTCAGAGAATGAGAAGCGCGAATCCCGACCTGCCGGGAGCGGGTATCCGAACCTCGACCGGGCAGCTGATCCATACAAGCGAAATGGAAGACGCTCAGTCCGCATTCCTGAATCTGTCGCTGGAAGAATTGGACATCCTTCGGTCGGGCCGACAGGTCCTACTCGGCGCGCCAGACCTTCCGAAGGAGATCGGCCGGAACGACGGCACGCTGTCTCCACAGCTCGTAAAGAGCATTCTCGGACATGCGGGCGGTGTGAGAAAGGACGGCGACTTCTACATGCCTTACGGAAGCCTCGAGTTTCCAGGAGTCATCCCCTATTCAAAGCTCGAGGGAGCAACGGCCGGCGTGTCTCTGCTGCTGAGGGTGTCCGAACTTGGTGGAGCGCGCCTGACCGCCGAGGTGATCATTCATGCGAAAGCTCCGGACGGCTCAAATGTTGGTTTCGCGAGCCCCATTAGCCTGGGCGAGGTACCGAGTCCCGCGGAGGCCTCGCTCAATAACGCGCAGGACAACCTTAGCCTAAAAGGTTCGGCGGGCTTCAGGGATCAGGTGAACCTCGATCCCATCCCGACGACTCCCATCGCCGAGCAGGGAGAAGACCCGCCGGATCACCTTTCCGGAAGTATCACGGACATGCAGGGAAGCTACCGCACGCACAAGGGCCTCCAGCCGCCGCGGCCGTTCATGACCACCGACGACATTTGGCAGGCGGTTCATGAAAAGACGAAGAAAGACATCGTCGCCGACTCGTTCAGCCGGCTGATCCGTCTCACCAAGTACCAAGGCGACCTCTATTCTGCGATGTCCAAGGCATGCGACGAAGCTCACTACCACTGGCGGCTCGACGAAGGCTTTGTCACCGGGCGCAGTGCCGCTTACCACTGGCAGCGCCTTAACGAGGTTCCCAAGCGACTTCTCACGAAGTGGCAGGCCGAGCGGAAGAAAAATGTCTGGCTCCCGTTGCGTGGGGTTCTCGAAATGTCGATGATGTCCGATCGGCAACTCGATTCGTATGAGGTTGGAAAGACAATCGCGAACCAGTGGCGCCTACCGGAATGGGGCGTCCCTTCCCGGCCGCACATGGCGGGGCCGAGGGACTACGTCCGGCCGATCTGCCGATTCCTCGCGAATCTTCCCGAGGATCTCCTCGGCCGCGCGGAGCTCGGCACCCTCGAAGTCCGAGAAGTTCCGCAGGTGCTTCTTGACACCGTGCAATACGGGCGTGGACTCAAGCCAGAGGTGCGGTTAAGGGCCGACTACATACCGCCGGGACAATACTATTGGGCGCCATTCTTCGAGCAAGGCAAGGAGGAGGTCCATGCCGACCTAATCTTTGCCCCGACCAAGGAGGCCGTTTTGGCAGAGGTTAGGAAGAGATTTCCGAACATCAACCAGGATGGCGTTTCTTACAGCGACGGCCTGATGGGCCTGTTGATGAGCGGCCTGGGCCCGGGGTACGTTTCGCCGTTCTACGACATGGGCGATCAGCGCTTCGGAATTGGACACCGAATCAATAGGTAGCAGGCTACCTCAGCAAGAATCCTTCGTCCCGAAGCCAATCGAGCAAGATCTCCCGTCCCGTCATGTGATGTTCGTCCACGCGACGGGCCGAGCGCATCGACCACGTCACGTCTCCCTTCATTTTCTGAGATTCATAGAAAGCTCGCATCCGCCCGTCGTACTCGCGAACCTCGACGTCGAGATTGTATCGCTCCCGGTGCCAAACCGCTTCCTGCGGCAAGCGCGGCTTGATCTTGGCAGTCGCCGGCTCCTCCGGCCAACCTAGGCAAAGGCCAAAGGCGCCGAACGTTCCCTCTGGTAGGCCCAATAGAGCCTTGACTCCTGAAGCATCGTCGCGGAGCGCACCGATGTGGCAGATACCCAATCCAATCGACTCCGCCGCGCAAACGAGCCGCTCGGCTGCGAGAGCCGCATCGATGACGCCCATCGTGTAGAACTCGGCGTAAGGGAGCCCTTTCGCTTCCTCTCCAACCGCTTGAGCGGCCCGCCGAAGCCGGTAATGATCGACAAGGAAGCAGAGAAACCAGGGGGCGTGGCGAACGTGATCTTGGTCCGCGCAGAGCTTAGCGAGAGCTTCCCTCCGCCGCTGGTCCTGGACCGTCACGACACTCCAAAGCTGCAAAGTACTGCTGGTTGCGGCGGACTGCGCCGCTGCGATCAATCCCCTCATGAGGTTTTCGTCGACCGGCTTGTCTGAAAACTTCCGTATGGATCGATGTCGCAGGAACGGCGCTAGGTCCGGAAAGTCGAAATCCGGAGATTCGCCGTATCGCCCAACCCAGCAGTTCTTGAAGTCGTCTCGGAACATGCGAATGAATCTACCGATACGGGACGTCGAAGTCTACGTTCTCACATCGGCTCGGTCAGACGCCTGCTGCTTGTTGAGCGCGTCCTCGGCATCCGCGTTCTTCCCGGCCCGCCGATAGAGCTGGATTACCTTGTCCCACGCTCGTCGAACGTGGAACGGCCGTGCTTGCAGAAAGTCTTGGCCGGGATTTGACTTCGGATCGACGATCGTTCGTTCCTCGCACTTGATCGCTTGTTCGAGGAGGGCCGCCAGCTCGGGATCGTGTCCCTTGTCTTCCGCCGCCGGGACGATCTCGTAAAGGGTTGCGGGGAGAATCGGCGCCGCATCGGTATCACCGGTGGTGAACGCAGTCTTGGCCTTCTGGATGGCCGCGGGAATTTGGTTCATTTCCGCCAGTACGCGAGCGAGGCGGAGGGTGTCGTTGACACGCCGGTCCTCGGTTTTGGCCGCTTTTACCGCAATCTCAAGCGCCTTTTGGGCATCCTCCCATCGTCGGGCCGTGATGTAAACCTGGCCATATTCCCAAGCCTTCGCCGGCGGAATCTTGTCGATGTTGATCTGGCCCAAAAGCTTGTTGGCGGCTTTCGAGAGCTCGTTCTTGTACTCCTCATCCGACAGCTCGCCCATGCGAACCCGCTCGAGAAGATTGTCCGATGCACCGGAAAGGCTGCGCAATAGAACTTCCGGCGTGAGAAGGCCCGCCTGGGTGGGATCGTTTGGATCGGGCGGCGTGCCCAAATGGCTCAGGTTGCCGGCGATCGCGATGATGAACGCCACGAACACCAGTACAAACAGGGTGACGGCAGCGGTACGCATCTATTCCTTGATCGTATAACGCTCGGAAGGGAACATCGCATCGCGGTAGATCTCGCTCCCCGAAAAAGTAAGCATGTTCTTGCCCCTAAAGCTCAGGCCGTGAAACGGAGAGTTCTTGCTCTTGCTGAACGTCTTCTTCTTGTCGTAGGTCCACTCCCGCTCCGGATCGATCACGCATACCTGGGCGACCGGCGTGTCGCCGGGACGGAGCGTTCCGC
This sequence comes from uncultured Fimbriimonadaceae bacterium, assembly GCA_964576205.1. GTDB lineage: Bacteria > Armatimonadota > Fimbriimonadia > Fimbriimonadales > Fimbriimonadaceae > JAEVZK01. Next base: position 105,824 of record CAZNUL010000002.1, on the reverse strand, counting down.
CTTCCAACCGTAGGATTTGGGCAGGCGCGGTGCTGAGCTTGCGAATGGTGTCGAGAGGCGACAGCACGTTCCGGTGGGTAAGGAAGGTCAGAGTCGCCGCCAAGGTCGCTTCGAGCATGGAGCCGCCAAAGGGAGCTTCCTCGAACGGAACCTCGACTTCGTGGCCGGCATGGGGAGAGTGATCGCTGGCAATGCAATCGATCGTTCCATCGTTCAGCGCCTGGACGATGATGTCTAGGTCGACCTGGGTCCGCAATGGTGGCAACATCTTGAATTGGGTGTCGAATTCCCCGACGGCTTCGTCGGTGAAGACGAAATGGGCCGGACACACCTCGCAGGTCACCGGCGCCCCGAGATACTTGGCTTGGCGAAGCACCTCCACACCACCCCACGTGCTCACCCGCATGACGTGCAGCTGGCAACCGGTGTTCAGGGAGAGGTTGCAGTTCCGCATGATGCCGATCTCTTCGGCGCTGCGCGGTATGCCTTTGAGTCCCAGCATGGCGCTAACCGCGCCCTCGTTCATCGATCCGCCCTTGCTGAGGGACGTATCCTCGCAATGGGCGATGACGGGCAGATCGAGCTGGACGCACATCTCCATCGCCTGGTTCATCACGCAGGAGTTCTGAACCGGGTACTGCTCGTCGCTGGCGGCAACGATGCCGGCCCTCTTTAGGGCGGCAAGATCGGAGAGCATCTCGCCCTTCATCCCCATGGTCAAGGCGCCGACCGGCGCAACGAAGACGCCGCCGGCTTCGGGCGACGCCGCCCGGTCGAGGATGAAGTCGATCAGCGAGGGTGAGTCGAGCGGAGGCTTCGTATTGGGCATGCAACAGATGGTTGTGTATCCGCCGGCCGCCGCCGCTTGAGTTCCACTCGTAATCGTTTCCTTGTGCTCCTCTCCCGGCTCGCGAAGATGAACGTGCGGATCGACGAGCCCGGGGGTAATCCACATCCCCGTGCAATCGTAGATTTCGTCGACATCCTCATGGTCGACGTCCGATCCAAAGGCCTCGACCTGGTCTTCCACGATCAGGACGTCGCCGATCGTGTCGAGCTCCTGGGAAGGATCGAGGATGCGGCCGTTTCGCAGCAGAGTGCGCATGCCGGGAGTTTACCGGTCAGTCCGAGGTGTGGTTCACGGGCTTACCTCCCTCTTGTGGCGATGGTTTGTGCGCCAGGGGAGGGAGGTTCTACTGCGTCTCCTCGCAGAACACCCAGCTCAGCGCCGCCATTCGGACGAAGATGCCGTTTTCGACTTGGGCTCTGATTGCCGATCGGTCGCTGTCGGCCGCGACGTCGTCGACCTCGACTCCGCGATTGATCGGGCCGGGATGCATCACGAGACAATCTTTTTTCGCGAATTTGAGGTTGTCCCGATTGACCTGATAGAGCCGCGAATATTCGGCGACCGAGCTCAGCATTCCTTCGTCCATCCGCTCTTTTTGAAGCCGGAGGCAAATCACGACGTCGGCGTCCTCGAGGCCGGACGGAAGATCGAAGAACACTTTGCCCGGAAGCATCCCCGTATGGATCGGGATCAGAGTGCGCGGGCCAACGAACCGGACCTCCGCGCCAAGCTTGTGAAGCAGCCACGCGTTGGAGCGTGCGACTCGCGAATGCTCGACGTCGCCGACGATCGCTACCGTCAAGCCCTCGATCGAGCCCTTCCGCTCGATCATCGTGAGTGCGTCGCCGAGTGCCTGTGTCGGGTGCTCGTGTTGGCCATCGCCGGCGTTCACAACCGGCCCTCCAAAGTAGCGAGAGGCGAGGTTAGCGGCGCCGGAGGCGCGATGCCGCATCACGAGACCATTGAGACGCTCATATCGGAGGGTGTGGATCGTATCTTTGAGCGTCTCGCCCTTGCTCATGCTAGAGGCGCCGGCCATAAAGCTCGTCGTCTTCATCCCGAGATAGTGGGCGGCCTGCTCGAACGAAACGCGGGTACGGGTTGAATGCTCGAAGAAGAGCATTCCGACGACGAGGTCGGGCCTCTGAGGGATTTCGGCTCCTTCGTTTAGCCGCTTCTTGAAATCGGCCGCGGTTCCGATGAGAGCCTTGATCGTGTCCTTTTCAAGCGACCGGATCGTCAGGAGCGAGCGAGCCATCAGACTGCCGCTCCCTGTTTCTCCAGAACGACGGCGTCCTCTCCGTCGACTTCGTTGACTTTCACCACGATATGGTCCCCCCTCTCCGTTTGCACGATCTTCCCGCAATAGTTGGGTGTTATGGGCAATTCCCGGTGGCCTCGGTCAATGAGAACCGCAAGCTCGATCGATCTGGGCCGGCCGAACTTCATAACCCCATCCATCGCCGACCGAATCGTCCTTCCCGTGTAGATCACCTCGTCCACGAGAACGACTCGCTTGCCCGTCATCTCGAATGGGACTTCGCTCAGATCTTCGATCGGCTCCGCCCTCCGGTCGACGTCGTCACGATACGGCCTGGTATCGATCTTGCCGCATGGGACGGTCGTTCCTTCGATCTGGGTCATCAAGAAAGCGAGTCGTTTTGCCACCGGCCAGCCGCGCCGAAGGATACCGACGACGACCAGCCCTTCCGCTCCTGAGTTCGATTCGAGGATCTCGTGCGCCATGCGGCCAAGTGTCCGTCGCATGTCCCCCGCATCGAGCAACACCGTGCTCATGTGGTTTGGATTATGGCACTGCCGTGATTTCAGATTTCGGGTTTTAGATTTCGGATTGACGACCGCCCTCCATCACTCCATCGCTCCATCACTCCAACACTCCCATCAGCCCATCACCCCGTCACCCCGTGCCGGTAGTATTGCGATCATGGCTACCGAGGGAAGAGCGTGCATTTTGGAGGAACCGGGCCAGCCGGCCGTCGTCCGCGACATCATCGTCGATTCACCGGGACCTGGCGAGGTCATGATCAGGCTGGTCGCCAGCGGCGTGTGCCACACCGATCTCACCGTCAAGAACCTTAACGGCAACGGCATGAAGTTCCCGATCGTCCTCGGCCACGAGGGCGCGGGAATCGTCGAGGAAGTCGGTGAAGGGGTAAAGGGGCTCGCCAAGGGCGACCCCGTCGTCATCGCCTATCGTGCGCCTTGCGAACAGTGCCCAGCTTGTCTTCGCGGCGATCCACGCCATTGCTACATGGCCCTCCGGCCAGGCCCGCGGATCAAGCGCAAGTCCGATGGCGAGGTCTGCTCGCAAGTTTTGCGCTGCGGTACCTTTTCGACCCATACCGTCGTCCACTCCAAAGCCGCGATCAAGATGCCTGCGAAGATGCCCCTCGATCGCGCTTGCCTCATCGCCTGCGGGGTCATCACCGGCGTCGGCGCGACCATGAATACGACCCATGTCTGGCCGGGAGCACGGGTCGCCGTCATCGGCTGTGGAGGCGTCGGACTCAGCGTGATTCAAGGCGCAAAGCTGCAGCATGCGAGCCAAATCATCGCCGTCGACGTGAATCCAGTCAAGCTCGAATGGGCGCGCAGCTTCGGGGCGACCCACACGGTCGATGCGAGTAAGGTCGACGCGGTGCAGGAAGTTCGCAAGATCACCGACGACGGATGGGATGGAGGAGTCGAGTTCGCCTACGAGGCCACCGGCGTTCCGGTTTGCACCGAGCAGGCGATCAAGATGCTCTCGTACGGGGGGACGGCGACCACCATCGGCTTCCCCGCTGCGTCGGATTCCGTCAACCTCAATCTCGGCGACATGGCGACGGGTGTGTACTGGAACAAGGCCGCGTTGCACGTGTGCCACGCCGGCGATACTCTGCCGTCTCACGACTTCCCGCTCCTTGCGAACTACTATCTGGGTGGGCACCTAGAGCTTGACAAGATGGTCACCCGTAAGATCAAGCTGGAGGACGTCGAGGCGGCATTCCACGAGATGGAGACCGGCAACGTGATCCGCTCCGTGATCGATCTTTGACCGTCGAAGCCGTCGTCTGGTCCGCTGCCGACGCGGCCGCCGCCGAACGTGCCGGCGCGGACCGTATTGAACTGGTTTCGGCCATCGAACTGGGCGGGCTAACCCCTCCGATCGGCCTTGTGCGTGAGGTCCTCGCGGCCAGCCGCCTCCCCGCCATCGCAATGGTCCGGCCTCGAGCCGGCCACTTCGTATACTCCGAACCCGAGTTGGCCACCATGGAGCGAGACGCCGAGGCGCTTGTCGAAGCGGGAGTCCATGGAATCGTCGCCGGGTTGCTGACAGCCGATGACGACGTCGACATCGCCTCTACCCGCCGCTTGCTCAAGCGCTGTGGGAACGTGGAAAGGGTTTGGCATCGCGCATTCGACCGGCTCGCCGATCCCGTCCAAGGGCTGGAGATCCTGATCGAACTCGGCTTCAATCGCATTTTAACGACGGGCGGCGCGCCCACCCACGTGGAGGGCCCGAGCCAAATACGGAA
>CAZNUL010000002.1:0-101425 GCA_964576205.1 uncultured Fimbriimonadaceae bacterium | reverse complement strand
GCAGCGTTGCAACGGTCGGCCTTTGGCCCGATCACACGCCGGCGGACGAATCGAAATCCTCGTCGCGGGTGGCATTCGCCCGGCAAATGCAAGGGAGGTTATCGAACTAACCGGAGCGAAACAAATTCACCTCGCCCCGACTCGGCGCGACGGCGTCGGCGACGGCCTATTCGGCGAGGGATACGCGGCCCTAGACGAGGCGACCCTCCGAGCGGTGGTTGGGGTGGCGAAAAGCTAGGGCAAGGCGCGCCTTGCTCCGATCGGGCGTACTCGGTTACTCAGCCGTCGCCGCAGCAGGCTCCTCGGCGGAAAGATGGAAGACGAATCGAGCGTTGCCCAGCGCAATTTCGTCGCCGTCGTGGAGCTCCGCCTCGTCGACCTTCTCGAAGTCCTGCCGAAGCACGAAGGTCCCGTTCGATGACCCCATGTCCGAGATCTTCCAACCATCCTCGCAGGTGATCTTCGCGTGTTTGCGCGACACATAGGAACCCTCTGGCAAGGAGCCGAGATCGATATCGATCGGGCCCACGTTGGGGTCGAACCGTCCGATCACGCACGGAGGATTGACGGGAAACTCCACGTCGGTCTCGGCGCCAGAACGTTTGACAACCAGCCTGGCGACATGGCACTCGCCCGCTGGGGCTGACCAGCCCTCCTCCGCCACCCCGCTATGCGGGTGATCGGCGACCGGGGCTTCCTCCGTCGCGACGCTGGCATCAACCATGTGATCGTCAACCATTCTTCTTCGTTCTCCTGTTCGCGAGGGCGCCGAACCCCATAACCGCTCCCGAGATTACCAAGGCCGGGACCAAAGTGCCAATAGGCACGTCCTGCCTTCCCGGCTCCGGCTTCTCGGCCTCGGCCTCGACCCGAATGCTCAGTCCGCGCTCGCTTCGTATAAAAGCGACGTTCAAGAAGCTGTTGTTGGTTTGCATACCGTACATCAGCCAAGCGAAACTAACCGCGAACGCGGCTCCGATGGATGCGCCAATCCATTCCGGCGTTACTTGGACGATCCGTTCGCGCAGATAGGCGACGCAGACGGGAATCAGCATCGAGCCCACAACACAGCCGCTCCATGCGTACCAAAGGTCGACAACGCTGTGAATCAGCAGCGCGAGCCAAATCGCGACGATGCAGGCGACCGCGATTCCGGCTCGCGAGGCTCGAGTGATCTCCGCATCCTTGAGATTTGGCTTGAGCCGGCCCACGATCTCGCGGCCAATCGTCGTACCGCTGACAAGCGTGTAGCCGACCATTGCAGAGAGGATCGTGCCCATCATCCCGCAGAAGAAGATCGCCTTCAGGCCGGGCGGCAGGATTTGATCTCCAAAGATGGGATAAAGCAGCTTGCCGTCGATCGGTTTCGGGTTCGCCAGGGCGACGGCATAAAGCGCGGCGGTCATGCTGAGGAGATCGAAGAGGAACCAGAAACCGATGCTTACGTGGACACCGCGGCGCCCAAGTTCCGGCGATGCGCTGCTCGCCACTCGCTGATGAAAGGCAGGATCGACGAGGGTCCAGGCTCCCAGGATAAAGAAGGTCAAGACGACGATGGGTCCCTTGCCTCCCGTGAAACTAAGCATGTTCTGATCTCGCAGAACCGGAAGAATCGTGGCGGGAGGGTGGGTCGACAGGCAATAGATGTCGATCACCAAAAAACCGACGTACATCATCACGAACGCGACCATGCCGACTCGGACGTCGGCCAACAGCCCACCCTTGTACAGGAATAGGATCCCAATGATCGCGCCGATACAAACCGCGTAGGGGAGTTCCAATCCCGTGAAGCTCTGAACCAGCGTCCCGAGCATAAGCACATGCGCCGCCGGCACCGCCAAGAGAAACATAATCGCGGCGGCGAGCAGCCCTACGCCCTTGCCCCACCGAAGAGCCAGCCGCTCGGGAATGCTGAGCTGATCCGCTTCGCGCACCCTTTTCGCGAACCAGGTCGCATAAACGTAAGCGAAAGCATAGTAGGGCACGCCAAGTAGGAGCCACGTGCCGACGCCAAAGAAGGAAACCGATTCGGCGACTCCCAGGATGCCTCCATACCAAACCGTCACGAGCGTCGCCACGAACGCCGGGAGCGAAAGCGAACGTCCTGCGGCGAGGAACTGAAGGATCGTGTTGCTACGTAACTTCGCGGAAAAGCCGACGGCGAGAATCGCCGCGAAGAATAGGCCTACGATGGCGAAGTCGAGTGGTGTGAAGGAAACGGTCTTCCCGCCGGCTAGTCCCAAAAAGGCATCTCCTCGCGAGAATATTCGGCGAAGAGAAATCCGGTGCCGCGCGTAATCGCGGCCTGAACGAAGCCATCAGTCGCCGCATTGGAGATACTCACCTTTCCGCCCGGCTCGAGTTCGGCGTGGTCGAGCCGCCACTGAACACCATGGAGCTTGACACCGGCGCACGGGGTTAAGGGTAGGAGAGAGATGCGCGCCCCGGGATCGACGTTCACCTGGATCGGCCCTGCAAACACCCACCCGATTCCCCGCCGAAGGGCAATCCTCATCGTGCGGCGATAAGCCACACAGCTCGACAACGTCGCCATCACGTGATCGAGAAGATCGCCCTCGATATTGGTGAGGGTGAAGTTGGAATGCCCGTGCTGGCGAACCCAGCGAAGGAGCTTGTCGCAGTCGGTTGCGCTGGGATCGTCGTCGCGAACCACCTCGATTCCGCCGGCGCTGCGAGTCATGCCATCCATGTCGCCGACGATGACATCGGGAGGTACGCCCAGATCGAGCAGCAGGTCAGCCGCTCCATCGGCGGCAATTACGTATTCAGCGGACGTCGCCCAGGCGTGCAGAAGCTCAGGATCCATGTCTCGGCCATCCAGAACCCCCAGGACTCTCATGTCGATGCCCCGTGTACGGTCATGTCCGGTAGACAAGTGTTAGGCAACATACGCGTATTCTGAGAAAGTCGAAAAATCGCGAAAAACGATGAATCTGAGAGGTCTGTCGCTGGGAATATTCCCGCCTTTGACGACATTAGGCGCTCATTGGTCATTCTCAATGCCCATTTTCCTTCATCCCGGCTTCTTTACCGTGTTATACTTCGAGTCCCCGCCCGGCCTATTCTAGGCCGATCCAAGGATCGATGAAAGACCAGTTGACTCTTGAAGACTCTGCCGACAGTATCCGGCTTCAGACCGCATGGCAGCAAGTTCTTAAGAGACTCTCGCCTGATATTCCTCAGGCATGGTATGAGAGGTTTCTCAAGCCCTTGCGTCCCATGAGCATAGACGGGAATACGGTGACCGTCGCAGTTCCCGGGCGCTTTATCATGGAATGGGTCAGAGAGCGCTACCTTCTGGCCCTTCAAGGTTTGCTGGCCGACGAACTTGGCCACTCCGTGACCGTCGAACTGCACATGGAGGCCCGAGAGCGCCACGCGATCCCTGCTCCGAGCAATCTCAGCGTCGCCGCGCCGGCCGTGGAAGACAAGTTCAGGCCCTATGAAAAGTTCACCTTCGAGAACTACGTCGTGGGTCAAAGCAATCGACTGGCCGTTGCCGGCGCCAAGGCCGTAGCCGCCGAGCCGGGTGTCAAATACAATCCGCTGTTCATTTATGGGTCGTCGGGCCTGGGCAAAACTCACTTGCTGCACGCGATCGCACGTGAGATTCTGGAGCGGGATAAGAAATTCCCGCTGGTCTACATTACCGCTCAGCAATTCGCCGAGGGGTCCGTAACCGCCCTTCAGGCGAACCGGGTGGATAACTTCCGGCGCCAGCAGCGGGGCGTGAGCCTCTGGCTAGTCGACGACATTCAATTCATTGCCGGCAAGGACAAGACCTCGGAAGAGGTTTTCCACACCTTCAACTACCTTCAAGGGCTCGGAAAGCAGATCGTGCTGAGTTCCGATCGGCCGCCTCGCGACCTCTACCTGATGGACGAGCGGCTCCGGTCTCGCTTCGAATCGGGCCTCGTTGCCGATATTCAGATGCCCGACACCGAGACGCGCTGCGCGATCCTGATGAGCAAGGCCAAGCAAGAGAAGGTCGCACTCGATACCAGCGTCGCCATGTACATGGCGGAGAACGTTCCGGGAAATATCCGCGTGCTCGAAGGCGCTCTCACTAAGCTGACCGTCCAGGCTAGCGTCGACGACAGTCCGCTCACGATGGGATTGGCTCAGACGATGGTCGAGCAGTATTACCGCGCGGGCGTCCTCGCCAAGCCGGGCTTTAGCCAGATCGTCGATGCCGTCAGCAAGCATTACAAGATTCCGAGCGATGACATCAAAGGAATCTCCCGGAAGGCGCCGATCGTTCATGCCAGGCATGTCGCCGTCTTCATTACGCGCGAGATCACCGGTGACTCATGGAAGCACATCGGCTCCCTTTTCGGAGACCGGGACCACACCTCGATGATGCACGGCTACGGAAAGATCAGCGAGATGATGCATCATGACAAGGACCTTCGCGCGGCCGTCAAGATGCTCATCCGAAATCTCTATCCAGAGGCGTAAGCGGCGTTGAGCGAGCTTCTTCAAGCCCTTAACGCGAACATGCTCGCGACGGGCTCTCGCAACCGCGAGGTGCTCGACATTGGCGCCTTCCACCTCATGATCACGCCCGGTAGCGATTCGCTGTGGGCCAACTTCGCGGTGCCCACTCACGGCGCGTTCACTTCGAAGGACGTCGAGCTGATGGTGGCGGAATTTGGGGCACGGGACCGGGTCCCGCGCCTGGAGATACTTCGGGACCTCTGGCCCGCGCTTCCGCCGCTTCTGGAGCAATGCGGATTCAAGTGCGATATGACGCTTCCGATGATGATCTGTCCCGCAGATTCGTTCCGGCAGCCTCCCACAATCCATCGAGCCGAGCTTCTTTCCGCCGATGGCGATCTCGCCCCTGCTTTAGTCGTGGAACAAATAGCCTTTGGCAACCCCGGCTCCCCGGTCGACGAGGCCCGGATAGAGAGGCGGCGCAAGTCGATGAGAAGCGGCAACCTGTTTGTTGGCCTTGCCCGGAATGAGGGGATCCCGGCGTCTTCGGCACTGCTGATGGTCGAGGGCCAGGTCGCGGAGCTAGCCGGTGTGGGAACCCTCCCCGAGTTTCGTGGGAAGCGCTTGGCGGGGGACGCAAGCGCGATTGCGATGGCTCGGTTCTTTGAATCGGGCGGGTCTCTAGTTTGGCTTTCTGCCGCCGATGACTCCGCGTTCTCAGCCTATCGTAGAATCGGCTTTACGCAAGCAGGCCATCAAGTCAATTACAGCCTTCCGCGGCAAACGGCGACTTAGTACGGATCCCCAGGTTCAAGAGCCGCTCCGGACTGAGCCCTGGATCAGCTCTCTGGCATTCACCCGCGCCGAGTCGGTGACGTGCTCTCCCGCCAACATTCGGGCGACTTCTTCAGTCCGGCTCTCACCGGATAGACCCCGGACCTGGGTTGTCACACGCCCACCCGATTCGATTTTTTCAATCCGGTAATGGGTGGCGGCTCGGGCCGCGATTTGAGGAAGGTGGCTGATCACGAGCACCTGATAATGCCGGCCAAGCTCGTCCAACTTGCGCGCGACCGTTGCCGCCGCCTTGCCGCCAAGGCCAACGTCGACTTCGTCGAAAACGAGGGTCGGAACTCCGGCGCGGCCCGCCATCGCCGTCTTGATTCCGAGCATCACGCGCGAGATTTCGCCGCCGCTCGCGATCTTGCTCAGGGGCCTGGGTGGCTCGCCCGCGTTTGCACTGAAAAAGAACTCGACTTCATCCATGCCGCCCGCATCGGGAGCCTTTTCTTGGAAGCTCACCTCGAACAGAGCTCGCTCCATCGCCAGTTCGCGAAGCTGGCCCTGCACCAGCTCCGCGAACTCGATGGATCGTTCCTTTCGCAAGCTGGAAAGCTCGCCGGCCTGTCCCCTCAGCTCTGTCTCTGCATCCTCAAGGGCCGCAATCAACTCCTCTTCGCTCGCTTCCGCACCTCCCAGTAGCTCGAGCTCGCGCCGGGCGTCCTCGAGAAACGCGAGGACCGCGTGCTCGTCTTCGCCGTATTTGCGCCGAAGGCGGCGCAGGGCATCGATCCGTTCTGCCACGTCTTCAAGCAATTCCGGATCGGATTCGAGCCGGTCGGCGTAATTCGAGAGGTCGCGAGCGCCCTCTTCGAGCTGAACCTGGGCCGCCGACAGGGCCGCCAAAACTGGCTCCAAGGAGGGATCGAAGCGCACGACTTCTTCGATCGCCTTCACCGCCAAACGCAGGCCGTCGGCGGCATTGCGATCGCCGTCCCGGATCGCTTGTAGGGAGAGTGAGGCGGCATCTGCCAATCGTTCCGAGTTCTTAAGTCGAGAAAGCTGCGACGCCAACTCCTCCATCTCGCCTGGCTTGGGATCGACTCCTTCGATTTCCGAGACCTGAAACCGAAGCAGATCGAGTCGATGCTCGCGATCCCTGAGACCCGCGCGCAACGCCGCCAGCTTTAGTCTCGCCGTTGTCGCCGTCTGGTGGGCGGCTCCAATGCGCTCGAGGAGTCCAAGGGCCGGCGCTCCGATCCATGAGTCGAGAAAGCCAACGTGCCGCGACGGATCGAGCAGCGACTGATGATCGTGCTGTCCGTGCAAGTCCACGAGAAACTGCCCGAGTTGCCGCAGGATCGAGACCGGAGTCAACTTGCCATTGATCCGGCACTGCGACCGCCCCTCGGCGAACACTTCCCGGTTGATGTGAATACAGCCCTCTTCCGGCTCGATTCCAACCTGGCGGCACTTTTCGATGAGCTCCTGGGCAGCCGACAAATCGATCGCGGCCGAAACCACGGCGCGCGTCGCACCCGATCTCACCAGTTCCGTATCCGCCCGCTCGCCAAGGGCGAGTTCGAGAGCATCGACCAGCAGAGACTTTCCCGCACCCGTCTCGCCGGTAAGGACGGTAAAGCCTGGTCCCAGCACAATCTGGCACCGCTCGATGATCGCGATATTCTCGACCGTCAGCTCGATCAGCATGGACCCTTGTTATGGACGAGCCGGTCGGGCGGTTCGTCGGCGAGTCTTGGCTATCTCGGTGACCGCTTAGGTGGGACCGCCACTGAGGGCCGGCCCGCTCGTTGGCGGGCCGGCCGACCAAGTAGCGGTCAAGTTCTAATCGTCTTGGCGCCCTGCTTCGTCCGCTTCCTCGGCAAGGTGGCGCATCACCCGGACGAAGTTGCTGCTCTGGCCGTGGAAGAGGCCGGTGTCGATCAGGAACTGAACCACACCGGTGGCGCTGAAGGCGGGGAAGTTAGTCGGCCGCATCACCGAGCAAAGCGGCAGGCTCGCGCTGATGAACTTGCATGGCTTCGGCATCACCTGGTTCGACGGGAACTGAGTGTTCGCGTGGAGATCGGCGAACACGAGGCCGTCGCCGCTGTCCACCGCCGGCGTGTCGCCGGCCTTGTCGTTCCAGATTTCGAAATGAGCGACCTCGGTACCGCCAATGCTCGTCACGATCCTGAGAACCAATGGGCTCGTGGCCTTAAGGCTCATGACATCGTAAAGACTGGTGCCGCCCTGCTCGATCATCGCGAAATGAAAGGCGCCGGTATTCGCGATCGCCTGGATCTGGTTGGACGTGTAACCATCGTGAAGCGGGATTCCCGGCCGATCCGTAATGGTGACGATCTGTGGGAACGTGTCTCCGAAATCGGGATTGCCGGAGCTTCGGTACCTCGTGTACCAGCTCGTATCCACATTCAGATGCATCAGATTCGTTAAGCGGCCGATCTGGGCGGCGCCGGTCGCGCTGCTGCTGGGCAGCGTGCGAAAGGCGTCGAGGTTGACCGGTTGGCGATGGTGAGCCGTCAGGAAGGCATTGAGGAAGTCGGCATGACTGAATTCGTCGACCGTGTTCTGGCTGACATATGCGGGCATGTCGCCATCGATATTCTGCAGGGCCGCCATGTACGGGGTGTTGCCATTGGCTAGCTCGGCGTACTGCTGCCAAAGGTCTGTCTCGATCAGCTCAGCCGCGGCTAAGAACCGCAGGATAGCGGCGTCTCCGTTGCTAAGGCCATGCCCATCGAGTAGTGGGGTGGCGGAGGCCCTGGTGGGCGTCGCCAACAAGCCGCCGATTGGCAAGAGGGCGGCGGCGCCGGCAGCCGCTCCCTTCTTGAGAAATGTACGTCGATTTAGACGGCCGTTGGTCTCGGCCTCATCAACCGAAGGTTGAAAACTCATCTTCTATCTCCTTTGCGCACATGCCGAGGCCATCAGGCAGCGCATATCCCAAGACTGAACCCCCTAGTCGAGAGTCCCGGTAGAGTTGGTCGCCCGTAAGCCCTCAAAAGGTCGGGTTTGTCCTCATAATTCGCGACCCGCTCCCAGGCGGTTGCCGCGTGTCAGAATCTAGCGGTGGCTGCACAGATTCTCGACGGCCTCGCCCTCTCGCGCGAGATTCGCGCCGAGCTCAAAACCCGGGTCGATGCCCTTATAAGTCGAGGGATCACGCCCAGGCTCGACGTTCTGGTCGCATCGCAGGACCCGGCGAGCCAGTCATACGTGCGGATGAAGCGCAAGTGGGCGGAAGCGGCCGGGATGATCAGCGGTTCTTTTGATGTCACCGAGGGAACTACTCAGGCCGAGTTGATCGCGAAGATCAGGGAGCTGAACGGCGATCCCGGCGTCCACGGGGTCTTAATCCAGCACCCGCTCCCAAAGCAGCTCGACGAGAATGAGGCTCTGCTGACCCTTGGCGCGGAGAAGGACGTCGACGGCATCACGCCGCAGTCGCTGGGCCGTCTCGTCGCCGATCTGCCCGGCTTCCGTTGCGCAACCCCGCTCGGGATCACCAAGCTCATCGATCACAACAAGCTGCCGGTGCATGGCAAGCGTGCCGTCGTGATCGGCCGCAGTGTGATCTTGGGTAAGCCGATGGCGCTGATGCTCTTGCAGAAGCACGCGACGGTGACGATCGCTCACTCCCGCACCGTCGACTTGCCCGACCTTTGCCGTGAAGCCGACATTTTGGTGGCCGCGGTCGGCCGGGCGGAGATGGTCAAGGGCGACTGGATCAAGCCAGGCGCAATCGTGATCGATGCGGGCTACAACAAGGTCGAAGGACGATCAGGCGACGTCGGAGACGTCGAATTCGAGTCGGCCTGCCAGGTCGCCGGCTGGATCACGCCGGTTCCGGGAGGCGTCGGGCCGATGACGGTGGCCAGCCTCCTTTCGAACTGCGTGGAAGCGGCCGAGACGATTGCCGCGAGGCTTGTGCGGGCCTAGGCGCAGATCATCGGCTCTCAAGCCATTGCTTCGCAAGCTCGAGCTCCTGTCGCGTCAGGTTGTGGCCGGTTGGGAGCCAAAGGTGCTCGATATCGGCGCCGCCCTGAACAAGAATCGCCGCGAGCCGTTCGGCTTGGTCTCGGGAAACCATCGGGTCGGATTCACCCGATGAGATCAGCACCCTCTTTCCGGACAACGGCGGGATCGGGTCGGGCTCGAAGGGAACCATCGCGCGCATCAGGAAGGCGCCGCGAAGCGATTCCGGATGCCTCAGCATCAGCGACGCGGCCATGTTGGCCCCATTTGAGAACCCAACCCCGAAGACTTCGCTTCGATCGAAGTCGTATTCCTTGGCCGCCTTAGCGATGAATCCCGCCAGCGCTTCAGTCTCCTGGCGCATGTTCTCCTGGTCGAAAACGCCTTCCCGAATTCTGCGAAAGAAGCGGTTCGCGCCCTGCTCGTCGACCCGCCCCCGCGGACTAAGAAGATGAGCGTTCGGGTCGAGAGTCTGTCCAAGGGGAATCAAATCGTTTTCATCGCCTCCGGTCCCGTGTAGCAGCAGCAACGTACGGGTAGTTGCCGGATCTTGCGCCGGAATCCATGTGTGGACGAATTCGAAATCTGGCATTCCTTCCTCCGGTCTACGGTCGAGGATCGAATTGAATCGCGGACCCGAGCGAGCGTGGCGTCCACATCCAGGTTGGCGAGAGAATGGATCGGAGATCCCTTTCCGCAAGAAATGTCGAGTTGCCGCTTCGGCCGGCTACGCAATACTTCAATCGACTTGAGTGTAGAGATCCCCCGCTACCATCGCGCTATCGCCGAGATCGTGAGGTGCTGTATGGAGAGGCTCGACGAGGACCTAGACCTGGCAGCCCTTGCCAACGCCGCCGGCTACTCGCCGTTCCACATCCACCGCATCTTCGCCGCGATCATGGGCGAGAGCCCTTCCGCCTTCTTGCGGCGGATTCGGCTCGAACGAGCCGCCATGGACTTGGTTGCCAGCAAGAAGGCGGTGGGAGAAATCGGGATCGATGCCGGCTATTCGACTCCCGATGTGTTTGCGAGAGCGTTCCGGCAGACGTTCGGAGTTCTGCCCTCCGTCTTTCGCCAACGTCGCTACGACTATCGGATCCAATCGCCGAATCAGATTCACTACGGTCAACCCGTTGTGATCCGGCTTCGAATCTATGGAGATGTTTCAATGAATACAACAATCGAAGAGCGACCGCTCTACCACGTCATCGGATTGCGTCATGCGGGCGCTTATTGGACCATTGGCCGCACCTTTGGGCGCGTCGCCCAGTGGGCCGGCCAAAACGGAGTGAGCTATACCCAGGCTATCGGGATGTACTACGACGATCCTTCGAAGATCGAGGAGAGCAAGCTTCGCTCAGAGGCGCTCCTCGTGATCGACCAGCCGATGGCCGCTCCCGATGGCATGGTGGCATATACGATTCCGGCGTCGCGATATCTAGTCGGCGAGCATCGTGGGGCCTACGAGGGTCTGGGAGAAGCCTGGATGAAGCTCTTTGGCGAGGAGCTGCCGAAGCAGGATGTGACCGTTATCAACCGGCCTTGTTTCGAGTTCTATCTCAACGACTGCACCAAGGTGGCAGTCGAAGAGTTGCGGACCGATCTTTGCATTCCGATCGAGTAGCACCGGCGCAAACCTACCGTTTCGTCTTCTTTCGGGCGACCACTTCGACGGCCCCGTCGATCCAATTGCCTAGCTCGGCGGGGTTGTCCATCACCGAAGCGGGCACCTCGCGGTAGTTGTCGTTGATCTCGCCACCCATAAACCAGGGCCCCATGCCCTGGTTTTCGTATTTTTCGGCCGTCTGATCGTCGACCTTGAAGAAGGTCTTGTCGTCGTCGCAGACGCCGAAGAACACCTCCTCGTGGTAGAGGCCGAGACCGCCGAACATCTTGCGCGTTCGAACTGGGCGGGCCGCCGTCAACTGTCCGGTGACCTTGGTGACGAATTCCGGAGATATCGGCATCGCCTAACTCCCCGACCTAGCGGGAACCGCGGCCACCGTTCCATTCACCCGAGAGAGTTCGCGGAGCAGAAAGTCCACATTGGCGAAGGGATCGCCCCCAGTGCGCTTCCAGCGTACGCGCCCTTGGGCGTCGATCAGGATCGTCGAATGGAGCTCGATCCCCTCGAAATCGTCGTAGGACGCGAAGCGCCGCGCATTCTCGTGGTCCCTGTCCGACAAAAGCCTGATTCCCAGCTCTCCTAGCTTCGTTGCCTCCTTATTGGCAGCGGGCGGACTGCTACTCACCGCGAGAACGACCGTGTTCTCCTTCTGAAAACGGGGCAGATCGGCATTGATCTTGGTGAGCTGGTCGACGCAATGAACGCAAGTCGCCGTGAGATAGAAGACAAGCAGGACGTTCTTGCCCCGAAACTGTTCCAGGTTTACTCGCTTACCATCCTTATCAACACAGTCCAGAGCCGGCGCCGCGAAGGGAGCCCAGTTGCTAGGGCCATAAGAGGCTAGCTCGGCCGGACGGTAAGGTCGCTCAGGGGCGGGGACCTCGGCGATCGGCTGCGCATCGAGCTTCAGTGCCTGAACTTCTTTCATCCATCGGAGATTGGGGTCCGCGTTCGACCAAACATAGAGGAGTCGGCCCGCATACTTTCGAGCCTTATCTCTATCGCCCGTCGCGGCGTAGGCTTGCGCCAGTCCAGACAGCGAGAACCCGTCGTTTTTCTCCTTATCCAGAGCCTTTTCATAGGCTTCAATCGCCAGCTTCGTATCCCCTCGCTTGAGATAGAAGTCGCCGACCAAGCGCATCGCCGGCCAGGGCATGAAGGGAGGATCGCCAATGTAGGACTCCGTCTCCGCTGCCTCTGAAAGAAGCTTCAGCCCATCCAGCGATTTGCCTTCTGCGATCAGCAGCAACCCATTGGCAGCCTTGACCGGCGGCATCACCCACTTCTCGTTTGTCTTGTCTTTTGAAAGCTGCTTGTCGGCATTTGCTTGAAGGTCGTCGAAGGCGGTGCGGGCTTCCTTCACCTGCCCCTTGCCCAGGTGGGCTATACATTGGGCGAAAAGCCGCTCGTAGTCGGCATCTTGACCCTTGCCCCAGACCATTGCCGGGCTCAGGATGTTGTCCCACCGCTCGAACTTAACGTACGCGCGGGCCAGCGCCGCTACCCCCACCGGGAATCCGCCAATGTTCGAGTTGCCCGCATCGGGATCGGTCGGGGCATTGATGAGATCCTTCGCTCCCTGGATACTTGCCTCTGCCATTCCGAGCTGTTCTTGGATGTAACACAGGTAGTCGCGGTTATGAGGGAAGTTCCAGGTCTCATACGGAAGTGCGAGCCGCTGGTTCATGTAGCGAAGCTCGGTTCGGGTTGCCGAATCCATCGCCCTCGCAGCTTCGTGCCACATGCCCATCTTGCTGTAGCAGTGGCCCGGCATATGGAGGGCGTGGCCAATGTTCGGCGCGGACTTTCCGTACAGTTCGCAGCTCTTCAGAGCCTGGGTTGGGTCCACTTCATCCCAGTTGTGGATGCTTGCATGATGGGCGCCTGGATGGAGGGGATTCTTGGCAAGGACTTGGTCGATGATGAGCTGAGTTGAGTACGCGGTGCCGTCGCCATGGATGCTGTGGAAGGCAAGGAGCGCCTTGGCTTCGATGTCTTCCGGATACTTCACAACGATCTTCTCGAGGGCCGGCCTAAGGATTTCATTGGGCTTTTCGACTCCGGGAGCGAACGCTTTCTCCCAGCCCTCGATGTACATCCGCTCACGATCGGTGACGGTGTCCTTCCTCTTGGCGGCCTCCTTGAGAAACAGGCGATAGCGGTCGTTTGGATCGTCTCCCACCTTTCCTCCCGCTGCGAACCAGTTGAAGCCGCAACGGGCAAGTCCCCAGTAGGCCATGGCGCAGTCGGGATCGAGCTTGAGACACCAGCGAAACGACCGTTCGGCCTCCTCGAACCAGAAGCTATGGAGAAGCGCATTTCCTTGATCGAACCATTGCTGGACCTCGGGATTCTTGCTCGATATCGGAAACGGCGTATGACCAATTCCTTCCATCTTCCATGGCTTGGTCCGCATTCCCGAATCGAACGCAGAGCCGTGGGACGAGTGACCGTCGGACCCTTCGTCGGCGAAGGCGACCGAACACAACACTAGGCAAGCCAGGAGCGCGCGTAAGAGCATAAGAGCAACCTCGCTGTTGCAGCGACGCTTTCATGTTAACGCAAGTCGGAACCCTAGCGCCGGCGTGGTGGACGCCGCTGTCGTTGATATACATTTCGCTCGGGCAAGAATGCCCGTGCTACGCTTAGGCGTGGCGGGACAGCGGACGATTGCGGTTGTTGGCGGCGGACTGGCGGGGCTGATGACCACCATGAAGCTCGCCGAAGCCGGCCACAAGGTTAAGCTCTTCTCCCTCGTCCCGGTCAAGCGATCTCACTCCGTTTGCGCGCAGGGTGGTATCAACGGCGCCGTGAATCTCCGGGGGGAAGGCGATTCGCCATACCTTCACTTCGAGGACACGATCACCGGAGGAGATTTCCTTAACCATCAGCCTCCGGTCATGCGTATGGCCGAGCGCGCGCCCGCGATCATCTACCTGCTCGATCGGATGGGCGTCCCGTTCAACCGCACGAGTGAGGGCCTCCTGAGCTTTCGCCGGTTCGGGGGCACCCTGAAACATCGAACTGCCTATGCCGGCGCGACCACCGGCCAACAGCTGCTCTACGCACTCGATGAGCAGGTGCGCAGATGGGAGGTTCAGGGGCATGTGGAGAAGTACGAGGCGTGGGAGTTTCTCGGCTTCGTCACCGACGCAAACGGCGTCGCGGTCGGAGTCACCGCTCAAAACCTTCGCGATATGACCATCCACTCTTTCGCCTGCGATGCCACCGTGATCGCAACCGGCGGCTGTGGGATGATCTTCGGCAAAAGCACGAATTCGATTATCAATACCGGAGCCGCGGTTTCAATCTGTTACCAGCAGGGCGTGCGATATGGCAATCCGGAGATGGTGCAAATCCATCCGACCGCCATTCCGGGCGAAGACAAGTGCCGGCTCATCTCAGAATCCGTTCGAGGCGAAGGCGGCCGCTTGTGGACGCCACGCGACCCGATGGACGCTCGTCGGGCCCCCGATATTCCCGAGAAGGACCGATGGTATTTCTGTGAAGAGCTCGATCCGGTCTACGGAAACCTGCTTAGCCGCGATCTCGTCAGCTTCGCCATCTACTGCATTTGCCGGATGAACAAAGGCATCCAGGGCAGGCAGCAAGTTTATCTCGACATTACGCAGCTGCACCAAAGCCAAGGCGGACCCTACACGCGAGACGAAATCAACGACAAGCTCGAGGGCGTCCTCGAGATCTACGAGAAGTTCATGCGCGAGGATCCGATCGATCTGCCGATGCGCATCTACCCCGCCGTTCACTACACGATGGGCGGACTCTGGGTCGACTACGCGCTTAACAAGGACGGGACCTGGAACACAGCCGAACCCCGCAACCAAATGACCAATGTTCCCGGCGTCTTCGCCGCCGGGGAATGCGACTATCAGTATCACGGGGCGAACCGCCTCGGGGCAAACGCTCTCCTCAGCTGCCTGGTCGGCGGCGAAATTGCCGCCCAGGGCGTAGCCGCTTACCTCAATGATGCGAAGCCAGCTGAAGCCTCGGCCGCGACTTTGGATGCGGCAACGTCGACGCGCACCAACGAATACGAGGGTCTTCGCAGGAGCAACGGCGGCGAGAACCCGTACCGGCTCCACTCCGAGCTCGCAGAGGTGATGTGGAACAACTGCGGAATCTGGCGAACCCAACGCGATTTGCTCTCCGCAAAGGAAAAGCTAGACGAGCTTGCCACGAGGGCTCGCCAGTGCGACCTTATCGACGATAGCGGCTGGGCCAACCAGGCCGTGCCCTTTACCCGGGCTCTAATCAACATGATCGAGCAAGCCAAGGCGATCGTCGGCGGCGCGATCATCCGAGACGAGAGCCGGGGCGCTCATTTCAAGATGGACACTCCGGATCGGGACGACGAGAAGTGGCTTAAGACGACAATGGCGTCCTGGACGCCCACCGGCCCAACCTTCGACTTCGAGCCGATCGACACCCGCACCCTCGCCCCTCGGGCCCGCAAGTACAAGATCAACCAGAACAAGATCGTCAAGGCGATCATGGGTGAGGACGCCCTCAAGGGCGTCAAACGCGAGCCTGCGAACGCCTAAAGCGGCCGGCCCCTGGTGGCCGCAGATTCAGAACCTGCGGCCACCAGGGAACGATCAGTAGCGGATGCCGACTTTCGATCGATCCGGATATGCCGGGCGCTTATGGTCGGCCGGCTTGTACTTCGCCAGCATCGCATTGATCTCATCGATCGACCGCTCCAACTGCGAGTCTCGGCCCTGCCGCCACAAGTAAGGATCGAGGTCGACATCGATGTCTGGCGCAACGCCCCAGTTCTCCACGTCCCACTTGCCGGCGACGTGATCGTAGAACGCGAAGTCGGGCGCCGTATAGATTCCCCCGTCTACCAGTGGAATGGGCGACACCGCGACAAGTCCGCCCCAAGTGCGCTTACCGATCAAAGGACCGATCTTCGCTTGCCGGAAAAGCCACGGGAACATATCGCCGCCCGATCCTGCGAACTCATTGATCATGAGCACTTTCGGGCCGTAGATCGCGGCCGCCGGGGTCGGCTCGTCCGCCGCGTAGCGAGGCGCGAAGTAGGCGGATAGGGTCTTCTGCATCTCGTGGATCATGAAGTCGTTGAACAACCCACCGTGGTTGAACCTTTCGTCGACCACGATTCCATCCCTGCCGGTCTGAGCATAGTAGTAGCGGTTGAACGCTACCCAGCCGCCAACCTGAGTGTCGGGAACGTGAACGTAGCCGGCCCGGCCGTGTGTCGCCTTGTCGACCTGCCGGCGGTTGTCCTCCTCCCAAGCCCGATTGCGTAAAGCGAATTCGTTGCCGACCGGCACGACCGTCACTTCGCGCGATCCGGACCCGTCGGCATTCGGTCCGAGCTTTACCTTCACCTGCTTTCCAGCTTTGTTCTCGAGGCTCAAATAGATATCCGTTGAGGTCGTCAGAGGCTTGCCGTCGATGGCTAGAACATACTCACCGGCCTTCGCATTGATGCCCGGCTGGGCGAGGGGGGCAAACAGTCCTGGGTTCCACCGCTCGCCCGTGTAAACCCGCGTGATCTTGTAGTGGCCGTTGGAGAAGTCGTAGTCGGCGCCAAGCAGGCCGCCGCTAACGTGAGGGCCGCTCGGAATGTCTCCGCCCTGCGGGAATTCGTGTCCGACGCAGAGCTCTCCCAGCATGTCGTCCATGAGATGGAGCAAATCGTCGCGAGATGCCAGGTTCTTAACGAATGGCTCGTAGCGCTTTTCCATCTCTTTGGGATCGATCCCGTTCGTAGTTGGCGAATAGAAGCGGAGAGGCGCCTCACGCCAGATCTCGTGGAAAATGTGCTCCCACTCCTTCCGCGGATCGATTCTCACCGTAAGGCCGCTAAGGTTCACGGCCCCGGATTCCAGGGGAACGGGCGCGGCTGTGGGGACGATGAACAGCGAATTCAGTCTCTGCACCATCGCCTTCGAGCCGTCGGGGGTTGTTTGCAAGCCCGTGACCGCTTGAAAGGCGGGCGTCAGGTTCTTGGTTGCCCAGGAGAACTTGGCTACCGACTGAAACGGGCTGATCGCGTCGGGCCCGGTGACCGCGCTTGCCACGAGAGCATAGAAGCTCCCAGGGGATGCGGGCTCGAGACCGGAATAGAGTTGAGCCGGCGCGGGAAGCGTGATAATGCGATCCTCGATCCCGTCGACGTCGATGGAAGGCGGTTTCGGTTCGGCCGCAGCCGGTTTCGACTCCGTTGCGGCGGGCTTAGCGCCGCCGGGAGGCGTTGCCGGGGGAGCCGCGGGGGGCGTTGCCGCCTCCTCGTCGCTTTCCGGCTGCAAGGGATTCGGCATCCCCCTCCTTAGCATGACCGCGTAGATCGAATATACGCGGTTCAGGTTGTTGAACTGGGAGATGTCGCCCAGGGTCGCACCCTGTCCGACATGTGTACTCGCCAGGAAGTAAAGGTACTTCCCGTCCCGGTCGAAAATTGGCGACTGTGCATCGGCCAAGCCATCCGTAACTTGGATGGTTTTCCCGGATTCAACCGAGTAAAGGCAAATGGCTCGAAAGTGGCTTGCCAGCATATCGGAATAGGTCAGCCACTTCGAATCCGGCGACCACACCGGTTGAGAGGGTCCGCCTGCCGATGGCCAGGTCCAAGCTTTGATGCTCTTGCCCGTCTTGGCGTCCATGATCCAGGCGCGCTGAGCATAGTCGATGTAGACGATCTTCGACGAATCCGGCGACCACGTTGGATTCTCGTACAGCGAGGGCCCGTCGCCGAGGTCGAACCGCGTTTCTTTTGCTCCGGCTACATCCCACAGTCCGATCTGCCGATAGCCTGCGACGTCGGTGATATAGGCAATGGTCTTGCCATCCGGGGACCAGCTGACGCCCCGACGGTGCACGCCCTGAGTGTCATCCGTCTCGTGCACGTCCCCTTTGCTCGCGGGAACCGTCACCACGAAGCCCCGGGCCGCGACCGCGACACGGCTGCCGCTGGGAGAGATCGATACCGAATCGATATAAGGCCGGAGATCTTTGAACTGAGTTCGAACCGCCGCAAAATCGCCCTGGACCGAGATGTGGACCGTCTTGTCGCTGTGGCTCTTCGGATCATAGAGGTGGATCGATCCCAACTTTTCGTAGGCCAGGACGTCAGGTCCAGCTGTCAGCGACTTGAGATCGAATCCAGCGCCTGGAATCTCGACCCTTTCCGCTCCCGTGCTTACGTCATAGCTGCGCAGACCGACGGGTCCCGTCTCATCGCAAAGAAAGAAAATCTTGCCCCCAAACCAGACCGGTTGGTTGTCGTTCCAGTTCTTTCTCGGGATCTCCTTGACATGCGAGTCCTTCAAGTCGGCGATCCAGATCTTGTAGGTCTGGCCCCCCCGGTACCGTTTCCAAGCCGTCTCCCAACGAAAGAGAGGGACATAGGCCAAATGCGTCCCGTCGGGCGAGAATGACGCCTCGGTTCCGCTCGGCAGAGGCAGCGGAGTCGGGAATCCGCCCTCGGTCGGCACCTTGAACAGGCGCGGCTGGTCGGTATTCGAAAGCATCATCGAGGAGAATACGACGTTCTTGCTGTCTGGCGTCCAGCCCACAACGATCTCAGCCGAAGGATGCGCCGTCAGTCGCTTCGGAACACCTCCGTTTTCGGGGATCACATAGACGTTCTCATTGCCGTCATAGTTGGCCGAAAACGCGATCTGGGTGCCGTCCGGCGAATAAAACGGATCGCCCGCGACGCCCGGCACCGAAGTGAGCCGGATCGCATCGCCTCCGTCCCGGGACACCTTCCACAGGTTGTCGGCAAACTTGAACACGATGCTAGTTCGGTTGACGGTAGGATGCCTTAAGAGCAGGGTATCGGGGCCGATCGCGAAATCAGGGTTGCGGCTTTGCGCCCCGAGAACGAGGATGACGGGCAAGAGAAACATCGCAAGCATTCTATCTGCTTGAGCCGCATAGATCGGGCGATAGTCCTAGTTCGAACGCCGTGCCCGAGGTTCCAGGCTCGCAAAAAACAATTCTAGAGTTTTGCGGGGCGAGTCGCCCGCTGCTGAACTTCGCGCTGACGACCTACCGGAACCGACGCTGCAGCTTCTCCAACTCCTCGCTGCCCGGGCAGAGGCGGTCGTAGGGTTGGTTGTAAACCGGCTCGACGATCGCGTTGCTCTGGTCCATCATGTCCTCGGAATCGGGTGAGACATAGAGGAGACCGGTCGGCACTTCGCCGGCCAGCTTGCGCTCGCGGATGTACGCATACGCGCGGTCGCGGTCGGTCGGATCGTAGTCGGGCGCAACCTTGCGCAATCCGACCCGGCTCCCATCGTGCATGACGACGGTCTTCACATCCCCGGCCGGATACTCGGTCGTGATCTCTGAGCGCTCAGGAACGAAATCGGATTGCACGAGCTCGATCTGATGCTCACGCGTATAGGCATAGCTCTTGGTCGACCCCTCGTGGTCGTTGAAGGTCACGCAGGGTGAGATCACGTCGAGCAAAGCAAATCCGTTGTGCGCCAACCCCGCCTTAATGAGGGGCACCAATTGCGCTTTGTCACCCGAGAAGCTGCGGGCCACAAACGTGGCGCCGAGCGACAAAGCGAGCAGGACTGAGTCGATCGCCTGCATCGAGTTGACCTCGCCCTTCTTGCTCGTCGAACCGGGATCGGCGGAGGCCGAGAACTGACCCTTCGTCAGTCCATAGACTCCGTTGTTTTCGAGAACGTAGAGCAGGTTCAGGTTTCGGCGGATCGCGTGGCAAAGTTGGCCAAGGCCGATCGAGAGCGAATCTCCGTCGCCCGAGATCCCGATCATGATGAGATCGCGATTGGCCGCGCCCGCGCCGGTTGCCACCGACGGCATGCGGCCGTGGACGCTATTGAAGCCATGAGCCTCTCGGAGGAAATAGGCCGGCGTCTTGGACGAGCACCCAATCCCGGAAAGCTTCGCGACCCGATGCGGCTCGATCTCCATCTCCCAGAATGCATGGACGATCGCCGCGGTAATCGAATCGTGGCCGCAGCCCGCGCAAAGAGTGGTTACCGCGCCTTCGTAGTCGCGACGGGTCATCCCGATGGCGTTCTTCTTCAGACTCGGATGGTGAACTTTGGGCTTTACGATGCTCATGCAACGTGCTCCTTTCTCTTGACGCCGCCGTTACCCCGATCCTTGCCTCCGCATATCCCCTCGACCACGTGCACCGCGCTCATCGGAAATCCCGCGTAGTACAGGATCGACCTTAGCTTCGTCCCCGGCACTCCCGTATCGAGCATCAAAAGGCTGCGCAACTGGCCGTCGCGGTTCTGCTCGACCACATAGTTCGTCTCATGCGACTCGAGAAAGGCGCGCACTTCGTCGCTGAACGGAAAGCCGCGAACCCGCATGTAATCGACCTTAAGCCCCTCGGCGGCAAGGACGTCTAAAGCCTCCATGCACGCCGCATGGCAGCCTCCAACCGTGACTAGGCCGACCGTTGATCCGCATTTCTTGACCACCGGCGCGGGAATCGCCTTCCTCGCCCCTTCGGTCTTCCGCGCGATGCGGTCCATAACCTCCTGATACTCGTCGGCATCCTCGGTATAGGCCCCCTTTGCGTTGTGGCCAGACCCCCGGGTGAAGTAAGCGCCTCTCGGATGGACGCCTGGCAGAGTTCGGTAGGGAATGCCGTCTCCGTCGACGTCGGTGTAACGCAGGAACTTCATTCCCGCCTCGAGCTCCTCCGCCGAGAGCACTTTCCCGCGGCTGGGCCGGTAGCCGTCGTCCCAGGTCAGCTTGGGGACCATCCAGTCGTTCATTCCGATGTCGAGATCGGTCAGAACCATAACCGGCGTCTGAAACTGCTCTGCCAGATCGAAGGCGACGACGGCGAGTTCGAAAGCCTCTTTCGGGTCGCTCGGATAAAGGCAAATGTGCTTCGTATCGCCGTGCGATGCGAAGGCGCAGGTCATTAGGTCGCCCTGTTGCGTCCGGGTCGGCATGCCCGTGGAGGGTCCGGTTCGTTGGACATCGAAAAGCACAGCCGGCACTTCCGCGTAATAGGCGAGGCCGATAAACTCGCCCATTAGAGAGATTCCCGGCCCGGAGGTTGGCGTGAAAGCTCTCGCTCCCGCCCAAGAGGCGCCGATCACCATGCCGATCGCGGCCAATTCGTCTTCCGCCTGGAGAATCACGAACCGGTTCTTGCCGGTCTCCGGCTCATGCCGGTAACGGTCGCAAAACGCCTTGAAGCCCTCCATCATCGAGGTGGAAGGCGTGATGGGGTACCACGCCCCAACGGTCGCTCCCGCGTAGACGCAACCGAGAGCTGCCGCCGTGTTGCCGTCGATCAGGATGCATTCCCCGGTTGCGTCCATGCTCTCGAGGCGGATCGGAAGCGGGCAGTCATAGTGGTCGGTGACGTACTTGAAGCCGAGATCGATAGCGAGGTCGTTTGAATCCAGCAGCGCTTGCTTTTTCGCGAACTTCTCCTTGGTAAGCGCCCGGATCACCTCCGTATCCATTCCGAGCAGGGCGGCAAGGGCGCCTACGTAGGCGATGTTCTTCATGAGAATCCGCTCGCGAACGCCCTTGAAGGCGCCGCTGCACAGCTCCGCCAAGGGCACGCCGATTGCCGTCACATCGCTTCGCCGCAATCGCTCATCGAGCGGCCACGAGGAGTCGTAAAGGAGCCAGCCGCCTGGCCGAACCTCGCGGAAGTCCTTCTCGTAGGTCGCCGGATTCATGGCGACAATCAGGTCGAAAACCGGTGTACGGCCCGTGTAGCCGTGCTTGTTGACCCTGATCTCGTACCAGGTCGGCAAACCTTGGATGTTTGACGGGAAGAGGTTCTTGCCCGTGACGGGAATCCCCATCCGGAAGATCGTCTGCATGATGAGGCTGTTGGCGCTCGCCGAACCGGTACCGTTCGGAGTCGCGATCTTGAACGCGAATTCGTTGATTCGCACGTGTCCTTTGCCCTTGCCCTTGCTCGATTCACTTTTCACGGCAATCACGCGGTCACCTTCAACGCAACCAGATTCGGCGATACCGGGCGACCCGCATAGGGCAGATGCAGAACGAACCGGCGCATATCCCATGCGTAGGTCGGGCAGCGTTCGGCGCACAGCCCGCAATGAACGCAGATGTTTTCGTCCTTCACCATGACGCGGCCGGTCTGCTTGAGCGGACCCGAGACAAAGATCGCCTGGTCATGGTTTTCAGCGGGCGCGGTCAGATGACCGCGTATTTCGTCTTCCTCGCCGTTCGTCGTCATCGTGAGGCAATCCACCGGGCAAATGTCGATGCAAGCATCGCATTCGATGCAAAGCGAATCGGTAAACGACGTCTGGATGTCGCAGTTCAGACATCGCTCGACCTCGGCCTTCGTCTGCTCGTCCGAAAAACCCGATTCGACCTCGATGGTCATCTTGGTGAAGCGGAGCGGCATCTCCACGTGCTTCATCTTTTGGCGAGCGAACGCCGCGTAATCGTTGCTGTAGCTCCACTCGTTCAGACCCATCTTCGCGCTGGTGAGGGTTTGGCCCTGAGGCGGCCGATCCGTGATCGGCTGTCCCTGACAGAACTTGTGGATGGAGATCGCGGCCTGGTGGCCCTGTTCGACTGCCCAAATGATATTGGCCGGACCGAACGCCGCGTCGCCTCCGAAAAAGACTCCGGGGCGGGTGCTCGAAAAAGTCGTTTTGTCGACCACTGGCATTTCCCATTGATCGAATTCGAGGCCGATATCGCGCTCGATCCAGGTGAATGCGTTCTCCTGTCCAATCGCGAGGATCACGGTGTCGCAGGAAAGCACGACCCGGCCCGCCGGCTCTTGAACCAGCTTGCCGCCTACTTCCGAGGAAACAAACGTCTCGAACTCCATTCCGGACAGCTTGCCGTTCTCGATGACAAACCGAACCGGCGAATGGTTCTCGACGATCTCGACCATCTCTTCTTCGGCATCCTCGAGCTCCCACGGCGAGGCTTTGAAATACTTACGGGTCTTGCGGGCGATCACCTTGACGTTGCTCGCACCCAGTCGCTTGGCGGTGCGGCAGCAGTCCATGGCCGTGTTGCCGACGCCAATGATGAGAACTCGGTCGCCGACCGATGCGATGTGCTCGAAGTGAACAGAGGCGAGCCAGTCGATCCCGATGAAGATTTGGTCGGAGTCGTGGCGGCCGGGAATTTCCAGCTCCTTGCCTTTGGGGGCGCCACTTCCGACGAACACGGCGTCGAACTCCTTCGAATCCAACAGGTCTTTTAGACTGTTGACCGGAGTGTCGTACTTCACCTCGACGCCCATGTCGACGATGTATCCGATTTCTTCGTCGAGGACCTCCTCGGGGAGTCGGAACGCCGGGATGTTGATCCGCATCAACCCGCCCGGGCGGGGGCCCTGTTCGAAAATGGTGACGTCGTACCCGTACGGCATGAGGTCGTTCGCGACGGTCAGCGAAGCCGGACCTGCTCCGATAAGGGCGATCTTGTATCCGTTCTTTTGAGACGGCGCTTGGGGCAGATGGCCGCGGATATCGCCCTTCTTATCGGCGGCGACCCGCTTTAGGCGGCAGATCGCGACCGGTTTTCCGTCGACCCTCGTTCGACGGCATGCCGGCTCGCAGGGCCGGTCACAGGTCCGCCCCAGGATTCCCGGGAAAACGTTGGAGGTTCGATTGAGGAGATAGGCGGCATCGAAGCGCCCTTGGGCGATCAGCCTGATGTACTCGGGCACGTTCGTGTGAGCAGGGCATGCCCACTGACAGTCCACAACCTTGTGGAAGTAGTCTGGATCGCCAACATCTGTCGGCTTCATTGAACTTGATTATGAACGAAGTGAGCTTGCACCACTTAAGGAGACGGAGATGGGGTCAAGTTAGGCGGAGGGGAGCCTTCGGCATCGCGACGCTCCCAGCCGAGCCGCGCGGCGGCAACCCGCGGCCTACAAGGTTGCGAATCGCCAGATCTGGTGTTAAAGTGTTGTCAAAACAGACTTGTATGCAACAAGGGCGTTGACGATATGAGCGAAAACATGGAGAAGTTCCGGAGCATGGACGGAAGCGAGGCATTGGTGACTCGGCCGTTCATCGAGATCGTCTTTCAGCACGGACATCCGAAAGCGGTCGGTATCAATGGCTGCCGCGTCGAAGATGTCATCGACGTCGCCGTCGACCGCTTGCTGGACTTCCAGGGCCGGGACCTGTCCTGCGAGGAAAACGCGCAGGCTCTGGAACACCTGTTCCATGCCCGAGAAGCGTTGCTTAAGCGGAAGCGCCTTCGCGAAAATCAAGGCGTCGTCAACAGCGATCGCCCCCACCGCTCCGTCGACAGCGCCGGCTACGTCCTGGCTACCCGCGCCGAAGCCCCTATATGAGCCGATCTGGTGGCGCGAGCGCGTTCCCTTATGGGAGCTAGAATCAGGGCGTGATTTGCCTGGCCCTCCTCGTCATCGCTCTCGAGCCTGCCTTTCAAGCCGTCGGACCCGTTCGCACCGAAATCATTTCGCCGATCCACAGCCTGACCTTCAACAAGGGCGGAACGGCTAAGAAGAGACGTCAGGGCGGCAACCCCCGTATCGTCGGCGGGAATCTCGTTTTTGACGGTTCATCGGACGGAAATCGCCAGGTCGACCCACAGATCGCGGTCGGCGGCGGATTCGTCCTTCATGGCACCAACGGCGGGCTCGTCATCTATGACAAGAAGGGCAATTACGTCGACGGGGTTCCTCAGGACGAGTTTAATGGCGGCATCGATCCGAAGCTCTTCTTCGATCCCAATAATCGCGTCTTCGGATTCGACCTTTGGAAGTATTGGGACAAGGAGAAGCTCAAGCCGGTCAACATCTCGATCTCGGAGACGTCGGACCCGAGAGGTGCTTGGAACACCTACCCCGTGCCGGCGCCGGACGGCGTCGATGGGGGCGGGATTGGATTTAGCCGCAGGTGGATCGGCTATTCGTTTCCCGGGGGGGCCGAACAATCCTTCGTTATGAAGATGTCCGAGGTGAAAGCGGGCAAGCCGGCGACGGTCTATCATTTCGCGGGCAGCCTCGGGCATCCCGTCTTTACGCAGGACCCGGTCGACGATCTCCTCTTCGTGGCCCTTACGAAGACGGAAATCGTTCTGACGACGATCGGCGAGGGCCCCGACAAAGGGCCGATCGTGAAATCGGTCGTCCGTGCCCCGCACGGTTTCTTTTACTTTGGCAGTCCGCCTCAATCTCCAATGAAAGGAACGACCAAGAGAACGGCTTCGGGAGACCACAATCCAAAGAACCTAACCGTCCAGGGCCGTCACCTTTGGTTTTCTCAAACCGTAAACATCGATGGCCGTGCGGGCGTGCAGTGGCACGAGGCAACCCTGGCCGGCGCTTTCGTACAAGACGGGCTGGTGGCAAGTCCGCAGAACAGCTACATCCAAACAACCCTCGCCGTCAATAAGCGGAACGACGTTCTGGTCGGGTTCCAGGAAACCGGCCCTGACATGTTCATCTCTGCCCGATGCGCCTGGCGTAAGGCGGGTGACGCGACAGGTGTGCTTCGCCCAATCCTCCAAATTGCCGAAGGAGTTGCCGCAACCGAGGGCGGGGCGTGGGGCGACTACAGCGGATCGGTCGTCGACGGGGACAACCTTACCGATCTCTGGACGATTCAAAGTGTCGCCAATGAAAAGGGGCGGGGCAGCACCGTCATCATGCGCCTTAGGCTGTAGTTTCGTTATGTGCCCCCTAGCTCCGGGAAGGGTCGACGGGTCACGCTTCGGAGGCTGGGTAGCTGCCCAGGATCGTGATGTCGTGGCTGAGTTCGCGCAGGGCATCGAGGGCCTGCTGCACATTGTCGTCGGTCCGATGGCCGACGCAGTCCAGAAAGAAGTTGTAGTCGAACGACCTGGCTCGTCGCGACTCGATCATCATCAAGTTCACGTTGAACCGATCGAACGCACCGAGGGCCCGGTAGAGCTCTCCAGGCCGATTTCCAAGAGAAAAGCGCAGGCTCGTCTTGTCCTTCCCCGTCCTCGCCGGCTCGTTGTAACCCACGACGAGGAACCGCGTTTGGTTGAGCGGATTGTCCTCGATGTGCTCGACGAGGATCGGAATGCCGACGATCTCCGCCGCCATCGCGTTCGCAATCGCCGCGCCTTGCCGGTCGTCGAGAGCCTTGGCGGCCGCTTTGGCGGTCGGGGCGACACTGACGATCTCCGCGGAGGGCAGGTGCGACCGGAGCCAGCCGCGGCACTGGCGCTCAGGCTGCGGCCCCGTGTAGACGCGCTCGACACGATCCAGCGAAGCGCAGGTCGTCACTAGGTGGTGGTGGACCGGGATAAACGTTTCCGCGCAAATCTTGAGGCTCGTCGACGGGAAGATGTCGAGGGTCTCCGGAACGATGCCGGCGACTGAGTTCTCGATCGGGACGACTCCGTAGTCGGCCTGGCCGTGCTCGACGAGGCGGAATACGTCCTCTATCGTTTCGGCCGGAACCAAGGTGCTGCTCTCACCGAACGTCTTTACGGCGGCGAGATGGGTGAAGGTCCCGGCGGGCCCCCAATAGGCGGCAAAAAGCGGTTTTTCGGCCGCGCGCGCCGCCGAAATAATCTCGCGGAAAATCGCGGAGAGCTGGCGGGTCTGGAGAGGACCGGGGTTCGTCTTGTCGAGCTTCGCGAAGATTTCCCGCTCGCGCTCGGGGGTGAAGAAGGGCTTGCCGTCCTTTCCCTTGATCGTCCCGATCTCGATAGCCAGCTCGGCCCTCTGATTGAGCAGGTCGACCAACCGCGCGTCGATCGCGTCGATCTTTTCCCGAATCTTGGCCAGGTCGGGCTGGGACATTCCTCAGAGTTTAGCGCCCCGAGGCGAAACGCACAAAGAAAGATGTTTGATACGTGAAGTCAGCGTGACGACCGACGAAAGAAGGCGGCAACGCCGAGGCCGAATGCGATCAGGGTCAATGGTTCTGGTGCCGGCTCAAACTCAACGACGTATCCTCTCATCGTTGCGAAGCCTCCGCTATTGGGGAGATCGCCCCACCCGGAATAGCCTGGCGTAACGCTGCCGAAGGCTAGCTTATCTTCGTTCCCAAACGGTCCCCCATTGTTATTCGGTTCGCCTGGGCCCCAATTTGTGTAGCTCCAAGTCTCGCCGGTGATCCAGCCCCATCCGCCGGCTGGTTCTACCGATCCGGGCGCCTGAAATCCTCCAATCCAGACTGGACCGACGGAGATCAGGCCGATGATGAAGTCGTTCTCGCCTTGCGAGGTCACCGTTGCCAGGTGGCCCGGCATACCGTTGTAGTTGAACCCGGCGGCCGCGTTGTAAGAAGTGGTCCAACCGATGTTCTGTGAGACAACGAGTTCGTAGTAGTGGCCGGTCCCACCGTAGAATGTTTGGCCGTGGCCTGCCACGGAAAGTCCGATGAGGCAGATGAAAAGAGCCAGCGTTCTCACTATTTAGCGTCCTCGATTTCCGATCAAATCTCCTAAGCCCTCCGCCTTCCAAGGGTTGGCATTACCTTCGTCGACAATCTGAACTTGTAGTTCTTCAAAGTGCCGGATGAACTCTAATAACCTGAACTGACGATATGGAGTGCGCGAATTCATTCGCGCTTTTGAGTGCGCGATTCATCGCGCTTCCGTCAATACCTTCACACGCAAACCGTGACGATGAAGCCCGCAAGAATCTTGCTTAACACTTTTAGTCTACTCCTCACCCGCCGTTGTGAGGCATTTCAAGAGGCGGGGAATCGAGTTCAGCGTGAAGACGGCCTTGTCGACGCGCTCCCGAAGGAACATAACCAGCGGACGGCCGGTCATGGACCATGAGGCTATGAAACGAACCCTCAGTTCGCTCAACAACCCGTGGCTCCTCGGCGGGATCGTCTACTTCGTCCTCGTCGCAATATGGCTCGTGATGCACCTGGTTTCGGGGCACATTACGTTCGGCGGTCTGCTCTTCGAAATGCTGCTCGATGCATTCCTCGCAACGATCTTCGCTCTTTGCGTGGTGGCCGTCGGCCGGATTCGCACTCGACCCTAAGTAAGCCAGCGTTCGTCTGGGAACCGACTAGCCACGCCTGGGGTTAAATAGGGTTCGCATGGTTCGCGCCTCTCGTCAATCCGGCCGCATTTCATTCCTCGCGATTGCGGGATTGCTTTCCGTGATGCTGGTCGGGGTCCTCTTCGCCTTTAACGGCACCTCGCCCCGGACCGCTGCGGCCGAGTTTATGTCCGCCCTCGCAAAGGGAGATGTCGACAAGCTGACCGATCTTTCGATCGTTCACGACAAAGGGCGCGACGAGATCCGCAAAGAGTGGAGCGACGCAATCAAATACAGCCGGTCCTACTTCTTCCTTTGGCAGATCGTCGCCGTTAGCCAAGAAAAGGATGCGGCAACGGTTCGACTCGACGTCACCGTCAATCCGATCAGCCCGTCGGCCTATCCGGAACACAAGGAACTTTCGCTCCAGCGCGTCGGAAGCACCTGGAAAGTCGACGTCCCATTGATCACGCGGGATATGTATCCTTATCTTCCGCAATAGGCATGGCGGTAGACGCAGCCAGGTTGGCACGCGCCGGCTTGTGTAACATGACCCGGTCGAGGCACATTCGCGTTCGGCAATCCTCGAGATGTTCCTTCTCTACAACATTCTCCTCACCCTGATGGCGCCATTCTGGGCGCCATGGATGTGGATGCGGGCTCGGGCAAGGAAGGAGCAACCCAACTGGGGCGAAAGGTTCGGGAACTACGAACTGAAGCCGAGGAAGGATAGAAGGCGCGTGTGGATTCACGCGGTCTCGGTCGGCGAAGTGGTCGCTTCCATGCCGGTCCTTGCCGGACTTCGAAAGGCGATGCCGAGCCATGAGATCGTGCTTTCCGTTACGACCAGCAGCGGCCACCAGACGGCACGCGACAAAGCCGCCGGCTTGTACGACCATCTCGTCTACTTCCCTATCGACGTGGCTCGATTTCAGCTTGCCGCGATGCAGCACGTCCAGCCTGCCGTCGTCGCCGTCATGGAGACCGAGCTCTGGTTCAACTTTCTTTGGGCAGCCAAAGTGTTCGATGCGAAGACTCTTCTTATCAACGGCCGTATCAGCGATCGGTCCTATCCCAGGTCAAGGCGGGTCCGCTTCTTTTATCGCGCTCTCCTTTCCAGGATGGACAAGTGCCTAATGCAAACCGTGAAGGACGCCGAGAGAATCCAGTCTCTGGGCGCCGCAAACGCTGAAGTTCTGGGAAACTGCAAGTTTGACCAGGCCCTGGCGGGGCTCGACGCCGATCCTGTCGAATGGCGCGCAAAGCTCGGGCTGGATCCCAAAGTGCCAATCCTCGTCATCGGTTCCACACGCGGCGAAACCGAGGAGAAGTTCGTCCTCGATGCCCTTCGTCAGATCCCACTGACCACCTTGCAAGTCGTTCATGCGCCGAGGCACCTCGAGCGCGTCCCCCCGCTGGCCCATGAGGTTAGCGAAGCCTTCGGCAGCGTGGCCCTCCGGTCCAAGGAGGAACGCGGAAACTATCTGATCCTTGACACCTACGGCGAGTTGGACAAGGTTTATTCCGTCGCCGATATTGTGGTGATCGGCGGAGGATTCGACAAGCTGGGCGGTCAAAACCTTCTTCAGCCGCTCGCTCACGGCAAGCCAGTTCTCCATGGCCCCCACATGCAGAACTTTCGCGAAGTGGCGGATGCGGCCACCGAGGCCGGCGCATCCGCGGTTTGCGCATCGCCCGAGGAATTGGCCGCCCAGATACGATCCCTTCTCGTCGATCCCGAAAAGCGGTCGGCCATGGGAGCCGCCGCCAAGCGTCTCGTCGAATGCAACGCCGGCGCAAGCGAGCGCTACGCACGGGCGATCGCCGATGCCGCGCTCGACGCCTGAGAGCGGCCGTACGAAGTATCCTCACCCCAAGCCCAACGAGGGGACATTGGAACGATTTCGAAATCGATGCGAAGCCGGGCGCCTACTCTTCAAGGCCCTTGCCGGTCTGGAGCACCCCGACATCATCGTGCTCGGCCTTGCCCGAGGTGGCGTCGAAGTTGCGGCCGAAATCGCCGCCTCGCTTCAGGTGCCGCTCGACGTGCTTGTGGCGCGGAAGGTCGGAGCGCCCGCTCAGCCGGAATACGGAATCGGCGCCGTCGCCCCTGGCGGAGTCAGCGTCTTCGACGATCATGCGGTCAAACACCTCCGTATCAGCGCAGACGTCCTTCGCGCCATCACCGAGCGTGAGGAAGGCGAGGTGGAGCGCCGTCTTCGCGTCTATCGAGGGACCCAACCCCTGCACTTGGAGGGCAAGTGCGCGATCCTCGTCGACGATGGCCTCGCCACCGGAATCACCGCGCTCGCTTCGATCCGCTATTGCCGATCTCTAAGCCCTTCATGGCTGGTCTATGCGGTTCCAGTCTCGTCGCAGCAGGGCGCCGATCTCGTGCGACCCGAGGTCGACGAGTTTGTCGCGCTTGAAATGCCACCCCTTTTCCAGGCCGTCGGCTCCTGGTATGACGATTTCTCGCAGACGACCGACGACGAAGTTTTGGCGCTGTTGCGCGCGAACGCACTAAGCCTTCTGTGACGGCCGGTACGCGTCAAGGCTCCTCACGCATGTACTCCCGCACCTGCTCGGCGAGCCGGCGCGTCATCGTCGGCACGGCCGCGAGTTCCTCGACGCTTGCCCGCCGAATGCCATCGAGCGAACCGAAGGTCCGGAGAAGCAGGCGACGACGGCGTGGCCCGACCCCCGGAACTTCCTCGAGAGCGGAGCCCGTCGTCCGCTTGTCACGCAGCTTCCGGTGATAGGTTAGGGCGAAGCGGTGGGCTTCGTCCCTCAGCTTTCTCAGCAACATCAGGCCCGGCGAGGCCAACTCCAATTCGACGTCATGGTAGGCGTACTCGTTGGGCGCCTCGCGGTCGAACGAGTAGTCCGGGTCCTTGATCGTTAGGGTCGGATTGTCGATTCCTTTTTGGCGTCCTCCCCCTCCTCTTGTCCGGACGTCTTGTGCCAAAGAGGAGGAGGGGGGCAGGGGGGTGGGGGTCCCAGTCTCCCCGATACCGCGGAGTCCACCGGAACCGCCATCTTGTTGCCGCGATGCTCTCGCGCCGGAGGAGGAAAGGGGAGAAACTGCCTCCGGAACAACCACGAGCTCCAGGCGTTTCGCCAGGCCGATCATCGGCACCGTCAGACCCAGCTCGTCTCGCGCCTTCAAAGCCGCTCCGAGCTGGCCGCGGCCTCCGTCGATCATGATCAGGTCCGGGAGCTTCGAGAACTTTTCATCCCCCTCGATATGGGCCCGAAGTCGCCGGGTCAATACCTCGTGCATCATCGCGAAATCGTTCGGGCTCTCGGGATGGTAGCGAACCTTGAACCGCCGGTATTCCGCCTTTGCCGGCTCCCCGTTCTCGACGACGACCATCGATCCGACCGGCGCCTTGCCCTGGATATTCGAGATGTCGTAGCCTTCGATCCGGATCGGCGGGGCCGAAAGGCCGAGCGAGTCCTGGAGTTCTGCCATCGCGTCCGATGCCCATGCTTCCTGTTGAGCCATCTCTTGGGAGAACGAGGAGAGCGCGTGTTCCGCGTTCGTGGCCGCCATTTCGACGAGCCTGAGCTTTTCGCCGCCTTGCGGCACCTCCACCGTCACCGCCGCGCCTCGCCGCTGGCGAAGCCACGACTGAACGATATTTCGTTCCTCAATCTCGACGGGAAGCAAGACCTCCCGAGGAACCTCGGGCGCGTCCGCGTAATACTGCTTCACAAACTGCTCGACGGCTTCTCCGGGCGGCGCCTCCGCCGCTCCCGACAGCATGAACTGGCGTTGGCCGATCAGCTTCCCTGCCCGGATGTAGAGCATTTGGATCGCCGCGCCGCGATCGTCCTTGACCACCGCGATCACGTCTTGATCGGTCCGATGGTCGGCAGAGAGCACCTTCTGTCGCTCCATCAGCTGTTCGATCTGAGCGACCTGGTCTCGCACCTTCGCGGCTTTCTCGAAGTCCAGCTTCTCCGCCGCCAATGCCATCTCCAGGCGCAAGTCCTTGACGATCCCTTCTTCCTTGCCGTCAAGGAAGCGCGCGACTTTGTCGATCATCGCCTTGTATTCGCCGCGGTCCGCGATCCCGGCACAAGGCGCGAGGCATCGACCCATGTGATAGTAGAGACAGGGCGACCGCTCGCGGATACCGGTAAAGGATTTCCCGCACTGAATGAGGGGAAAAATCTTATGGAGGAGCTGAAGTGTATCCCTGACCGCGTAGGCGCTCGAATAGGGCCCGAAATACTTCGCGCCGTCCTTGAGGATCTTTCGCGTGAACAGAACCCGGGGATAGTTTTCGCGGGTGATTTTGATGTACGGATAGCTCTTGTCGTCCCGCATGAGGACGTTGAACGGCGGCCGGTATCGCTTGATCAGATTGCACTCGAGAATCAGCGCCTCGAGCTCCGTATCCACCACGATCCATTCGAGATCGGCCACCCGGTGCACCATCCGCTCGATGCGGTTGTCGTGCCGGGTCGACTCCTGAAAGTAGCTGCGGACCCGATTCCGAAGGACGAGCGCCTTGCCAACGTAGAGCACCTCGCCCGCCTTGTCACGATAGATGTAGCATCCCGGCTTCGCCGGCAGCTTCTTGAGCTTTTCGGCGACGGCTTCGGGAACGCGGGATTTCAGCATCGGCGCCTAATTCTACGCCCCACCCGGCCCCGACTTGCGTCAGCATCATCGGCTATCGGGGCGCCCCGGAAAGCGCTGATCCCGTCAGGACTACATAGATTCCGGCATCCAGTCGCCCCGCCGCGACCCGTACAGCGCTGATCCCGGGGGATCATAGAAATTAGCCCCGGGTCGCAGACCCGGGGAGGCCCTCAGCCAGACCCTGGAAGGGTCGCAGAGAGTGCGATGACGAGCTAGTGCTTGGCCAGCTTCACCAGCTTCGGCAAGTCGGCGTCGAGAAACTCCTTGGCGCCCTTTGCGCCGGTCAGTCGAACCACGAGCGGGCCACCGTTTCGAGACAGTGACAGGGAAATGTCGAAGAAGGCGCAGCACCTGTGCTCCAAGGACGCCCACTTCGCGGCGTCGGGGAACACGGCCGGGTTGGCGAAACGAATCTCGTATCCGTTCGAAAGCTCCCGGCAGGACCGTGCAGCGGCGAGAAGATGATCGATCGCACCGGATAGCTCCTTCCTTTCATCGGCGCCGAGCAGATCCATGCGACATACGAAGTCCGAGGGCTTGTCTTTCTGAGTAGCTCCCGCTATGCCGCACGTGCAAGCGAGAAGAAGGGCGAGGGTGAGAATGCAAACAGCTAGAGTGTTCATAACGGATCCCAGTCTGAAAACTTCAAGTACACTTTAAGTCAAGTGGTCAGCGAAGAAAAATCAGAATTATCGATCGGGGAACTCGCGATCGAGTGCGGGATGGCTGCCTCGGCCATTCGATATTACGAGTCCTTGGGCCTCGTCGAGGCGACTCGAACAGGAGGTGGCCAGCGCCGTTATCCGGCTGAAACCGTGCTTCGGCTCAAGGGCGTCGCGGTTGCTCGTGCGGCCGGATTCTCCTTGTCGGAGGTTCTGCTTCTTCACCAGCCCCTGGAATCGGAGAGGCCGCTCTCCGAGCGATGGGCGGAGCTCGCGAAGATCAAGTTACAGGAGCTCGACTCCCTGATCGCCCGGGCCGAAGAGATGAAGCGTCGGCTTGAGATCGGAATCGAGTGCCGCTGCCCCGATCTGCGCGAATGCCCTTGCCTGCAGCCCTAGGCAAAGTTCCAACGCCGCAACGCCGCAACGCCCAGCCCTACCTCGGGCTCACAACCTTGACTCCCCTGCTGTCCGGCCCACGGACCTTGTAGCTCGTCACCTTTCCGTCCTTCCAGTCGATGTCGACCGTGAGCCCTCCGGGAATGCAGAGGCCGTGGACCGATCCCGTCGCCCAATCCTTGGGAAGCGCCGGCAGGAGCCGGATCGTCTTTCCGTCGCTTTGGACGAGCATCTCCGCAATCCCGGCCGAAGCCCCGAAGTTACCGTCGATCTGGAAGGGCGGATGCGCGTCGAACAGGTTGGGGTAGGTCCCGCCTCCGTTTGAGTAATCGTATCCGGTTCCTCCAACTGGTTCAAGCAGCCGACGCAGGATCAGCCAGGCATGATCGCCGTCGCAGAGCCGCGCCCAAAAACAGACCTTCCAAGCCAGAGACCAACCGGTGCCGACGTCTCCTCGTCGCTCCAGCGTTTTGCGAGCGGCCGCTGCCAATTCCGGCGTCTCCGAAGGCGAGATCTGGTCGGAAGGATAAAGGGCATAGAGGTGAGAGACGTGGCGATGGTGGATCTCTCGCTCTTCGTAGTCGTCCAGCCACTCCTGAAGCTGGCCAAACTTCCCGATCTGAAGTGGCGCGAGCTTCGCACGGGCAGCGGCAAGCTTTGCCCGGAGCGGGGAATCAACGCCCAAAATCTCCGAGGCCCTGATGACGTTGGAGAACAGCTCGCGGACGATTTCGATGTCGATCGTCGGACCCATGCACGTCGTCAAGGGGCCATCCTTGGGATGAATGTAGGAATTCTCCGGCGAGTTGCTGGGCGCGGTGACGAGCCAGTGGTGCTTCGGCTCTTCGATGAGAGACGCCAGGAAGAACTCCGCTGCACCCTTGAGGGTCGGATAGGCTTGGCGAAGATAGATCTGGTCGCCGGTGTAGGCGTAGTGCGCCCAAAGATGCCAGCAAAGCCAAGCCCCGCCCGTGCACGTCGAGCCCCAGGTCGCGCTCTCGCCGGGCGACGTGAAATGCCATGGATTCGTGATCACGTGGGCAACCCATCCGGGGGCGTCGTAATAGGCCTTCGCCGTCCTCTCGCCGTTCGGAACGAGATCCTCGATGAACTTGAGTAAGGGTCGATGGCAATCCGAGAGATTG
Source organism: uncultured Fimbriimonadaceae bacterium (assembly GCA_964576205.1). Taxonomy (GTDB): domain Bacteria; phylum Armatimonadota; class Fimbriimonadia; order Fimbriimonadales; family Fimbriimonadaceae; genus JAEVZK01. Next base: position 66,729 of record CAZNUL010000002.1, on the reverse strand, counting down.
CCGGCCTCCGCGAGCCAGTAGTTCATCTGGACATTGATGTCGATGTGGAAATCGCCGTTCCACGGAGTGCGGTACTCCTCTGCCCAGATGCCTTGCAGATTGGCCGGAAGCGGACTGTCCGGCCTCGAACTGCTGATCAGGAGATAGCGTCCAAAATTGAAGTAGAGAGCCGCCAGAGAAGGATCGCTTTCGCCGTGCCGGTTAGCGATGAGGCGCTCCAGCGTTGGTTTTTGGGCGGACGGACCCTGTGGCAGTTGGAGCGCCACGCGATGAAAAAAGCCCTGATAGTCACGGACATGCTCGGCTCTTAATTCTTCGAATGATCGGTGTGACGCCCTCTCGACCCGGTCTCTGACATGAGCGGCAAAGCCCTTATCGAACATGTCGGTCGCCGCTGAGAAGACCAAAGTGGCCTCGTCTGCGCCTCCGACTTGAATCCCCGCCTGGTCGATATGGAAGGATCCACCCTTGGCGACCACCCGCAGCCGGCCAGCGAACCGTACGCCGGGAATCTTGGCATTCCCCGAATCGAGTTGGCCCTCGATAACCAAATCCTTGCCGTCGACCCGGATTGCGGCACGCTCGTTCCGGCTGAGTCCCGCACTAAAGCCGATCTGACCCTTCTTGTTCGCGGACAAGCGGTAGACCAGAACCTGCGCCGGGGCTGAGACGAACGACTCTCGATTGAATTTCGTCTCGCTATCGGTATATTCGACGCTTGCGATCGCCTTGTCCAGATCGAGGGTGCGGAGGTATCCGCTGGAGTTCGCGCTGGCCGCCTCGATCGTTAGGTCGCTTAGAGTTTGGTAACAGCCATAGGCGGGCCCATTGCCGCCGGGACCCTTGCAGACGAAATTCTTTTGGAGAAGGTCTTGCGCCTTTCGATTTTCGTCCGCCAGCAATAGGCGCCTAATCTCGGGAAGGGCTTTGTAGGCGTCCGGCTTGTCCGCATCTTGAGGGGAGCCGGACCACATCGTCGACTCGTTGAGTACGACGCGCTCATGGGTAACCCCACCGAAAACCATCGCTCCGAGCCGCCCGTTTCCAATCGGACTGGACTCGAAAAACGCTTTCGCCTCAGTGTTCGACGCGACGATGAGGCTGGGATCGAGGGCCATGGCGGCAAGCATTGGCAGGATCAGCACTTAGGGAAGCATGTTAACCCAACTTGCGACCGGCGAAGAAGTAGTGTAGAAGGTCGAACCTGATCGTTTTGATCTCGAACGGATGCATGTCGACCGTGACCAAGCCGTCCCTCACCGGCAGTCTTCGGATGGAGTCGTTGAGCAAGTTTGTTTCCACGGCAGACGAGACATTCGCCCCAAGCCAAACGTGAACGCCTTTCGTTGCTTTACCCGAGGCCTCGTAGAGCCGCAGGTTAGCCGTACCATGTGGCCCTGGCTGTAACGAGGTCGCCACAACATTTGAATCTGAGATACTGACGAAACCCCACCGATTCGGGAGCGAACCCTTGTGAGGCGAGGCCTTGAAGGTGAGGAGTGGACTATTGAAGTCGAGTCCCGCCCGGTAGATCCGCGCAGCCCGCCAGTCCCCGCGATGCGGAACAAGCGAATATCGAAACTTGCGCTGAACACCGAGCTCGAAGCCGGTATCGGACGGATCGCCGTTGTTGTAGTCGCCGAGATTTACGGATCGCATGAGCGAGAGCATCATGGTGCCCCCCGCCACCGCGTTTCCGGCCATTCCGTTATTCAGCAGAGCGACACCACGCTTTTCATTGCCGTAATCCACCCAATTCTGGGCGGGATACTCGATTCCGACCGGGCGCTCGATGGCGCCGAAGGGAATCTCCTGGACGTTGCTCCCGCCCGCGACCGTGGTCGGAAAGAGAGCGCGATATCGAACTTTCCTCTCATTGTTGATCAGCGTGGTCTCGATATCGATCCGTTTGACACCCTTCGCGAGGCGGATTCGAGTCGAGAACTGGCCGCTTCCAAACGGATGCGAGACGGTGAACTCAGAGAAGACCTCGCCGCGGGAAAACACGCCGCTCTTCGCGGCCGGCTCGGTGCTGAGCAACGCCGAACTCGCGTCGGGCGCCTGCACCTTGGTCATGTCCGGCAGGTGCATCGCTCCGTCCAAAGGATGGTAGAGCTCCCAAAGGTCGCCTTTGTCCGAACTTCTCGCAATGACGTTGGCAGGGCCGGAGAGGGCCTCAGAACCATCGCTTTTGTCGACGATGCTCGCGATCTCTCCCGTTTGGGGGTTCACGACCACCTTGTAAAACTCGTTCTCGAGGGCCCTGCTACTGCCGTCGGAGGTGTTCTCCCGGTTCGCCGGTCCGGAAACGAAGTGATACACCGCGTAGCCGAGCGCGGGAACGTCGCGCGCGAGAAACGAGACCTTGACGCGCTTTAGCATGCCGTCGCCGTATCGCTCGGCGAGCGTGATCTGCATTGGCGTGGTTCGGCCGCCGGGTCCAACAAGCGATATTCCCGCCGTGTCGCGGTCGGCGAACCCCAGGTCCGCCTCGACGACATCGGAACGGTCCCATCCCTGGGGGTTAAAGACGACGACCGGGATGCCCCGCCCCGACGTGTCGATGCGCGACGCCAACGAGGTCTCATGCTCGGCGATCATTTGATCGGCGAGCTGGTTGGCAAAGTCGTAGCCCCGGACCGTGTCCACGTACACGTGGTCGTCCATCGTCCCCGAGGCGAGGTCGTGGGTTTGGTTGAACAGAACCGGCTCCCATGCCTTCCACAAGTTAGGGTCGTCGGACGGGAACCCCGATAGCCCGGCGATGACCCCGAGCTTTTCCGCATTCAACAGCCTCTGTTCAACCGCGCGAGCCGCTTGTTTCAGCTCGATACGGCTGCTGAACGTCCCCGTGAAGATCGGATTGAGGTCGTACGACTTGACCGGAATGTCTTTGCGCTTGGCAACCACCTTCGCGAACTCGGTCGGCGTCGAATACCGAATCGTGAAGGGCGATTCAGGCCGTGCGTTGAACTGCCGAACCAAGGGAGGGACGTAGTCTTCCGGTTCGGAGACGTCGACTCCAGCGAGCCCGACGCGCTCTTCGGGCCGGGCGTTGCGATCCAAAAATCGGTAGCGGTCCTTAAAGAAAATTGAGAACCGGCTGAGGTCACGGGGCGGACCATAGAACAGACCATAGAAGCCGGGCAGCCAACAGGCCGGGATTTCGCTGCCGTCGATGCCTTTCCAGAGAAACTCGGAGGGCCCGGTGTCGTCGGGAGCCCCCCGGCAGAACCAAAACGACTTGAATCCGCCAAGTTTCAAGATCTGCGGCATCTGCGGGTTGTGGCCGAAAGTATCGAGGAGCCAGGCGACGTCGACGTCGACGCCGAGTTCTCTTCGGCAGTAGCCTTTGCCGTATTGGATCTGACGGACTAAGAGTTCGCCTCCAGGCTTGACCTCGTCCGGCATGATGTCCATTCCTCCAACGATCTCGAGCCGGCCCTCGCCGACGTACTTCCGGAACGCGGCGGCTTGCTCGGGATACCGCTCCAAGAACGGCTTGAAGTATTCGACCTGGTCGAGCGCGAATTTGTAGTCGGGAAACTTTTCGAGCAACCTGAGGGCCTCGAGGATGTGGGAAAGACCCATGTCGAGATACTCCTCGCGCGTCAGAAACACGGCGCCCTCCCAATGGGTGTGGGGGATCAGGTACAGCGTCGGCCTAGATGCCGGTTTCTGCGCAGGGCATCCGGCATTGACCGCCATGGCTTGAATCAGTACAGCGGCGACGATCGCGGTTGGAATGGGCATCTCGTGAAACCTCGGCGGATTATGACCCGCAACGTGGCGTCCACCTTCAGGTGGGCGGATGTCCCGAGGGTTCCGGAATTCGCATGCCGTGAATCTGGATGATCGTGCCGTAGAAGCCATGGATGAAGCGGCGCAGAATCGGAAGATCGGACCTGGAAGTGTCCGTCGTCGGCCTCGGATGCAACAACTTCGGCGGACGGATCGACCTCGATGCCTCCAAGCTTGTGATCGACGCGGCAATCGACGCCGGAATCAACTTTCTCGATACCGCCGATATCTACGGCAATGCCGGCGGATCGGAGGAAATCATCGGCCAAGTTCTCGGCGAGCGTCGAAAGGATGTTGTGCTCGCTTCGAAATTCGGCATGCAGATGGGTGACGACGCCACCAGAAAGGGCGCCTCGCGCAAGTACATTTTTGCCGCGGCTGAAGCCAGCCTCAAACGGTTACGAACCGATTGGATCGACCTCTATCAGCTTCACACCCCGGACGCGGAAACGCCAATCGAAGAAACGGCCCGTGCTCTCGACGACCTTGTCAAGCAAGGCAAGGTTCGATGCATCGGCGTTTCCAACATGCCGGCTTGGCAGGTCGTGGATTCCCTCTGGATCACGGCCAGTGCGGGGATGGCCGGCTTCGTCTCCTGCCAAGACGAATACAGCCTGCTCGCTCGCGAGCCGGAGAAAGAGCTGATCCCGATGATCGAGGCGAAAGGGCTTGGCCTGCTGCCCTATTTCCCGCTCGCCAGCGGACTTCTAACCGGCAAGTACCTCAGCGGTCAGATGCCGGCGGGAACGCGGATCGCCAACACCCAGCGTCTGCGAGACCGGGTGATGACGGACCGGAACATCCAGCTCGTCGAAAGCCTTAATCGATTCGCCGGCGACCGCGGGCATTCTTTGTTGGAGCTCGCCTTCAGTTGGCTCCTCGCCCGTCCTGGAGTGCCGAGCGTGATCGCCGGCGCGACAAAGCCGGAACAGGTCGAGGCAAATGCGAAAGCCGCGAACTGGGACATCTCGGCGGACGATCTGGCCGAGGTAAGCCGGATTCTGGACAGTTCCCAGTAACTGCAACGTCCCAAGGCCGCAAGGCCCCAACGCCCAACGCCGCAACGCCCCAACGCCGTAACGCCGCAACGCCCCAACGCCCCAACGCCCCAACGCCGTAACGCCACAACGCCGTAACGCCACAACGTCCCATCCCCAACTAGACGAACGAGTCGAGGCCGATGAATGCGGCTTCGAGAAGTTCCATCGTATGGAGCACGCGGACGGAGTTACCGTGCTCTCGCGCCGCCTGGCCGATCCAGGCGTGGCAACCTGGATTGCCCATCGCAACGACCTCAGCCCCGGTCGCCTCGATGTTCTTCCACTTGCGTTCGAGCAGTTCGCGCGCGAGTTTCGGCTGGGTCAGGTTGTAGATTCCCGCACTGCCGCAGCACATATCGGACTCCTTGAGATCGACCAGTTCGAGCCCGGGTATCGCCTTCAAGAGCTCACGCGGCTGCGAGCGGACGCCTTGCCCGTGGACGAGGTGGCAGGCGTCGTGGTACGTCACGCGCAGGAGAGGAATGCTGGTTGCATCAGGGCTTTGAGACACGAATCCCGGCGCCACGCGAAGCTGACTGGAAAGCCCGTTCTCGAACAGGAATTCGCTTGCATCCTGGACCCGGGTAGCGAAGGCTGACCCCTTCCCGCCACAAATCTGACCGTATTCCTTCATCGTGCTTCCGCAACCCGCCGAGTTCACGATCACGGGCAGGTCGCCAGGCATCGCTTCGATGAGGGCGGAGGCGCGGCTGCGAGCCTCATCTCCGTATCCGGCGTGCAAATGGAGCGATCCGCAGCACCCCTGCGGAACTTCTCTAATTGAGTAACCAACTCGACGCAGCAGGCGTCGAGTCGCTTCGTGAACCCGCGGGTACAAAACGCGCATCACGCAGCCTTCGAGCAGGTAGACCTCGCCCCGAATCGGAGGCCACTTGTCTTCAGCCAAGGCTGGGAGTGTGTTGGCGGGTTGGGCGACGGGTCGGTCGGCTTCCGGCCCCTGCCCGCTCAGCAGCTTCGAGAGCAGTCCGGGGATTCGGCGCCCGGGGAGAAAGCGGCTCAGTTTGAGCTGCAGTCGTATGCGACCGGGATCGGTGAGATTCGCGAGAAGGGTTCTTTTGGACTTGTGGGCATGGTCTCGCTCCAGGCGATCCCGCGCGATCTCGAATATCTGGCCGTATTCAACCCCGCTCGGGCACGCGGTCTCACAAGCCCGGCAACCGAGGCAGCGCCCAATGTGCGATCTAGTTTGCTCCCAGTCCAGCTTGCCCTCGTCGGCGCTTCGGACGAGGTAGATCCTGCCTCGCGGCGACTCCGTCTCCTCACCGGTCAGCACGAAGGTCGGACACGACTCCAGGCAAAAGCCGCATCGGATGCAGTGCGCAGTCAGTTCATCGAGAGGCTTCATCGAAGGTGGAGTTTTGAGTTTGGACCTTGAGGCGGGTTCAACCGAATCAAGGCGAAAGTTCGCGAAATGGACCACCCTTGAGGAGAACCGTCAGCCTCCATCATTCCCCGATAGGCGTCCAAACGTTCTTAACCTGGGTTGCGTGTCTGAGGAGGACATCTGGGTGGCACGTCGGATCGGTCAGCCACGCCAAATCGGCATCCACCCAAGTCTGCTTCAGATTTCCCACCGACAGCCTTTCTACCTCGGCCGAGAATCGGTCGTCGAAGCACCAAATCGCGTCGACGCCGTCGTGCTCAGCCAGTGTCGCGACAATTTCGGAGTGGAGCCCGGTGACAATGTTGACGACTCCGGCCGGTACGTCGCTGGCCTCGAGGACTCGATAGAGTTCGACGGCTGGGAGCGGATTCGCCTCGCTCGGGATTATCACAACCGCATTCCCGACGGCGCAGGCCGCGGCGACTGGCGCGAGCAGTCCGGCGAGCGGCGCCTCGGCGCCGCACACCATCCCGATCACTCCAATAGGTTCGTTCTGGGTGTAGACGACACCCTTGAACGGGGCGGGATGAACCTGGCCATCGAACTTGTCCGCCTTGGCGGCGAAGGTGAAAACCGCATCGATCGCGGCCGCAAACTCTTCGTCGGAAACGGTCGCGCCGACCAGCGTGCTCGCGGCTTCCAGGTTTTCAGCCAAATAGTAAACAATCTGCGCGCGGAGGCTCGGCGTCGTTCCTGCCCAACTACTCTGGGCCACGATGGCAGCTTCCACCGCATTTCGAATATCCTTGCGGTTGCCTCGGCTGACCTCTTGGCCGCCCACTTCGATACTCAAACCCCAGTCGGGCCGGGTTTGTTTCCCGCCGATGTACATCTTGTGAGTCCGGTCGATCGCGGAGCAAGCGTCCCGCCGGCCCTCTTCTATCCGCTTTCGCGGGTCCTCGTTCCCCCTTCCTCTTTCCTCTTTCCCTCCTTCCTCTTTCCTCTTCACGTACTCGTACAGCCCTTCCTTGCCGCCCTCCCTACCAAACCCGCTCTCGCGATAGCCGCCGAATCCGGAAGCGGCATCGAATTGGTTGGTGCAGTTGATCCAGACTGTCCCCGCCTTGACCCGGGCTGCGATCTCGTGGGCAAGGTTGATGTTCTCCGTCCAAACGCTGGCGGCAAGACCGTACACGGTGTTGTTAGCCAACTCGACCGCCTCGCTTGGGGTCCGGAAAGTCATCGCCACGAGCACGGGGCCGAAGATCTCGATTTGAGCCACGGTCGAGGCCGGCTCGACGTCTGTAAGCAGGGTCGGCGGGTAAAACCAACCCTCCTTCGGGCATGCCCAACTGGGTTGGAAAATCTGGGCGCCCTCGGCCCGGCCGCGATCGACAAGCTCGGCAATCCGCTGAAGCTGGACGGGCGCGACGATCGCGCCGATATCGATGGCCTTGTCGAGCGGATCGCCGACCCGCAGCTTCTCCATTCTCGCCTTAACCTTGGCGATGAGTCGCTCCGCCACGCTCTCTTGAACGAGGAGCCGTGAGCCCGCGCAGCAGACCTGCCCCTGGTTGAACCAGATGGCGTCGACGAGGCCCTCCACGGCGCTGTCGAGATCGGCATCGTCGAAAACGATGAACGGCGACTTTCCACCGAGCTCGAGCGACAGTTTCTTTCTCGATCCGGCAGTCGCTTTTCGGATAATTCGCCCGACCTCGGTCGAGCCCGTAAAGGCGATTTTGTGGATTCCAGCATGGTCGACGATGAGCTTTCCGGTCTCACCATCGCCGGTTACGATGTTGACCACTCCCGGCGGCAAGCCAACCCGGTCGCAGATCTCGGCGAAAGCCAGTGCCGTCAGAGAGGTGAACTCGGCCGGTTTCAGAATCACCGTGTTTCCCATCGCTAGCGCCGGCGCGATTTTCCAGGCCAGCATCAGCAAGGGGAAGTTCCAGGGAATAATCTGGCCGCAAACGCCTATCGGATCGTAACCGGGCAGCTCCGACTCCATGAGTTGAGCCCAACCCGCGTGGTAATAGAAGTGACGAGCGAGAAGCGGTACGTCGATATCTCTAGTCTCGCGGATCGGCTTGCCGTTGTCGAGCGATTCGAGAACGGCTAGAAATCGGCCCTGTTTCTGGACGTGGCGAGCGATCGCATAAAGGAATCTTGCCCGTGCATGACCACCAATGGATCGCCAGACTGGCAGAGCGGTCGTCGCCGCCGCGACCGCCTTATCCACATCTTCACTAGTAGCTTGTGCTACTAATGCCAACGGTTTCGCCGAAGCTGGGTTCAGGGACTCGAAGTAGCCGCCTTTCGCAGGCGACGTCCATTCGCCGCCAACGAATAACCCGAATTTGCGGCCGTGGCTTTCAAGCCACTCGACGGCCGGCTGAGCCGACTCGGGCGCGGGACCCCATTCCATCGTGTGGAACACTTCGGTAACGCTCATCGAGCTTATCGTAGCACTCGTGTGTTGGCAGCTGTTTGGAGTGCGATATTGGCGCTTTCATCTGAGCGATTCCTCGCTCTGCCGGTCCGGCTTCCACCAAGTGCCGGAACCATGCTTCCGCTCGCGGCGCCTAGCCAGGTAGGGAACACGCTCGTCATCACTTCACGGGGGGCCTAAGGGGAGTGACGTGATGACGAGCAGCGGTATCCCAGCCCCCGACATCGCGTCGCTCGCGACGAATCCTAGCCGAGAGTTGTAGAATCGGTGTCAGCGTTTGGTCTGAACGTGTAAGGGTAAGAACTGTTGGCCTCTCGGGACAGAACTCGGATTCTCATTTTTCGCGGTGGCGCCGTCGGCGACTGCGTGATTACCACGCCGACGACTCGAATAATCCGTGAAGCCTTGCCCGACGCCCACATCACGCTCGTCGGCGATCCCTACAGCATCGGTGTGTTCGACCGTAAAGATGCGGACGCCTTCGTCAAAGTCGCCCAAGGCGAACTGAGATCGAGCCTGAGGCTGCGGCGCGAGCGGTTCGACATTTCGCTCGACTTTCACAACAATGGTCGAAGCCGCCTCCAGACGGTGCTTGCCGGCGCGAAGCGTCGCATTGGCTTCGACAAACACTTGATCCAGAGGCTGCCTTATAACCAGCTGGTTCCTTTTCCACGCGACGTTCACGCCGTGGAGCGGCAGACGCTGCTTCTCTCGAAGCTAGAAATCGCCGAACAACGGACGAGCCTTAGCTTGAATGTTCCGTTCGGCCGCGAACATCGAGCCGAGGCGGAGAGGCTTCTATTGGATGCCGGCATCGACAACGAGCCCTACGCGATTCTCGTCGCCACGACTGGATCTCAGCGTCCGCTTTGGCAGCGTTGGCCATCCAGCGCCTTCTCCCGCCTCGCGGATCGAATCCACGACACGCTCGGCCTCCGTACAGTGATACCGGCGCGGCCCGTTGATCTGCCGCTTATCGAGCCAATCCTAGCCGAAGCACGGTCGGCCGTCGTTCCGATCGTGGAACGCATGGACCTGCACACGCTCACCGCGGTCGTCTCCGCCGCAAGTCTCTATGCCGGATACAACACAGGACCCATGCACCTGGCCGCGGCTCACGACGTACCTATCGCCGCCTTTTTTGAGATCCCGCACGATGTGGTCGAGTGGTACCCATGGACTTCCGCGCCCTATCGCATGATCCGGCCGAGCGAGTCCTGCGGGCGACCGGAATGCGATGGAAGACCCTGCCTTCACACGATTCAGCCCGAAGAAGTGGTCGATGCAGCCCAGGAGGTTTTGACCAGCCCAAGCATCCAACGTGTTGCCGCCGGTCGCTGAACTGGCTTTGCATCTAGGCCATCGGGTGCCGGTTGAAAGCCGAGTATCGACCGGTCGCAAAATGCTCGAGCTGGCGCTCGATATCCGAAAGCAGCGTGCTTGCGCCGATCCTGAAGAGCCCTGAATCGAGCCAAGAGCCAGCCGCTCCTTCGCCATCGCCCAGCTCTTCCTTCATCAGGATAAGCCAGTCTAGGGCTTGCTTTGCCGCCCTGATCGCTCCGGCCGGTTTGAAGCCAACTTGATAGCCCGTGCGCTCATGATAGTCTCGGATCGCGCGGGTCATGATGAGGCCAACGGGCAAGGTCGCATTAGTGCTTTCCTTCCCTGTCGAGGTCTTGATAAAGTCGGCGCCGGCCATCATCGCGACCAGGCTCGCCTTTCCGACGTTTCGCAGGGTAGCCAGCTCGCCGGTCGCGAGGATCGTCTTGAGATGGGCATCGCCGCAGGCTTCGCGAAACGCGGAAACCTCGTCGTAGAGGGCCCGCCACTCCCCATTCAGAACATGGCCGCGGGTTATGACGATATCGATTTCCTGGGCGCCGGCTTCGACGCTCGCTCCAATCTCAGCGATCCGCTGGGGGAGCGGGCTCAGGCCGTGGGGGAAGCCGGCAGCCACCGCGGCGACCGGGATTTTTGTGCCCTCGAGGCATTTAACGGCAGTTTGGACGAGCCCATGATAGACGCACACGGCGGCAATCGTCAGGTTCAGCCCATCGATCTCGAGGGTCTCGATCAAGTCGCTGCGGATCGGGCGCTTGGCCTTCGCGCAAAGGCGCTCGACGTTTCCAGGAGTGTCGTCGCCGCTCAAAGTCGTGAGATCGATGCAGGAAATCGCTTTGAGAAGCCACGCCGCTTGCCAGGCTTTCTTGACCGTTCGTCTTGTCGTCAGCGTTGCCGCTCGCCGCTCGACGGCGCTCCGGTTGATCCTGACCTCTTCGACCCAGTCGAGGTCGAGGGGCACGCCGGGATTCCGCTCGGCGGGGGCCAGGAGCCGGCTCAGCTCGTTTGTCGACACAGGCTTATTGTGACCCGACTCTGGGGACGCGTTGAGGCGTTATGGGTGTTGGACGTTGGACGAACGGGACAAATCGGATAGGATAGCTCAACTCGATGAATGCCGCTCTCGCGCTTTATCGCCGTACGCCGCTGTACGCGCGAATCCTCGTCGGACTCCTCGTCGGGGCCGGACTCGGGTTGGCGATCGGGCCGAGCGCACAGAACCTGAAGCCGGTCAGCGACCTTGTGCTTCAGTTCCTACGACTTCTCGCGACGCCGCTGATCTTCATCGCACTCACCCATTCGCTACTAAAGGCCGACATCAGCGGGCGGCTGGCGGGCCGCCTCTTCTGGCTTCTGATGTCGAATACGGTAGTCGCCATCATTATCGGGTTGCTTGTCGCCAACGTCTTGAGGCCTGGCGAGCACGTACAACTTCCGGCACTTTCCAAGCCGCCGGACCGCAAGCCGTTCGACATCGCCAAAGATCTCCTCGACAAGCTGCCGTCAGACTGGATCACTCCGTTCGCGAAGAACGAGATCATCTCGGTGATCGTCCTTGCGGCAGCGACCGGCATCGCGCTTCGGATCGTCAAGAAGCGACAAGAGGAGCGTGGCGAGGCCGGCTACCTGTCGTTTGAGCGATTTCTCGACACGGCCTTCGAGATGGTCATGGTGATGCTGCACTGGATCTTCGATCTCGTGCCGCTCGCGGTGATGTCGGTCGTTGCCAGGACAGTTGGAACAGCGGGGCTCGCGCCTCTAGCTCAGATGGGATGGTTCGTGATGGCGGTCGTCCTCGCTCTCGTTCTGCAGGCGGCCTTCTATTTGACCCGTCTTGGCTTGGGCTCGTGGGTCAAGCCGCCGGCCTTCTTGAAAGCCGGATTCGATGCGTTTGCGATGGCCTTCTCGACAGCATCATCGGCGGCGACTCTGCCGATCACCTACGGTTGCGCGAAGGACAAGATCGGAGTTCGAGAAGAGTCGGCGAGCCTCGGCGTGATGGTCGGCGGGACCTTCAACCATGATGGGACTGCTCTTTATGAGGCGATGGCAGCCCTTTTCATCTCACAAATGCTTGGCCTCCACCTCTCTCTGGAGCAGCAAGCCGTGGTCGTCTTGATGGCGATCGTCGCTTCAGTGGGGGCAGCCGGCATCCCGGAAGCCGGACTCGTGACCATGCTGGCGGTCTTCAACGCCGTCCACCTTCCGATCGAATACATCCCCTTCCTACTTCCTCTCGATTGGATTCTCGATCGGTGTCGAACCACGATCAACGTGATGGGGGATCTGAGTGTGACGTGTTTGCTGGACAGGCGGCGTCAGATAGTGACAAACCAAGTGTCCAGCGTCAGCCGCTAGCCGTCGGCATCATCCCCCTTGCTGCGGCACATCGTGCCGAGGTTTCTCAGTGTGGTTGGCAAGGTCGAGAGAGACGATGTAGTAGAGTTTCGCGGCGTTCGTCAACTTCGCCCAGTCGATCTTGTCTACCGTATCCGTCGGCTGATGATAGTCAGGGTGAAAGCCGTCGAAGAGGAACGCGATCGGGATGCCGTGCTTGGCAAAGTTGTAGTGGTCGCTTCGGGTGTAGACGTCCTCGGCATCCCATTTGAACTTGAACCCGATGTACTTATTGTCGGATTCGATGAGGTTGTCGAGATCGGTTGAAATCCGCTTGCTGCCGACGAGCCGCATCGTATCGATGTTCTCTTCCTTCTTGTCGACCCGGTTGCGGTCACCGTTCTGAACGCCATCCGAGTCTCGGCCAACCATATCCATCTGAAGCTCGGCGATCATGCTCTCGTGGGGAAAGATTGGATGGTCGGAATAGAATCCAGAGCCGAGGAGACCCATTTCTTCGCCGCAGAAAGCCATAAATAGGATGCTTCGCTTGGGTCTTTCTCCGCCCTCGTGGTAGGCCTTCATGATCTCGAGAAGAGCGGTCGAGCCAGAACCGTCGTCGTCCGCGCCAGGATAGACCGTCTCGCCGCGCTTGCCTAAGTGATCGAGGTGCGCGCCGATCCCGATGAGTTCCTTCTTAAGCTTTGGATCGCTGCCCTCCAGGAGTCCGACCACGTTCATGGCATCGACTGGATCGGATTCGGTGAACTTGGCGACGATTCGGAGCTTTCCTTTTCCAGGCAGAACCTGGACGGGCGTCGCCGTGTCGGTCATCGCGTCAACGAACTTGTCCGGCAGTTTCATGTCGGCCGCAACTTTGGCTGCCGCACTTTGAGTGATCGAGAGCCGGGTCATGTTCTGCCCAATGGGCCTCTGCCCCCCGCCGGTTGCCTGAAACACTTGATCAGTAACGCCGACGATGGCCGTAGGGCCGAGGCTGTCGATCTCGCCTCGCAGGGCTTGCGTAAATCTCGAAGTCACGACGAAAACGATCTTGCCCCTGAGCTTCACGCCAGCCGGCACGTGAGCGTCGGCCTTCGAGAAGTGCATCCAGACCGACTCGCCCGAGACGTCGACGCTCTTGTTGAGCGAGCCGAAGGCGATATCACCGTCACCGGCGTACTTCTTCGTACCGTCCACCGTTTCGAGCGCGCTGGAGGCAGGATCGATGGTCGCCCTCGCGAACCGCACGATCTGGAAGTACTCGCCGTTGTCGCCTACCGGCTTGAGGCCGAACTCTTTGAAGTGTCCGGCCATGAAATGGGCCGCCTTCTGGAAGCCGGGTTGAACCGTCCCGCGACCCTCGCACTCCGGCCCGGCGAGATAGCCGAGGAACGACTTCGCGTCCTCGATCTTGATCGCCTCGACACCCTTGCGATACTCCTCTGGTACCGGCGCCGTGCCCGCGTATTGAGCGTTCGAGACAGCGAAGATTGCGGTGAGGAGAAGGACGGGAACGGATTTCATTTCTTGATTCCTAACTTCGTGTTTTTACCTCCATCTCCCCGCCCTCACGGTTCTTTCATCGCCGACCGAACGGACGTGAAGAGAGGAATTCGGCATTCCGTCCGGTTTTCCTCGATGACCCGTGCCTGAAACGATTCGGCCCTCCCTGGCCCGCACGCGGGCCGACCCTACCGGAGCGGAAGGGTAAGAGTGAGGCGCTTGGCTATTCCACATTCGGCCAACTCGCGTTCGGTGGGCATGGGTGACAACCAATCACTGGGTAGGCCTTAGATCACGGTTTTCCGCGAGAACTCTTCGCCGCGATTCCGTCCGATCGGCTTGACCGAGGCGACGTTTTCCGGGGCGTAGTCCAGGAGTTGGAGCCAGTCTTCCTGAGTGTCTCCTTTCGGGAAGATTTCGTTCTCTTTGTACTCCTGATCGGCCGCCTGGATCAGGTCGTCCAACGAGACTCCATGTCCGGCCTTGGGGCCCTGAGGCGTTGAAGCGTTGCCGACTACCTCCACTTTCCCGGAATTCACATCCGCAATTGCCCTCTTGATGGCATGGTCCTTGGCTCGGTCGACGATCGACTTCAAGAGAGCCCCACTGACCAGATCCTTGAAATACAAGGTCTCCGACGAACCGTTTCGCATGAAGACCTTCAGGAACTCGTTTTCTTTGCGCTTGCTCCAGATGTGCTCGGTAAGCGATTCAATCAACTCAGCCTGGGCGCACTCGACTTCGCCGTTGTACTTCCTGAGCAGCTCGGGATCGAGAGGGATGTTCTCGTGAAGATAGATTCCCAGGATCTGCATCGTGGCCATCTTGTCCGGGCGGTTCACCTTGACTTTCCGGTCGATTCTCTCCGGTCTGAGTACGGCAGGGTCGATGTAATCCGGCCGATTTGAGGTCAGCATCAAAACGACGTTCTCCAGGGACTGAAGTCCGTCCAGTTCCGCACAGAATTGCGGCACGACCGTGTTACTGATGTTCAGGTAGCGCCCACTAGACCTCGTTCGCAGCACGGACTCGGCTTCATCCATGAAGATGAAGACGAGCCGTCCTTCTTTGGCCTTTTCTCTTGCCGTGTTGAAGATCTCGCGCACCATCCGCTCGGTTTCGCCAAGCCACATGTTGAGAATCTTCGGGCCAGAGATCGCCATGAAATATTCCTTGACGTCCTTGCCCGTCCGCTTGCTGTACTCCTTGGTGAGGTTGTAGGCGGTCGCCTTGCCGATCAGAGTCTTGCCGCAACCGGGAGGGCCATAGAGGAGAATGCCCTTGATCGGTTTCTTCTCAAACTTCTCGAAGATCTCGGGATAGAGCAGGGGCTGCTCGATCGTGTCCCGAATGAGCTTGATCGCAGCTTCCTGTCCTCCAACCTTCTCCCAAGGAATATCGGGCACCTGCTCGAGAAAGTAGTCACGAGACTCTTGGCGGGCGAAATGCTCGAGGGCGACGCGTCCGCTGGGATCGAGGCGCACCTCGTCGCCGGTGGTGATCTTCGCCTCCTTGATGGCCTCGCCGCGGATGACGATCCGCCCTTCGCTTCCCGGAGTATCCGATCCAACCCGCAGCCGGCAGTTCTCCAGGACTTCGCCGACCTTGATCATGCCTCCGTTCCCGCTGGGAGGTAGGAGGCCAACGACCGCGTAGGCGTCGTTGACTTTTACTCGGGCGCCAGTTTTGAGCTCCTCTACCTTTGCTTTGGGATCGACAAGCGTCACGAATTCCTGATCGCCAAGGGCAATCAGGGCGACTTTGGATGTGGGCTGTTGGACCTCAGATTGCGAATCCTCGCACTCCTCTTCCAGCCACTCTAGGAAGATGCCAAGCCGGTTTGCCGGCTGGGTCAACTTTGAGTAGGCATCCTCGTACTCGGCCATCAGCTTTTCGGCTTCGGCTCGCTCCCTAGCGTCGCCGAGCAGGGCATCGCGCAACGCTGCGAGATAATTCTGCAGGCGCTGGTTGTCGGCGGGAGCGACTTCGATAATCTTCTCTAGGAGTTCAAGCGAACGAGAGCCTTCGGACGAGGGCATATCAGATATTACGACGGCATTGCGCCATGCAATGCGCCCAAATCGGGCCTGTGACGCTTCAGTATCGCCCCCAACTCTGAGAGGCAAAAACGCCATCGCTTTTACCCGCTCTCACACCTAAGAGCCCAACTGGTAGACTCTTGCGAATCAGGAGGACTTGATGCAACTAAAGTGGACGAACGCCCTCGCCGTTGTAGCCGTAACGGCCAGCGCCGCCCTCGCCGCCGCCCAGAACCCGGAGAGCAACGGAACGTACTTCGGTTTCGAGGCAGGCGCCTATTTCCCGTCGGATACGGTCATTCGCAACGTGTTCGGAAGCACCTTGCCCCGCGTCGGGCTCAACTTCATCAACAATTCGTCTCCGGATCAGCTTAAGCCGTCCTTTAACTTCGCCGTCATCGGCGCGAATAAGAACGGAAATCGCTTCTTGCTGGTACCGGTGACGGCCGGGATCGGCCGCCAATATGGCGTGCCTGGAACTGGCACTCGTCCCTATTGGCGAGTCGGCGCTGGCGCTGCCTATTTCGATTACTCGATCGATCCAACTAACAGCGGAACGCCCACGGCTGCCCACAAGGTCGGCTTTACCGCCGTTGGCGAAGTCGGAATCCTCCTGAACGACCGAATCCGGCTATCGGCATCGTATAACTACTTCTCTAAGCAGGACGACTTCAACTTCAGCGGAGTCGACGTCAAACTGTCGTTCCTTTTCTTTAAGCTTTAGGACGCCCGGGGCGGCTACCGGCGGGGGCATCGCGTTTGCGATATCCCCGCCGTTTGCTGTTTGCGGGCGGGGCGCCCCGCTACTAAGCCCGGGGACATGGGTCTGGGATCCGCCCACCTGAAGGTGGACGCCACGATATAGGCCTATCTCCGGCCGTGTCTTACAATAAAGAGTCTATCGATCCTAGCCGAACCGTCGAAACCGGGTCGCAGGAGGACGCGTATGCTGGATGGGGGTTAAGGGTGATCAAAGCGGTAGTGATGGCTGGAGGAGAAGGGTCGCGATTGCGGCCCGTCACGACGAACCGTCCGAAACCGCTGGTACCGGTCGGCAACCAGCCGATCATGGAGCACATTCTCACCCTCCTGAGGCGGCACGGCATCACCCATGTCGTCGCCACTCTTCACTACCTCGCGGATGAAATCCAGACTCATTTCGGCGATGGCAGCGATTTCGACGTCGAGATGGCCTACAGCATCGAAGACACGCCGCTCGGGACTGCCGGCAGCGTCAAGCAAGCGGAGCACCTGATCGTCGACAAGAAACCACGTTCGGGTTCCAGAGATCCGGAGCCATTTCTGATCATCTCCGGCGACGCCCTGACCGACTGCGACCTCACGAAGGCGCTCGCGTTCCATAAGGAACGGGGCAGCATGGCGACCTTGATACTGGCGCGCGTGCCCACACCGCTAGAGTTCGGAGTGGTGATCACCGCCGAAGACGGCAAAGTGGAACGCTTCCTGGAGAAACCGGGCTGGTCCGAAGTTTTTAGTGACACCGTCAACACCGGGATTTATATTCTCAACCCCGCGGTCTTCGACTACATGGAAGATGGGAAGGCCTACGATTGGAGCGGCGACATCTTTCCAAAGCTCCTCGAAGAGGGCAAGCCCATGTATGGCTACGTCATGGGAGAGTACTGGGCCGACGTCGGTTCGCTGACCCAGTACCGCGATGCGCAAGAGCACCTTCTCAGCGGCGACGTCGACCTGCCGATTCAGGGCGAGACGAATACCCACGGGATCTGGCTCGGACCGAACTGCTCGATCGATGAAACCGCGGAGATCATTGCTCCGGTGTTCATCGGCCGCAACTGCAAGATCAAGCGCGGAGCTAAGATCGGCCCGTTCACGGTTCTCGGAGACAACGCCATCGTCGAGGAAGATGCCCAGGTCGAGCGTTCGGTTGTGTGGGATAGCGCCTACATCGGCGCGGGAACGGTTGTGGGTCAGGCGATCGTCTGCTCGCGGGTCACGATCAAGCGCGACTGCGTCGTCCAGGAGGATGCGGTCATCGGGGACCGATGCCTTATCGACGTCGGTTCTACCATCCGGCCTAGGATCAAGATCTGGCCCGACAAAATTGTCGAGCGTGGATCAACGGTCACGATGTCCCTCATTTGGGGCAACAAGTGGCGCGGTCAGCTCTTCCGCGAGCTAGGAGTTGCCGGGCTCAGCAATATCGAGATTACGCCCGACTTTGCGACGCGGCTCGGTTCGGCCTATGGCTCGTGTCTGCCTCGGGGTTCAAAGGTCGTCACGTCTCGAGACTCGACGCGAAGCTCGCGCATGATCAAGCGGGCATTGATCGCCTCTCTCCTTAGCGTGGGCTGCGACGTCCTCGACCTGCGGTCGGCGGCCCTGCCGGTGGCGCGCCACTACATCAAGCGCTCCGGCGCGGCTGGAGCCATGAGCGTCCGTAAGCTCCCGGGAAACTCGCGCGTGTCGCTAATCGAGATGTTCGACTCGCGAGGCGCGTATCTGCCCCGCAACATGGAACGTAAGGTCGAATCGCTGTTCTTTCGAGAGGATTACAACCGGACCGATCCTGACGATCTAGGCATGATCGAGATCTCCAGCCGGGCTGTGGAGGAATACCAAGCAGACTTCATGCGCTGCCTTCGCATGCCGTCCTCGCCTCGCAAACTAAGAATGGTCTGCGATTACGGTTACTCGGCAGTGGCCAGCATCTATCCCATGATGCTCGCGAGCATGGGAGTCGACGCGATCAGCCTCAACAGCGTGAACGACGCAAAGCTTGCGCCGCGGGCAGAAGCCGAGATCCAGAAGCATATCGACAACCTAAGGCATATCGTCCACACGCTGGGCTACGACGTCGGCGTCCTCTTCACCGAAGAAGGCGAACGCATGACTCTCATCGACGATGCCGGCGACCAGCTAGCCGGCAACGATCTGTTCGCGACCTTCTGCATGCTCGTGGCCAAGACCCACAAGGACACCAGCATCGCGATGAGCGTGACCGCGCCGTCCCGGCTCGAAGAGGAGATAAAGCGGCTTGGGGTGACGGTTATTCGCACCAAGGCCGACGTGCGATCCCTCATGAACTCAGCCGTGGAAGCGGATGTTACTTTCGCGGGCGACGATCGCGGGGGGTTTATTTTTCCGGAGCTCCACCCTGGCTTTGACGCGATGTTTGCGACCGGGAAGCTGATCGCGATGCTGCGTGAGACCGGCAACTCGCTCAGTGAAATCACCCGCCAGTTGCCAAGATTCCAGCTTGCCTATGAAGCCGTCCGCTGTCCATACGAAACCAAGGGCGCGGTGATGAGGCTGATCAGCGAAGACAGCCGGAGCGACCGCGTGGAACTCCTGGACGGGATCAAAATTTTCGGCCCCGACTCCTGGGTTCTGGTGCTGCCCGATTCCGTGGAACCGTTGTTCCACGTCTACGCCGAAAGCCCTCTCGAAACCGCCAGCCGAGCCCTTGTGACCGAGTACGCAAAGAAGATCGAGAAACTCGCGTCGGCTATCTAGGCTCTCCGTCCAGCGTGGACATCGTTTGGATCGGCAGATGCTCTTATCCGGGTGAGGTATCACGGAGGCTGGGTGCTAGGGCATGAGGTCCGAGCGCTCCCAAGACCCAACACCCGCAAGGCCGGCGCAGCGGGGATGGAGAAGAACATGATCGCGCAATCGGAAACCGAAGAAGGACACCCCATCGTCTCCCACGACGAATGGATGAAGGCACGAATTGACTTGCTGGCGAAGGAAAAGGAGTTCACCCGCCAGAGAGACGAGCTGAGCCGCGAGAGGCGCGCCTTGCCTTGGGAGAAGGTCGAGAAACACTATGTCTTCGACGGGCCGGATGGGGAGAAGACCCTCGTCGACCTATTCGCCGGGAGAAGCCAGCTCATCGTCTACCACTTCATGTTCGCTCCGGAGTGGGACGAGCCCTGCGAAAGCTGTTCCTTCTGGGCCGACAGTTTTAACGGCATTCCGCTCCATTTGAACCAGAGGGACATCACTTTCACGGCTATCTCCCGGGCTGCGCTGGACAAGCTCGAAGCGTTCAAAGGCCGGATGGGATGGAGCTTCCCCTGGGTCTCGTCTGGCCGAACCGACTTCAACTTGGATTACCAGGCCTCCTTTACGCCCGCGGAAGTTGAGGCCAAATCAGCATTCTTCAATTACCGGCAGACGGACCCATTCGTTTCCGACCGCGAAGGCATCAGCGTGTTCACCAAAGACAAGAGGGGCGAGGTGTTCCATACCTATTCATGTTACGGTCGCGGAATCGACCTCATGAACTCCGCTTACAACTACATCGATCTAACGCCGAAGGGGCGACATGAGGACGGAGCGAACCCTCAGGCATGGGTCAATTTCCGCGATCGCTATACCTAGGGCTTGCGCCCCTCCATGAGCATGCGACGGATATCGTTGAAGGCGGTGTCCGAGCTAAATACCATGTGATAGGCGGCGTCGATGAGATCAAAGATCTCGAGGAGCCCCTTTAGACGGGCTCTCAGGATTTCGGCGCCCTCTGAATGATCGTCTTCCGGAAGGAACACGAGGCACTCTCTGATTGCCGCATCCGTCGGATCGATCTCCCGGCGCTTCCTTTCACGCACCACTCTCAGGAACATCTGATAGGGGTCGTGGTCGCTCACGTAGGTGTCTTTTCTGTCACCCGGAGCTCGGAACCTCCTGACGATGCCCCAGTCCATCAGTTCGCGGAGATTCATCGAAGCATTGCCGCGGCTGATCTGCAGCCTTTCCATGATGTCGTTAACCTCGAGTGCGCGGCCGGTGACGAACAACAGCGCGTGGATCTGGGCCATCGTCCGGTTGATCCCCCACTGAGAGCTCATCCGGCCCCATTCGAGGATGAATTGGTCCTGCACCCTTCTGAGCGACTCGCTATCCTCGACCGTTTGATTCATTCGTATCGTTGAGTCTATCAAACCGGGCGCGGGCGTGCCGATAATCAATCCAGGGCAAGGCGGAGCAGGTTATATCTCGCCCGCCCAACTTGCTTCCGGACAGCACAATCATGGGTAGGGTTCCTTATTCCGAATACAACGGCTCGCGTACGAGGTTTCAGCGGCTCAGCGATCAGCAGATCTTTGCGGGCTGGCTGCAAAGCCTTCAAAATGACATCGCCATCGTTACGGCCGAAGAATCGGTACAGTTGGACCTAAGCGAACGATTCCTCTTCCAGGTTCAGGGCCCGAGTGCGGACGCGTACTTTATCGCAACCAGCACAGGCGTTCCGTCGGCGATCGTGAACTACATCGAAGGCTCGACCGCAAAGCAGGCGGTGAGCCTGCAAGCCCAGAAATACGAATTCAAGATCTTCACACAGATCCAGCTCAAGGATGCTCATCAACAAGCCAGGAAGGCGATCCATACGATGGGGGCGACTCTGCACGCCTGCGGGAAAACATCTGAGGCGTTGATTTCGGATGCCTCCTCGGGAGGGATGGGAATCATTGCCTGGGAGGAAGTCCAGCGCGGCGACGTCGTCAAGGTGGACCTCACGGCCGAGAGCTTGCAGGCGTCATTCAATTGCGAGGTACGCCACTGCCGTCCGGAAGATCGGCTGATCGGCGCTTACCGCGTTGGGCTCCAGTTTCGCAATCCCGATCGCTTGTCGCACTACGCGTGGCGCAAGCTGATTGCCGGGGACGACTAGCGCAAATGCTCAGTCGTGACCCGAGATCCGCTTTGACTCGACCTCGTTCTTCTTGATGTAATCCTTCCAATTCGCAGGCACATCGGTGTCGACGAAGATGGCGGTTACCGGGCATTCGGGCTCGCAGAGTCCACAATCGATGCATTCATCCGGGTGGATATAGACCATGTCGTCGTCTTCGTAGATGCAGTCGACTGGACACACGGTCATACAGGACTTGTCTTTGACGCCGATGCACGGCTCGGTCACTACATAGGGCACAGGACCAATTTTAGCCCATCGGGTTAGATGAGAAGCTTATCGCACTGCCGTTGGAAAACGCCGTGCACGTACTCTGCGATGGCAAGGCGGTCCTCATGGGTTTCGGGGCAAAATCTGACTCCGCTTGCGGCCAGCTCGGAATCCTGCACCATCGAGCTGTGACATATTTCGGCATTGAGAATGAGCGGCTCGCCGCTTGCGCGGCCGATGTGAATTCGACAGCGGGCACCGATAGAGAAGCGCTCTTTCGAGCGGAGTTGTAGGCCTCCGAGACCGATGTCTACGACCACCGCTTTAATGGGCTCTTTGCTCCCGTCGAACACGAGCGCATAGTCGAGCATCTCGTATCGCAGGAATCGCCTCTTATCGTTTGCCTTGCTGTAACCCAATTGACCTCTTTACCGATATCGGCTTGGGAACCCAAAATCTTCCGAGCTAGATTGCCAGGCTTTTGGGCTCGATCGAGCCTGAAATATGCGACGGCGATTCGCCCTTCCTAAATCATTGGCATCCGTGCTGGTTAAGGCCACAAAAAACGGAGGCGCCCAACGTTGGGCGCCTCCGCTCTTGCCGAATGCGAGGCTACTTCTTGGCGCTTGTGATCAACACGTGCCCGGTGGCCTTGTCGTAGTCGATGTTGACGTCGAGGGCGTCGCGCATAAAGCTCAAGGGAACGATCGTGCGGCCACTCTCGATGAACGATGGCCGCTCAAGTTCGATCCTCTGCTTGTTGATCTGCGCGAAGCTGTCGCCGATGTGTAAGAAGATGCTCCGGCCATCGGCCTCCGCACTCACGTCCTTCTTCAGGTGAGCCCAGCCGACCTTGCCGCCGGCCTTCTCGATGAGGTGGCGGAACGGTGTCAGGGGAACGCCGTCCTCGGTCACTCGCGGCTGCACGTCGAAATCGACGAACTGAGTGTTGTAAACGATTGCGAACGAGCCGATGTTCGGAAGCCGTTGGCCCCGAACGATGCTGATCGTGCCGGTTTCCAGCGTAGCGGGCACGGAGTGGGTGATGCTCGCCGGCGGCAACTGGCGGTTCTGAGCCAAGGCCAGTCGCTTGCCGGTCGGAATCATTGCCTTGGGCCCCGTGGGCACGCTCGATACGAGAGCGGCGGGCTTGGTTCCGGCGACGCCGGTGACGCCAACATGGAAGTCGTTAGCCGCGGGCTGGGCGGCCACTGCGGCGGATTTGGCGGTCGGCACGGGCTTCGCCGTCGGGAAGATTCGGTCGGTGTTTCCGCCCTTGTTCTGCACAAAGACCCGAACCTTGCGGCTCTTATAGGTCGCACTCGTGTCGTCGACGACCCAAGCCTCGACCTCGTGCCAGCCGTTGGCGTCGCGCGTCGTATCCCAGCTGAACTCAAATGGCGGGACGTTCGAAATCGATTTGAATTGATTGTCGATGAAGAAGCTGACAAACGAGTTCTTCATCTCGTGGCCAAAGCCGACCTTAATGTCGACGTTGCCCTGAAGCGTTGCACCCATTTTGGGATTCGTAAGATAGACCGGAGCCTGCGACGAGTCGGCGGTAATTTGACTCGTCTCCGTGGCCAAGAGTTTTCCGGCCTTGTCGAAGAGGCGGACTTCGATTTTGTTCGTGCCTCCGCTAAGGCTGGCGAGGTTTAGCGTGAAGGTCGTCTCGCCGGTGCTGGAGTCCGCGCTAACCGTGCGGGTTGCGACGCTTTCGCCGTTGACTCGAAGTTCAACGAGCGCCGCGTTCGCGTGGGTGTATTTCACCGTCAGCGTCGGGCTGTTAATAGCCCGGTCGATCGTAATTTGACCGTCGAAAATCAGGGCCGGGGCGGCGACAGTCATGATCGCGAAGCCGGCAACGACACATACCCTACGCAGAGGTCGAATCAAATTTTGCATTCCTACCTTCCCCAAAAAAGGTCCCGTCAAGCCCAATGCAAGACAACACATTCTCGCATACGCCGACACTCATGTCAAGGCATTTCAGGAATTGCCGCACGATGAGTTTGCAAGCGGCCAAACCTGTTCACGGGGGCGCAAAGTAGCCTGCGAAGACGCCTCTCCCTTGCGTCCCGAGAGGCAAATCTGCCTCTCGAAAATCCAGCTTCGCAATCGGCGTTAGGCTCGCCGATGGCAAAATTGGAGCTTCATCTAGCGGGACGCCGGCAAAACCGGCAATAGTTCAAAGAGATCGCCATGTCTTCGCCCCTGGATCGCCTCGAACAGTTCGTCTCCGATCGCGAGAGCTTCTCGTGGAGGCAGTCCGGCGCCCGATCGTTCGAGCTTGTCAGCGGGACTTGGATGGGTTTTGCCTGGAAGCACGACGTGGTTGTGGTCGAGCCGCACTCGGATTTCGGATTTCGCCGACGATCCGAGGGTGAAGTCAAGGTCCAAAATCCGGTGGTTCTGTATGTCACCGGCGGCGATGTGAACGATCTGGATTTGGCTGAGGCACAGCGTATCGCCGACCGGTCCGGCCTGAGCGTCGCCATGCTCTTTCACATCCCGAACCAGCCACTGTTCGACCTATGGGAAGACGACCTGATCGCGCATACCTTCGAGCAGTTCATCGACGGCGGTGATGCGTCGTGGCCGCTGCTTTTCCCTATGACGCGGGCCGTGATCCGTGCCATGGACATGCTCGAGGAGACCGGCTGCGATCGGTTCGTGGTTACCGGAGCGAGCAAACGCGGTTGGGCGACCTGGCTCGCCGGCGCTACCGGCGATCCGCGGATTATCGGCATCTCACCGATGGTCATCGACAATCTGAACTTTCCCGCGCAGATGGCTCATCAGATCGAGTGTTGGGGCTCGTACAGCGAGCAGATCGAGGACTACACGAGCCGGGAGCTTCAGGATTCGATGGACACGGAGCGCGGAGCCTTGCTCACCTTGATGATGGATCCGATCAACTACATCGACCAGATCAAGTGCCCGATCCTCATCGTGAACGGTGCAAACGACCGCTATTGGACCGTCGACGCGTTGTCGATCTATTGGGACAGGCTGCCTTCGACAACGCGCTGCCTGATCGTCCCGAACGCGGGCCACTTGCTCGGCGACAAAGTTCAGATGATCGAGACGCTGAGCGCGTTTGCCCTGGCCGCCGTTCGAGGAGAGATTCTCCCGAACCTCGGGCATGATTGGACGAAGTCCCGAAAAATCAGATCATGGGTGGCGTTCTCCTCGACCCTCGATTTCCGGGACAGCGAATGGCTGTCCGGAACGACCGATCCAAGCGTGCCTGCCGCCGGAATGTTGGAAGCTCTTCGTCGTTCAGCCCGAGATACAGGTATGAACGCCGCGTATATGGTTGAAGCCGTGTATGAAGGCCCGACCGGTTCTTTCAGCCTGTCGACTCCCGCCGCCGTTCTGCGGCTTGAAGAGTCGATCTCCTTGCCGCCCTAGCGTTCCGTGGCCATCGCATTAAACGCAGTCGTGTCTCGCCAAATTTTTTCCGGGATATTCTTGTAGCCATGACCACCGTCGCCTATCGAAACCGCCTCGACAAGTTGGCAGGCAAGCTCGCCGAGGAGGGATATGATGCGTTCTTCGGGACGTCGCCGATCACGATGGGCTATCTCCGCGGTTACCACGAGAGCGGGCACGAGCGGTTCTTGACGCTTGCGATTAGCGCGAAGGGTCAGGTTCGCCTCATTTGCCCTGCGCTCTCCGAGTCTCAGGCCCGTCGTGTCGGAATCGAGGACGTCGTCACATGGCGCGACGGTGAAAACCCGCTCGCCCATCTCGAGCGGTTAGCTGACGACTGGAATTTGAAAACGGGCATCCTCACCGTTGACGACGACATGCCCGCCCAGATGCTCCTAAAGATGCAGGCGACTCTTCCAGCCGCTCTCTTCAAGCCTGGGCAGCTCGTTCTTTCTCGGCTGATGCGCAACAAAGACGAGGACGAGCTGAGCCTCTTGCGCAAGGCGGGAAAGATCGCGGACGACGCCTTCGACGCGGTTCTCCCTAAGATCAGAGCGGGTATGACGGAGCTCCAACTCGATAGGATGCTCCAGGACGAGATGACGCGACTTGGAGGCAAACCCGCATTTTGCATCGTCGCCGCTGGAACCGCCGGAGCCGAACCTCATCATGTCAGTGACGAGTCGGTGATCAAGGACGGCGACGTCGTTGTGCTCGACTTCGGATGCACCGTGGAGAGCGGGTACATGAGCGACATCACGCGGACGGTCTGCGTCGGTGGGGCGAGCGATGAAGCAAAGAAGGTTTACGACGTTGTCTATTGCGCGCAGGCCGCTGGCCGGGCGGCGATCCGGTCCGGGGTCGCCGCGCAAGAGGTCGATCGCGCCGCGAGGAAAGTGATCGAAGGCGCCGGATACGGCGAGTTCTTCGTGCACAGGACGGGGCACGGCATTGGCATGCGAGGTCACGAGGAGCCTTACATGGTGGAAGGAAACACAGATCTGCTCGAACCGGGGCAAACCTTTAGCGTCGAACCGGGGATCTACCTGCCTGGCCGGTTCGGAGTTCGAATCGAGAACATCGTTGCGGCTACCCAGGACGGCCATGAGTCAATGAACCGCGAACCCAGCGCGTCGCTGCTCGAACTCTAAGCGGGTTCGATCGCAGTCGCGTCGGTACGGCGGATGGTTGAGGCACTTGGGGCGTCAAGGCATTAGGGTATTAGGCGTTCGGGTATCGATGGTATTGCGGAGCCTGGGCTTCACTCCGTAAAGTCGTCGAACGACTGTCCGCGCGGCCGCCGCGCACGCTCGATGAGCTGGAGCGCGTCGTTGGCGGCGGATTGTTCGGCTTCCTTCTTACTGCGCCCAAGGCCCTCGCCCATGACTTCGTCATCGAACAGAACCTGGACCTGGAAGCGACGCTCGTGCGCCACCCCGGTTTCGCGCACGACTCGGTAAAGCGGCGTCTTGCGCCACATCGCTTGGGCGACTTCCTGCAGCTTCGACTTGTAGTCGTTCGGGCTCACGTCGCCGGTGCTAACGATCCGGATGTAATCGTGAAGCTGTTCGAGGATGAACCACCGGGCCACTTCGAGTCCCGACTCGAGGTAGATCGCACCGATGATCGCCTCGAAGACGTCGGCAAGGATTGACGGCCGGAAGCGGCCGCCGGTCTGTTCCTCGCTGAGGCTCAATTCGAGATAGGGCTCCAAGCCCAGCTTTGACGCGGTCTCCGCAAGCGGACCCTCTTGAACCACGCTCGATTTGGCTTTACTAAGCATGCCCTGATCCCAATCGGGATGATGCTCGAACAGGTATTGGGCGATGACCAGCCCCAGCACCGAGTCGCCGAAGAATTCGAGTCGTTCGTAGCTATCCTCCACCGAGTTGGGCGCAGCCGAACGATGGCGCATCGCAAGCGCAAACATCTCTTCGTTTTTCAGCGGGATCGGCTTGGGGATCAACAAATTCGGATTTTGGATTTCGGGCTTTAGATTTTGGATTCGACGGTAAACCGCCCCAAGACAAAGACTAACGCATCTGGGGTGCAATGAGGAGGGCACACCCGGCGTGGCAGCCTTCGAAAGATTCCGCAGTTTTTCGCGGTTGGATTATTCCAAATTCCAAAATCTAGATTCCAACTTAGCCTCGAAGCTTCTGAAGAACCTCAGAGATGCGGGCGACTCCGGTCTTCAGGTTATCACGGCTCGCCGCGTAGCTGATCCGGATGTGGCCGTGACCTTCGAATACCGAGCCGGGCACTGTCGCGACCTTGCCTTCTTCGAGCAGGTACTCGGCGAGGTCCAGGTCTGTCCGCATCGTGCCGCCTAGATAGGCTGAAACGTTGGGCATGACG
The DNA here is from genome assembly GCA_964576205.1 of uncultured Fimbriimonadaceae bacterium. Taxonomy (GTDB): domain Bacteria; phylum Armatimonadota; class Fimbriimonadia; order Fimbriimonadales; family Fimbriimonadaceae; genus JAEVZK01. The sequence goes on along the minus strand of CAZNUL010000002.1, from coordinate 39,182 downwards.
TAGAACGCACCGAGCGGCAAGTTGACGGTGACGTCAGGAATCTCTCGCAAGAGATCGACGACGAGGTTGCGGCGAATCTCATACTCCGACCGCATCTCCTCGACCGATTCGCCTCCGAGAGTGAACGCGCGGATCGCTCCCTTCTGGGCGAACGAGTTGGCATTGCTCGTCACTTGGTCCTGGAAATTGGACATTGCCTTGGCGACAGGAACCGGCCCGGCCGCATAGCCGATCCGCCAGCCAGTCATGGCGAAGGTCTTGCTACATCCGCCGACGGTGATCGTTTTCTCTCCAATCTCTGAGCCGAGCGAGGCGATGCTGACATGCTCCTCGCCGTATATGAGCTTTTCGTATATCTCGTCCGCAATGACCCACAAGTCATGGCGGAGGGCGAGGGCGGCAATTTCTTTGATTGTCTGTCGTGGATAAACCGCACCGGTCGGATTCGACGGGCTGTTGATGATAATCGCTTTGGTCCGGTCCGACACTGCCTCGCGGATCTGGTCGTGAGTCGGCACAAAACCGGAAGCCGCACTGGTTTGGACCTTGACCGGAACTCCCCCAGCCAACCGGACCTGCTCCGCATAGGTCATCCAGTAAGGCGCGATGAGGATGACCTCGTCGCCCGGGTCGAGGAGTACGTTGCAGGCGTTGAAGATGCTTTGCTTCGCGCCAGAACTGATGACTACCTGTTCTGGCGTTACCCGAACCCCGTTTTCGTGACCAAGTTTTTCCGATACGATCCTGCGCAGTTCCGGGTCTCCAGGCGTCGGCCCGTACTTCGTGAAGCCCGCGTTAAGGGCATCGATCGCAGCCGACCGGATCGGCTCGGGAGTCGGAAAATCAGGTTCGCCGGCGGCGAGCGAAATGATGTCGAGGCCCTGCGCCTTCATAGCGTTGGCGCGTGCGGAGATGCCGAGGGTCGGGGATGGCTTGAGCTGGCCTGCGCGGGCGCTTAGGGTCAAGGATTTCACTTGCCAAGAGTATACGCGGGCTCGGATCGGTTCGGCTTCGCTCGCCGACCCCGCGTCCTTGGAGATTTTCCAGTCACCGGCTGGCTTTGGTTGAAACGCGACGGCGCGCCAAGCGGCGCTATAATGGCAGCCGTGGCCGCCACTCCTTCCCCGCAAGTGGCTCGCAGAATACTCGTAGCGCTGATCGGCGTCACCCTCCTCACGCTCATTCTGCATGTCGGCTACGGAAGCACGAGCGGCTACCTCAACCCGGGCGACGTCATCAGGGAACTGCTCAAGGGCCCCTTCCACTCGGGCGCAGATCGCGCGGCAGATGCGGTTTGGCAGATCCGCCTGGTTCGAGCTCTCGGATGCGTTTGCATCGGGGGAATTTTGGGAGGGGTCGGCTCGGCGTTTCAGGCACTCTTCCGAAACCCTCTCGCAGACCCTTACATCGTCGGAGTTTCTTCCGGAGCGGCCCTGGGAAGCGTGGTTGCGATGCTTGCCGGCCTAACCGGAATGCTCGGCGGGCTGGCTATATCGATGGCGGCGTTCGCGGGCGGTCTGGCGTCGCTCGGCTTGGTGGTGACGCTTGCCGGACGGCGAGGCAGAACGAGCGTGGTGACGCTGTTGCTGGCAGGCGTCGTGACCGGTTCCCTCCTTTCGGCTCTGCTGACGCTCGTCATGCTGCTAGCCGGACGCGACACTAGCGAACTCATGCGATGGCTCTTGGGAAGCACCTCCGAGCTGTATTGGTCGAACGTCGCCCTCCTTGGATCGGCTCTCGTAGTTGGAGGAGCGATCCTTGTCAGTCAGACCCGTGCCCTCAACGCATTTGCCATCGGTGAGGAGACCGCCCGGCGCCTCGGTGTGAACACTGGCCGCTTGAAGGCGGTCGTTCTGGTTACCGGAACGGGCATGGTCGCGTTTGCCGTCGGCGCCGCGGGCATCATCGGCTTCCTCGGTCTCGTCGCTCCACACATCTCGAGGGGACTTTTTGGGACGGACTGGCGCCGCTCCCTTCCGGGGTCGATCCTTACTGGAGCGACGCTGCTTCTGATCGCGGACGCGCTTGCTCAGAGGCTGGGGCCGACATCCGAGTGGCTTCAGCTTCGAACCTTCGTTTACTTGCCGGTCGGGGTGGTCACGGCGATTATCGGTGGACCCTCGCTCTTGATCCTTTTGAAGCGCGCAAACGGCTAGTGCCGAACTGATCAGGCGCTCATTCGCAAGGCGTTGCGATCTCGCTCGATGGAAACTGAGAGCTCACGCTCGATTCCCCATCCGTAGTATTCGGTGAGATAGGCGCGGTGTATCTCGGACTTGTCCAGCATCTTGTGCAGGTAAATATAAAGCTCTTCGGCTTCGTCCCTGGTCAAGGACAGCCCCACATCGGTTAGGTTTTTTCTGCTCTCGTAATCCGTTATCCGCATCTCAATGCATCTCCCGTGCAATTCGTGAAAAGGTACAGCGGCAGACGTGCGATGGGTTCCAGATGTTTTGTAAATCGGGCCCTTCGACCGTCAAGTTCATTTGAACTTCACGAACGCGATCAGGGCCCTGCGGCGTTGGGGCCTTACGGCGTTGCGGCCTTACGGCGTTGCGGCGTTCCCGGAGCGGGAGGGGAACCGCCCAGAATGGGGATAACCTGTGGATTACGCCGGACTTTCTCGCAATCCCTGAAGCGAAGGATTTAGCAGGAAACCGCAGCTATTGGTAGATAATTGAAGGTCGTCAGGGAGAGCGCGGCGCTTCGTGACTCTTGACTGACGATCTTTAACTCCTGACACTATTGCCTACGGTTTCCAGATGAGATTGCCTGTCTTAACTATTACGAGGTTCGAGTGAGCACGGCTTCCTTGGTTGAACCTATCATGGCCACTCCTGCACAGGCCTCTTCAAAATCGATCTTGCGGAGCTCTCCCCGGACCTTCGGATCGCTGGCCGTGTTGCCCTCCAACGTGGGAGCCGTCGAAACGGCACTTCACTTTGCCAGCGGCTTGAATACGTTTTCCGTTGTCGTTGGACCGAGCGGGTGGGGAAAGACGCATATCCTGGAGTGCGTGTCGGAGAAGCTGTCTCAACGTTTGAAGCCGACGCCACTCGTCATGTCCGCGTCCGAATGGCTCAGCGGAACCCATGTCACCGATCCGGCTCAGCCTCTGCTTCTCGATGACGTTCAGGAACTGACGACCCGTCCGCGCAGCCGAATTCAATTTCGACTTGGTCTCGAGCGGCGCGTGAAGTCCGGCCGGCCGACAATGCTTGCGTTTACCGCCGCGAAGCGAACCCGGCACCTGACCGCAACACTTCCCAGTTCCAAGGACTGGATGGTCGGCACCATTTCCGAGCCGGCGCCCAGCGAGCGGATGCTGATCATCGCTCAGCTTGCGGAGGCTCAGGGGCTCGTCCTTTCGACCTCTCTCACCAAGGTCATCGCCCACAAGATGCGGGGCAACGGCAGGACTCTTCTGGGGGCGTTAAGACGCCTGCGCCTGCACGGTCCGATCTGGAGCGACGTCAGCGGCACGCTCAAAGCCTGCGGTCTTCTGGAGCCGTTCTTCGCCGATAGCGGAAGCTGGGACTTGCGCGGCCACATCCTCAGTACGTCCCGAGTTTTCAACGTTTCTCAGTACGGTGTGCCGATCGCGGAACTCGTCGCCTTTACGATGCTGAGGGAGGCTGCCCTTTGCGAAGTCGACGTCGCTCGCTCGCTCAGAATCGAGCCTGGTGAGGCCTATGCCCGATGCGCCCGTTTCGAGAAGCAATATAAGGCGTCTGAACAGGCACTTATGGCAGTTAGAAATTTTGCTGAATGTGTCGTTGAAGGCCTGGTAATTGACTAAAACTGGCAAATGTCCTGTGCGGATTAGGCACGCCAGTTGATTACCCTTGCATTTGGTGTGTCCACGCCTGATTTGTGCGTGGCTGACGAACCAATGCAGTCTTTAGACGCTCTGAACTTGCTGCCCGTGTGGGTGAACCCCGAGCACCTGGTGGCAACGGCGCGAATCCTAATGGCTGGGCACCGGTTAAAGGTGCTCGGTGTCGTCGAGGGCGCAGAGCTCGTCGGGATTATCACATCAACCGACCTCGAGCGAGCATCCGATAGCGCAAAGGTCGTTGAATTCATGCGGGAGCCGACCTGGGTTGTCGAAGCCTCGACGCCATTGCGACAGCTTGCCGAAACCTTTTACGATGAGGACCTTGATTACCTGCCCGTCGTCCAGGATAGCCGGTTCCGCGGCATGGTCACTCCAAACATGCTCCTTCGAGAGATGGCGCGCTCCTGGGATCCGCTGACCGGCCTTTCATGGAGCGACCGCCTTCGCGAGTGGGGCGTCGGGAAGCTGAAGGAAGGAAGAGAGATCACGATCCTCTTCATCGACCTCGACGACTTCGGCAGCTACAACAAAAAGTACGGCCATATCGTGGGCGACCGGGTGCTGCAGCGAGTCGCGGACATGATAGGAGCGAGAATCGACTCTGCGTCCGACCAACTGGTCCGGTATGGTGGCGACGAATTTGCGGTAGGGACAGTCCGAGACCAGGAGCAGGCCATGCATCTGGCCCGGTCGCTGCACGAGGGCATGAGCCGGGTCCGAGTCGCGGGCAGCGATGAGCCGGTCACTTTCAGTATCGGCATCCAAGGCGGTAAGCGCACGAAGGAGCGCGAAAACGTGCACTACGCGGCGACCCTCGACAATCTGATCAACCTGGCCAGCAAGAATTCGATGGCCGAGAAAGTCGCAAAGAAAGGCGGAGCGATGCCAGATGGCAACGACCACGATCTCGATACCGTCGTTTCATCCGTCCCATCCGAGGAGCTTGACGTGGAGACGGCGCCGGACCCGGTTGAAATCGAACAGGCGCCGTTCGCGGATCATGTCGAGCCGGATTCCGGGGAGGAGATCACGGCCGCAGCCATGCCGACGCAACCCGACCCGGTTCAGGCCGTGGCCGAAGAGCACGAAATCGAATCGGGTCCCTTGAGGATTATCGACGTCGTCGCGGACGCGGCCGACGCCAACTCAGTCACCCAAGTCACGATCGAAACGGGAATCGTGAAGATCACTGGGGTGTGCCCCAGAAAGGGTGGGAGCATGCTTAAGTCGGTAGCGCTTGCGACGGCGAATGCGATCTCGCAGCTTGATCCGTCGGTGAAAATCGAGATTGGCGAACTCAAGCTCACCGAAAGTGAATCGGGCGTTCGATTCATCTCGGTGGCGGGCAACGCGGAAGTCGACGGCCAGGATCGGTCGATCAGCGGCGTCGGCACCGTCGGACGAAACCTGTACGTGGCGGTTGCCGAAGCGACGCTGCAATCCTACACGAGCTTCGAAGCGGTTCGGTGAGCTTGCTCAGTCCTGACCACTCAACGCCTCCAGTACGTACCCGTCGGCAATCGCCTCGATCTCCTTAACGCAGCCCTCCAGGGCGAGCTCGAATAGCTTCTTTCCCTTTTCGGCGGTCGCCAAGGTCGCGTAGCCAAGACTGCCCTGTTCGGTGAACTCGTCAAAGTGGTGGATGACGCCCCTCAGCGGCGGGTTCGCCGCGAGCCCATCGTCCCGGAGCCTATCGACGCGAACGAGCGTGGGAGCGAGGTGCATCATCAGACTGGTCTCGGCTTCGCAAGCGTGCATCATGCTCCGAACCGGACCGGTCATCACGTTCTCGATTTCCGGACCGATGAAGGCGAAGTAGCCGGAGTGCCCAAAGGTGCAATTCCGATACTTGGACTTCAGCTCCCGAAGAGCGACACCGTTCGGTTCGGTGTTACCTCCGTGTCCGTTCAGCAAATAGAACTTGTGGAAGCCGTGAGGGATTAGCGATTCGATCACGCTTTGAACGGCTCCCATGTAGGCTGGAAACGTCGCACTCAGGGTCCCTGCCATGGCAAGATGATGGCCGCTGGCGCCCAGCCACAGAGTCGGAGTCAGCAAGACTTTGGCCGATAGCCTTTCCTCAACTGACTCGGCGGCCGCCGTTGCGAGAATGGAATCGGTGAAGAGCGGCAAATGAGCGCCGTGCTGCTCGCAAGAGCCGGTTGGGATCAAGATGACGACGTCCCGGGATAGCGCATCGACTTCTGGCCATGTTAGATTGCTAAGGATCACAGGGCGAGTTTAGCGCGAAGCCGTGGAGGCGCCACTCTCGGAGAAGATGCCGGGTGGGCTCACTTTGAAAGGTTGATTCGCAACCGGTTATGGGCCGACGAGCCGATCGCAGAACCGTACCGGAGTGAACTTCTCCGGCATGTGGGTGTCGTAGACACCGTGAGCCGAGAGGCACCAGGCGGCCTGAACTGACTCGGCTCCAACCTGAAGCTTCTGAAAGCGGCCTAGAAAAAACTTCCAGACGTCGCCATTCCTCGGCGGAAGGCTGCGCTCACCGGCCAGATGCTTCATGCCGGTCCAAGGGAACACCAGCATTGCGGTCCAGCCTTGGCTTCGCGCCGAACGGTCGTTCAGCCGGCCATCGACATGAACCGCCGATTCCAGTCCGGGAAAGTCCCAGTCGAGAAGGGCCCAGCGGGTTCCTCGTGGGTGCGTGCCGTGCCAGAAATGCTCTTCAGTCCGGTCGAAGTTGCCGCCGAAGGAGTAAGCGTTGCGATCGAGCAGGTCGAACTCCGGAATATGGAATCGGCTACCCCTTCGGTAGGCGTCTCGCCAGATAAAAAAGACCTCGTAGACGGTGTTTCGAGCGTTGACCTCGAACTCGTAATAGCAGTCGCCGCCGTCGATGAAGACCTCGACGTCGTTCTCTCGGAAAATCAGTGAGTCACGATCAGTCTGGTGCGCGGTCGGGTACGGATCCTCTATCCAAAAACCGATGTAGAGCTTGCCGTCATCCCAAAGCAGACTGCACCTCGTGTCGAGCAAGGCTCGATCACCGGTCGCCATATCGACGAAAAGCTCGGACTTCGGCGCCTTCCGCCAAGCCGGATGGGATAGAGATCCATCAAGCTCGAGTGGTTCTGGCACACGAAGCGCTTCGTACATCTTCAGTTCCTGCCAGATGTATTAGTAGCCTGGACTACTGATATCTCGAGTAGAGCTACGCCATGAGACGGGACCGTTCGCACCAGGTTCCCGGTCGTTAGGCCTCGGTCTTGACCCTTCCAAAGGTCGGTCACGCCACAGGTCTTTATGCCGATTTCGCTCAGCGACAAATTCACGGCGGCGGAATGATCGGACCGGTTGAACAGAGCAAGATACTTGATCTTCGGGTTGGGCGAATCGGCGGCCCAAACCGGGAACTGTCCATCGACGAGCAATCGGTTATTGGAGCTGCGCTGGTTGATTGCGATTACCCTCGCATTCGTGATCAATTCCAGGGTTGCGGCGTCGGTCTGAGGCAGATCGCCGCCGAACATCAGTGGGCATTTTGCAATGCACCAAAGGCTGATCAGGGTATGGGCTTCGTCCTCGCTGAACCTCGATTTCGTGTTTGGTGGCCCCGTGCGAGGCCCGTAAACACGCAGCTGGCCGAGGGGGAGCATGTCGAGATCGGGCCAATGATTGGGTCCTCGATACGCAGTCCATGCGGCGATCGCCCCAAAGGCGTTGTCGAGTTGATTCCAGTTGTCCCAGAGATCGTCGAGCAGCCGCCACATGTTCGCATGCTCGACGACGTGTTTCGCTTCATCGAGTGGCGTCGGGCCGGGCGACAGGCTAAGGACCATCGGACGGCCGCATCGCTCGATCGCCTTGCGATACCCGGCGACTTCCGCCTCGTCGTACGGCCGGCTCAGATCGTCGACCTTAACGAAGTCGACCCCCCACTCGGCGTAGAGATGAAAAATTGAATCCAGATACTTCTGGCCCGCCGGATTCACCATGTTCAAGCCCCACATGTGGTTAAGCCAGGGGCACGCGCTCTGGACGTTCGCGGCGTCGGCCGCCGTTTTTGGGTCGCGGGTCTTGCCCGAATCCCAAATCGGCGACCTTTGGGCGACGGCCTGCCTTGGGATCCCGCGCATCAGGTGAATTCCATATTTCAATCCTTGCCGGTGAATCCAGGCCGCTAGCGGCTTGAATCCCTTGCCGCCGGCCGAGGACGGGAACCTTGCCGGATCGGGCAGCAGCCTGCCGTATTCATCCATGGCCAGCCGGGGCTGGAAGTCTGCGTTCTGCGCCGGCACGTCCCGGCTTGGAAGCTTCGGCATCGACCAGACAAAATCGATCACGACGTATTGCCAGCCAAAGCGCTTGAGGTGCTCCGACATATAAGCTGCATTTTCACGGACCTGATCCTCGGTGACCGAATAGCCGAAGCAATCGTAGCTGTTCCAGCCCATCGGCGGGGTCGGGGCAATTCGGGATTGGAGAGTGGCTGCGAGGACGAGGATTGGCCATGTCATCTCAAGCGGGAAGTTACCATGCTTCTCGACCACCCGAGACCGCGAACCCCGCGTGTCCGGCGCCCCATGGCCCTTAATGTTGCCTTAAGATAGAGTGGCCCACAATAGTGAGGCTACATGGCGGTAATGGTGAGGAGACAGAACGAGGTCGCCGACGGTCTGGCGCATTCTCCCGTGTCCGGCGAGTCTGCCCACCACAAGGGCAGGAAGATCCTTGTCGTAGACGACGAAGCTCCCATCTTGGAGGCCGTTTCCTACAGCCTTCGCAAGGAGGGCTTCAAGGTCAGCGTGGCAATGAACGCCGAAGCCTGCATGCGCAGCTTCCGCGAGGAGCAGCCGGACCTTATCATTTTGGACGTCATGCTTCCGAGCGCGAGCGGGCTGCAGGTATGCAAGAAGATCCGAGCGACCCACGACACCCCGATCATCCTTCTCACGGCCCGCGCGGACGAGCGCGACAAGGTTCTCGGCTTGGAACTTGGCGCCGACGATTATGTCACCAAACCGTTTAGCGTCAGGGAGCTGATGGCGCGTGTTAAGGCGGTGCTCAGGCGCGGCGCCGATGAGCCGGTGACGGCGTTGATCCAGATGAGCGGCCTCGAGATCGACGAGGCTCGCCATGAAGTCCGGATTAGGGGCGAACATATCGACTTGTCGCCTAAAGAGTTTGCCCTGCTCGTGTTCTTGGCCCGGAATCCGGGGATCGTCTTCAACCGCCAGACGCTGCTAGACCGCGTTTGGGGCGCGGACGCCTATGTCGACGAAAGGACGATCGACGTCCACATCCGGTGGCTACGATCCAAGCTCGAGGTCGACGCCGCCGAGCCAAAGCTGCTGGTAACCGTGCGCGGTCTAGGCTACAAGCTGAGCCCCGAGGCTTAACGACGCGTCAGGCGGCTTTGCGTTCGTCGACCACTGGAATGTTGACCGACTCGCATGCATGGACGACCTTGGTCAACATTTCGCTAACCTCTCGCTTCGACCGTGAGTCGACCACCGATGGCGGTACCCACTTGAACTTGCCGTCGGCCATGTAAAACAGGAGTCGATACTTCGCCTTAGCGGCAAGAGGAAGCAGGGCGCCGCCGACGAGAATCGCCAATCCGTATCCGATCCCCCGTGGTGAAAGCCGAGCGCCGGGTTCCATGAATGACCAGAGGGCCGCGAGACCGACGCAAACCATGATCACCGAGAATGCATAGGCGACGTAAGGCTTGATGGCTTCGATCCGCAATTGTCTTGCTTCCGAATGCTCGACGCGCTTGAGGTAGTGAGGGTCGCCAACAATCGTGAACTTTTTGGCGGGAATCAGCACTGCCTGGTTCGTGACGACCAGTCGCAGTCCCTCGGAGCCGCGCGTTTGCGGATAGATGACGTCCAGGATCACCTGTTCACCGGCTTGAGGTTCGACAATGTAGGCCATAGGCCCAATTGTTGGCTTCAAATCCGAAATCCGTTATCCGAAATCGTTCAATCGCGGATCGTCCCTATCCGCCGGTCGCGAAGCCGGGATAGCAGGTCATCCCTCCGTCCACGAATAGAGTTGTGCCGTGGACGTAATCGGACTCGTCGGAGGCCAGCCAGACGGCCGCCCGTCCGATATCCGAAGCTTCTCCAACCCGTTCGTAGGGAATCAGAGTCAGGAGCTTTTGCTCCGCTTCCGGCGTTTCCCACGCGGGCCGGTTGATTGGCGTCTTGATCGCGCCAGGTCCGATACTGTTGACCCGGATCTTCTTCGGGCCAAGCTCCTGGGCGAGACTTTTCATGAGCATGAGGATGCCTCCCTTGGAGGCCGCATAGTTCGCGTGCCCGCCCCACGGGATGATCTCGTGAACGCTGCTCATGCAAACGATTTTGCCGAGGGCCGAGGAGACTTCGGGCCGCATTCCGCGCCTTAAGAATTCCCGGATCGCCTCGCGGGCGCAGAGAAACTGGCCGGTAAGGTTTACGCCGAGCACAAAGTTCCACTGATCCAAAGTCATGTCTTGGAACGCAGCGTCGCGCTGGAGGCCGGCATTGTTCACGAGGATATCGATCGTCCCATACGCATCGAACATCTGCCTGAACATCGCCTGAACCTGGTCTTCCTTGCTCACGTCGGCGGCAAGGGCGATGGCTTCGCCTCCTGCTTTCGTGATGTCGTCGACGATGGCCTGGGCGGCTTCGGGATTGACGACGTAGTTGACGACCGTCGCGGCGCCCGCGGCGGCGAGATGGCGGGCGACGCTATCCCCGATTCCCGAGTTCGCGCCGGTGACCAGCGCCTTCTGGCCGCGAAGCGGCTTGTGTTCGTATTGCTTTTCGAGATCGGATTGGGTGGGAGTGACTGGCTCGCTCATGTACATGTACTGTAACCGAAACGTGTGGCGGGCTGTGGAATTGCCCATTTGAAGATGGACGCCACCGGACCAATCGGCGTCGTGAAACCAGGTAGCAGCATACGACGAAAGATCGCGCCGCGTGAATCCTGGTCGTACACTTATCGCGTGGCGATTTGCGTCCGTCGAAGCTGTGGACGATCCATCGACGGTCGGTTTGCTTTCTGCCCGTACTGCGGAGCCGACAACCGGCCTCCGGAGACGCGTCCCCCAATCCGGAACTGCGCGCATCAGGATGTCGAGGGTGGCGGATTCTGCGTTCTGTGTGGCGAGTCCTTGTGGGATCCAAGTTTTCTCGGAAGATCCTGGAGGCTTCGAGGTTCCGCGATTGCGCTGGCGTTAGGCCTGCTCTCTATAGCTAGCGCGGGATTCTTGGGCGCCGTTCATTCGGGCTCGATCCACTTGTTCGCTGACTCCATCGAGCCTTGGTACCGGCAGGCGGTTCACGTTTCCGCGTATACAAGCGACAGCGGAGTCTGGCAACCGGCCCACGACGAACTTTTCGGCGATCGGGTCTGCTCCTGGCTGACAATTGGCAGTCCCGTGCTCGGCCTTCTTTCGCTCATGCTTTATTGGCAGCCGAGGACGAAACGCTGGGAGATGTCCCGATTTCATTGGGGTTCCGACTAGTCACAGCCACGGTCTTTACATTCATTCTCCAGACTGTTGGAGCAGCTTCGCCACCAGACCGGTCCAACCGGTTTGGTGGCTCGCGCCGAGGCCGCGTCCGGTGTCGCCGTGGAAGTACTCGTAGAACAGAACGAGGTCGCGCCAGGCGGGGTCAGTCCGGTAGCGCTCGATCCCACCATGAACCGGCCGGCTGCCATCATCGCCGCGAAGAAAAGTGCGGCTCAGTCGCCGCGACAGCTCTGCGGCCACATCTCCCAAGGACAGCACCTTCCCGGAGCCATACGGAAACTCGACCGTGAATTTTGGCCCGAAATACCAGTCGAACTTCTGCAGCGATTCGATGATGAGGTAATTCACGGGGAACCAGACAGGCCCGCGCCAGTTGGAATTGCCACCGAAGAGAGTGGTCGTCGATTCGGCCGGCTCGTAATTCACATCATACGTATGGCCGTCCATGACGAGCGAGTACGGATTCGCCTCGTGGAATTTCGAAAGCGAACGCACTCCGCCCGGCGACAGGAATTCGCTTTCGTCGAGCATCCATCGAAGTACCGAGCGAAGCCGGGCCTCGTTCATGATGGAAAGGAGTCGCCGCTCTCCGTGGCCCGGCTCCTCCATCGACGCCATCGTCTCGTCGATGTCCGGGCTATGGTCGATGTACCACTTCATCCGCTGGCGAAAGCCCTTGAACTGAGTCAGCTGCTCGGGCTCGAGTGTGTCGACGGCGAACATCGGAATGAGGCCGACCATGGAGCGCACCTTCAGCTCCTTATGCTCGCCGGTCGGCAGGCATAAAACGTCATAAAAGAACCCGTCATCTTCGCTCCACATCTCCATGTCGCCGCCAATCGTCGTCATCGCACGACCGATGTAAGTGAAGTGTTCGAGGAACTTGGTCGCCACGTCCTCGTAGGCCGGTTTGACGGCGGCCAGTTCGAGAGCCATCGCCATAAGGTTCAGGCAATAGAAGCCCATCCAGGCGGTGCCGTCCGCCTGTTCGAGGTAGCCCCCGTCAGGCAGGGGCGCGCTCCGGTCGAAGATGCCGATGTTGTCCAGGCCGAGGAAACCGCCCTGGAACAGGTGGCGGCCCTCCATGTCCTTTCGGTTGACCCACCACGTGAAATTGAGAAGCAGCTTGTGGAAGACGCGCTCGAGAAAGACGTAATCGGCCTCGCCTTTCCGCTTTTTTTCGATCCGAAATACGCGCAGCGCCGACCAAGCGTGCACAGGCGGATTGGCATCTCCGAAGGCCCATTCGTAGGCCGGGATCTGGCCATTAGGGTGCATGTACCATTCGCGCAGCAGGAGGATGAGTTGCTGCTTCGCGAAATCCGGATCGACGATCGCGAGAGACACGCAGTGGAAGGCGAGGTCCCAGGAGGCAAACCAAGGATATTCCCACTTGTCCGGCATCGAGATGATGTCGGAGGCGTAGACGTGACGCCATTGGCAATTGCGGCCGGTTAGCCGGCTCGCCGGCGGCTTTGGTTCCGCGAGGTCTCCGGCGATCCACTTGTCGACGGCGTAATGGTAATGCTGTTTCGACCAGAGCAGGCCGGCCAAGGCCTGCCTCATGACACTCTTCGCATCGTCCGAAAGTTCGGCCGGGATCACCGTTTCATGGAACGCGTCGGACTCCTGACGACGCAGCTCGATATGATCTTCGAACGGCTTGCCGAACGGATCCTTCGGCGCCGCTTGGCCGAACTCCTTGTCGGTTAGCCTTAGCCGAACCAACTCGGTCGCGCCCGGCTTGGCCGTGAGCGCGTAGTGCGCGGCTGCTTTTGTCCCACGTTTCTTAGGATTGACGGCCTTCTTGTTGCCGCCCACGAGGTAGTCGTTGATGCCGTCCTTGACGAACGGCGTCCGATTCTCCGCTCCCCAGAGGCGTTTGGCGTTCGACTCGTTCTCGGTGAAAAGGAGCTCGGGCGATCCCTCGCAATACAGGCGGCGACGACCCAAATAGATTTCGTCAAGCTCGATAACGTCCTTGGCCGCATAGAGAGAGGGATGGTTATCTGAATCGTCCCAGGTCCAATTGTTTCTGAACAGAATGGTCGGGAGCAGGTGCAGGGTCGATGCTTCGGGGCCACGATTCGTGACGCTGATGAGAATGAGGATGTCCTCAGGATCGACCTTGGCATACTCGATCTGAACGTCCCAGTACCGGTCGTCGTTGAAAGCGCCGGTATCGATGAGCTCATATTCCGGGTCGAGCTTTCCTCTCCTTCGATTCTCGCCGACGAGGTCGGCGTACGGATATTCGACTTGGGGATACTTGTACAGCATCCGCATGTAGGAGTGGGTCGGAGTGCTGTCAAGGTAGTAATAGAGTTCCTTAACGTCCTCTCCATGATTGCCTTCAGAACCGGTCAGACCGAACAGACGCTCCTTTAGAATCGGATCTTTGCCGTTCCACATCGCCACCGAAAAACAAATGTGCTGCCGGACGTCGCAGATGCCCGCAATCCCGTCTTCGTTCCAACGGTAGGTTCGGCTGCGCGCCTGATCATGGGGAAAGTAGTCCCATGCGGTGCCTTCGGCGCTATAGTCCTCGCGCACCGTACCCCATGACCGCTCGCTGAGAAAGGGTCCCCAGCGCTTCCAGGGAATGTCCTCGTGCTCGGCGGCTTGCAGTCGAAGCTCTTCCGCGGTCATGCCGGTTATGTTACTTTGGCAGATGACTTCTCCCGACCCTTAATCCATGTGCGACGCCAGCTTGAGGCGACTTCGGGCTTCGAAGACGAGTCGATCGCATCCGCGACTTGTTCTAGCGGATTTATCCGCCAAACCCGCCGGCATAGAAAGCGCAATAGCTTAGGCCGGCCTTTCCGTCGTAATTAGCGATTTTCACGAATGCGCCCTTGAGGCCGATCTGCCAGCCGATGTTCGGCCCGGCATCCGGCTCGTGGAAGACGACGCCCGGCGCGTAGTTATAGGTCACCATGAGCGTACCGATCGGGGCGGGGCTGGTGAGATCGTAGGCGGCGAGGAATTGTTTGTGGTCGAACCCGCTCTTGCCGATTGGGACCCGATAGCTGATGCGAAGCGCGTATGATCCGAGGTTCTGCATGGCGCCACTGATCGTATAGGAGTTCGTCCGCAGAACGGGTTTCCCGGATTTGTCGATAAGATATGCGATGGCAACGGGCTGAGGCTTGCCGGCCCAGCTAGCCTCAAAGTTTGAAAGCGACGCAGGTACGCCACCAACCTGTAAACCTGGGAAGGAGACGCTCGCAACTCCCGCCGCTCCGTTGTTCTTCACCAGAGTTAAGCTTGAAGCGACGACATAGTCCTTGGCGACGGTGATTGTGACCGTGTGCGACTGGATCGCGATATTCTGGCCGGTGACGGTCGGGATTCCTGAGTAGCGGACGACGGCATTCTCGGGAAGCTTGGTGTTCTGGAAGGCGATCGCGGCGGCGAGGGCAAGCATGCTAAGTAGACGGACGCGGAGAGGACTGAGTTTCGGCTGCCTACCCGCGGGAGCCGGCCTTATGGCCTTACGGCGTTGGGGCGTGAGGAAGGAGGCAGAGGGCCTTACGGCGTTACGGCCTTAAGGCGTTGGCCGGGGCCCACCTGAAGGTGGACGCCACTTAAGGCCTCTGAAGTAGCCGCTCGACATAGCGCGCGAGCACGTCGAACTCGAGATTGACGCGGTCACCGGGTTTGCGCTCCCCGAGGTTGGTGTTCGTAAGGGTATGGGGGATGATCCAAGCATCGAACTCGCTGCCAGCCGGCTCGACCAACGTTAGCGAGATCCCGTCCACGGTAATCGAACCCTTGTCGATCAGATACTTCTCCGAGCCTTGTTGCACGCGGAAGCGTAGGACCGTCGAGTTGCCGGAGGGCCTGATCGACACGACCTCGCCAGTCGCATCGACATGGCCCTGAACGATATGCCCCCCGAAGCGGCCGTCCGCGCGCATCGCCCGTTCGAGGTTCACGTGCGCACCAACCCCCAGCGAACCGAGAGAGGTCCTGGCCAAGGTCTCCGGGCTGAGGTCGAATCGCAGCGCGGGGCTCGGAGCCTCCCGGTCGCTCGCATTGGCCGTGGCGGGCGGCGCGATGGCTGTCACGGTGAGACAGCAACCGTTGACCGCAATGCTTTCGCCCAGCCGAACCGGATCGGGTCCGAGCGGCCGGTCGGGCTGAAGCATGAGGGAGCCCAATTCGAACTGCTGGATGCGCCCGAGCGCCTCGATGATCCCCGTGAACATTGGCTTGATTATCGCCGAAGCCCAAAGGCGGGAGGAAGGAGGTAGAGGGCCTTACGGCGTTAGGGCGTTACGGCCTTAAGGCGTTTGCCCGTGGCCCAAGACCGCAACGCCTCAACGCCTCTCTGCTCACGGAGCCTACCTGGAGGTGGGCCAGGAAGCCGGCCCTAAGGCGTTAGCGCCTTAAAGCGTTGGCCCGGGCGCAAGGCCGCAACGCCTCAAGGCCTCAAGGCCCCCCAAGGCCCCAAGGCCTCAACGCCTCTGTCACGCAGCCCACCTGAAGGTGGACGCCACGGCTACCGTTCGCCGGGCAGGACGATCCCGCGCATGATCACGCGTTGGCACAGAAGGAATATCACCAAGGTCGGAATGGCGGCCAGGGTAAGCGCGGCCATGATCGTCGAGCGGGGCGCACTCGCGTTCTGCAGCTGATAAATGTAGACCATCAGGGTCCACATCCGCTGGTCTTGAGCGATCAAGAAAGCATAGAGGAAGGAACCATAGGCTCCCATGAAGGCAAGCAAGGCGAGGTAGCCGAGTACTGGCTTGCTCAGGGGCAGGGCGATCCGCATCATCAAGGTCGTCTCACGAGCCCCGTCGAGCTGACCGGCTTCGAACAGTTCCTGGGGAAGTGAATCGAAAAACCCCTTCAGCAGAAAGATCATGTAGCCGGAGGCAGCGGTCGGCAGGACCAAAGCGGCAAAGGTGTTCAGCAAGCCAAGGCCTTTGAGGAGGAGGAAAGACGGGATCATCGCAACCTCGGCCGGGAAAGCCATCGTCGCGAGCAGGAAGAGGAGGATCTTCCCGGAAGCCCGAATCGGATACCGAGAAAGAGCGTAAGCCGCCACCGGATTGATGATGAGCTGTGCGGCGATCGTCAACAGGGCGAAGATCGCCGTATTCCAGAGTGCGCGGCCGTGGAGCAGAATGAAGCTGAGCACGTACCTGAAGTTCCGGCCCGACATCTCCCCCCGTACTTCTCCCGATCGCTGGGCAACGGTTGCCCGCTCGAACGCCTCGATCGGCATTGGCACCCCATTGCCGGCCAGGGACTCCCACTTGTCGTCGACGCTTTCCTTCAGGAACCGGGCGGGAACGGCCGTCTTTCGGAATTCATCGGAAATGGCCTGTTGCACTCTGCCCTGGGCTGGAAGGGGATTCAGCTCCTCGAACTTCGTCGCCCTGCCCTTGATCGCCGCCGGTACCTGATCGAAAAGGCCCTTGTACTTGCCCTTGATGAACGTGATGTAGAGTTCGCGGATCCTAATGGGGATTCGAAACTCAGCCGGCAGGGTGGATTTGAACACAAGCCAATCGTCCCACCTCGCACCCGGCTGAGGCTTCCACGTCGGTCGCTCGAGAAGTTCGGCCGGGGTAGCGATGGCATCGAAGGTGGTCTGCTCGTCGATATAGGTTCGGTTGTAGAGGTCGATGTCGTTATTGAATCGCTTTCGCAACCAGGTTTGATAAACGACGTCGAGGCGCCCCGTCACTTGGTTCGGCGCGATCCCGAAGCCGGCCTTCCATTGGTCGGGCGGAAGCGACATCAGAAACTTGCCGTAGAGTTCGACTTGGGCGGTCGGGGCGCTGCGACCGGTCCGCGTCGCGGCAATCGTGCCGGCGTCCTGGCGATACTTATCGTGGACGTATTTATCGACAAGTGCCGCATCGTCCGACCAAAACTTCGGCACAAGCCGATTGTCGTTTTCGTCGGTCGGTCCCTTGAATCCCGTGCTCATCATGAGCAGGAACGGATAAACCGTCGTGACCGCCCCCGCCGCGAGCAGCGCATACACGACCGCGGTGGCAAAAATCGCCCGCGGCCTGCGACGGCCGACTTTCCCGACGAGACTCATTGGAGTTTAGAATTTCGAATTTGGAATTTGGAATTTGGATTTTGGGGTTGGGGCGCGGAATCTTGAATTTGAGATTTGGAATTGGAAATTGGAGTTTGGAGTTTGGAGCTAGGAATTTGGAATTTGGATCTTGGGGTTGGGGCGTGGAATCTTGAATTTGAGATTTGAAATTGGAAATTGGAGTTTGGAGTTTGGAGCTAGGAATTTGGATTTCGAGTCTTCGAATTGGGCTCGAAGCTCAGACTAGCATCTGCGCGCCGTGGATGGTAGCGAGAACTCATGGCCCGCCCGGACAATTCAACGCTCCAAACTCAACGAAGGGCTCGATACACAAAGAACGCGGTCATCGCGAACCCGTAGACCGCGATCGCGACGCGAAGCTTGTTTGCATCGATGCGCTGGGATATCCGAGCCGAAACGAAGCCACCGACTAGGGACCCCGCGACAACGCAAAGCGCGGGCCAGATGACCACCATCCGTTGCCACACGAAAACCAACGACGCCGTGAAATTGATCACAACGCCGAGCCAGTTCTTGACCGCGTTCAGCTCATGGATATTTCCATCCATGTAAAGCGCGAACGCGGCCAGCATCATAATGCCCATCCCTGCCCCAAAGTAGCCGCCATAAACCGACACCAGAAACTGAAGCACCCACCCCCAGGCCGCCGGCATTTTCCGCTCGTGACCGAGCACGAACTGCTTTACCCGCGGCTGGAACAATAGCAAGAAGGACGCAAGCAGGATCAGAATCGGTATGACGGCCCGGAAGAGGGCGTTGCTCGTTTGGAGCAGCAAGACCGAGCCGCACACCGAGCCGGCCAGGGTCGGAACGAAAAGGGACCTGAAGTAGTGGCCGGTTTTCGGGAGCAGGTTCCGGAATCCGAGACCTCCGGCGAGAGAGCCTGGCCATAGCCCTACCGAGTTCGTCGCGTTCGCGAGCTTCTCGGCGTTCGGCAAACGGATAACGAGAAGAAGGGTCGGAAACGAGACGAGCGATCCCCCTCCGGCCACCGTATTGAGTCCGCTTGCGACGGCGCCGACACCAACGAGCATCGCCGCCGATGCCGGCGTAAGCGCAACCTCCGCCGGCGTCAAAGCTTCTCCAAGAGGCCGGCCATTTCAAGGGCGGCCGTGGCTGCTTCCCGGCCCTTGTTGCCGAGTTTCGCGCCAGCCCGATCGAGAGCCTGCTCCAAAGTATCCGGAGTCAGAATGCCCCATGCAATCGGCACCTGGCTCTCGACTTGCAGGGCCATGAGGGCCGCTCCGACATCGGCTCCCAAGAGTTGGGCGTGAGCGGTTTGGCCCTGCAAAATGCATCCAAGCGCGATCACGGCATCTGGCCTATTTGGGGAATCGACTAGCTTCCGGATCGCGAGTGGAATCTCCCAGGTGCCCGGCACGTGAACGAGATCTACCTGGGGGACGCCGTATCGCGCTAATTCGTCGATAGCGCCTTCGGCGAGCTCTTTGGTAACAATCTCGTTCCACCGGCTGACCACGATCGCGAAGCGCTTGCCGGTTGAGGCCATCGTGGCCCTCACGTCGGTCACTCTCACTCCGAACCCTGACCGCCCAACGACTTCGAAATTGCGGACGCCAGGTCTAGTGGAGAATCAGGATCGAATCCCAGCCAGAGGCCCTTGATTCTGTTGTCCGCCGTAAGGAGAATCATGAGTGGCGTTCCTGCTCTGGACAGTTTCTCGGCCACATCCGGCGAAGGAGCGTAATATTGGCCCCCCGAATTGCCCAGCGACAGAACTACCGATTTCACGGGCAGCTTGTGCTTAGCCAAATAGGCTTGAAGTGCATCGGCCGGCGCGGAATCCGAAACCCTAACGATGAGAAGCTTCCCGGCGACCGAAGAATCAATGTCGGTGCTGCCACCGCTCCATTTCCACTTGCCCAAATTGAGTTTGGCGCCGGGCCAGAACGCCTGTTCGGGATAGGGAAACTTGTAGGTCGTGTACCCGAGCGGCGGATCGGTGTTGAAATCTTCGGCGCCCATCTTAGGGTTCACCTTGTAGTTGGAAAAACTCATGACCCGATGGACGGTTCCGGTCATTCCGTGAACGTAGTAGTCGAGGGCCAGCAGCTTCCCGTCGCCGTCGATAGTCGCGATCACCTTTCCGCCCGCGCCAGTCGCGTCAGCGCTTCCCCAAGCGTCGGTGTAAACCTCGGCCCCGTCGTGGGTGCCCGTCAGCTTAAATCCTTTCGGATCGGGAACCAATCGCTTGGGGTCGCCAAAGAGAAGAAGCAACGGAAGCGAGTCGAGCTGCAAAGCCGATGCCACGGACTGATAAAACTCCAGGCGAGGAGACGGCCCGAATTGCTGGTAGGTCTTGTCAGAGTTGACATATTCGACCGCGTCCGATTCGTTCTTGACGTAGTTGTAATCGTACGCACCCCATCGCATCGAAAGCTTGAAGCAAGCCGGGCCCTTGACTACGTAAGTGCCTGTTCCGGGCATCGGAACGTGGTCGGTTGTCGCATTTAGGTCGACGGAAAAACTGGGATTCTTCGCGAGGAAGTCGTGGAAGCGCTGGAGCCCGTCGGGAGCATGCCTTGTTCTAAGGAGGAGAAGGAGTGTGATCACCATCGTGGCGCCTAGAAATAATATGATTGCCCAAATCCGACTGCGCTTCATCATGTGATTGAATTTCGGCCCGGCCTTAGTTACATCTGAGTCCGAGAAGCTTGGGCGAGCGTGTCAACATTCGATGTGGGCTTCGCTTTCCTATCTTCGCATCTTTAGAACCGAAAGCGCATTGGCAAGAATCCTTTCCGGTTCTTCGCTCGCGTCGAGCACGACCCATCGCTCGGGCTCGAAACGAGCTTCGGTCAAGAATCCGTCACGCACTTTGCGGTGGAATTCGATCGGCTCAGAGTCGAGACGATCCTTCGACGCGATCCGCGCCAGCCCGATTGCGGGATCGAGATCGAGGAGAAAAGTTACGTCCGGCGACAGCCCCATCGTCGCCTCGCGATTGAGCTCCCTCAACCGAGCGACATCGAGTCCCCGGCCATAGCCCTGGTACACGACCGTCGAGTCGGCATATCGGTCGCAAAGAACCCAAGCGCCCCGGTCAAGGGCAGGCCGAATCACCCTTGTCACGTGCTGGGAGCGGTCCGCCAAGAAGAGAAACAACTCGGCGGTGGGATCGAGCTCCTCTCCATGAAGCAAGATCTGTCTGATCGCGCCGCCCACTGTGCCGGCTCCCGGCTCCCGAGTCACCTCGACTTCGATCTCGTCGGCACGCAGCGTCTCGGCGAGCAGGCGGATCAGGGTGCTCTTCCCCGCACCCTCCGACCCCTCGAACGAGACGAACATGCCCTGCATGGTACCGGCTCATGAATGAGAGGGTGAGTCCGGCCAACGCCCCACCAGATATACTCTGGAGCCGTGTGTCGAGTTCTAGTGATCGATGATGAAGAAGGGGTGGTCAATGCCGTCAAACGCAGGCTCGAGCGCGGCGGATACAAGGTCTTCACGGCCGGGTCGGCCGAGGAAGGCATCGCGCAGATCACCGATGCCGAGAAGGCGTATGACATCGTCGTCACCGACATGAGCATGGATCAGCCGAACAGCGGGCTCGATGTGCTAAACGCCGCCTTCGCCCGCGACCTCTTCGCGGAGGTCATCGTAATGACGGCCTACGGTAACGTCGGCAACGCGGTCGAGTGCATGCGCAGGGGCGCCTTCGACTATATCGAAAAGAACACTCCCGGCGTCGACGCATACGAGATCCTTGCGATCAAGATCGACCAAGCGATGGATCGGCGGCGGCGGGACGTTCGCACCGTCGAACTCTGGGAGCGTGCGGCACGCTCAAAAGAGAAATCCGGGCACTTGCACTAGCGACTTGTCCCTTGCTGCCGCTCCGCCATCCGAGATCATGGCATCAGGCCTGCATATTCTGCGTATCGCTTGAATAGGTTGTGAGCCGCCGGATAGCAAGAGTTCGGAGACATGAAGTGGGGGAATTCGAAGGTGACGATCTTCTCCGCGAGCGGCGCCGCGGCTTCGAGCTTGAATCGAAGATAGCGCCAGTCGGCAGGAGGAAACTTGATCGGCATGTCCCGATCAAAGGTTTCGAGATTCGACCAGATCGTCACGCCGTACTTAGCGCCTAGCGCCCGGATGCCCTCGATGAATCGCGGCAGCTCCTGATAATGCACTTGCCCATCCTGGAAGGCGCATATGTCGTACGATCCGCGGGTCTCGGCGAAGATCCGATCCCAATGTTCGAAGGATTCGTCCAGGGACATCGCCGACATTCCGTTTTGCTTCGCCCCCTGGGGATAGGGTGAGATCAAGATCGGCAGATCCTTGGCCTTCCGGCAGTGCCCACCGATGTGGTTGAAGAGTTCGATAATGTGGGCGTCGTTCTTGCCGGTCTCGTGCGTCAGGTACCAGCCCTTGAAGGAAGGATGGTGGCCATACCGCTCGACCACCTCGTCGATGAACGACTTGTTGAGGTCGACCTCCTTCCACCACGTCCGCCTCCACCAATAGAATCCGGAATCGTAGGTGCCCCAATAGAGGCTCAGCCCAAACTCGTCGGCAAGGCTGAGGAAGATTTCGGCCAGATCCTCGTAGACCGGAAGCAAATCCGGGATCGACTTAGCCGGGAAGATGCACTTGTTCTGGTAGCCGGCCCGGATGATGATGACGGTATCGATGCCGATCCGCCGATAAAGGTCGAACTCCTTGCGCCACTCGGCCAGCCCCCAGTTCTGGCTCGGGATATCGTGCGTAATTTCGTCGAGGAAGGTGCCGGTGATGCGAGGGAGCGTAGGCATGCTTGGAGTTTGGAGTTTGGAGTTTGGGGTTTGGAGTCTGCGCTCAGGTAGGTTGGAAGACGCGGGGCCTTTCCGATTTCCGCACGACCTCGCGGATCGAGCCTCTCGGGATGCTCCCGAAGGCCTCCGCCTGGATCAGCAGATTCCCGGTAAGCGTCGAATCGGTGGGGCCCGCGAAGACCGTCCGGCCCGATGCATCGGCGACGAGTTGGTTAAGAAGATCGATCTGCGAGCCGCCGCCGACGATATGGACCCGGCGGATTGGCTTTCCTGTCACGCTCGCGAGTTGATCGAGCACGTCAACGCAACGCTTCGCGAGGCTGTCGAGGATACAGCGGGCGATCTCGCCTCGGGTCTGAGGGACCGGCTGGCCGGTCTCCCGGCAATAGGCTTGCACCCGGTCCGGCATCTTATCGCAAGGCTGCAAGAAACGCTGATCGTCGGGATCGATCAGCGATGGGCTCTCGGACGTTGAGGAGTTGCCGCCTAGAGCGGCTTCCGAGTACAGGTCGGCATAATCGGGATCGCCCCAAGCGCGACGGCATTCCTGGAGGATCCACAGACCCGTGATATTCTTGAGCAGACGCGTAGTTCCGCGGACTCCGGCCTCGTTCGTCAGGTTCAGACCGAGCGTCGTCTCACTAATATACGGTTGGTCGGTTTCGACTCCGGCTAGCGACCACGTACCGCTCGAAATGTAGGCCCAGTCGTCGCCGTCCGTCGCGGGAACGGCGGCGACCGCAGATGCCGTGTCATGCCCGGCCGGCACGATCACCTTGGTTCCAAGCAGCCCGATCTGCGCGGCGATCGCCGGTTCGACCTCGCCCAGGGTCGTACCTGGCTCGACGATCTCGGCGAACAAGCCGCCCGGGATCCCGCAGTCTTGCATCAGTTCAAAGTCCCACTGCCGCGAGTGTGGATCGAAAAGCTGGGAGGTACTTGCGATCGTCAGCTCCGAAGCCTGCCTTCCAGACAGCCAATAGTGGAATAGGTCCGGCATCATCAGCAGACGCTTCGCACGGCCGAGCACGCCCGGCGCATGCCTCTCGTGGGCGACCAGCTGAAAGATCGTGTTGAGGGACATGAACTGGATGCCGGTCCGCTCGTAGATCGTCGCCCGCGACACCCTTTCGAATAGCGACTCCATGACGCCGTCGGTTCGGGCGTCGCGATAGTGATGGGGCTGATCGATGAGGAGGGAGTTCTCGTCGAGCAGAGCATAGTCGACACCCCATGAGTTCACGCCAACGCTGTCGACCTTGCCCCGGTCACCCGCAAGCTTGAGCCCATACAGGATGTCGCGCCAGAGACCTATCACGTCCCAATAGAGTCCCGTCGGAAGCCACGTGCCACCGTTGGCGAAGCGGTGCAGGACTTCGACTTCGAGGCGTCCATCTTCGATCACCCCCAAAGCGACGCGGCCACCCGACGCACCGAGATCGACTGCCACATGCCGGTTCATGGGATTTATTCTATTCGGACATACAATAGAAGCATGCGGCGCCCTCGCTGGCCGGAGTGGATTGCGATTCTTTTCGTCGCGGCAATACTGGCGATCTGCGCGTTGCCTGTCTACAGTAACGACGGCCGCCACAATCCCGCTGCAACGTGCGTGAGCCACCTCAAGCAGCTCGCGATCGGGGCCCTTATCTACTCGGAGGACTACGACAACCGGATGCCGCCGAGGGATACCTGGCTCATCAATGCCTTGTCAAGAAACCATCTCGTCCCCGGAATCGACCATTGCCCTCTTATCGTTGGTCCCGGCTTGTCCGGCTATTCGTTGAATGCAGGAGTCCGGACGACCAAAGATGGCGGCGCCGCTTCGACTCCCCTGATTTACGATTCCGTCAACCTTGCGATGAACGCCTCCGATCTGGCCAACAGCATGCCGGTTCCCGGCCGCCATAAGGGCAAGAACTGCGTGGCGTATGCCGATGGCCACGCACGATCGGTCGAATCAACCGCATCGGGGACACCGTGAAACCATGGGTTAAGCGGATCGTCGAGGGCTTCGTCATTCTGCTCATCGTCGCCATTGTTGCGGCGATCCTGTTTCCGATCGTTTCCTCAGGTCCGCTCCACAGCCGGGTGAGGTGTCTATCGAACTTGAAAATGCTTGGCCTCGAATTCTCCATGTACGACGCGGATTACGACGACAAGCTGCCGCCTCGTGACTATTGGATGGACCTTATCAAGGAATACCAAAAGGGCGAAACGATAGACCACTGCGACTCGGTCGTTGGGGTTGGGCTGTATGGCTACGCTCTCAACGCCGGAGTCAAGAGTCTCGCCGACAACCCGAAGCTCTCGACCACTCCGCTTGTCTACGATTCGGTCAATCTCGCGAGAAACGCATCCGACCTCGCTACCAGCCTTCCCCTTCCAGGAAGGCATCGGGGTGGCAACTTCATTTGCTACGCGGACATACACGCCAAGTACGTCAAAACGATCGGTCCGTAAGACGCGAGCATTGTTCGCGACTACGGATCGCCGACCATCCCGAAGTTGAGTTTCATCACGGCGAAGTCGCTGAGTCCGACGGCGCCGTTTCCATCGAGGTCGGCTGCCGGATTCCAGTTCGCATCACCCGGCAGGCTCCCGAATGCCGCCTTCAGCTGCGCGAAGTCGCTAAGCCCGACGGCATTGTTTCCGTCGATATCTCCGTTGATCAATGGGTAGGTCAAGCCGGCGATCCCGCTAGACGTCAGCGTTAGGTTTGAGCGCTTTAGGCGGAGCCAGTGCGAAGCCTTGACCGTGATGTCGTAATTCCCGTTCGGGAGAGTTGTGGCAAGCTGCAATGTGCCGCTTCCATCGACGAGGGGAACGGTCTGGGAGTCGAGCGGCGTCGTCGATCCGACATTTCTGATCTCCACCGTCACCGGAACTCCCTGTGGCGTTGGCCCGAAGCTTCCGAGGGTCACCTGGCCGGAGATCAGCTTCGACGTCACCGTGATCGCGACCGGCGAAGAAGCGATCCCGTTCGTGACGACGACCAAAGTCGAGGCGCCCAACTCAAGATTCGAGGGCAGCGTCACTTGAGTCGATACGATCGCGGAACCGGTGGCCACGGCCATCGTGCTGTGATCGTGAGTGCGGGCGTATTGGACGTCGCCGGTCGCGTTGTTGGTAATGCGGACGAGCGGATAGTTCGTCGCGTTCGAAGAGTCGTCCCCGTAGGCGCTGCATTGCGACAGACCGTTG
This sequence comes from uncultured Fimbriimonadaceae bacterium, assembly GCA_964576205.1. Classification (GTDB taxonomy): domain Bacteria; phylum Armatimonadota; class Fimbriimonadia; order Fimbriimonadales; family Fimbriimonadaceae; genus JAEVZK01. The sequence goes on along the minus strand of CAZNUL010000002.1, from coordinate 13,779 downwards.
AGCTGCGTCCCTGAGAGAAGGAACGTCATGTTGGGGGCTACCGTCGAGGGGCAGTAGGTGATAGTCGGGCGCCACGCGTCCATCGGGGTGCCGGAAGGCGTGTAAACCTCGACGTCCGCGCTGAAGTCGGTGAACAGGACTTGGCCGGTCGGCAGCATGATCATGTTGCCGACGTAGGAGGGATCGACGGAGGCGTTAGGAATGTTGCTTACCTGCGTAAAACTTGTGCCGTCGAACTCCAGAAAGGTTAAAGGAGCCGTGTACAGGCCGGGGCTCGCGGCGCAGAGGACGTTGCCGTTCGGAAGCAGGCATGCGGGGCCATCGGTGATGTCTAGTTGGTGCCCACCCACGATTGGGAAATCTGGACCGGCAGCCCAGGAGCCCGTATCGAGCGCCGTGCCTCCCGGAGTGTAAATCGCGGTATGAGCGCTCGCTCCCATCGAGAACACAGTTCCGTTCGGGCGCAGGACCTGGGGACCGAGCTCTGACGATTGGGTTAGGTTCGAAGGCACGGTGCCGGCCGAAATCCACTGACCCATCGAGATGACGAATTTCTCGGCGTGGGGTTGGTTGTTAACGTCTACGCAGAGGATTGTTCCTTCCGGTAGGAGCGTCCAACCCTCTTCATCGTTGTTATCCGCTTTTCCCGAGCCGATCGCTGACCAAGTCAGGGTTCTTGGATCCAGCGCGGCCGAGTCTAAGCCGAATGGATCCCCAAGCATTAACCGGCCGTCGGGAAAGACGCAGCATTGGGCGTCGCTCACCCTACTCCAGCCATTTGGGGCAGATAGCTGGCTCCAGGCGTTTGCGACGGGATCGTAGACGGCTCCCAAATTCGACTGTGCCTGGCCACTGCGAAAGTTGTTGTATTCGCCTCCCATGACGAAAACCCGGCCGTCTGAAAGCACCGCCGAAGCGAAGTAGAGCGGACCATAGGCGTTCGCGGCCTCGCCCGTCGTCGTTGTCACGGGTGAGGTGAAGACGACCGTCGTCGAATTGGGAACGCTCGAGATCGTGCGGATGTCGCCATTGCCAAAGACCACGTTTTGGCCGGACAGCATCGCCCTGGTGGATGCCACGGTTTGGGTCGACGATGCGGCACCGGTTGTTACCGTCGTGGAAAGCGGAGTGGCCATCTGGGACCAGGTCCCGTGAACGTAGTCTCCTGACGAGTTCGGCGTCAGCTTCCACCAGTCCGGGTAGCCGCCGGAACCGCTGGTGTGGTGAAAGAGCAGGGTTCCATCGGTCAACAAAACCATGAGACCCATGGGCACAGGAGGCTGATTTGCCAGAGGCTGCCAGGAACCGGTTGGAGGCGGTGCGCCGCTCCTTGGGTGACCACCTCGCAGCTGACCCTCCGATCGAACCGAAACACCCAGCAAAAACAATGCGGCTGCCGCCGCAAAAACACCCCGTAGCTTCCCCACGACTACATCTTCCACCATCGAGGGTGAGGGGCCAAGCAAACCTGCGATTATTACCAGCGGCGCGCCGTGGCGTCCACTTTCAGGTGGGCTGGTGAGCGTGGAGCCCACCTTCCGGTGGGCTAAGCTCGGCAGGTCTTATTTGCTCATCTTGCCGGCGTGCTTGACGCCGTACATGCAGCAGTTTTCGGCCATCTTCATGACAAGCTCGGCATGAGACTTGTCGGCCATGATCTTGCCCATGCCCATCTGCTCGGATTTGGACAGCCCACCCATCATGTGATCGTGGATCATCTTGTCGGTCGGCTTCATACCGGACTTCTCCATCTTCATGAGTGCGGTGTGCGGATCGGCCATGCAGAGGCTGCATCGCTTGTCCCAAGCCGCCTTCTCTTCAGCTGACCAGCCCTTCATCATCTTCATTGCGTTAGACTTCTCTTCGGCTGAGAGGCCCTGCATGCAACACTCGTGCGCGTTCATCATGCCCATCTTTTGGCCATGAGTCATGTTCCCGTGCTCCATGTGCGGATTGGCCTGGGCGGGCGCAATCGCGGAGATGGCAAGGGCCGCAAACGCGGCGATCGTTAGTTTCTTCATTGATTCTTCTCCGATTGTTTTGTTCTGGGCCCTTCTAGGCCATTACATGTTAACAATCAAGGGACCGGCGGCAAACGTTCCACGATTTCTGATCAGGCTCTGTTGCGCTAGGCCTTAGGGCCGGTCAAAGCACGCTTCGCAAATTCAGGCCTTACGCCTGGGGCCCCCTACGGCGGTCGAGTCTTCCAGAACGCCTTAACGCCTTTATCAGCCCCAACGCCTCGCAGCGTCCGTCACCGCGAGGGGTACCCTGACCGCCTATGTCCCAAGTTCAGGTGGTCGCCCTCGGTGGCGTGGGGGAGATCGGCAAGAACTGTACGGTGGTCGAGCAGGACGACGACATCGTCGTTATCGACTGTGGACTCAGCTTCCCCAATGAAGAAATGCTCGGGATCGACATCGTCGTGCCCGACTTCACCTACCTCGTCGAAAACAAGGAGAAGGTTCGCGGCGTGTTCATCACGCACGCCCACGAAGACCACGTCGGTGGGCTCCCCTATCTTCTGAGCCAGATCAACGTTCCAGTCTTTGCCAGCGAACTGACCACCGCTCTGATCACGAGCAAACTCGAAGAGAAGATCCCGACCAAGCAACTCGACATTCGGACCTTCAAGCCTGGCGACGTGCTCGAAGCCGGCAAGATGAGCGTCGAGACTATTCGCATCACGCACTCGATCCCCGAGACCTGCTGCATGGCCGTCAACACAAAGCACGGCTATGTCTTCTTCACCGCCGACTTCAAATTTGATTTCACCCCCGTCGACCACAAGCTCACCAACATCACGCGTATCGGCGAGATCGGACAGGAAGGCGTCCTCTGCCTCCTTTCCGACTCGACGAACGTCGACCGGCCCGGTTGGGGGCCAAGCGAGCGGCTTGTGGCGGACGGTCTTAAGAAGGTGTTCGCAACGGCTCAGGGTCGAGTGTTGCTGACCACCTTCGCGAGCAACATCCATCGCATGCAGCAACTCTGCGAAGTGGCCGGCGAAATGGGACGCAAGGTCGCCGTCGTCGGTCGTCGCATGGAGCAGAACCTCGACATCTGCCAGAGGCTCGGCTACCTCAAGATTCCCAAAGGGGTGAAGATCAACCTCGATGAGATGTCCCAATATCCGGACAATCAAATCGCGGTGCTAACGACGGGCAGCCAGGGCGAACCGATGAGCGCCCTCGTCCAGATGTCGAAGGGAACCTATGGCCGGCTGCAGGTCAAGCAAGGCGATACCCTGATTTACTCGGCCAGGCCGATTCCCGGCAACGAGGGCGCAATCTGGCGTACGATCAACCGACTCTTCCGCCAAGGCTGCAACGTGATCTATCAGAGCGCCGACCACATCCACGTCTCCGGCCACGCCTACCAGGAGGAGCTGAAGATGATGGTCAACCTGACTCGGCCTTATTACATCGCGCCGGTCCACGGCGAGCCTCGGCACCAACACCTGTACAGCGAGATCGCAAGCGGGATGGGCTATCCCCCGCACCGCATCTTCACGATGGAGGCCGGCGTCCCACTCGTGTTTAGCGAGACCGAAGCTCATCATGGCGAGCCGGTCCCGTGCGGACGCGTCCTCGTGGACAACAGCGGTACTCCCGGGGTACCCGACGAGGTTCTTCGAGACCGCTACAATGTGGCCAACGACGGCCTCGTTGTGATTACGATCGCAGTAGACCCCGAGCATGGCGAACTGGTCGGAGAACCGATCTTGCAGGCGAAGGGATTCCACGGACCGGATGGCATCATTGACCAGGCCTTTACGTTCCTGAGCGACGCGCTCGGCGAACTCTCGCGGGAGGACCTACGCGATACCTCTAAGGTGAAGCATGAGGCCCAGGACGTGGTCCGGCGGTTCATCAACAAGCGCTGTTCTCTCCGTCCACTCGTCTTGACGAGTATCGTGGAAGTGTGATCGGCAGACTTGCGCGATAATCCGAAAATGATTGCCGCCAGCCTCATTTTGATCGCCACGGCTCTCGCTCCACCCGTTCAGGGTGCAACCGATGAAGCCATCGTCAAGGGTCTCCATCTCTTTGCCCGATGCTGGCGAACGCCGACCGGCGATACGCCCTACATGATCTGGACGATCGGATCGCGCGATCCCGCCCCCGTCGGCGAAGAATGGATCATCCGCGGAGAATACATTGGCTTCGAGGGTTTGCCGATTCAGCCGTCGGCGACCTTCGTGAAACCCGTAGCGGCATCCGACCCTGATCTCGTGGGTGGTTCGATGGTCGAGCAGCCGCAGGGAGAGAAAGCCCAATTTGCCGTCATCCGCGGCCACCTGGACAAGGTGGAAACGTTCGTCGAGGTCCTTTCTCTCGGCGACGTCGTTCTCGTCAGGGCCCGCCGGCCCAAAGGAGAATTGGGCCCGGTGTACCACCTGCAAATTGGCAAACCACTAAAGTTATCTACCCCCAGCGGTCTGACAATCGAGATTCCGACCCAGGGCGCGGATACCTCGATCCGCTACGGGGCTCTCGGCGCCAAGCCGATAGCCGCCCTGGTCTTCAAGACCAACTTCAAAGAGAGCGAGGAACAGCTCCCGAGCTCGCCGCTATACAAGAAATACGGAAGCGGGCCGATCGCCATTGAGGCACGGCTGAAAGGCATCCCTACTCCATTTTCTCATGGCTTCGCGGGGGGCAACTATGTCGTCGAGTCACAAGGCTTCGACCTTAAGCCCGGCGTTGTCAAAGACGTCGGAGTCGAAATCGTGCAGAGCGTCGTTCTCCAGTCGTTTCCCCTCACGTTCCGCGTGCCGGTACGTGAATCGAAGACCGGGAGCCGAGGGGTGAGTGGGTGATGAGGTGAATGGGCTTGGGTATGCGTAGTCGGAAGCCGGATACAGGTTTCGCCGTCCTACTGGTGATCGGCTTAACGTTCCTGATCTTTGGCATTTGCATAATAATGACCTTTGGACTTCGCTTGCTGTTCGCGCTGCCAGTAATTGTTGGAGGCTACTTTCTCGTTTGGGCATTCAATGTCTTCGGTGGAGATGATAAGTTCAACTAGCAGTGTCTGGCACGTAGAATGTCTCAGTCTCACCGCGGTCCCCGTGAACGAGCATTCCGCCTGGCGGACTGATGGGGGGAGTGGGTGATGAGGTGAATGGGCTGAAGGCCGCCGGTTCGCCCACCTGAAGGTGGACTCCACAGATTCGCCCACCTGAAGGTGGACGCCACGGGATCGCCCGAATGGAAGCGTCAGCGGATCACTAACTGGCGCGGAAACGCATACGGGCGCGTAAAGACGCCGGATTCCGTGATGATGGCTTCGATCAGAGTGCCCGGGGTGACGTCGAAGGCGGGATTGTAGACGGGGCAACCCGCGGGGCCGACTGCGACGCCCTCGATGTGCGTCAACTCCTCGCCCGACCTTTCCTCGATCGGGATCTGTTTCCCGGTCGCCAAATTTGGATCGAAGGTCGACGAGGGAGCGGCGACATAGAACGGGATCTCGTGGAAACTCGCAAGGACGGCCAGGGAGTAAGTCCCGATCTTGTTCGCGGTGTCCCCATTGGCGGCGATCCGGTCGGCGCCGGCGATCACGCAGTTCACCTTGCGTGCCTTCATGAGTGCCCCGGCGACGCTGTCTGCGATCGAGTGGAAAGGGATTCCTTCCTTCGCAAGTTCGTATGCCGTCAATCGAAGGCCCTGTTGGCGTGGCCTGGTCTCGCACGAATAGACGTGGATGCCCTTGCCCTGCTCGTGCGCGGTCCGGATCACGCCGAGCGCGGTTCCGTGTCCGGCGGTCGCAAGCGACCCCGTGTTGCAGATCGTCAGGATGCGAGCTCCATCGGGAATCAATTCGGCCCCGTTGTGCCCGATCGCCTGGTTCATGGCAAGGTCCTCGCGCTCGATCGCCTTCGCCTCGGCGAGAACGTCCTCGAACGACCACGACTTCAGGTCTTTGATTCGATCGATCGCCCAGAAGAGGTTGACTGCCGTGGGCCTCGAAGCGGCCAAGACGGCAGCCGCCTCATCTCTCGGGACGCCATGCTTGGCGGCGAGCGCCATGCCATATCCGGCCGCGACTCCGATCGCCGGCGCCCCGCGAACGGCCATGTCGCGGATCGCCTCGGCAACCTCGAGATAGCTCCGCAGCTCGAGCCATTCCTCGTGCGCAGGCAACCGGCGCTGATCGAGCATGAGCAGCGCGCTTCCCATCCATCGCATCGGCGTGATCACGGTAGTTAGCGGTTGGTGGTGAGAGGCGTCAGAATGAGGTCATCGGGCGCCAATCCCATTATCCCGGATTGACGCCTGGCTTCACGGCGGCTACGCCACCTGTTTACGACGATGCGCATCCTTATTTTCGAATCCAATCTGATGTGGTCCTCGCGCCTCGTGCAGAGCCTGCGAAAGCTCGGACACGAGCCTTTGCTGCGGGCCGAAGGGGCCGGATCGTCCGAGGGTGCCGTGGCCGCGATCGTCAATCTCGGCGACCCGGCCTTCGATCCCCCAGCCCTAGTGCCCCAGCTTCAGTCTCAGGGACTCAAAGTCATCGCTCACGCCGGCCACAAGGAGAAGGAGCTGCTCGAACTCGGGCGACTGGCCGGCGCCGACATCCTGGCGACCAATAGCGAGCTCACGTTTAAGCTCGAATCTCTCCTCGCCCAGATAGAAATACCGGATCGACGCTAGCGAGCACCGCAGGGCACACTTTTCGCAGCGAAGTTGATTCGACGACTGAACAAGAAGCTTGTTGCAGGCGTCGGTCCTTCTCGGACTGGAAAGGAGAAAGCACTTAGTTGTAATACTTTAAGGTGGGCAGCCGAAAGGCTGCCCATATCTTTTGTGGAACGTATCTACTAGAGCAGCGTTTGCGGCAGCGATTCCTCTAGGCCAACAACTTCCTAAAGCGTCCAGCCCGGCCCCTGACCCCAGTTCGCTGTCAACGTGCTACCATCGTTAAGCGTAAGAACCGGCAAGATCCGAGTTGTCCAATCGTGTTTTCCACTCGTCCTAATTTGATATTGAGCCGATTCGCTGCAGTGTGTCTGGCCCTCTGCACCGCCTTGGTCGCCCATGCGGAGCGGTTGCTTCTCGTACCGCTTGATAGCCGCCCCGCGGCGGGCCAATTCGCGCAGATGATCGCCCGAATGGCAAACGTCGATGTGAAGCTGCCCGAGTACTCGACGCTCGGCCGGTTCACGACACCGGGATCTCCGGACAAGATCCTGAACTGGCTCGAGTCTCAGAACTACAGCGACATCAGAGCGGTTGTGGTTTCGGCCGACATGATCGCCTACGGCGGCCTCATCGCCTCACGCGAATACGCGACTTCGAAGGAAGTTGCCCTTCGCCGGCTCCAGCGACTCGCCAAGATCAGGAACGAGCATCCCGAAGTTCGGTTTTACGTGTTTTCCTCGATCATGCGCCTAGTCCCGACCGCAACAAAAAAGACGGCGGCCTGGCGGGTGCAGCTTGGCCGTTTCGAAGAGCTTAAGAGCCGCTATGTCAAGGACAAGCAGCCCGAGTTCCTTACCGAAATGAAGGCCCTGCGTCCTCAGATCCCCACGTCGGAACTCAAGCATTACGAGCTTGCTCGGGAGCGGAACCTGGAGATCGACGCCGAGCTGATCCGGATGGTCGGCCGCCAAGAATTCGACTTCGTCGCGTTCGGCCAGGACGACGCCCGCTTACACGGCCCTCACATCAACGAAACCGTGCACCTGAAGGAGATTGCCAAGAGAGCGGATGTCGAAGGGCAAGTTTATTTCTGCGAAGGCATCGATCAGCACTCGAACGTGTTTCTCTCGCGCGCGCTTCTGAAACGATACGACTGGAAGCCGAAGATCAAAATCGTCTACGCGGATGAGCAAGGAAAGAAGAAGTACGCGAACTTCGAATGCAAGACGATCGAGCAAAGCCTCAACGATCAAATCCTTGCGAGCGGAGCCGAGCCCGCCAAGGAGGATGGACCCTACGATTTCGCGCTCTATGTCAACACGCCTGGCCGACGAGCCGACCACTTCGAGCAGTTCTTGGGCGAGTTGAACAACGAAATCGAGCAAGGTTTCCCGGTTGCGGTGGCCGATATCAACCTGGCCAACGACGGCACCGCCGATCCGCAGCTCTTTAACTACCTTTCGCAAGACGATCGGATGACCAAGCTCCTTTCGTTCGCAGGCTGGAACACGGCCGGAAACACGATGGGAACGGCGATTCCGGCCGCCAATATTTATCTCCTTTCACGGCGGCTCAATATCGATCCGCTGGAACGCGAGCTAGCCCGGCGCGAGTTTCTTTTGCATCGCTTCGTCAACGACTACGCCTACCACAAATTCGTCCGCCCCCAGGCCTATTCGATGATCGACGCGAGCAGCGATTCGACGAGGGAAGAAACTTACGGCGAGACGTACAAGGAAGTCAACGATTTCGTGCGGGACGACGTCCACAAGTACCTCGACTATTACTTCCACGAGGAGTTCGAGGGCAAGCGCTTCTTCGCCGGGACTACGCAGTACGAGTTGAGCAGCGTCAGCAACGTCAAAATATTCCTGCCCTGGCCAAGAGCTTACGAAGTTCGCCTCGAATTCCAGCTTCACGCCCAGCCAGTCGCGGCGTCGCTCTCAGCTCATTCAGGCAAACCCTAAGCGGGGGAGTAATGGAGTCGGAGGGACACGAGGATCGGCGGGACGCCGAAACCACCTAGGTTTAGTGGCAGCCGCACGAGCCGCAGCCGCCGCCGTTGCTCAGGCCTTCCATGCCTTCCTCGTCGGTCGAGAAGGAGGAGCCGCAGCCGCAGGACTTGACCGCGTTCGGGTTTTCGATTTTGAAGCCGCCGCCAAGCGTGTCGTCGACATAATCGACGACGGACCCGGTCATATAGCGAAGGCTCATCTCATCCACGAAGATGTTGACGCCCTGGTCGCTCAGGACGACATCGCCTTGCTCCGGCTCGGCGTCGTCGAGAGCCATGCCGTACTGCAGGCCTGAGCATCCGCCGCCGGCGACCCACACGCGGAGAGCGGATCCCCTCTTATTGTTCTCCTCGATAAGGCCCTTCAATTCGGTGGCGGCCCGCTCGCTGAGGGTAATCGGTGAGGTCGTTTGAGTGATTTCTTCGCGTAGTGCCATAGCTGATCCTCTCTTATTGTACGTTGCTTGAGGCGATTAGTTCAGGCCTGCGCGTGCTTTCCGTGTCCGGCTCGGCCCTTATTCCCATATGTTTGCCGGATTGAGTCCGGCCGGGTGTCGTGGTTTCCTCCTACTCCGCCCGCCCAGCTTAAACGGCAGCGTCATCCGTGGACTCTCTTGATCGCCGTATTGTGGTCCAACATTTCCTCGATTCCTTTGTAGGTGATCGGCTCCGGGAAGTAGCCCTCGATGACGATGAACACGGAGGGCGTTGAATGCAGCCCTAGCTTTCTCGTGACGGCGGCATCGTCTTCGATAACTTGCGCGGCCGGATCGTTGGGATCGCGGAGCCGGCGCCGAACTGTGTTTGCGTCCAGGCCGACATTAGCTCCCATCTGGACTAGATCCTCGATGCTATTCGGGTAATTCTCGTAGCACGAAGTCGCGAAGTCCCAGAAGCGCCCCTTTTCGGCGGCCATTTCGCTGATCAGGGCGGCTGGCCGAGCGTAGGGATGAAACGTCAACGGCAGCTGCCTAAATGCGAATCGGAAATCGTGTCTCCTCTTCATGAGCGCAGTGATCGTCTGATACGCCTCCCGGCATACCGGGCACGTCAGATCGCCAAACATCACGACGACAGCCTTCGCGCTCGTCGGGCCAGTAACGTGCGCTTCCGGCGGCAGAAGCTCATCCGCGTCGAGGTCGTTCAAAGTTGTGCGGTCCACCGCCAATGCATTGGATTGCGCGGTCTTCAGACCCGTGGCCCCGGTCGCAAGCCCGGCGAAGAGAGCGCAAAGGAGCACCACAACCCAGATGCCATCCAGGGCGTGGGGCCGCGAAACCGGTCTGTCCTTCATCGCGGCCATCGAGTGCGAAACAAATAGCAAGCTGATCGTGACCGCCGAGGCGATACACCAGGTGCACAGGGCGTGAATGCTACGGATCGAAAACACCGTGAGTCCGGTGCTCACAACAAGACCGATCAGGCTGAGGACATAACCCGTGTTATGGAGGGCTCTGGGCATGAATCCTGGCGCGAACAGCCGGACGAGCATGATCGTTGCGATCATCGTGTAGCCGAGAACACCAAAGTAGGCGAATGGGATGCCAAGAAGCTGGGATCGGGGATCCTGGGTGACCAGGTCGCAGCCCGATCCAATGCCGCACGGAAGCTCGATGCCGAGAACATGCGACATGCTGAGCATCGATGCAATGAAAAGTCCGGCGAACGCAAGCGCCACGTTGATTCGAGCGAACGCAGCGGCGGACATAAGAGGATTGTAGTTCGCGCCCGCACCGACCAAGTCGCCAAACCGATAGGCGGCTGAGCATCAAGACCAATATTCTTCGACGAATAACCGGAAGCCTCCAACCGATTCCCGTGTTATAGTAAGAGCGTCGGGTCGCCATCTGCGGCCAGGCGGAGACGTATATGAAAGTCCGGATTCATCTGATCGGTGCTGTTTTCGGTTCGGTATGTGCGCTCGGATTCGCGCTCGCGCCGTTTGTCGCAAAAGCCGATGTCGGGCCAGGCAAATACGTCGCCCCGTCAAGCTCGGCACCCACCTCCGGTTCTGTGAATCGGCCCACCAAGCGACACATGCACCGCGGCAATGTTGGCCGCTACGACGACGGCTGCGGAAGTTGATTTTGCCGGGCGGTTGCCCGGTGCGCCCGGTCCCCGCCCTTATTTGATCGTCGCCGACAAACCCGTGCCTGGACGGACGTTGTGGTCTAACTTGCCCTCGGACACCGCGGCGACGCCGTTTACGAACACCCACTTGAATCCAACGGACGGCTGAGCGGGCTTGTCATAGGTCGCCAGGTCCTGGACGGTCGTCGGATCGAACGCCACGATGTCGGCGTCGCAGCCCTCTTGGATCCGGCCTTTGCGCCGAAAGATGGAGCATCGCTTTTGCATCCTTCGCGCCGCTTTGAGAGACATCTTCTCAAGTGCGGCCGGCAGACTAAGAGCCTTCTGGTCGCGCACATATCGGGCTAGAACCCGCGAGAACGTCCCGGCACTCCGTGGGTGTCCGACGCCGTTCTCCAGACCACCGTCGCTACCGATCATCGTCACTGGGCTGCCCACGGCTGCCGTGACCGCCGACTCGGGAATCGCATAAGCGAGCACCATTCCTTTGTCCTTTCGGTACTTTTCGAAGGTCTCCGCGGTTAGCCGCTCGTGGGTCGCCGCCCACTCCAGATCCTTGTAGTCGATCCCGAATCGCTGCTGCCAACCAGGCGCGAAGACTTCCGATTCGATTCCGGTGCCGAACGCGGTGTAGGGATAGCAGTCGGCCGTAACGTCGAGGCCGCGCTTTTGGGCGCGACCGAGGAACTCCAGAGCCTTCGAGGTATTTGCGAGAGCCATGCTAGGCACATGGACGATATGCAAGCCGGCGCCCGAAACCTGGGCCGCCGCCAGAACCTCTTCGATAGCGGTGAGGTTGCTCTGCTCCTCCATCATCGTGCCGTAGCGCGTGTGGCAGTGGCACGAAGCGCCGTGCTCTCCGGCCACTCGAAACATCTCGATCACTTCCCATCGCGTCGAAGAAGGTTCATATTCCAGGCCGAACCCGAGGGCCAGGGCGCCTTGTTTGAACTGATGGTCAACCAGGATCGCCATCTTGGCGACGTCGGCATCGGTCGCCACCCCGGTCTCCCCGTTATCCTGGCCGAGAACTTCGGTGCGAGCATGCCCATGGGAATAACCGGCGCCATAGTTCGCGATGCGCTGGCCCTGTTGGAGCAGGTGCCAGTTGGCTTGGTCCTGAACGCCGGCCTCCAGCTGAAGCTTGGTCGTCACCCCGTCGAGGATTTGCACTTGGTCGTTGGCGAGATCCTGGCCGTGGGAGATGGGGTCGATAAATCCGGGCGCGACGACCAGACCGCGGGCATCGATTACTTTCTTTCCCCGCAGTTCACGATCAGACACGCGAGCGATCCGATTCCCTCTGAGTCCGACGTGTCGTATCGCATCGAGCTTGGTTTCGGGATCGATCACTCGCCCATTCAGAATGACAACGTCATAGTCGTCGGCGACGACCGAAAAAGCGAAGGGAGCCATCGTTGCGACCGCAACCGAAGCCCCAAGTCTCAGGACATCGCGACGCGTCGGCTCGTTTTGGGGCATAGAGGATTATAGACGTCGGGACCGGTTGAGCCCGGCGCCTAGAATCTCGAATCACGCTCTTTCGCTCGTCCGTCGCAACGGATGATGGACGCCCTCGTTCTTGCCCGCATCTTCGTTTGCGCCTTCTTTGCGGCCTGCCTCATCCAGTCCGGGCTCGACAAAGCGTTCGACTGGAAGGGCAACGTCGACTACCTGACTGGCCACTTCAGCAAGACCTTCGTGCGCGGACAGGTTAAGCCGATGCTCTTCGCCATCACGGTGCTCGAGGTCATTGCCGGCTTTTCGTGCGCGGTGTCGGTCGTCTTCCTGATTCTAGGCCGGCCACCCGTTCTTCCGATGGTGTCGATGGCGCTCGTTTGCCTCGACCTTGTCCTCCTTTTCGCTGGACAGCGGATCGCCAAGGACTACGCCGGGGCGGCCAGTTTGGCCGCCTATTTCATGGTTGCGCTCTTCGGTCTCTATCTGATGCCGGGCACAATCGGAGGATAGAGATGAGCGAATAGCCATCGGCGATCAATCATCATCTGAGAATGGTTCTCGGCTCGATCGAGCTTCAGCTTCGGCTGGAGGGGTGCGACTCTCTTAAAGACAAGCGACAGATTTTGCGCAGCTTGGTGGATCGAGTGCGGCGCGAATTCAATGTCGCGGTTGCCGAAGTCGGCGACCACGAGCTCTGGGGGAATGCGACGATCGGAGTTGCGTGCGTGAGCAACGACGCGCGCCATGCCGAATCGATCCTTCAGCACGTGATCGACGCCTTCGATGCCTGTCCGAAACTTTCTCTAGAGGCAGTCGCGAAATCTGTCGACCGGACCTGAATCTCGGCCTTTCCGAACCAGAGCCGCAAACGCGTAAAATCTGGCCCGGGCAACAGGAGGGTGAATGGGGTTCGCAAAGCGAGGGATTTGGTGTGGGTGGAAGGAGGCGGGGACGACGCAGGAGTCGGTGGCCGAATACGTCGACCGGCTTCACCAAGCCGGATTCAACCTGATCATTCCCAATCTAAAGCTCGGCAACGGCAAAGTCTGCTGGCCAAGCGACAAATTCAAAGAGATCGTTCAGCCGGGATATGAGGAGTTCGATCTGCCCGCCGCCCTGCTCAAAGAGTGCCGGAAGCGGGGCATGGAGATCCATGCCTGGTTCATCGACTACATGGAGGGCGCCGACGGCGCCGCATACCGCAGGCATCCAGAGTGGGCGGTTACAAACGCCCAGGGATCGCCTACGAATCACGAGATGCTGCGCGGCAAGCGATTCGACGCGGTGTGGATGTGCCCGGCTCAACGGCCCGGATACACCGATCAGTGGCTTGTCCCGCTTTACGAAGAGTTCGCATCGAAATACGATTTCGATGCCGTTCATCATGACTACATCCGATACCACGGGGACCTCGCTCCAGACCAATACTGTTTTTGCGACGACTGCCTGGAACATCTTCCTCGCTGGGCGGGCTATCTTACCGCGGCGTTTCCCGAAGAGCCGTTCTATCCGGCGCTCTACGACCGCGAGTACCTACATGCCCATTGGCAGCAGAGCCCTCGC
>CAZNUL010000001.1:152912-179578 GCA_964576205.1 uncultured Fimbriimonadaceae bacterium | reverse complement strand
CCGGCTTTTCCCCTCCCCGCTCCCCCTGAACCGGCTTCCGGGTTTGTCGGATAGCCTGGGCATCGCCTGTTGGATCAAGCGGGACGACTTAACCGGATTCGGGATGGGAGGCAATAAGGGCAGAAAGCTCGAATACCTCATCGCCGATGCCAAGGCCAGGGGCGCCGACACGGTCGTGACCTGCGGTTCTCTTCAATCCAATTTCATCCGGCAGCTGGGAGCGGCGTGCGCGATGTTCGGTATCCGCTGTTCCTGTGCGGTGATGGCGCTGCCATTCGAATCGCAGGCCGGACGGCCCAAGGAGGCGGGGCTGTCGAGCTTAGGCGGAAACGCTCTTCTCGACGACCTACTCGGTGTGGAACTACACCTCCACCCGGACGGTACTTGGGACGAATTGTACGAGGCGGCGGAGGAGCTGGCCGGCCGGCTTCGGTCCGAGGGTCGCCGAGTCTACGACATTCCGGTCGGCGGCTCTTCGGCGATCGGCGCTTATGCCTTCTTTCAGGCTGGATTGGAGCTGCAGTCCCAGGTTCCCGATCCTTTTGATTGGATCGTCTTTGCCAGCTCCAGTGGCAGCACTCACACGGGGTTGGAATACGCGTTCCACGACGCCTCGACAAAGGTGCTGGGAATCTCGTGCGATCCTGAGCCGGACCTTGTCGACGACTTTAGGACCCTTTATGGTGATTTGGAAGCGTTGACCGGCGAGGAAAGGCAGATGAGTCGCGAGGGCTGGCGGCTGAACCTCGATTTCGTCGGGCCCGGATACGGAATCCCGAGCCAGGCGGGTAACGAGGCGATTCGGATTCTGGCGAGAACAGAGGGGATCTTTCTTGATCCGATCTACACGGGCAAGGCATTCGCGGGCCTACTTGCGCTTGCGAGAGGCGGCGCAATCGGCGGGCGGGTGCTTTTTTGGCATACCGGCGGCACTCCGGCGCTCTTTGCGATGGCAAGGGTTGGAGATACCCTAGCCCCTCAAAACTAGGTCTCCGGAGTCGAACGGTAAGTCTCCGACCACGGTTGCTCGCGACTTCTCGTCGCGCGTCAGGAACATGCACTGATCGGCCACCTGGTTGATCTCTTCGATGTGGCTGATGACCAGGATCTGGGCGAAACGGCCGCGAATCGCCTGCAGCCGTTCGAGAACGGCCTGGCGGCGATCGGCGTCGAGGCTACCGAATACCTCGTCCAGAATCATCAAGGACATCGGCCGGCCCTGCCGCTCCTGGATGAGCTCGCTCAAAGCCATCCGAAGGGCAAGAGCCACGATATCTTCTTCCCCGCCGGAAATGACATGTTTTTGGATGCCGTCCTCAATGACGGTCGCAATGAATTCCTCGTCGAGTTCCAACACGGGGTAGCGCCCGTTCGTCAGCAATGACAGGTTTTCGCTGGCGCGCACCTCCAGGTCGGGCCGGATGATCAGGTTCAATTCCTCGCGGAGGAGCTTCAGCTCCTTGTCGGCGGTCTCGTGCAAGAGTGCTTGCGAGCGTCTCTCCTTGAGATTCGCTTCGTCGCGCTCGTAGGTCTTGATCCGCTCCTCGGCTTGTTCGAGCCGAGCGAGAGAATGCTTGGCGAGCATTTCGGCTTGCTCCTTTTGAGCAGCGGCGGCCGACACTTTGAGCCGGATTTCCTCGAACTGGGCAAGTGCTTCGGTTGCTTCGCCGGACGAGGCAAAGGGAAGCTTGTCCCGCTCGGTCTTGAGTTTCAGGAAGGCGACGCGAGCCTCTTCGATCTCCTTCTTGGCTGCCTCAAGAGTCGAAAGTGCGGTGGCCAGCCGCTCTTCCGCTCCGGCCAGGCGGAGGCACTCGTCGCGCTTGGGCTTGAGTTCCCTTAACCGCGCTTCCGCCTCGACATGCCTCTTGCGATCGTAAAGCGGAATCGACTTTGATAGCTCAAGCCGGTGAACTTCCGCGAGCCGAGTCTTTTCTGCCCGTTCTTCTCGTAACGCGCCCGCATGGGCGTCGATCTTTTCCGCGGCGTTGAGGTCTTCCTGGGCTCTCGCGCTCGCGGTTCTCGCGGTATCGAGGACTTCTTCGGCATCGAAAACCACCTTCGGCCGGATTTCCACAGCCTGAAAGAGGGTTATGGCCTCTCGAGCGACCATCTCTGCTGTTTCGAGCTCTGCCAAGAGACACTTCAGCCGCGCCTCGGCCGTAGCCGTCGTCGGCTGACCACACTCGGGGCAGATGCCCTTCCTTGCCAACTCCTGAGCCTTAGTCAGGGCAGCCGTAGCCTGTTTCAGCTCGGCCTGCGCCGTTGAAAGACCGGCCTGCGCGTCTTGCTTCGATTTCGACCAAACTGCCTCCGCCGCTCTGAGCTCGTTCATCGCGTTGGTATGGTTAGCTCCGGCATCGCGAGCAGCTTTGCGCGCGGCTTCGATATCGGTTTGGCCGAGCGCGGCGATTTTCTGGCCGACCGCCCCGATCTCTGCTTCAAGACGAGTCAGTTCGGCAGCGATTTTCTCGCGGCCCAACTCGATCTCGCGAAGCTGCCCAAGCTCCTGGACGACCATTTCCAGAGCGTTGCACTCTTCCTGGGCGGGAAGAAGCTCTCGAAGCCGCCTCGCATCTGACTCGGCCTTCGCCGCGGCCTCTTCCGCTCGCTTCCGAGAAGACTCCAGTGCCTCCTCCTGCCCCTTGAACACCTTCCCGTCCTGGGTCAGCCGGAAGTATTCGTCGGCGAGCGCCTTTCGCTCTTCCGCCGGCTTCACTTGGGCCGAGAGAACTTCGCATAACTCGGTGGCCAGTTTCTGGGCCGTCTTTGCCTTAGCCAGCTCGTCCTTCGACTCCTGGAGCTCCGACCGAAGCCGGACCGGGTCACCGATCGTTTGGGCGATGCCTTCGGCCTCTCCTCGATAAATCTTTCCGCGCTCACGGGCAAGCTCCGCGGCAAGCTTGAGCCGGTCGAACCCGAGCATCTTCGCAACCTGTTCTTGGCGTCTGGTGTGGGTGTTGAATTGCAGGAAGGTCAGATTTTTCTGCTCCGCGCAAAAGGAATTCTTGAACTGGTCGTAGGTTAGCCGCAGGAGCCGCTCGCAAGCGGACTTGACCTCGCTCAGTCCGGTCGCTTTAACCGTGTGAGGTTCCAACGTGACATCGATGAGCGAACTGTCCGTCGTTGTGCGTTCGAGTCGATATGACCGGCCCTCGAAAACGAAATCGAGCGTCACCCGCATCTTGCTGCGAGGCTCGGCCCAAAAGAAACGGATCGATTCCTTAGTCTTGCGTTGGACGCCGTAAAGGGCGAAGGTGATGGCCTCCAGGATCGTCGTCTTTCCGGCGCCGTTAGCGCCGACGATCGCCGTCATCCCATCCGCGAACCGGATGTCGGTAGCGATGTGTTGGCGGAAGTTATCAAGCCTCAACCGGAGTAGCTTCATGCTCTATCACCTCCTGGAGTAGGTCGAGACCGAGTTGCTTGAGCTTGGCCTTGTCGATGGCGGCGGCAAACGGGCTGGCGTCGATGTGAGCATCCCAGCAGCTTTCGAGGCTCGCTGCAACGCCCTCGCGTTGCGGGCCGGCTGTGATCATCGACGGAGTGCGGAGGTCGGGCCGGTAGTAGAGGGCTCGCTCTTGCAGACTTCGAATGATCGGGAGAGGCAACTCGCGGCGGGTCTCCTGGTGTACGTTGAGGACACGCTGGCGAACGATCGGTGGCTCGTCGTCCCGCCATTTGGCGTTCGCGAGCAATGACTCACCGAGCTGCTCGGCGGTCAGGTCGTTCGCATCGATCACCGGCAAGTCCAGAACCGGCCGCGTGCGAACTGAAACAAACTCCAGATGACCCACCTCGGTGTCAAACCAAACCCAGCCCTTGGGGTGCGGAGACTCCTCCCAGATGTTCGTTGATGTGAAGTCGGTCGAGCCGGCATAGCAGACGTTTCGACCGTACGGCTGGTGGATGTGCCAGTCGCCGAGGGCGACATAGGTCCAATCGTCAGCCCGAGCCTCTTGGAGTTCGAAATCGAACTCGTCCAGCTTGGTTTCTTGAGCGATCCCATGGAGGGTGAGAATCGAGTTCTTTGCGCCGCTCGGTGGCGCCCAAGACACGTTCTCGCGGGCCGCTAGGCTTTTGTGAGAAAAGCAGACCACGGTGGCGACGGGCGTGTCCACGACTTTCGCCGCTCCGGTTTCGACCTTGACGCCTTCGATATCGCCGAACAGGTCGAGGATGTTGGCGGACTCCGCGCTTTGCGGCGTGTCGTGATTGCCGCCGATGATCACAAACGGCTTGCCCATCCGCTTGTTCTGGAACTTCGAGAGAGCTTTGTAAGCCGCGATGAGCGAGAAGTTGGAGGGCCGCACGACGTGGAACAGGTCGCCGCTATGGACGACGATGTCCGGATCGCGCTCCTCGATCGCCTGCAGGCATCGCTGGAACGTCAGACAGACGTCGACCTCGCGCTGATTGATCCGCCCGTGGGCAGTCTTGCCGTACGCGTAATAGCCGAGATGAGTGTCGCTGATATGCGCGAGCTTCATTGCCTAATATTAGTGTAGACGCTTGTCAACGCCTACCGAGATTCTTTGGATCGAAGGACGATTGTTGGGACGGCTCGCAGCCGTGCCGCGGAGCGAGGAGTTTTCCACCAAACCGGGGGGCCCGATCTTGGCTCTCCCCGCATGACCCGAGTCCCTCCATAACGATGGCCCGCTGTCAAAAACTTGCGAACAGGGTTCGAAGCGAATCCAATGTTCCGCCATAGTCGAATCCGGCGGGCCGGCTGCATTCGAGGCTGACGTTGCCCGAATAGCCGAGGGCTCGAAGTCGCCGCGCGAAGGCCTGAAGCATTCGATCGGCTGGGTCGACCCCGGTCCGCGGGAGATCGGCGATGTGGACATGAACGGGCGCAAAGGGGATTTGCTCCTCCATCAGATCGTCCAGTCCAAGCTTGCGGCCATCCTCGTTCCACGCCACTAGAATGTGATAGGAGTCGGCGGTAAACCCGACACCCCGGTCGCGGAGGCCCAAAGCCAAGCGGCGCAGGTCGTTCCCGACGTTGGTTTCCGTTTTGTTCAGGGATTCGGGGGCGAGACGAACGCCAAGGGGTCGCGCGATCTCGGCAATTTCTGCGACGATGTCGATGAAGCCGGTGTCGCCGTCAACCCCCTCTGGCGCCGAGCGCGGGCCTCCGCTGCCGATCACCATGACCGGAATACCGAGGCTGGCCCCGCGAGTGATTGTTCGTTCCGCGTAGTCGCGGTAGGGAGTCCGCTCTGGCCCAAACAACCTGATGCGGTGGTCGAAAAACAGGTTTGTGGCGAGGATCGGGAGGTTCGCGTATGGCGTGGAATCCCAATCGTCGTCCAGTCCGTTGAATCCGGACGCGCCGACTTCCAGGTAGTCGAAGCCGGCGCCGAGGATCGCGGCAGCTTCGTCGAGTCCAGCGCATACGCCAAATTTCATTGGCATCATTTTGACGCGGTTTCGCCGATCATTGAACGGATCCTGCGCTGCGGCCAAACGAGCGAGAAGGCGGACTCCAAAGCGTCGCGGTTCACAGTGCAGAATTGGCTCTGCCCTCGGCGCTCGCGCACTACTAACCCGGCGTCGGTCAGGATCTTCCAGTGATGGCTCAGGAGGGCGACGCTAATGCCGGCGCGGCGGGCGAGATCGACACCGCAAACCTCCTCCTCGCTAGCCAGGATTTCCATTAAGCGAAGCCGGTTGGGGTCGGAAAGAGCGGCAAAGACGCGAGCCCGCTCCTCAACGTTCATCGTTGCCACCACCCTAGTGTATGTTCTTTTTCCGATTCGTTTGGGATCATTATGTCAAATAGTCAAACAACTACTTGATAATCTACGTAGTAATAGGCGAGGCCGATTCGTGGTTCGCTTGAGATGCGATGGAGAGGCTAAGGAAGGAAGATGAACGCAGTTTTGGAAGTTGGACAGCAGGATTTTGAGGAGAAGGCGGTGACGGCGCCCGGGTTAGTGGTCGTCGACTTCTCGGCGAAGTGGTGCGGACCTTGCCGCATGATGATCCCGGAACTGGAAGCGGCGGCTACGGAGCTCGCTGGCCAGGCAACCTTTTTCAAGGTCGACGTCGACGAGGCGCCGAACGTCGCGATGAAGTATGGCGTGCAGGGCATTCCCAACCTGACCTTGCTGAAAGAGGGCAAGGTCGTGGATGTCATCGTCGGCGCGATGCCGAGGTCGGCGATCCTGGCCCGCGTAAGGCGGCACCTGGCGTAGGGATGAGGGGCGAGGATGAGAGTGTGAGGGGGTATTGCGGTGTTGGGTTGATGGGCAGAAACCGGCGACCTACCGAGAGGTGACCTTGAAGTCGAGGTCTTTGATTCTTGCGCCGGCGGCGACTTGCAACGGCCGCGAGCCGAAATTGCGGCCGTTTGGATCGACCAGCCTAAGAGTGTAGCTGCCCGGCCTAACTTGGCTGAAGACGTAGGTCATGTCGTCGTCGAGAACACTTGTCTGGACGACCTTGCCGGCAGCGTTCACGAGTTCGGCGGTAAGACCCAACTTAATGGGTTCGGCGGCGATCGCCCGGCCTTCGATTTCACCAGCCTCGATGACGCCGAGGTCGATGTGAACGAGATGGCCGGTCCGCGGAATCACGAGCACGCCGGGAGTGGCCGGAGCCCAAGCCGGATCTTCGAATGAGTCATCGTTCAAGGTCAGGGTGATTTCCTGGTTAGTAGGCAGACGATCTATGAAGCACGTGCCATCCTTTCCGGTCTTGACGATGGAGGTTCGGCCCCCTATGAGGAAGCCAATGTTGGGCAAGAGGACATCGCCCTCGTCGAACTTGCCGTCCAGATTCTTGTCCAGATAGACGCGCACCGCGATGCTGCCGGTCTCCGCGGCGCCGGGCCGGGCGAGGGCCATGGTGCGCAGCGCACCTTCACCTTCGAGACCGACCGAAAATAGGAAGTTGGCCTTGAGCGCGCCCCGAGTGTCAAGGGCCAGATTGAGCCCAAGCTCGAGCGGTCCAAAAACTCGGTACAGCGCGCCGACCGTCTCCAAACTGCCAACGCGAGTCGAATCGTAGTCGAGGCCGTAACGAATCCGATAGTTCTCGGCGACCCGCCGGTCCAAAGTGAGCCTTGTGCTCTGCAGCCCGCGTTCCCTGCCGAATCCGTATCCGAGATCCAGACGGCCGATTGCGCCGCCGAAAAGATGGCGGGCTTGGAACAGCCCGGTCACGTCGAGAGGGTCATGGCTTGTCCTCAGGGCCAGCGTATTGGAGACAAGGTTGCGGCCGTCGCTTCCGCTAACACGCGCTCGCACAAGAGTCGAAGGGTCAGATCCATTGACGCGATCGAGACTGAGGCCATATCCGATGGGATGCCCGCTCTTCACGGCTGCGCCGTCGATTCTCAGTTTCGTGATTTGAGTTGCGTCGGTCCCTAGTTCGGGAGCGAGATCAGCCCCGAAGACACTGGTTGCGAGCGTGTGTTCGAGCGAAACGGTCGCGTGCCCAAGCCTCCTCGATATGCCCGCTGCCAAGGCGCTGCCACCGTTGCCGGAGAGCATGGACTCGAGATGCCAGAGGCTCTCGCCGCCCCAGGCATGGAACCCAATACCCATAAACCCTTCGCCGTCGGCATCCGCCGCCGTGGAAGATAACCATGAGCTGGTCGACAGTCCGTATCGATATTCGGCGATGTATTCCAGCCGGCGCTGATCCTGGGAAAGGCTCGAAAGCGAGTGGGGAACGATCGAGTCGCCGACGCGAGCCGCGGTAAGACGATATTGACTCTGGCCGGGCATGGGGCCAGAGGCGTCGCCGTAGAGCGTCCTTTGCTCTTCCTGGACATCGCCATCCGGTGTAATCACCACGATGCGGAGATCGTTGGGACCGCTGTCGAGAGGAATCGACTGAAAGGCGTATTGCCCTTTCTCGTCGGCCTTGACAGTTGCCAGTAGCTCAGTTCCTCGATACAACTCGACGGTTGAACGAGCAGGCGAATGTCCATCGAGCGAACTGGGGGCGCCGGTCTGACTGCCGATAAGGGGGAAATTCGAGAGAGTAGCCCCAAGGCCGTTGCGCGAGCGTTCGAAGAGCGGCTCTTGAGCGAGCGGTAGATCGCCAAACGCGAACTGAGTCGCATGAAGGGGACCGAGCAATCGGCCCTGGGGGTCCTCCCGTCCAAGCGAGAACAGCGCCGCGGGATGTTCGTTTGGGCCGGCTGAGATGAATCGGTAGCGTGCGCTCAAAAAGAAGAGGTCGCCTCGACCTTCGACCTGAAGCCTCGAATCGTTTTGAGCGACTTTGTTTTGGACCGTAGCGTCGCTGTACAGCTGCATGTCGATCGAGGGAACGCCCCAAAGACTGTATGGGCTCTTCACGACGGGTAATACCGGCAGGATGCGGGGCGCGCCCTGGCGAGCCATGATCTGACGCTGAATCCACTGTTGCTCGATCGGGAGCGGAGCATCCGAGGTTACATTTAGCTCGAGTCGGTTGAGCTTCCAATCGAAGTGCAAGCCAGTTGACTTGGATAGGGTCTCGGCATCAAGGTAGAGGTCCCCATCTCTCTCAAAGCATAGAGTCGGATCAAACAGCAGGGGCTTGCCCTTGTGCACGAACTTCCCTAGGAAGCCATTCATCGCGATCCGATCGCTGGGATCTCCGAGGAAGCCACTTGCCAGGTGCTTGGACGGCTCGACTCTGAGCCGGAAGCCGAGCGCGATCCCGAGTTGACGCATGGGGAGAAAGCGCTTCCCATGCGAATCCTGAAGGGCGGGCAACGCGTTATCAAGTCGCAAATGGTCGTACAAGACGTCGAGGAGCAGAAGCTCAGCACTCGAATCGTCTCGGGAGGGTCCTTTCGTTTGACCGGTTGGGACTTGGGCGGTTGCCAGCGTGAGCCCGGCAACGACTCCTAGCAGGGGCATGGTTATCCTGTAAGCGGGACGACCGTTCTAGCCGCCACTGCCCCCCTCGATCGCTCCTCCGCGAAGCTGATCAGGATTTCACCCTTCCCTAGGCTACGAACGTCTTGTTTTAGCCTGACCGTGACAATTCGGTCGGCGTTGGGGAAATAGACCGGCAAACCTTCAATCTTGGCGAGAGCGATTTGTGCTCCACCCTTGGCGGGCTGGAAGGAGACGTCAAGGTCGCCGCGCACGCTCCGGGTTCCGGTTCTTGAAATCTTGAATTTGACGGCGGCGCCGTCCTGATCCTGAATGACGGCTGCTTCGCTCATCGAAGCCTCGGCGAAGAGTTTGCCGTGCCGCGCGATAACGGGGATCGTCACCGTAGAGCGCATTTCCAGGTTCAATTTGAATGCTGGTGTCAGCTGGTTTTCCGGTCCGGCCGCTTTTGGAATTGAAATCGGTTCGAATGCGAGGTGTGATCGAAGCTCACGGTCGGCCATGCCGCTCGGAAAGAAGGCTGCGACTTTGATTCGCTGTGACAGCCCGGGTTCGAGAACGATCTCGCGTGGAGACAGTCGTAGCACGCCTGAAGCGGAATTGTCACCGCCCTGAACTCTGCGCAGCATCCCGTCCTCAGACATCTCCATGTCGACGAGGGTGAGACGGTAGCGGACGGTCTGCATGCCTCGATTCACGAGGGTGATGTCGCCGGACCGCGTCTTGTCATCGAGAAGAACACGAGTTGGAGTGATCACCAAATCGCCGGGGCGCTGGGCCGGAGCGGCGGCCGCGATCGCGACCGCCAAACTCAGAACCATTGCTTTCGACCAGGAGGTGCTCATCGCATTGGGCTTTTACTGATAGTCGACAGTGACGTTGACCGTAGCGGTCTGCACGACGATCGTCGCGTTCGAGGCGACGTCGATCACGCCTCCGACTTTGATGTCGAGGGTTCCGCCGCCGCTAAGGGTTCCCGTGCCCGATCCCGACGTGCCGTTGATGTGCGAAGCAACGACGGTAACGCCGGAATCGCTGAAGGCGCCGATCGAACAAGTGAACGTGACGGGCGCGTTGGGGGCGCCGCTCAGCGTGTACTCGCCGAAGTGCCCGTTGTCGAACGCATAGCCGAGGCCGCTGACGACGGTCACCGCTCCGGTGCTGTAGTCCAGCTTGTACCGAGCGGTCCCTGAAGTCGGGCGAACGACCTGGCCCCAGCTTGGGCTCGCGATCAGGCTGAGCGTGAGTCCGGGCTGGACGTCGACGGTCGCCGTTCCCGAGTTATCGTTAATGGATTGCGCGCCGGCCGTGGCGGACAGCGCCATCAGCATGGCAGCTGCAACCGCCGCGCAAAGAAATCTGTAGTTCTTCAAGTTGTTACTACCTCCATGTCATAGAGCCGTGGCAGCGCCGTCCTTGACGCCGATTGCTAAGGCCCCATAATTCCTTTATCGGCACGACATACCGAAACTCACAGTGGGCGTACTGGCCCAAGTTCGAGCATTAACGCTGTACAGGTAAAAAGCTGGTCGACTTGCGTGCCTAGCTTTAATGCGGGGATCGGTGACGCCGTCCTCCCTTTCGGGGCCGGAAAGAACCCGGAAGGTTCAGAATGGCGAACCGCAGGTTAAGCCCTGCCGCTACATCTGAAGAGCTCGCTCGAGAAATCGATTCATCGGCTGAGCGGCGTCGACGTGCCTCATCACGAAGTCAGGCAAGTCCTCCCGGAGAACTTCGGTGGCGGCGTGTTCGCCCCAGTAATAGAACTGCTTGTTGAAGATCAGCGGCTGCTTTGCAGCGGCGTCTCGAAACTCGCTCGGAATGACCTTATTCTTGTCGCCGGCAAGCGTTCCGAACATCGCCTTGAACTTGGGATCGTCGAGCAGCTTCGCAAACTCGTCCAGGTGAGAAGCGATGTGCGAGCGGATCAGGTGGATTTGGGCGGTGTCGGGCATATAGCATCCGCTCGCAACTCCCATCGACTTCGCATCCATATGAAAGTAAAGGCCAAGCGAACTGTGATCGCCCCGGCCCCCGCGGGTGACCACGAGTCCCGCGTTTGTCTTGTAGGGAGTCTTGTCCTTACTGAACCGCGTGTCCCGATAGATCCGGAAAACGGAGTCCTTTGGGAGCATCGAGATTTGAGAATCGATCTGCTGCATCCGGCCGATCATTTCCGCAGCGAAAGCCTCCATCGGATGCTTTACCGAGCGTTCGAATCTCTTTTTGTTCTTTTCAAACCAGGGCCTCTCGTTGTTCTGTTCCAGCTCGGAGAAGAAGTCGATAGCATCCTGGGTGAACCAAGCCATAGCGATGTTATGGCACTTATCTCTTTCGGATTTCGGATTTCGGCTTTGGAATTTGCTATGTGGCGTTGCTACCGCGAATCACGCAAGAAGCGAAACTCATCCCAAATCCCAAATTCCAAATCCGCGCCAAACTCTTCCCATGTCACCGATCGCCGACCCATCGTCCTTGACGAGAGCGCAATTAGCGAAGATGATCGATCATTCACTCCTCCGGCCGGAGTTAACGGAATGGGAGGTCCTGGAAGGATGTGAGTTAGCCAAGCGCTATCGTGTCGCCTCGGTGTGTGTGAAGCCTTGCGACGTGGTTCTTGCTACGCGTCTCCTCGAAGGGGCGGACGTCGAAGTCGGGACAGTCGTCGGCTTTCCACACGGTGGATCGACCAGCGCCACCAAAGTCTTTGAAGCTCGCGATGCCGTGCAGAACGGCGCGACCGAACTCGACATGGTGATCAACATCGGAGCGATGCGCTCGGGGAGGGTCGACTTGGTTCGGGATGAGATCCGAGCGGTGGCAGAGGCAGCCAGGGGCGTGATCGTCAAAGTCATCTTGGAAAACGCCTATCTCGACAAGGAACAGAAGGTTGCCGCCTACATGGCGGTCGAAGCTGCGGGAGCGCACTTTGTGAAGACATCGACGGGCTTTGCGCCGACTGGGGCGACCGTTGAAGACATCCGGCTCATGAGGGCAACCGTCGGCCCCCACATTCAGATCAAAGCGGCCCATGGAATCCGAACATTGGAAGCCATGCTGGAAGTCGTTGCGGCAGGTGCAACGAGAGTCGGCGCAACCGCAACGGCCTCAATGCTAGACGCCGCGCCGAGCGCGTAGGGTTGGCGGGGGTCGGCCAAAACCCCGACGGCTAACCCCTAGTGGATTCGGATAGAACCGCTTCGCGGCTCGATCCTGCCGCCACGGACGAGTACCTGCAGCCACTGTTTTGCCCGGTCCGTGTAGGGCCGTTGCTGTTCAGGCGTTGCCGTGTTATTGTGGGGCGCATCGACCATTGGCGCCGCTTCCTTTGGCCCCCGGATTTGGTTGAAAGCCGTCCAGATCCCCACAGGCGGGGCGATGGTATCGGTGAAGCCCATGGCGACGAGGCACGTTGCCTTGATATGAGAAGCGAAGTTGACACAGTCGACGTACTGTGCGGTCTCAAGAACTTTTGGATTGTTATTTGGGAAGAAGGGATAGCCGACTTGCCGCCCATGGGCGAAGCCGTTCAGATCGCAGCCGGCCGGTTCTTCGACGATCACGTGAGTCACCTTGGGATGAAGCCCGGCGACGGCGAGGCTCTGCTGGCCGCCCATACTCGTTCCCATCACGACGAGCGTTTTGCCGTCCCAGTCTGAGCGATGGGTGAGGTAGTCGACTGCGCGGTAATCACGCAAGTACATCTCGACGAAATAACTCCT
Source organism: uncultured Fimbriimonadaceae bacterium (assembly GCA_964576205.1). GTDB lineage: Bacteria > Armatimonadota > Fimbriimonadia > Fimbriimonadales > Fimbriimonadaceae > JAEVZK01. Next base: position 167,013 of record CAZNUL010000001.1, on the reverse strand, counting down.
ATCGCGGTCTTCCTGATTAATCGACTGATAGCTCTTGAGAGCGGCGGGAAGGCCGTTGTAGTAGGCTTGCGGCTCCGTCGGCAGGACGTCGTGCGGCTCGATGTTGAGGGTCAGCCAACCTTCCGCCGCACGGTCTGCGACCCAAGGACTCCACAGACGGTAAGGGGGGCTGGCCCACTGGAGGATAAGCAGGGCAGGATACTTGCCTGGCTTGGACGGCTTGGCGATTTGGCCGTAAACATGAGTTCCGTTTACATGGTCCATCCGGATCGTCGCGTAGTCCACGTCCGGCTTGCCGCTTTCTCCGGGAGTTAGGACCGGATTCTCGGGAACCGCCTCCAGTTGAGCGATCTTGGACCTCCAGAACGCATCGAAATCGTTTGGCCGGTTCAGCGACGGCTTCAGCTTTTCGGGGGCGATGGCCGCGCCAAAGGTCTGTCCCGCCTTGCCGTCGATGGACAACAGCATATACAGCATTTCGGGTTCCCGGGCGTCGATATCGATCGTGGCTTTACCTGACGCGAGATCGATCTCGCCGGTTTTTACGACCTCCTGGTTGTTCCGCTTGACGACGTAGGAGACCTTTCCGGTTGCGGCGGCCCCAGGCGTCACGGTCCAGCCGGCCTCCTCGCCAATCGAATAGATTCCACCAGGCTTTAAGGGTTCTACCTGCGGACTCTGCCGTGGCGTGACGGGAGCAAGGAGTCCGAGCGACAGCGCCGCCGACCCAACTAGCAGAGAACGAACCTTGTTCATTGTTTGACCCTCGCGAGTTCACGAATCGACGTGATTTAACCATAAATCATAGGGCCCGGATTCGGATTGTGACGGGCTTCGGGGTTGGCCACATGGATCGTCCGGACATCGCTGATCGGGCGTTGGTTGGCGAAAATGCTTCTTGGAAGGTTTGGCAAATCTAAGTACAATGCCCGAGGGAGTTTAACGGGAACCGCTTTGAGATCCAACAAGGAATTCGACCCTCTGGCCTACATCGAGAACGCATTTCTCGACAAGAGCGAAGAAGCTAAGGCCAAGCGCAAAGACGAATTGGACGTCGACATTCCAAGCATCGGCGACTTTCTTCATGGCGCCGCCGTGAAGGGGAACGGCACAACCGGGCTCTTGGAAAAGCCGGTGGAGACGACCGAGAACGGGCGATCTAGATTTCGAAAGACCGTGATGAGCGCGCCTCGCCCCAGAAGGGCGAAGTCAGGGGTGGAAGAGCCACAAATCGACCCGGCTCTCCAGACCGTGTGGGAGTCCCTGCCCAAAAACATCGAGTTCCTTTGCAGCTTCTACGACGACTCGGTAACCGCCCGCTACTATCGCGGCGAGTTCAAGGAAAGCCGTCAGGATCTGATCAAGCGCCTGCTAGACCCCGAGCTGACGCTGGAAGAAACGTCTAGGCTCCTTGGAGTTTGCCCGGCGACCGTTCGGCGCTATACCAACCGCCATTGGCTGACCCACCATCGGACCGGCGGAGGTCAGCGCCGTTTTCGGCTCAGCGACATCGTCTCATTTGTTGAGACTCATGGACGCTTCCCCGAAGCATAGCGACGACGCCAGGACCTTGAGTGTTGAAGCGTTTCGAATGAACGAGAGATTGCGGATTGCGATCTTTTCCGACAGCGTGTTGCCGGTGCTTAACGGCGTCAGTGTGAGCGTTGATGCCTTGATCGCGGAGCTGCGGAACCAGGGCCATTCGGTTCACTTGTTCGCCCCGCGCTATCCCGGCCACCGGGAGTCGGACCCCAACACCTATCGCCTGCGGGCGATCGAAACCCCGTGGACGAAGGGCTTTCCGATCGCCTATCCGCCATTCCTAAGAACCCTCCGCAAGTTCCGCCGGCACGAGTTCGACGTGATCCATACGCATACGATTGGCATCCTCGGATTCCTCGGATTGCGATGGGCGGAGTCGCACGAAATCCCGATCGTCGCAACCTATCACACGCTTTACGACCGATACGCCCACTACTTTCCGGCTTTCCTTCCTCGGCGGTACGCACGCTTCAAGATCGCCAAACACACGAACTTCTATTACAACTCGGTTGACCATGTGATTACGCCGAGCGATGCGGCCCTCCGCTGGATTCGACGCCACTCGGTGCGAAAGCCAGTGACGGTGGTCCCGACCGGCGCCGGACCGCGGATCTTCCACGACCGCAGCGAGATGAGGCAGTCACTTGGGATACCGCCGGACCAGAAGATCATGCTCTGGGTCGGACGGCTGGCCATCGAGAAGAACATGGAGATGATCTTCGAGATGGCCGCAATCGCCTTCAGCAACGACCCCGGCCTGCGCCTGTGGGTTGTCGGAGATGGCCCCTACCGAGCCGAATGCCAGTTGCTCGCCCGGCGATTGGATATCGGAGACCGGGTGCGCTTCGTCGGGTTCGTCCCCCACGAAGATGTGTCCCGCTACTACTCTGCGGCGGATATCTTCGTGTTCAGCTCCGTGACGGAGACTCAGGGTTTGGTCGTTCAAGAAGCGATGACCTACGGGTTGCCCGCGGTCTGCGTTGGCGGTGGCGGGGCGAGCGCGGGGATCATCGACGGCGAGAACGGCTTTATCGTCAAGAACGAGGCGCGCGGCTTTGCTCGAGCAGTTCTTCGGGTTCTGCACGACGACGAACTCTACGCCGCCCTCTCGGGAGCGGCCACACGATCGGTTCGAATGCACGGCACTACCGAAATGGGCGAAAGAGTGGTTGCGGTCTACCGGCAGGTGATTCAGTCAAAATCGCAATTGTCACCGAGCGGAGTGGTGGTTCTACCGGCAGAAGTGTCGTCTTGATTCGTACGTCGGCAGGAGCCAGAGCGCCTCATAACCAATGGATGATCCCGAAGTAGCTAAAGCGGGGGACCGTCTCGATCCCACCATGCCGGGCGGGATACCCCTGTTTTTGTCCACCCTCAGCCTCCTTGCCATCCTGCGGATCGGGCTCGGCTATGCTTCCCTGCCTCTATCCGCGCTACCAGTTACGAACCTGGTGATCGCGATCATTTTCCTATCGGCGCCGATCATCGCCTTGTTCTTTGCCGCAAATGCCAAGTGGGACTGGCGCACGGCCGCTTGGTTTGTTGGCGGCGGCCTTGTCATCCAAATAGGACTGATCGGGCTGGCCTACGCAATGAAGCTTCCCGGCCCGATCGCGGGAATCCTCGTCGCCGTCTCTCAGGGCGCCCTCGCCTGTTGGTGCGTGGGGCTGGGAGCGCTCCTTGCCACCCTGATCAAAGAGAAGAACATCATCCTTCCGATCGCGATCTTTCTCGCCGCCTACGACTTCTTTCTCGTTCTTTCGCCTTGGGGGTATGGCGAGAAAGTCATGAGGATGGCGGCGCCCGTCCTGACGAAGGTCGCGGCGCAAATCCCAAGGGTATCGGCGGCGCCGACTCACGGCTATGTTCAGCCGCAGGCCTATGTAGGGATGGCGGACTTCGTCTTTCTGGGGATGTTCTTCATCGCTCTCTTCAGATTCCGGATGAGGACGCGCCAGACCCTTTTCGCAGTAGTGCCGGCGCTGGTCCTTTACATGTTCGTCGTCATCTTCCTCGGAGGCAGCCAATTCCTCGGATTCCAACTCGACAGGCTGCCGGCGATGGTGCCGATCGGACTCGCCATCCTTGCCGTCAATTGGCCTGACTTTCAGCTCAAGCGCGACGAGAAGGTCGCCACCGCCGCACTCGCGATCTTGGCTGCGAGCTTCGTCGTTTTTGTCGCTACCCGGCCAAAGCCGCAACCTGAGCCTTTGCCGAGGGACGCCGTCCCAGCGCCTCGAGGATCGGCAGGCTCGCGCGCGCCAACGCCTCCAGGTTGATCCCCGTGTCGAATCCGCTTCGCTCGAGGAAATAAACGAGGTCCTCGGTCGCCAGATTCCCAGCGGCTCCCGGCGCGTAGGGACATCCACCGAGGCCGCCGGCGCTGGAATCGAAGGCTTTGTAACCCAGATCGATTGCCTTCGCGACGTTCGCGATCGCGGTTCCCCGGGTGTCGTGGAAGTGCCAGGTGACGTTCGATTGGGGAACGTACTTCGCAACGTGCTCGTGGAGGACTTCAACTTCCCTCGGGACGGCGACGCCGATGGTATCTCCCAGGCTGACCTCGTCGACTCCGATTTCTTCGTAGAGGGTTCGGGCAATCTCTGCCGTGGCTGCCGGCTCGATCGGTCCCGCGTAAGGACATTCGAAGGCTGTACTCACATAGCCTCTGATGTGACCGTCCGGGACTTCGGCGCGGAACCTTGCCGCGACCTCTCGAAAGAGGTTCAGCGATTCGGCGACGGTCATGTTGATGTTCTTCTGGGTGAACGCATCGCTGGCGGCGGTGAAGAGAGCGATCCGCTTGAGTCCGCAGGCAATCGCCCTTTCGAGTCCCTTCATGTTGGGTACGAGTGCGGAGAACTGGGCGTTGGGGCGTTGAGGCGTTGGGGCGCTCAGGATCGAGAACAACTCCTCTGCATCGCCAAGCTGGGGAACCCACTTCGGCGAGACGAAGCTGCTCACCTCGATCTCCATGACTCCAGCGTCGACGAGGCTCTCAACGAATCTCAGCTTGAGATCGGTCGGAATGGCTACGGACTCGTTCTGCAACCCATCTCGGGGCCCGACTTCGACGATCCGTACCATGGCCTATTATGGGAGTCTCCTGGACCGGGCGGGCCCCGAAGGGGTCCAAGAAATCAGCCCGGGGTCTTCAACGATCCGTATCGCGGCCTATTATTTGAGCCTTGTTGACCAGGCTGACCGCGAAGCGGTCCAAGAACTTAGCCCGGGGGTCGCAGACCCCGGGATGGGCTGCCACTCCGCAGCTGTGACGCGAGCGATGTTCTTGAGCGCGTCGGCCAGCGGAACGTCCTGAAACCGGAGGACGACGATGTCTTTCGCGATCGGCCCTTCTACGGAGAGGCTAACGCCCGCCGTTTGCGATAAGGAGACGAGCGCCTTCTCGACGGTCTCCGCGGGCGCCGTGAACGTCACGTGCGAGCCCAATCCGTCACCCTGGGAGCATAGAAGCGAAGCAACTAGGAGTGGAACCAATAACATGCAAGACACCTTTCGGTCGCTTTAGTGTCCATCAGTTTCCTGCCCGCCCTCCCCAACACTCCATTTCTCCAGTACTCCACCACTCCAGCACTCCATCACTCCACTCGGTGCATCAGGATCAGATTGGTGTTCCCCGGCTTGCCGGCGGGGACGCCGGCGGTCACGATGACGTTGTCCCCCGGCTTCAGTCTCTTGCGCTTGACAAAGGCGTCGACGGCGTTCTTTACCCCTTCTTCCATGCTGGAAGGGCAGGGGACACATACGGCATCGACTCCCCACACCACGGCCATCTGACCTTGGGTTCGAGGGTCATAAGTTGCGCAAAGGATCGGAGAGCGGCCGCGAAACTTGCTCACCAGCCTCGCCGTTTGCCCGCTCGTCGTGTTCGTGACAACCGCCGCCGGCTTCGTCAAAGCGGCAAGCTCGGCGACGGCGCAGGCGACGGCCTCCGTGTGAGTCAGGCCATCCCGGCCCAGAGCCCGTGAAATCGACGCGATCTCCCGGCTGTAGAGCTTCTCGGCCTTTTCCGCAATCCGAGCCATCGTTCTCACACATTCGATCGGATACTCGCCGCTCGCCGTCTCGCCGCTCAGCATGAGGGCGTCCGTGCCGTCGAGGACGGCATTCGCGATGTCGGTCGCCTCGGCCCGCGTCGGCCTTGGATTCGACATCATGCTTTCCAGCATTTGGGTCGCCGTGATCACCGGCTTCCCATATTCGGTGCACTTCTGGATGATCTTCTTTTGGACGATCGGGACGTCCTCGATGTCCATTTGGAGGCCGAGGTCTCCCCTGGCCACCATGACGACGTCGACAACTTCGAGGATGGACTCGAGATTGAGAAAGCCTTCCTTGGTTTCGATCTTGGCGCAGAGTTTGACCTTCGGATCGTGCTTGTCGATAAGCATGCGAAGGTCCTGCAGGTCTTTGGCGTTCTTGACATAGCTGAGGGCGACGAAGTCGACACCGGCTTTCAAGGCTTCGGCAACATCTTCCTTGTCTTTGTCGGTGATCGGTGAAACATCGAAGACACGGCCCATCAGCGTGATTCCTTGGTTGCTCTTGACGGCTCCGCCGCTCGCAACCCGCGCCGTGAAGAAAAGCCCATCTTGCCCGGTGATGCGCAGCTCGACGATTCCGTCGCCAAGAAGCAGCCTTCCTCCGACGCCCATCGCCTTAAGGATCTCATGTTGGTTAATCGGAAGGTCCACGGTGGGATCGGATGCCTTGGGCCCGCGAGCCTTCGAGTCTTTGGAGACCCCCAAGGTGACCGTCTGGCCGGCCTTGAGGTCGAGCGAGCCGCCCAGTACCGCTCCTATTCGAAACTTCGGCCCCTGGAGGTCAGCCAAGATCGCAACCGGAGCGAGGTCCGTGCAACAGGATCTCACCCATTTGATCCATCGACGCTTTGCCGCCCAGTCGCCGTGGCTGCAGTTAAGCCGGGCGACGTTCATACCCGCCGCGACCAGCCCTTTGATCTTCTCGAGGCTGTTGACCGAGGGTCCAAGCGTGCAAACGATCTTCGTACGACGTGGCATCGCTGACCAGACTACCGGGATGGCATGGGGGCGCTGTACGAAATGCCCCTAACTTGAACAGGGCTCGCTTTGCTTTCCTCGAGCCGCATCGAATCGTCCACCTAATGGAGTCGAGCGAGACGAGATGACTTGGAATCACGCGCTGGGCTGCGGTTGACGCCGGTTTTTTCGTACCGTTCAGTGAGTCGCAGATCGATTCGGTGGCCAGCTCATGATCGTACTTATCGCCTTGTCCGTGTGCTCCCTTTCGCCAGAGCCGTGCGTTTACGACTTCTACTTTCAGAGCGTCAAGAAAGGGAGTTCGACGGTAAGCCAAGCGTCTGACACCGTCTTGCTCACGTCTGAGCCGGGGTTCGCGGCCGGTTCGAAAGTGGAGGTCACGCTCGCCTCGGAAAAACCAACGACCGTGGTCTTTAGGCCCAAGACTGGCGAGCAGGTCATCTACGCATTCAATATCCCGGCGGAGTCGCCGGGCAGACGCATCGACAAGTCGGCGCTTTACAGCCCGACTCAGCCTGGGCTTTTGCCATTCTTGCTGGCGGAATTCGATCGTTCGAAGCCGGGATTTCAAGCGCTTCCGGCGACCGATCTGACCAAGGGCACTCCGCGCGCCATCTCGGTCGAACTCTTCCGGACCGAGACAAAGAGAATTAGAGACAAGAACCTCGTGCTGAAGGAGTGGCGGCTCGATTCGCCTCCAACCGCGGAGGCTGTGATCTGGACCGATGAGCGGAACTGGCCGCTTTATTGGTGGGTACCTGCCCAGAACTTCGAGATCGTGCGCAGAGGTTACGAGGTGCTGCGGCCGTCGGCTCGTTTCGAAAAGTCGGTCTCCCCACCGAGATTCGACGCGAAGGTCGAGAAAGACGTGTCGATCCCGATGCGAGACGGTGTACGTCTCATGGCCGACGTCTATCGGCCGGCAGATTCCGCGGCACATCCGGTGATCTTGCAGCGCACGTGCTACGACCGCTCCGAATTTGGGAATGCCGATGGCGAGTTCTTCGCCCAGCGTGGCTATGTCTACGTCACGGAGCACGTCCGCGGGCGGGGCAGCTCAGAAGGCGACTTTCATGTCGCCAAGCATGAAGACCTTGACGGGTACGACTCAGTGGCGTGGTGTGGCACACAGCCTTGGTCCGACGGCGGCGTTGGAATGATCGGCGCCTCGTATAACGGCTTTTGCACGTGGGCGGCGGCCAAGACAAAGCCGCACTGGCTGAAGACAATTGTGTCGGTCGTGCCAATGGCGGGCCCACCCTTCGGCGAGCCATGGGATGGCGGTGCCGTCTATGTCGGCGCCGACCTCGCCTGGTTCGGATTGCTTCGGGACCGAGCGAAAGTGCAGGCGTACAACGACGATCTGACAAAAGCCATCAACACGCTCCCGATCTCCAAAGCGGACGAGGTCCAGTTCGGACACCGGATTCCCCAGTATCAGGAGATGATCCACGCGGTCAGCTACGATGCGTCGGTTCGTGAAGCCTCCTATCGAGACCAAATCGCGAACATCGACATCCCGGTTCTACACTTCGACGGCTGGCTCGACACCGTCGGGGTCTCAACTCGACTGAACTACGCACAGATGGTTGCTCACCGCGCCGCCTTTCAGAAGCTGATCTGGGGGCCGTGGAACCACTTCACAAACCGAGAGAGCCGGGACGGCTCTTTCGACTTCACTCCCGACGGCTATGTCGACATGCGCACCATCACCCTGCGCTGGTTCGACCGATGGCTGAAGAACATGCCAAACGGCATTGAGCGCGAACCTTCCGTCGACCAATTCCTTTTAGGCCAGAATCGTTGGTACCACACAAACACCTGGCCTCCCAGGAACATGAAGCCGCAGCGCTGGTTCCTGCAAGACTCTTCCAAGCTCTCGACGCGCACACCAAGATTGGCGCCGGCTGGCCCGAGCCGCTACATTTACGATCCGGCCAAGTGCGTCTATACGAACTCCTCGCCGGTCAGTTATTTCTTCGCAAGGGGCAGCAACACGTCCGAACTCTGCAAGCAGCCGGGCCAGATCCTGTTCGATTCGACCCCCCTAAAGCGCCCGATCACCCTCGACGGCCCCATTCGCGGAAAACTGTTCGCAGCCACCAGCGCGAAAGATACCGATTGGGTGATGGCCCTGCTCGATGTTTTCCCGGACGGGAGAAGCGTCGGACTCGCATCGGGAATGATCCGCGCCCGGTTCCGAAAGTCTTTCGCCAAGCCTGAACTCCTGAAACCCGGCGTAGTCTATGGCTACGACATCGACCTATGGCAAATGGGCATCACGATTCCTGCAGGCCACCGGCTTCGGGTTGTGGTTTGCTCCACGCTCTTCCCCGATAAGGACAAGAATCTCAACACTGGAGAACCGATCGCAGACGCTACCCGAATGGTCTCCGCACAGCAAAGCGTGTATCACGAGCCTGGTCGCGCGTCCTATATTGAGCTGCCGGTTCTTGCCGGCGACCAAGTTGGCTGACCATGGCACATCCGAACGACGACGACCCAAGCGGCGGCCAGTTCCACGGCTCCCTCAACCTGCGGCTCCCCATCGAGTCGGGGATTGTCGTGCGGTCCCAGCCCTCGGTCGACGCGCTGCCTTCGAAGGCGATGCACTCCCACGCTTACCCTTACTTCTGGATGCTGATATCGGGAGATTGCTCAGAGCGAATCGAGGGTCGATCGGAGCGTGTCTACCGCCCAATGGAGCTGACCTTTCATCCAGCAGGCGAGCGGCATTCGCATCACCAAGGCGAGCGCGCTCCCGTGGGCTTAGGCATCATTCTTCCCAACGCCGTGACTCGCTACGCCGAAGAGTTTGCACCGATCAACGACGAACCTGAGATGCTCCGCGGTCCCGACCAGTCGCGCATCGCGCACGCTCTTGTAGCCGAATGCGGCCGGATCGACAGATCTTCAGAATTGGTTCTGGAAGGGCTCTGCCTCCAGCTGATCGGATCGATCTCGAGACTTCGCTTCATGCGAGAAATTGCCGGGCCCCCGGGTTGGCTGATGCTGGCCCGGGACCTCGTTCGGGATACTTACTCGGACTCGATTAAGGTCTCGGATATTGCCAAGACGGTCGGCGTCCATCCGGTACACCTCAGCTCATCTTTTAAGAAGCATTTTCGTCAAAGTATCGGCGAATACGTGAGGTCCGTTCGAACCGATGCGGCGCTGAGGATGCTTGCAAACACGGCGCTGTCCTCTGCTGAGATCGCGGCAGCATGCGGGTTCTACGATGAGTCCCACCTGTCAAGGACTCTGAGGACGTCGACCGGCTTTTCCCCGCAGGAATACCGGAATCGACTGAAAGGCTAAATCCTTACAGTTCGCCTTAAACTCGTACAAGCCAAGGGCCGGCTCGCTAACCGATCCTGTATCCGTCGGATCGCGCGGCTAACCCTTGAGGCCGCGGTTCCGACTTGGCTCCGTCGATTGGCCCCGACGGAGATCCACTTGGTTAGAGGAGCTTGACTTATCGTGCGTCACTTTCATTTCATCCTGCTTACTTGCCTGCCGGCGGCGGCTCTTGCCTCGCCGGGCGATCTTCTCGTCAGCGGCCGCTTCAGCAACAACATCGTCCAATTCGACGGCGCCACGGGCGCCCTGGTGGGCACTTTCGCCTCGGGCGGCGCCATCAACGATCCAGTCGGAATGACCTTCGGATCGGATGGCAACCTCTACGTCGGAAACGGAAATGCCAACAACGTTCTGAGATTTAGCGCCTCTGGAACCTATCTCGGCGTTTTCGCGTCGGGTGGTGGACTCAGCGGTACCCGAGATTTGACTTTTGGTCCGGACGGGAACCTCTACGTGGCAAGTGGCGCCGGCGCTTCAATCATTCGATATAACGGAGCGACCGGCGCCTTCATCGACGTCTTCGCCTCGGGCGGCGGGCTTAACGGACCAGTCGGCTTGACTTTCGGCCCGGACGGCAACCTTTACGTCTCGAGCGCGCTTACCAATCAGATCCTTCGCTACAACGGCACGAGCGGAGCATTCATGAACGTCTTTGCCAGTGGTGGCGGGCTGAACAACCCAACCGATTTGCTATTCCGGCCAGACGGCCGTCTGTACGTCCTAAGCGCGCTGTCGAACCAGGTGCTTCGCTACGATGCCGCTACCGGCGCCTTCGACGATGCCTTTGCCCAGGGCGGCGGCCTATCGGTCGGCATTGGGCTGCAGTTTCGACCCAATGGAAACCTTCTGGTTGGGAGCAATCAGACGAACAATGTCCTCGAGTACAGCGGATCGAACGGCGCGTTCCTTGACACCTTCGCAAGCGGAGGCGGCCTGAGCGGGACCAACGGGCTGGTGTTCATGCCAGTTCCCGAGCCTGGAACGGTATTCCTTGTCGCGTTCGGGTTCGCCGGCCTGCTCGCCGGGCGCAAGAAGTCAATCTGACCTGGGCACTCAGTGGTCCAGCCGCCGGAGTTCCTCCGGCGTGTTGACATTCGCAATCCAGTCCGGGGGCACATCGTCGACCGCAACGAAGTTCAGCGATTCGACCCAGCGCATAACTCGGCGCTCGCCTGCGCCGACGAGCGAACGCGCCGAGTCGAACGACGACGCTCCATAAAGGGCGCATAGAGGCTGCAAGCGAGAGTCGCGCAAGGGTATCGCCGCCTCGTAGCCGTCGATTCGAGCGGAGAGGACATCGACGACCTCCGGATTAAACCGAGGGAGGTCGCACGATACGACGAACACATAGTCGGCGACGGATTTGACTCTGGAAAGCGCCCGCAAAGGACCGGCGAACTCTTCTTGGTCCGCCAGGAACCCATGCCCTGCGATGGGCTCTCGACCACAAACGGTGACGGATAGCCCGTGCTCGGAAAGCAGCCGGGCAAGGCGGGGCGCCAACTCTTCCCCTTCGACCATCAGGCGGGCCTTCTCGACTCCCATCCTCCGGCTTGCGCCACCCGTGAGCAATACCGCCTCGATCACCCTTTGAGTTTAGAATTTATGACTCGAGCTTCTAAACTGACGCCATGGCCAAACTCCCGAAGCATTTCACCGATTTCCTGGAGACGTACCCGGACATCGGCAGAGCCTACAATGACCTCGGCAAGGCGGCCGGCGCCGCCGGCCCCCTCGACAAGAAAACTCAGTTGCTTGTTAAGGTCGGCGTCTCGATCGCGGCTGGGCTGGAAGGAGGGACGCACAGCAATGCTCGCAAGGCACTCGAAGCTGGCGCATCCGTCGAGGAGCTGCGTCACACCGCGATCCTCTGCGTAACCACGCTCGGATTTCCGGCAATGATGAAGGGCTTGGCCTGGGTCGAAGATGTGGTTGGAGGCACGTCCTCAACGGGGAGCCCTAGGTAGTCTTCCAACGATGCTTACTCTTCTTTCGGCGTCGATAGCCATCGCGCAGGGACGAACGCTCAACGTCTTCGCCGCGGCGTCGCTCAAGGAAGCATTTACGACGATCGCTCATCGTTACGAGACCTCGCATCCCGGTCTGACGGTTACCCTGAGCTTCGGCGGATCGCAGGCTCTGGCCTCCCAAATCAACCAAGGCGCTCCCGCCGATGTTTTTGCCAGTGCAGCTCGTAAGAACCTCGACGATATCCTACATGACAAGGCAAGCGAGCGCATTTTCGTTCAGAACCGTCTTGAAATCGCCATCCGCAAGGGCTTGGGCGTCGCATCGATCGGGGACCTCGACAAGGTCAAGGATTTCGTCATCGCGGATCCCGCCGTACCGGTCGGGCACTACACAGAATCATTCTTTGCAAAGGCGGCAGGCGTTTATGGCCCATCTTGGCTTGCGCGACTCAGGTCGCACGTTATGTCGCGAGAGCAGGACGTGAAGGCTGTTTTGACGAAAGTCGAGCTTGGCGAAGCGGACGCCGGCATCGTCTACGAAAGCGATGTGACGACCGCGAACGGAAGGGTTGAGTCAATCTCCATCCCTGCGAACATGAACGTCATCGTCGACTATCCGGTGGCGATCCCGGCGTCGGCTCAGAGTAAGGACGAAGCGAAGCACTTCATCAAATTCCTCCTCGATTCCGATTCGCAGCGGATGCTCGAACAAAGCGGATTTGTCTCTCCGACGCGCCCCGTCGGCACTCTGACAATCCTCGCCGCCAAGACGACCTACCTCGTTCCCCTACCGCTTTCGACGAAGCAGTTGATCGTTCAAGCGATCGACGAGCGCAAGCAGACTCGCAACTTCCAGGGAGTACCCGTGACCGGATTGCCCGGCTTCAAGACCTCCCAATCTGCAACGTTCATCGGCGCGGACGGATATGCTCAGACGGTTTCGATTGCCGACTTGCGAACACGGAAGGCGATCTTGGCGCGGAACCCAGATGGTAACTACCAACTGGTCGTGCCCGGGATGAAACCGAACGTGTGGGTGAATTGGCTTCGCAGAATCGTCTTGCGCTAGCGCCTTGGACGGCAACGGGTGGCTCGCTTCTTTTGGGCGCGCCGCTCCTGCTTCTCATTGGTCTCGCCATCCTCGCCCTATTCGCCGGCGCATCGCCGTCCGACGTGATCTCCCAGCTTCACGATCCGAGCGCCGTTCAGGCGATCGTCCTCAGCCTGAAGACGACTCTCGTCAGCCTGGCCGCGGTCGTGGTCTTCGGTACTGGGCTTGCCCTTGCCATCCATCGCGCCCCGGCATGGCTTTCGGGAGGGCTCGAGGTGATCGTGACCTTGCCCGCAATCATGCCGCCTTCCGTGGCGGGCGTGGCCTTGCTCTTGGCATTTGGGCGCCAAGGGCTTCTTGGTTCTCATTTCGAGGCATGGGGCATCCGAGTCGCCTTCACTCCCTTGGCTGTCGTCATGGCGCAAGCCTTCGTGGCGACTCCGTTCTATGTGCGCGAAGCGGCGACCGCGCTTAGCGCCATCGACCCCTCGATCCTCGAGGCGGCACGCATCGATGGCGCCGGGAGTGCGCGCCTCGCGAGGTCCGTCGTTTTGCCGATCAGCGCGCCGTTTCTCATCGGAGGCGCGGTTCTGGCCTGGGCTCGCTCGGTTGGCGAGTTCGGGGCGACGATCCTTTTCGCGGGAAGCATGCCGGGGGTTACCCAGACGGTTCCCCTCGCGATCTATCTCGGCTTTGAGTCCAACCTGGATCAGGCGAAGGCTCTCGCGGTGATCCTGATGCTTTGCGCGATCGGCATCCTGGTTCTTCTGCGACTCGTGCTAAGGCGGCCGATGACGTTCGCGCACTAAGCTTTCGGTGCGGGTATCGACCAAGCCTCGTAGAATCGGCTTCGAGCTTGGATCGCGCGTTCGACGCAATCGCGTCCGACCACATTGAGATGCCCCATCTTTCTTCCGGGCCTCGATTCGGCCTTCCCATACCAATGGGCGAAGACGCAAGGATCGGCGTACATGGCCGCCCGGATGCCCTCGCGAAAATCCCCAGCGCTGTCTTGGCCGAGCAGGTTGGCCATGCAAGTTTCGTCGCCGCCCCGCGCAACGACGGGCAATCCCATGACGAGCCGAATGTGGAGCTCGAACTGCGAAACTCCGCCCCAATCCAATGTGTAATGTCCC
>CAZNUL010000001.1:0-152902 GCA_964576205.1 uncultured Fimbriimonadaceae bacterium | reverse complement strand
GTGTTGTGGGGGCTCGGGGCTAGTTCGTTGACGAGAATCTCTCGGTCTTCGGTTTCGAATAACTCGACACCGTATAGACCTTTGCCTCCAACGGCTTCGACAGCCGCGATCGCAACGTCGGTGGCATCCGCCTCGGCAGGAAAGACCAGGTCGCAAACGTGATCCGTTTGGACGGTCTCCATGGTGGGTAGCGCACCGCACTCCCGATCGGATAGGTACACCATGGCGGCGAGTTCCCGCTTGAAGGGAACGAATTCTTCGGCAAGCCATCCACCGCTTTCCCAGAGCGGGCGATAGACGTCGAACTCGTCCGGAGAGCGGGCGTACCGGGTGCCCTTGCCATCGTAACCTCCGAATCGGGCCTTAAGCACCATCGGAAAGGGTAAATCGGGGACTCCTCCTTCGATAGGGACTGCCTTCGGCGATGGGACACCGGCTTCGGCAAACGCTTGACGCTGGAGGAGCTTATCCTGAATCGTCGCCAGCGATCCGATCGCCGGGCACAGGTCCTCGACATCTCGCCCCGCGATTACGACGGCCTCTTCGATGGTCGAGGCGGGAATGAATTCGTTCTCGAGAGTCACCCGCTCACAGCGACTGAAAACCTGGGCAACCGCCTTCGGATCGGCGAGGGACCCCTGAATAGAGGCGCCAATCTGGGACGCCGGAGTATCCGGACCTGGGTCGAGGGACAGACATCTCAAACCCATCCTTTGCGCGGCCTGGATCGACATTCGCGCAAGCTGCCCGCCTCCCAAGAAGCCGATATCGTAATCGAACACTCCTGACGATGATGGCCGATTCGACACAGCCAAAGCGGCCGAGGCTGTGGCAGATCACGTCAGACCGTCAGGTTCCGAAGGCAATCGTCTTTGAACTGGAACCCCCAGCCGGGTCCATCATTGGGATAGGCGAAGCCGTCCCGCATCCGGATCGGCTGGTCGATGAGCGGATCGACCCAGTCGAAGGACTCCGCGCCTCGCCCGTTTGGGATCGTCATGAGCAAGGGCACGTCGTACTCCTTGTAGTAGTGCGGCAAAACAGGAATCCCGTGAGCCTCGGCAAAAGCTGCCGAACTTCGCCATGCTTCCACCCCGCCTAGGCGCAGGATATCCGGCTGCCAAAGGTCGATCGCGTCTCTTGCGACCAATTCCCTCAGAGCCACGGTGTTGAACTCGCGCTCACCCATAGCAAGCAGAATCCCGGCCGTCTTTCCCAGCGACCGATAGCCCTCGAAATCGGTATTGGGCAAAGGCTCTTCGAACCAAGTTATTCTCAGCGACTTGACCGATTTCGCCAAACGGCATGCCGAGTCCAGGTTCATGCCTTGGTTTGCGTCCATCATGATGTCGATCCCCGGGCCTACCGCCTCGCGCACCTTCGCGAGACGCTCGATATCGTTCTCGATATCCGCAGAGCCAACCTTGATCTTCACCGCCCCGAATCCGCGTGAGACGTAGCGAGTCGCCTCTTCGACCAGCTCCTCGACCGAATAGGAAAGCCAGCCGCCACTTCCGTAAAGAGGCGTTCGGTCGGCGTGAGCTTCGAACATTCGCCAGGCAGGAATGCCTTGAGACCGTGCCACCGCATCCCACATCGCAAGATTGACCGAGCCCAGTGCCCACCGATTGATCCCGGGATTGCCGAAGTATTCGGACTCCCGCTCGAAATGAGCCGCGAACTCCTCGGTTTTAGCAGGGTTCCATCCGACGGCCAATTCGGACGCGTCTCGTAGCGCGCCCGCGATGGCATTCGGCGAGTAGTGAAACGCAAGCAAATACGACTCG
Source organism: uncultured Fimbriimonadaceae bacterium (assembly GCA_964576205.1). Lineage (GTDB taxonomy): Bacteria > Armatimonadota > Fimbriimonadia > Fimbriimonadales > Fimbriimonadaceae > JAEVZK01. Next base: position 151,115 of record CAZNUL010000001.1, on the reverse strand, counting down.
CCAATGACGTCGCCGCAGTCAAGGCGGGTAACCACGAACGCGATCTCAGGGATGGAATGAGTGCTGTCAGCGATCGGCCGCGACAAGGGCGAGACCGCTTTGAAGAATGAGACTGACTTAACCTTCAATCAGGGCACCCCCTGCCATCCGGAAAGTGGGCCGCAGCCCCGGAGGGGCGTCGAGCGCAGGGTCCTCAAGCCTGAGCCAGCCTCGCAGCATCGATGTTCGGTACGAGCACGTGCATCAGTCCGAAGCCAACAATGTAGGCACAAGGGCAGAGAGCAAGAATCAGTTCATAGTTGTGAGTTCGCTGGAGCATCTCGCCGACGAACTTTGAGAAGAATATCGAAGCGACTCCTCCCGCCATCCCGCCCATTCCAACCAGAGAGCTGACCGCAGAGCGAGGCATGGTGTCGGAGGCAAATGTGTACAGATTGGCCGACCACCCTTGGTGTCCGGCAAGGGCTAGGCCGAGCAGTCCCATTGCCGCCCATTCGCTTGGAATGCGGGCCGCCAGGAAGACCGGGACGACGCAAAGTAGGCAAACGAGCAGTCCGGTCTTTCGCCCCGCGTTAATACTCCTGCCGTGCTTGATCAGATCCGAGGAGAGCCAACCGCCTCCGATGCTTCCGACGTCCGCGAATAGGTAGATCACGACCAGGGGCAAGCCGACCGTGCTGAGGTTAAGGTGAAATCGGGTCTTAAAGAAGTCCGGCGCCCAGAAGAGATAGAACCACCAGACCGGCGAGGTGAACATGACGCCAAGGATATAGGCCCAGACCGCCTTATGTTCGAGCAACCCAAGCCAGGGCACCTGCCTTGGCCGATCGGCAATATCGCTACGAATGTAGTCGAGCTCTCGATCGGACAGTTTCGGTTCGTCCTCGGGCCTCTTGTAGAAGGCGAGCCAGAGAACGATCCATAGGAAGCCAATGGCCCCGGTCACATAGAAGGCGGATGGCCATCCGAAAGCAGCGGCAAGAGGAGGCACGATGAGGGGGGTGAGGACCGGCCCCAAGTTGGATCCCGCGTTGAAAATCCCGGTGGCTAACGCCCTTTCTTTCGCCGGGAACCACTCTGTGACCGCCTTGATCGCAGACGGGAAGTTGCCGCCCTCCGCGAGCCCAAGACCGCCGCGGGCGGCGTAGAGCCCGCCGAGTGAACGGACAAAGCCCGTCGCGGTGGCCATGATGCTCCACAGTCCGACGGCGATCGTGTAGCCCCAGCGCAATCCAACGACGTCGCTCAGGCGGCCGCCTAACAGGTAGCCCGCGGCGTAAGTGATCTGGAACGCAATGACGACGTCGGCGTAGAGTCGCTCCTTGTTCTCGGCGGTCCAGCCCAGGGCATCGGAGATGTTGTCCTTGAGAAGCCCGATGACCTGTCGGTCGACGTAGTTGATCGTCGTGGCGAAGAACAATAGGCCGACGATCCACCAGCGATAACTGCCGATCTTTTGCACCGTCGCGCCCACGGGTACGAGTATAGCGAGCTTGAGGAGAATGCGAACCCGCTCGCCCTTGGCTTGCCGGCGAGACAGCTTTCCTACCGAGCGGCGCGGACGGCTGCGACAAACTCTCGGGCCCTCTCCGTCAGTCTCGGCCAATCCCGAGTCTCGAGGATCTCGTTCGAGACAAGGCTGCTGCCTGCCCCGACAGCCACGCAGCCAGCCCGAATGAAGGCGCCACACGTCTCCGGTGTCACTCCCCCCGTCGGGATGATCCGCAGGTTCGGCAATGGCGCGAGTAGGGACTTGATGTAGTTGGGTCCGCCGGCGTCGGCGGGAAAGATCTTGATGAAATCGGCCCCGGCTTCATGAGCCGATAACGCCTCGGAAGGCGTAAATGCGCCGCAGGCGACTACGACTCCAATTTCATTACAGGCTGCCACGACGTCCGGTCGCAAGACAGGCGTCACGATGAAACGGGCGCCGGCTTCCACCGCCGCGCGAGCCGATCCCGCATCCAGGACGGTGCCGACTCCAACGGCCATCTTCTCGTGTATCTCCGGGCTTAGCTCCCGAACCGACTCGAGGGCGCCCGGTGTCGTCAGGGTGGCCTCGATTGCTCGGACGCCACCTGCGTAAAGCGCCTCGGCCACATCTCCAAGCGACGACGCGGATCGCGCGCGCACGATGGCGATGATCCCGGGATCGGAGAGTCGATCGAAGATCCGCGATTTGTCGGATGAACTCATTCCGGCTCTTCGCGCCCTTCCCACCCGTCGGTGGAGAATCTGCGGGCTTGCTGACCACAACTCATCGCTGCACCCGGCCCGAGCCGCCTCCGCGGGCAAGCGCTTCAATCTCCGCCAAGGAGACGACGTTGAAGTCGCCTGGAACGGAGTGTTTCAGGCAGCCGGCGGCGGACGCGAACTCGATCGCTTCCTGTGGGGCCAGTGCCTTCATTTGAGCGTAGATCAGGCCGGCCGCGAACGCGTCTCCGCTTCCTACCCGATCCACAATATCGATCTCCATGGGCCGGCTGAAGTAGGACCGTCCGCCCGTTTTAAGCATTGCCGACCAGCCGTTGTGCGACGCCGAGTGGCTCTCGCGCAAGGTAATCGCGGTCGTCCCGATCCCAAACCGATCTTTGATCTGATTCGCGACATCTTCGTACCGGCCGTGATCGATCCTGCCCCCCTCTACGTCGGAGCCTTCTCCAGAGATGCCGAAAACGGACTCGCAGTCCTCTTCGTTGGCGATCAGGACATCGACATGCTTCATCAGAATGGACATCGTCGCCTCGGCTCTTTCACGGGTCCATAGCTTCTTTCGGTAGTTCAGATCGCAGCTGACCATGAGCCCGAGCCTCTTGGCTGCCTTTGCCGCGTGTTCCGTGGCCTTGGCGGCGGAGTCCGAAAGAGCCGGGGTGATGCCCGTGAAATGAAACCATTTCGCACCCTGAAGGATCTCGTCCCAGTCGAAGGCAGCGGGCTCGACGTCGCTGACCGCACTGCCCTTGCGGTCATAGAGGACCACGGAAGGGCGCTGGCTTGCGCCATGTTCGAGAAAGTAGATGCCGAGACGCTCGCCGGAGCGGACGACCCGCGACGTGTCGACTCCCCACTTTCGGAGGGCGTTGATCGCGGCTTGCCCCAGATCGCCGTCCGGTAACGCCGTTACGAACCGGCTTGCAACCCCGAGTTGGGCCATGGTCACCGCGACGTTGGCTTCCCCGCCACCATATGCGGCATCGAAGGAGTTGGCTTGAAGAATCCTTTGTCGGCCGGGAGGAGACAGGCGAAGCATGATCTCGCCGAATGCCACGAACTCAGGCGTCACTGACATGCCGGTTGAAGTGTGGACGCATTGGCGTCAGCAAGTCAAACGGCGATCGTCATGCCGCCACTGAAGGCTAACCTCCGGCAACCGGGCCGGCCCATGACACGCCCGGCCAGCAGCCGAAGTCGGTAACAGGACCGGGAGGCGTCGGGATTCCGGCGCCCGGTCCAAAGGCAGGAGCCGCGGGCGGCGCCGGCTGAACGAACTTACCTTCCATGATCTGGCCGATGATCCGGCGGCAATCGCGGAGATGCCGCGCCGTCGCCTCGTTGGCCGAACGCCGAGCGGCATGATCGATCTGGCCCGCCAGCTTGTGGAGCAGATCTCGCTCATCTCCATTTAGCTCCGTTTTCGTCGCCGTCGTCCCGTTGATTCGGGAGTCGACCGTCATCAGGTACTGCAGCTGAAGCGCTCGCCGGTAAACGTCGACCGCTGGGTGGGGTTCCTGAAGCTCATCGAAGATGCCTGACTGTACGTCGGCGGCCAGGTTCGCAACGGAATAGGCTTTAGCTCCGTTCTCGGCCTCGTTGTCGAGCAGCCGTCCGACGGTGCCTTCCGAGAGAAGAGTGTTGATGAGGCCGTTCTGGCGGCCGACGACCCGGGCGACATTTCCATCCGGATAGATCCGGCCGACCAGGTTTTTGTCCAGGAAGGCCGCGGGCGTATGAAGGCCGTACTTGACGAGGAAGGCAACCGCGGCGGACTGGTCCGCCTTCGGCACCGGCCGGAAGACGATGTCGCCGCGGCCCACGTGATAATTGGTCTCGACGACACCGCCGATGTAGCGGGCAACCCGGTTCAGCTCCGTGAATCTCTGCCCGAAAACGGAATTGTAAAGATCGCGAAGGTCGTCGTAGTTCTCGCCGGGGCGGGTTGCGGCCGGAATCAAGTACTGAACCTCACGATCTAGATTCTTGAGGCCCAGCTCGCTCGACGCAACCGGATCGCTCCCGATGCATTCCATCTGCGTCGTCGGGTCCTCCGCGTGAGCATAGTTGCCGAACTGGAACTCGGGATGCCCGATCTGCTGAGCGGCCCATTTGTCGAGCGTCGGCTTCTCATCGTCGGGACTCGAGGCGCCCGGAATCGGGCGATAGCCCCAGGCGATCGCAAACTTATCGTAGGGACCGATCTTACCAATGATGTCGGAGGGCGAAAGATGGTCGCTCGGTTGAGCGACGTAGTTGAACCGGGAGTAGCTCATGATCGAACCGGCTACGCCGTTCTGGGCAACGAATCCGGGAGTTCGGAGCTGCTGGACCGTATAGGCCGTGCTTGCTTTGAAGTTGTGTTCGAGGCCAAGCGTGTGGCCGACCTCGTGACATACCACGTACTCCATCAGCCGGTTCATGATGTCGTCGGGTAGCGGCAGACGCCGTGCCCTGGGATCGATCGCCGATGCTTGCGAGAAGTACCAGTTTTGAGCGAGAAGGAGAACGTTGTGCCACACGATGATGTGGGCGGAAATCGTCTCCCCACTTCGGGGATCGGCCACGTGGGGGCCTTGGGCGTTTTCGGTCGTCGAAGGCACCCATCGGATCACCGAGAAGCGCGCATCCTCCGGATCCCAGCTCGGGTCTTGCTCGACGGTCGGCGCGCTCTTGCATTGGATGGCGTTCTTGAACCCGGCCTTCTCAAAGGCGACGTTCCAGTCTTCGACGGCCTTCTTTAGAGCCGGCCGATACTTGTCCGGCACTTCACGGGCCAGGTAGAAGACGATCGGCTTGACGGGCTCGGAAATCGCCGCGTTCGGATCCTTCTTTTCGAGCCGGAACCGGTCCGCAAAAGTCTTGGTGACGACCTTTTCCTCGGGGCTGCCGTAAACGGTGAACGTTGTGCCGAAAAACCCGACTCGATCATCGCGATAGCGCGGCTTCATCGGCTTCTCGGGGAGTACGTCGAGGCTGTAATGGATCATCGCCGTCAGGGCGTTCGGAGATGAGAACGTCAGCATCGAGCGCGTCTCGATGTTCTGGGGAAAGTCGCTGACCCGGTCAATGTACGAGCGTGTTAGATCGACGCCGGTCGATCCCAATCGCTGGCCCACGTTGAACGGCGCCATGTCGTTGGTGAAAAGCTTGGTGACGTCGATAACCGGGGCCTTGTCTTTACCTTCGGTCTCGACCGGGAAGGAGGCGATGATCGGCGAGATGTTCGCGGCGGCAACGCCAACCCCGACGCTCCCTTGGGAGTCGGTTCGCATGTTGTAATGCAGTTCACGCAGATAGACATAGTTCAGCCGCCGCTCGAATGTAACGACATGGGTTCCGGCGGCGAAGCCCGGATAGGCCGAGCCGCCGTCCGGCGTCTGGGCGATTTCGGTTTGCCACAGATAGACCCGGCCAAGCATGTCCTTGGGAATCTCCCACATCACCCGGCCATTGGTCTGGTGAACGGTGAACATCCCGTTTGAGGTCTTGGTTTCCTCCGTGACGACGTCCTCGTAGTTCTTAAGCGAAGGCTGGGCCAGCGAGCCTGTTGCGCCCATTTGAGCCGGGGGTCCGCCGGTACCGGGGGTACCCGTTCCGCGGCCAGGACCGCGGCGCTGGGAATCCGGGTCTTGGGCTGGGGCGACGGTTGCCGTAGAGGCCAGTACGGCGATCGAAATGAGAAGTGTGATCGGTAGGTTTAGGCGCATTGGAGTCACCGTAATCAGTGCTTACCTGCCCAAAATACACAAATCACGGTGCTTGAGACGTGAAGAAAAGATGAGTCGAGGCGTGGATGGGTCGCCGGCACTCGGGCTACCCTCGGCTAGAATTACAAAGAGCGCCGAGACCCAGGGCAAGACCTGCCGCTACGAAACTGCAATGATCCTCGTCATCGACAACTACGACTCGTTTACCTACAACCTGGTCCAATACCTTGGGTTGTGCGGAGCCGAGACGGCCGTTCGCCGCAACGACGAGACGACGATGGAAGAGATCGAAGCTCTGAATCCGGACGGGATTATGTTGTCGCCCGGTCCTTGCCGCCCGAGCGAGAGCGGGATCTGTCTCGACATCGTCCGGCGCTACCTCGCGCCGGATGCGAGGCGCCGGCCTCCGTTGTTCGGGGTCTGCCTCGGCCACCAGGCGATCGGGCAAGTCGGGGGGGGCGCCGTCGATCGTGCCGAGAAGATCATGCACGGGAAGTCGAGCATGATCAGGCACGACGAGAAAGGACTGTTCGAAGGAATGCCCAACCCGTTCCGGGCGATCCGATATCACTCGTTGGTGGTCACCAAGGACTCGGCGCCAAAGGGATTCATCGTCACCGCGACTTCTGAAGACGATGGCGAGATCATGGGGTTGCGGCACGAAACGCTTCCCATCGAAGGCGTTCAGTTCCATCCGGAATCGGTTCTAACCCAGGGTGGGATGCGCATCATCGAAAACTTCGTGAAGATGACTCGCGAGGCTTCGCAACCTGCTAGGGTATGAGCATGCGGGCGAAAACCCTTCTTTGCTTCGCCACTCTTGCGATATCCATGGCAGCCGCTGCATCACTAAACCCCACTCGTCTTCGTTGCGAGTATCTCGCCAACCCGCTTGGCATTAACGAGAACGCCCCCCGACTCAGTTGGATCGTAACTTCGGACCAAAAGGGGGACCGGCAGACCGCTTACCGCATTCTCGTCGCTTCCACGGTCGACATCCTGAAGCATGGCGTCGGCGACCTTTGGGATACCGGCGAAACCACTTCCGACGAAACCGTCAACATCGAATACAAGGGTAAGCCGTTGCGCGCGGGCCAGAGGGCCTGGTGGTCGGTCGAGGTTAAGGACAAGGATGGCAAGCTCGCGAAGTGGGCAGAGCCGGCCTACTGGGAGAAGGGGCTCGAATCCAGCGACTGGAACGCGCAATGGATTGGCCGCGCCAACTCCGAGAAGCTCGCGGTTAAGCCTGAGGGAGCGAAGTGGATCTGGTTTCCGGAAGGCAACCCGGCCGTCGAGGCGCCAAGCGGAGACCGGCACTTCCGCACCAACCTGAACACGTCATCCAAGCCGGACGAAGCGAAGATGTGGATTGCGGTCGACGACAGCTTTCGGCTCCTGATCAACGGGCGGGAAGTCGGTCACGGCCGAGGCTGGGCATCCTATACCGAGGTCGACATCGCTGGCCACCTTAAACCGGGCGACAACTCGGTCGAGATTATCGGCCATAACGATCGCGGCCGGGCGGGACTTCTCTTTCTGGGAGGTTTTCGTGTCGGGCGGACGACCCTCGCTTTCCATTCGGACAAGAGCTGGGAAACCTCGATCGATGGAAAGGAATGGAGATCCTCGATGGAGATATCCGAACTCCAAGGCGAGCACTTCCGGACGCCTACGATGAACCACGGAGCGGGCGATGCCGTGTACTTGGGGAAGGAGTACGAGGCCAAGAAGAGGATTGTGCGCGCGCGTGCCTACGTAAGTGCAAAGGGTCTCTACCAGCTCTCAATCAACGGTACGAGAGTTGGACACGACATCTTCACCCCCGGCTGGACCGACTATCACAAGCGGATTCAATACCAAACCTACGACATCGCACCGTTGCTGCGTGAGGGAAAGAACTCGATCCAAATGGTCCTAGGAGATGGCTGGTATTGCGGCCACGTTGGCCTGGCGGGCCGGGAGAACTACGGTCCAAAGCCGATGGGGCTTTGCCAAATCGAAATCGACTACGACGACGGAACCCATGATTCGGTCGCCACGGATCGCTCTTGGAGCGTCTCGAACGGCGCCATTCAGACGAACGACCTTCTCATGGGCGAGAATTACGACGCCGGTGAAATCACACCGGCGGTTACCGCCACCGAAGTCCAACCGCTCGACTCGACTCCCCTTGTCGGCCAACATTCGCCAACCGTTCAGAAGTTGGCGGAACTCAGGCCGCTAAAGATCACCGAGCCGAAACCGGGTGTATTCGTCTACGACCTTGGCCAGAACATGGTCGGATGGGCCAGGCTGAAGGTCCGCGGCAAGGCCGGCGACGCGATCACGCTACGTTTCGCCGAGATGCTTAATCCCGACGGGACGATCTACACGACGAACTTGCGAAGCGCGAGGTGCACCGACACCTACCGGTGCAGCGGCCACGGCGAGGAAGCCTACGAACCGACTTTCACATTCCACGGTTTCAGGTACGTCGAGGTGACAGGTTATCCCGGCAAGCCTGGAATGAACGCGATCACCGGCATCGTGGTCGGCTCAAACAACGAACAGACCGGGACTTTCGAATGCTCAAATCCCATGGTCAACAAGCTCCAGCACAACATCTTCTGGGGCCAGCGAGGCAACTATCTCGAAGTGCCGACCGACTGTCCGCAACGCGACGAACGCCTGGGCTGGATGGGCGACGCCCAGATCTTCGCCCGCACGGCGGCCTTCAATAACGACATTGCGGCGTTTATGACGAAGTGGACTCAGGACGTTGAGGACGCTCAGTCGGCGCCTGGAGGATTTTCAGACGTCTCTCCGCGAGTCGGCGATCTCTCAGACGGCGCCCCGGCCTGGGGTGACGCGGGCGTCATCGTGCCTTGGACGATGTACCTGACGTACGGTGACACCCGCTTGCTCGAGAAGCGATACAACGCGATGAAGGCCTGGGTCGATTACATCGACTCCGTCAACCCCGATCACATCTGGGTGAAGCGCTCGAACAACAACTTCGGCGACTGGCTGAACGTTCACGACGACATGCCGCGAGACGTCCTCGCGACGGCTTACTTTGCCCACAGCACCGATCTGTTCGCCAGAATCGCGACCATCCTCGGCCGGAACGAAGATGCCGCTAAATACGGGGCCTTGCTAAGGGAAATCAAGCAGGCTTTCAACGAGCATTTCGTCTCCGACAACGGCACGATCAAGGGAAACACTCAGACGTGCTATGTTCTCGGCCTTTGGTTTGATCTCCTTCCCGCCGACAAGCGGCTCCTGGCCCAGAAAAAACTTGCGGACCATATTATGCTCGACCGTCAAGGCCACTTGGCCACCGGATTCGTCGGCGTGGGATACCTCTGCCCGACTTTGACCTCGATTGGCCGAAACGACATTGCCTATGTTCTGCTGAATAACGATACTTATCCAAGCTGGGGATACTCGATCAAGCACGGGGCGACGACGATTTGGGAGCGCTGGGACGGCTGGACCGAGGAGCATGGCTTCCAGGATCCGGGGATGAATTCGTTCAACCACTACTCGCTCGGCTCGGTCGGCGAATGGATGGCCTCCACCCTGGCCGGCATCGATCTCGATCCCACGCGGCCCGGCTACCGGCACATCGTCATCCATCCGACTCCGGGCGGCGGTTTTACCTACGCCAAAGCCGCCTACGATTCGATTCGGGGAAAGATCGTGTCCGACTGGAAAGTCGCTAACGGTCGGTTTGAACTGATGCTGGAGATTCCGGCGAATACGACGGCAACCGTCCACGTTCCCACGTCCGAGCCCGGAAGCGTCCGAGTCGACGGAAAGCCGGCTGCCGGGGCAGTGTTCGACTTGCCATCTGGCCGATATGTGATCCAAGCAAACGCGGAATGATCCGGATCATCGCCTTCATTCGGCCGCATCAGCTCGAGGCCGTGAAATCGGCGATCGCCGCAGTCGGTATCGGCGGCCTGAACGTGACCGACTGCAAGGGCCGGGGCAACAGCGAGGAGAAGGAACAACGGTTCATGACCGAGGTCGATCTCCTAAGAATCCGCTCACGGGTCGAGGTCGTTTGCGCAGACGACTTGAAGAACGAGGTCGTCGGTGCTATTCTCGAAACCGCTCGCACCGGACAACCCGGCGACGGCAAGATTTTTGTCGAACCGGTGCTCGATGCGGTGCGTATTCGAACGGGGGAGAAAGGCCTGCAAGCAATCTGACTCGAATGCTTCTTAATCGCAATCCGTCATACTTGTGCAAGCAATTCTAGCGATCCATCATGAAACTCATTGGCCCATTCTTAGTCTTCGCCCTGGTCGCATTTGCCTCGGCTCAGAAGCTCGCTTTCACCATCAATGCGAAGGATGGCGACGTCGTTGCCGGCGAAAAGCACTTCGTCGTCAGAGTTCAGTCGTCCAACATTGTCACTCAAGTCGAATTCTACGTCGGCTCCGAGCTGCGCTCGACCAGTTCGAGTACTCCTTATCAGTTCGATCTGGACACTCTTGGCGAGAGCGACGGCGATCTCAAGATCAAGTTCACCGCTTATACGTCTGAGGGCGAGAACGCCTCAAAGACCTTGACCCTCAAGGTCGACAACGGCATCTCGAAGGGCGCTTCATTTCATCTCGGCAAAGCCAAGGACATGCTCGCGGTCAGCAAATGGGACGACGCGATCGTCGAAGCCCGTATCGCGCTCAAGGCCGACAAGTCTTCCAACGAGGCCCGCTTGGACCTGGCCCGCGCGTACATGGGCAAAGGCGACTGGGTCAAGGCTCAGAAGTATGCCGAGGATGCGGCCTCCGCCGACCCCAATAGCCTAGACGCGATGGAGCTCACGGCTGCCGTCGATCTCAACCGGGTGTTCACGACCGTCAACCGGAGCGACGACCCGAACGCATCGAACGCGTTGATCTCTCAGGCTCTCAAGTCGGCGGTGGCCGCGCGGCGCAAGAGTCTCGACAAGCAGATCGACTCATTCGGTGCCATTACCGACGCAAACCGCCTCGACTTTTGCGACCTCGCTTTGCGCGGTTCGCGTTACTCGCTGGTCGTCGAACAACTGGCCCAGAGATTCAAGAACGATCCGAAGAACAACGAGATTGGGAACCGGCTGATCTTCTCCTATTTGCGGGCGGGCCGTCTTGGCGAGGCCCGGGAAGCGCTCGACACTTTGAAGAAGTTCGGAACGCCGGACGCTTATGGGAGCGCGCTTGAAGCCGTTTACGATTCACAGACCGGGCAGGACGACAAGGCGGCAGCCGCGATTCGCGACGCCATCCTTTCCGATCCCGATAACCTCGGCGTGAAGTCCGCGCAGGCCTTCATCGCGTTGCGCCAGAACAAGCCGCAGGTTCTATCGCAGATCGCGAAGGACCTCGCTGCGACCGACAGTCAGCGCACCGAAGTTAACTACTTCATTTCGGCCCTCTACAACCGTCTCGTCGAACCTGACGCCGAGAAGTATTTCAAGCGCTCCGTTCTAATCGAACCCACGAACTACGACATGTATATCGAGTGGGGTAACTATTCCCTGGGGTTAGGCGTGAGCAAGCGTCTCGACAAGGCTGGCGAACACAAGAACTCGGACGCGGAAGTGAACTATGCGCAGTCGCTTTACAATGCGGCCTACCTCGCCAACCCTTCGTCGTCGCAGGCTCTCACAGGCCTGTGCCTCGTCTCCCTCTATCAGAACAAGATCGACGACGCCGTCAAATTCGGACGAGCCGCCGTCGACGCCGCGCCACAATACGCGGCTGCGCACTACGCCTACTCGGCAGCCGCTAATGCGAAGGCCGCGAGCATTCACACGCTGGGAGTCACGGGCTCCCAAGGCGCAGCGCTCGAAAAGCTGCAGACCAGCATGACCAGGACGGCGACGCAAGAGAACGACATCGCTGGCAGACTGGATGCGATCGCGCTATCTGGGCGCGAGATCCCGAAGGTGTCTCAAGCCTGGATCTACTTCGCGCACGGTGGCCGGACCGTCGTCATGGTCCCGCCGGGACACTCCTAATCGAATGCCATAGACGGTGAGCGGCTTGCCGCTTACCGTCTATGGGCCTAAGCGCCGGCTTCTTCGATCTCTTCCTCTTCCGCCAATTCCTCGATTTCGAGTTCTTCCTCAGTCAGCTTGGCGGTAGGCGGCGACTCCAGTTCGAGGCTCACGAACGCGATGTTCTTGGTCTGCCGGTTCGGGCAGTTGTTGCAGATGAATTCGACTTTGGCGGTGCGCAGCCAGTCCGGCACTTTCTCGATCGGTTTTCCGCACGCGGAGCATTGGATCATTCTTCTTTCGTTTCCTCAGATGTAGTTTGGACCGGCCGCCCGCCCGGGACCGCGGAAGCAGGATCGCCCGCGCTAACTGACGGCGGGGTCCTGGGCGTCGCCTGTGACGAGCGAGCGTCTCCGACCGTCTCGTTGTAGTGCTGGACCGTCTGGGCATGGCTCATGATGCCGTTGACGAGCATGATCCCAGATGCGATGAGATAGAGAAGCCAGAGCATTCCTTCGCGCTTCTGCCCCGGATCGCGAATCGTCGGGTCGCCCCCGATCAGGCCCACGATGAAAAGGATGAAGAGGATCCCGGCGATCCAGAAGTAGGTGTTCTTGTACCACGCCGGTATGGGGATCTTCTTCGGAGCCACGGGCGCATATTGTACCTGGCGTCTGATCAGGGAGCAGGGAGCAGGGGGCAGGGGGCAGCATGCCAGGATGGGCCTCGCTGGCTGGAACGGTAACTGCACTGAGCACTGAGCACTGAGCCCTGAGCACTGAGCCCTGATTCGCCAATACCTACTTTGGGAATGAACATCTCGGGGATCGCAACTGCTGCCGCTCAGATTCAAGCGACACAAAGCTTGGAGGGCAAGCGTGCCAGTCTGCAACTCATGCTCCTCAAGAAATCTCTCGAGATGCAGAACGCCGAGACCGTCGCAGTGATGCAGCAGACCGAAGGGAAAGGGCAGAACGTCGACATCAGGGTCTAGGTATTGAAGGTATTAGGGTGTTAGAGTATTGGGCGCCCCTGATGGCCTGGCGCCAATACCCCAATACCCTAACACCCTAACACCCTAATACCAGCCATACTTGGCCATGCTCTGCGCAGTCGCGGCGATCGCGATGTTTCAGCCTGACTCCATAGCCCGCCAACCTGATCCTCAGGAAAAGCACTTTAAGACTCTCCGCCAATTGACCTTTGGCGGGCAAAACGCCGAGGCCTATTGGAGCCGGGACGGCAAGTATCTCTGCTATCAGGCTCAGACTCCGGAGAAGAAGTATCCGGACGAGCAGATCTTCGTGATGCAGGCGGACGGCTCCGGCAAGACGCTCGCCAGCACGGGGAGAGGCCGCTGCACCTGCTCCTACTTCACGCCCGACGGCAGGTGGCTTTACTTCTCCTCGACTCACGCGACCGAACCTCAAGGCCAGTCGCCGATCGACATGAGCAAAGGCTACGTTTGGATGGTGAATCCAAACTATGTCATGTATCGCGAAAGCGTCCGCGAATTGCCAAGGGCGGGACCGAAGCTAACGATGAAACCGGTTGTCTCCCATCCCGGCGCCTATGTAGCCGAGACGACGATCGCGCCGAACGGCAAGTACATGGTCTGGACGAGCGACTTCGAGGGCGATCTCGACATTTACCGGTCCGACCTCGCCGGCAAACACGTCAAGCGACTTACCAACCAGGTCGGCTACGACGGCGGGCCGTTCGTGAGCTGGGATTCCAAGCACATCGTCTACCGGCGGGACTCGTTTACCAACCCGAAAGAGATCGACGATTACAAGGACCTCCTCAAGAAGCATCTTATCAGGCCGACGAAGCTCGAAATCTGGATCATGGACGCGGACGGCAGCCATAAGCGGCAGATCACCCACCTGAACTGCGCTTCCTTCGCGCCGTTCCTCTGCCCCGACAACAAGCGGATCATCTTCAGTTCGAACTATGGCGACCCGAAGGGGCGCGAATTCGATCTCTTTCTGATCAACCTCGACGGCACCCACCTCGAGCGGGTGACCTATACAAAGGAGTTCGACGGATTCCCGATGTTCACGCGAGATGGAAAGAAGCTGGTCTTTTGCTCGAACCGGTTCGGCACCCAGCCTCACGAGACGAACGTGTTCGTCGCGGACTGGAAGTAGGCGGACCGGTATTGAGGGTGTCGTGTTATTGGGTAGTGGGCATTCTGCCGGGCTGACGCCCCGCTCATTCGCGCCGGTTCGCCCGATTCGCGGTTCGCAACCAATTCTCAGAACCTCGAAAAATTGCGAAAAAAGAAGATCAAAAAAGCGCCGGGGCTAGAACTATGCGCGAAGCTGGCCGTACAATACTGTTGGTGGCTACAGTTGGCGCAGATTGTCGCCCAGCCGCCAAAGTGGCGTCCCAACAACGCCAGACCCTATATGGATACCGACAGTAGCAACTCGAACACAAAAGCAGAACCTCCCTCGTGCAGGCATGAGGGTTGGGGGTTCGGGAGAACATACCGCCGAGCCTGACGCCTAAGTCAGGGCAAACGCCTTCCTGGAAGGGCGCTCGGGGTGGAAGCTCCGAGCGCCCTTTCGACGTTAGTACGTCCCGCGCAAGCCGGATGGAACGAACGAACCAGGAGGCGAAACATGCAACCGATTTCGGATTTCGGATTTCGGATTTCGGACCTCGGCCCCACAGGGCCTGGGATCCGGTCGACATCGCGGGTAGGAAACCTGCGCCACACTCTGCCTCCATTAGAACGTAACACCGCCGCGAATACCTCGTGGGCGGTGCGCTCGTGCTGAATGCCGCGGTAGCCCAAAAAGAAGGGCCACTGCCGCGCGTCGTCACGTCCACGCGTCAGCGGAACCTGCTCACCTTCCTGATGGTGATGGGTCCCGGCATTATCGTCATGGCTGCCGACAACGACGCCGGGGCGGTGTCTACGTACACCCAAGCCGGCGCCCAGTACGGAACGCACCTGCTTTGGGTGCTCCTTCTGCTGCTTCCCATCACCTATTTCGTGCAGGAGATGGTGGCGCGCCTCGGCATCGCGACCGGCCAAGGCCATGCGGCGATGATTTACAGCCGTTTCGGCAAGTGGTGGGGCGCGTTCTCGCTCTTCGATCTCCAGCTCGTCAACTTTCTCACGCTTGTAACCGAGTTCGCGGCGATCTCGCTAGCCCTTTCGATGATGGGGGTAACTCCCTATGTCGCGGTGCCACTGGCGGCCGTGGGCTTGGTCTCGCTGGTGATGACGGGAAGCTATTTGAGATGGGAGCGGATCGTCCTCGGCCTGTGCGCTCTAAACGTCAGCTGGTTTGTCCTGGCATTCGTCGCGGGCCCCAACTGGGGTCTGGCCCTGAATCATACGCTGGTACCGAATGTGCCAAAGGGCGGGCTCACGGGAAATCTCGTCTTCATGGTGATTGCGATCGTGGGGACGACGATCGCGCCGTGGCAGCTCTTCTTCCAGCAGAGCTGCGTGGCCGACAAGCGACTTAGGTTCGCTGATCTCAAGTGGGCTCGGATCGATACCCTGTTTGGGGCGTTCTTCGCGATCTTCGTGGCGGGCGCGATGATGCTGATCGGGGCCTCCGCGTTCCAGCATGGGATCGGTTACAAGGACCCGGCCCAGATGGCCTCGGCATTGGTTCCGCATCTTGGGCCGATCGTCAAAAACGTTCTCCTGTTGCTCATGGTCAATGCGGCCGTCCTTGGCACGACCGCGATCTCCCTGTCCAGCGCTTGGGCGTACGGCGAAGTCAAGAGGTGGCCGCATAGCCTTCACAAGGGTATGAAGGATGCGCCGGGATTTTATGCCGTTTACACGCTGTGCGTTTTCGCCGCCGCGGGCGTCGTTCTGATTCCGAACGCGCCGCTGCAGCTCATCATCTTGGGCGTCCAGGTCCTCGCCGGCCTGATGCTCCCGTCCGCGATTGTTTTCCTGCAGCTCCTTCTGAACGACCGCGAGCTGCTCGGGGACCGTTTCTCTAACAAGCCCTGGAACAACGTCGTGAACTGGACCATCGTCGGCCTTCTGTTCGCCCTATCCCTCACCCTCGCGGCCCAGGTGGCCGCCCCGAAACTCTTCCCCGGAAGCTAAGGAGAATCACAAATGGCAACTCAACAGATTTACGAAGTCATCCACCCCCTGTTCGACCGGCCGGAAGAGAAACGCAGCGCGGAGGGCCTCGGGAAGATGAAGATGAGCAGGAGCGTCAGGCTGTCTCTGATGTTGCTCCGCGGCTATTTCGTCGTGATGCTCGTCCTGCTTGCCTACAACATGCTGGATCGGGCCGGATTCTTCCGGCGCTAGACGTCTGGCTGCGAGGAAGCTATGGCTTCTTCAGGTTGATCCTGCCGATCCAGAGGGTGTTGTCCTGCGCTAGCTGCTCCGCCATGCCGGATAGGTCGACGAGGAGCAACTGGTTGATCAACTCCGGATCGAGCTTGCCGTTGGCGTCCTTGGAGTCGTCGGCAGGCTTGAAGTCCGCCAGCCTCACGGAGATTTGCTGAGCGCTCGAATTGCCGGCGACATCGACGATCGTGTTGTACTTGCCGCCGTCCGACTCCTCGACCTGCACGAGAAGCTTGATCGCCTTTTGAGAGGCAACCTTGAAAGCGAGGTCCGTGGCGGAACTCAGTTGCCCCGGAGAGATTCCTCGAATGATCGCGGTAGGCAGGCCCGCCGTCGTCTTGTAGGTCAACTTGAGGGCGGGCGCGCCATCCAGGGCCGGGCTGGCGGCCACGACTACATTCGGAGTCCCGATCCCGATCCACTGGATCTGGGGCCGGATATAGCTGTCGATCCATGAAGGGGAGGAAGCCTCCGCCAGGGCATCCGTCGATGCCTGAAAGTCGGATAGGTAGAGAGCGTGCGGCCCCATGACGACGCCGAACAGGGTTGCCATCGGACCATCTCCTTGAGCGAAGAAGAAGCCGAGATCGATGATTGAGATGGCCTCCACCTGATCCATGTCGAGCCGGTTATCGGGATCTTTGGGATCGTTGGGGCCGCTGTTGAGCGAGAAGTCGGACACGGACAGCTCGGCCTTCTGCCACTTGTCCTTAGGCGCCGCGAACTTCGACATGTACGCGCCGCCACCATGCTCCTGTAGAATGACCGCCATCGTCGTTGCGTAGTCCGACTGAACCCAGAACTTCAAGGATTTCATCTTCGCCAGCGAGCCGACGGTTACCGGAAGGGTCAGGATGTTCGTCTCGCCCTTCGCGACGTTGTAGTCGAACCGTAGTGAGCCTGAGCCAACTTTCGTGTGGGCAGCGTCGTGGCTGACAGAGACTTTGGCGCTCGGGCTCATCGTTCCCATGAGAGTCCAACCGGCCGTGTTGTCGGCAAAGGTGTGGTGCGGCAGCTGGACATCTTGGGAAGTGATGCTCAGCAAGAGCGTCGACGCAAAGAACGCGATCATGATGACCGCAGTCTACGACGCAATTAAGCCCCGTGAAGGCCGGATGACCCATGTTCGACATTAAGAGTGGTCGCCGACCTGAGTAATCCGCCGGTCGATTGAAAACGGCTCGGAGGCCGACGGACGCGCATTCTCGTAAGGCATGCTTGCCTTCCCGTTCACGATTCCCGTAATCAATGTTACGTGAGCGCGGAAAGGAGCGTCATAATGAACGAAGGACAAATGGCTCCCCGTCATGTTTGCGGACCATTTTGGAGACTCTGAATGAAGAGATTGCTCGCTGTAGCTTTAAGTATTTGTATCGTCGGCTCCGTTTTCGCACAGAGCTCGTTTACGATCGTCCGTCCGGCTGACGGATCGAAGGTTCGGGAAAAGGTCCGGATCATGATCCCGACAAACAGCCTCAATGACGGCGAGTATGTCGGAGTTTTCCTAAACGGGAAGTTCGTGGAGGCGGTCGTCCCGCCAAAGGAAGGCAATTATCGCGTGTACACGTTGGACACGAAGATGCCGCGAACGTCCGAAAACGAATGGCGAAACGGGATTCCCGATGGAGAGGCCAAGCTCGAGCTCGTCAAGTACACGGGCGGCGAGGCTCCCCGGATTTCCGACCGGTCATCAGTGACGGTAACCGTCGGCAACCACATGAATATCGATATGCCCGCCGGTGGCGTCCATCTTCGCTACGGCTTCAGGTCCGGCCAGCAACTGGTTTACGACGTTCATGAGATGGTCTCGACCTCGACCCGGAGCGGGTCGGGCGTAGACAACGGCGGACGTGCCGCATCCTTCCCCGAAGAAGAGCTTAGCTACCGCATGCTCTACGCCATCGACAACACCTATGCGAACGGCGATGCGCTCTTGCGATACCAGAACGTTCCGGACAAGGGGAAGGACTATTCCATCCTGGCGCTTGTCGGCATTCCAGAACCGCAGCAGGTCTTCGACTATCAAATGATGCCGATTTACATGAGGGTCGACAAGACGGCGCGACCGGTCTTTGGCGCGGTGCCGGAATATTTCGGATTCAGTGCGGGATCATCGCCCGAGGGCGGCACCGTCGTATTCGGCGGCTGGCCTCTCCCGGTATTGCCGGATCGGGCGGTTACTCCCGGATCCAACTGGCGGGCGCAGTATCTCCTGCCTTTGATCACGATCGAAGGCGATCCTCATCTCATGGACAAGGTAGCTGAGCCGTTTGACGCGCGCGGCGAGTTCGTTGCCGCGGAGTGGGAGCTTGGCCATCCCTGCGCCAAGATCCGTAACTCCATCGCCGTGGGCACTCGCAGCTTCAGCAGCCAGCAGCTCGCGAAAGCCGGCCAAGCCGGCGCCGACGACAAGGTCGGCCTCGAAGAGATGCTTTACTTCTCGCTCGACACCCACAAGATCCTCAAGCTCGTCCGCACGATCACAATCGATCACAAGGAAGAGGTTCAAACCGGTGGCGGCGGAGTGGGCGGACCAATGGGGCCTGGCGGCCCTGGCGGCACGATGGGGCCGGCGATGGGACCGATGGGGCCGATGGGTCCTGGCGTGGGTCCGGGCGGACCGGCTGGTAAGGGCGGAGGCGGCGGCTCCGGCGCGGGCTTCACATTCCCGCAGCGGCAGTTCCCCAAGGGCCGAGGCGGCCAAGGACAACTTCCGATGCCGGGCGGCGGACAGGTCGGTCCTGGTATGGGAGTTCCCGGCAATCGCGGCGGCGGCGGCGGAGCGACGACGCGAACGCAGATCGTCCGACAGACCTTCGAGCAGACGTTCATCCTAGAGCAGTAATCTCATGCGGACGTAATGGCCGCACTGTTCAAGAACCCGATCCCACGGAACTCTTCGGAAGACCCCGAAGAGTTCCGTGCTACGTTAGTCGAGCACCTCGAAGAGCTTCGCACTCGAATCATTCGCATCATCTGGCTGCTCGTAATCGGATGGGTCGGAGCCTGGTACCTCCTTCAGCCTTGGGCTTCCAAGGCAATCGACCAGATGGTCGAGAAGAGCGTTGTGCCCACCCTTGCGGCCCACCATATCGATTACAGGACGGTGTGGGACACTGCGACCGGTCCCTTCATGTTCAAGCTGAAGTTCACCTTCATGCTTGGATTTATCGCGGTCTTTCCCTTCGCTTTGCTTCAAGTCTGGGGATTCGTCTCACCGGCTCTTAAACCCAACGAAAAGCGGCCATTCAAGGTGCTAACTCCACTGAGCGTCGTCCTCTTTGCAATCGGAGGCGGGTTCGCGTGGTGGCTCACCCCCAATGCCTTGCGTTGGTTCGTCAGCTATGTCGAGGACTTTCCGGGCACATCTCTGTTTCAGCAGGCGGGACTGCTAACGTTCTTCGTCCTGAAGATGATCCTGGCGTTCGGTCTGGCATTCCAGCTCCCTCTGATCGTTTACGCTCTTGGCGCGATCGGCCTCCTCGAAGCGAAGACGCTAATGAAGTATTGGCGTCAGTCGACGGTCGTCATCTTCATCATCAGCGCGATCGTGACTCCGAGCAACGATCCCTTTACGATGCTGATGATGGCGCTCCCGATGTGCGTCTTGTTCATCATCAGCGTTTACGCGGTCAAGTTCACCCAGCGTAACAAGAGGCGCAGGTCAGGAGATTCGTAGCTTGGCCACCCCGGTCGAGTGCCTATTTCAACTCCATGGATAGCGCAACCCTCGTGGGCTCGTTCCTCGAAAACGAGATCCTTGCGTCGCAGATCGCCCATATCGAGACCCTCGAGCCTCGCCAGGCCGTTTACGCCGAGGCATTGTCGCCGATGCATCCGCAACTTGAGGAGCGTCTCCAAGCGGTGATTGGGAGCGCATCCGATACTCCGTCGCTCCATCACTCCAACACTCCAACACTCCTTTATTCTCATCAGGCTCACGCCTACGACGCGGCAATGAGGGGCGAAGACGTCGTCGTGGTCACAGGGACGAATAGCGGTAAGACTCTCTGTTACAACCTGCCGGCGATGCAATGGAGCTTGACCGAGCCGGCGGCTCGGATGATGTACCTGTTTCCTACCAAGGCGCTCGCCCAAGATCAGTTGGGGAAACTCGAACAGCTGACTCCGGGCGCCCAGGTTCGGGTCGCCACCTACGACGGCGACACTCCGCCTGGACAGCGTGGCTCGATCCGCCGACTCGCCCACATCGTGCTCACCAATCCCGACATGCTGCATGTCGGCATCCTCCCGGGCCACGAGAACTGGACGAAGTTCCTCAAGTCGCTGCGGCTGATCGTGATCGACGAGATGCACGTCTATCGCGGCGTCTTCGGAAGCCACGTGGGCAATATCCTGCGTCGTCTCCTTCGCCTTTGCGAATGGCATCGGGCCCGGCCGCAGATCATTGCCTGCAGCGCGACGATCGGCAATCCCAAAGAACTGTTCCGTGAGCTGACCGGTCGTAACGCAACCTTGATCGAGGAAGACGGCTCGCCAAAATCAAGGCGTACTTTTGTGTTTTGGAACCCGCCGGCCCTCGGTGAGAATGCCCGGATGAGCGCCAACGTCGTAACCTCGGAAGTTTTCGCGACGCTCGCCGAAGCCGGGCTTCGATCGATCGCTTTCAACCGGGCCAGAGTATCCGCAGAGCTGGTTCTAAGGTATTCCCGGCGACGCCTCAAGAACCAAGGGGAAGTGGCGCCCGAGTGCGTTGAAAGCTATCGTGCCGGTTACACGCCAAAAGAACGGCGTCTCATCGAGCAAGCCCTCTTTAAGGGAGACTTGATGGGGCTCTCGGCAACCAACGCCATGGAACTGGGAGTGGACGTGGGCGGCCTCGACGCGGTCATCATGAACGGCTATCCGGGTACGATCTCCAGCTTCTTCCAGCAGGCGGGGCGCGCCGGTCGGGGAATCCGCGACGGGCTGGCCATCATGGTCGCCCACGACGACCCGCTCGAGCAATTCCTCCTTCGGAAGCCAGAGATGGTGATGCAGGGCGCTAACGAATCGGTGTCGACGAGCCCAGCGAACCCCCAAATCCTTTCCCAGCAGCTTCTCTGCGCAGCCCATGAGCGCGCCATTTCCCCTTCCGAACTTGAGCGATTCGGCGTCAACGCGATCGACGTGGCCGAGTCGCTCGATCGGAGCGGAGAACTATCCTTTCGCGCTGGCATGTTTTTCTATCCGTCCCACGAGCCGCCGGCGCCATCGATCAACATTCGTGGCGGAGGTGGTGAGCAGATCAACCTCGTTCTCGAAAATGAGCTGCTGGGCTCGATGGAGCGATGGCGTGCGATGCAATCCGCCCATAAGGGCGCGGTCTATCTGCATCGGGGTCAAAGCTTTCTCGTCAAAGAACTCGATCTGGATGCCGGCTTCGCCGAGCTCTCGCCTCAGGAAACCGACTTTTACACCACGCCGATCGTGCAGTCGGTCATCGAGCAGAAAGTCCAAATCGCGGCGAAAGACGATAGCCAAGAGACTCGAGACGGAAATCCAATCCACGGAATCCAAATTCCAAACTCCAAATTCCAAACTCCGCAGGTTTCCCTGGTCGGCGTCAGCGTCACCAGTTCCGTCGCCGGCTTTCGTCGCAAGACGCTCGATGGCGACCATGTGCTCTCCGTCGAAGCACTGGAGCTTCCTTCGACGACATTCGATACGTTGGCCGTCCGTTTCGATCTGGCTCCTCCTGGCCCCGACGAAGATCATGAGGCCCATGTCGCCGGAATCCATGGCCTGGAGCACGCCCTGCTCGCCGTGGCGCCCCTGATCGCCGGATGCGACCGCGGCGACCTCGGCAGCGCCTGGTATTCGGCCTTTCCCGAGTTTGGAGTTTCGAGTTTGGAGTTTGGAGTCCAGGCTCTCTCATCCCTCCATCACTCCGGCACTCCATCGCTCCATTCCTTCGCGCCCGCCGTTTTCGTCTACGACGTCACTCCTGGCGGAGTTGGGATCTGCGAGAAGCTATACGATCACCTCGGGCGCTGGATCATGGCGGCTTATCAGCTCTTATCGTCGTGCGATTGCGCGGACGGCTGTCCCGCCTGCCTCATGAGCTCACGTTGCGAGGCGAACAATGAACACCTCTCGAAGCCAGGCGCCATCGCTCTCTTGGAGGCTCTTTCGCCCTAGGCCGCCCATCAACGAGACATGCTCGAGGTTTCCCTTAACTATGTTCCGAGCCGAGCGTGGCAGCAAACGGTGAGCCTTCCGCTTCGTCATCACTCTTATAGCCCCCCCACCCAGTGATGACGAAAACCACGTTCGGGTTCCCCTTGGCCGTCACGCCTCACCCACGGGGTAGAACGCGAGTATGAATCTCGCTCCCGAGCTTCTCGCCAACCTCGACTCCAAGTATTCCGGTTTTCTCGAGGGCGAGCGCGTTGATCAGCTGTTCGCCGACTTCGGAATTCGCTTCGCCGCGGGGCACTGGTGCGCGGGCGAATTCTTCGATCGATTCTGCACATCGGGCTATAGCGGACCCGGCTTCGACTCGTCGATCGAAGCCCAGATGAAGCGGGTGAGAGCGGCCGGCATCGACGGGATCGAGTTCCACAACCAGGTGTTCCTAGATTCGCATTACCAGCGCGACCAGGTTAAGATCGAATCGGTCAAAGCCGAGCTGAAAGAGAACCGCTTGAGTCCGACGTGCATGAACATGATGACCTGGCACGAAGCCAAGTGGAAGTTTGGTGGCGTCACTCATCCCGATCCCAAAGTCCGGCGGGAGTGCATCGACATCGTCCTCGACGGCGTCGAGCTTGGAGTCGTCATTGGGTGCGCGAGCGTCAACCTTTGGCCCGGATCGGATGGTTGGGATTACCACTTCGAGGTCGATTACGGGCAGCGTCTGAGCTGGTTTATCGACGCCTGCACCGAGATCGCCGCTCGATGCGACAAGCACGGGCTACCCTTTGGCACCGAAAGCAAGCAGAAGGAGCCGCGCGAGGGAAACATGATCTGCAACACCGTCGCCAAAGCCGCGCTGGTCGCGAGCGAGGTCAACAAAAACCTCGGCAAAACGGTCATGGGCGTTGCGATCGACTACGGGCACGAGCAGATGGTGGGGAATACGCCCGCCGATTCCCTCTACATGCTTAAACGGCTCGGCATCCCGATCGCCAACTTCCACATCAACGGAGCCAAATACAACTCGAACGATGAGGACCGGATCGCCGGCACCGACGATGTCTGGCGTCTCGTCGATTTCTGCTATGCGGCCATCGACACGGGCTACGACGGCTGGTATGGCGAGGACCAGTTCACCTATCGAACCGAGCAGGTCGAATCGATGCGACTGTCGCGCGAGTTCTTCGCCAACTGCATGAAGAAGGCGCTCATGATCTACGCCCGAAAGCCGGAACTCCAAGCGGCACAAGCGACCGGCGACGCGGGCAGAACCATCCAGCTAGTGAAACGTATCATCTACAACGGGTGATCGTCGTTGCCAGAGCCTTGGTCGCGTTCGATTTGCACTTCGTCAAGAATGGCCAGATCAGCCCGATCCTTGGGTCGGTCCGCAGCCTTCTTCGACCTGACAAAGTCCTCAAGCCCTAAATAGAAGACCTGGGAGCCAAAGAGCTCGCCCGGCACTTTGTTCTGCCAGGCCTCCTCGAATTCTAGACCCTTAATCGAGTTAAACAAGTCGACTGCGAACGGCTTCGCCCCAATTGCAACCACTTGGTCCTCTCTGACGATGAACGGCTCGAATGACTCAGGAACGATGGGCAGTCCGAACCTCCGCAGCGCTTCCTGGAGACGCTCAACATTCTCACGAGTCGATCTGACCCAAAGGTCCAGATCTTCAGTGAATCTGGGGCGGGCGTAAAAGGCGAGAACGGTCGATCCAACGACCAAGAACTCAACGTTCTGAGCGGTTAACGACTCGATAAGTTCTCGCCAATCGTTTTGACTCACGCGGCCACCAATTCAGGATCAACTCCTCGTAGTATCGTATCCGCTGGGTCGGCGACAGATCGCGCCATTCAGCAAGGGTCTTCGATTGGAGATCATTGACGCTTCCAATCTCGATCGACCAACCGGCTCTCTTCCGCATACGCTTCATATTCTACGTTCAACTTTGGAACGGGAACTGTTCGAGCTTTGATTATTCGCGTCGCGTTGACTGAGTGGGCCTCCTACGTCGGCCGCTCGAACACCAAGTCGATTGCCGGGTCGTGTCCAGCCTTGTAAGAATCCTCTGAGACAGGCATCCGCAGGCGGCGAAACGGTCCGTCGAAGAGGCCTAAGGCTCCCGCGGCGGCCATTCCCGAGCCCATCGTCACGAACCCGCCGACGAGCCCCGCGTATTGGACTAGGAGGCCGCCGAGGGACAGGCCGATTGGCTGAACGCCGACCGAAGCCATTGTCCAAGCGCTGTTGACCCGGCCACGATAGGCGTCGGGAACGGTCAGCTGCATGTACGTGCTAACGGGAATGCTCCCGAACGGGATAAAAATCCCTGCGGAGAGGTTCCAGCACACGAACAGCCAGAAGTTCGGCGTGAAGCCCATCAAAACAACCGCAAGACCGACTCCGACGATGCTGACGATGTACCCAAGGCCCGGCCTTGTGATCTTCATCCTGCCGACCGCCGCGCTCGAAATGACCATCCCCAGAAAGAACGAGAACTCCAGCCAGGCGATGTTCCTCGGCTCGTCATGGAACCATTGCCGGTTCGCGGTCAGATACACGACGAAGAACGGGCTGATCATGAAGTTCAGCAGCAGCTGCAGCACCAGCATCACCCACAGTTCGTGCCGGCCGCGCACAAACGAAACCCCGTCGCGGAGGTCCTGGAGCGGATGGACTTCGTGGATCGCGTCCCGATCCGGCAAAATGTGGGGCAGCTTTGCCACGAAGATCGCCGATCCGATGAAGGACAGCATGTTCAGAAGCACGGCGCTAAGAAAGAACCAGGTCGGCGAGATCTTGTAGAGAATCGCCAGCACTCCCGCCGACAGGCTGAGGCTGATCAGCGGCATGATGTTTTGGCTTGATGCGGTAATGGAATTCGCTTTCAGCAAAAGCTCCTCCGGTACAAGCGCCGGCACCGCCGCTCCCCGCGCCGGCATGAAGAACACCCGAGCAGTGGACAGGCTGAACGCCGTAAGCATCAGCGACCACACCGGCGGTTTGCCGGCATACCAATAGACGAGACCGGCAAAGCCGATGAGCAGAGCCGCGCTCAGAAGGTCGCTTGCCAGCATGATCCGTCTTCGGTCGATGCGATCCGCGAGAACGCCTCCGTAGGCGCTCAGCAGCATGTACGGCAGCGTTTCGAGGGCACTGACGAAGCCCACCATCGCCGGAGACCCCGTGATCTTGAGCGTCATGAACGCGAAGATGACGAAGTAGAAGGAGTCGCCAAGTTGGGAGATGGCCTGGCCAAGCCAGAGGTTGCGGAAAGCGGTGATGCGGAGAGGGGACAAGAGATGCTCCTTAGCAAGGTCGTGCGCGTCAATGGCGCGGAACGATCAGGTTTCGGCTGCTTAGCCGCGCGCTAAGCAATTGGGAGCATTGGAATCATCTGACTATGATTATGGCCGACTGACGATGGGCAGGCGCTACCGGTGGGCCATATGTTAGACTCACGCGTTGATTGACGGAGACGATTCCCTGACGACGGGAGATGGCTTGGCGACGGCCACCCTAACGGTCTCGCGCACGTCGGACCGGGACCTCAAGTTCCGAGGAATCGAGTTCCTCCTCGATGGGAAGTTCATCGCTAACCTTCAATACGGCGATTCGATTTCGATCGACGTGCAACCCGGTTATCACACGCTGAAAGCCACCAATCGCCTGAAGTCTGCCTCGGCGGACTTCACTGCGGAATCTGGAGAAAAGGTGGCCTTCCAAGCTACCGGAATCGCTCTTGGCGGCCCATGGCTGGTGTTGACGATGCTTGGCACCGTGGCCTATCGCGTCACCTTGGATCGATGCCTCTGAGATCGCTGAGCCGCATCCGGGTCGTTGCTCTGGTTCGGGTGTTACAATGCTTTGCAATGCCGCGGGCGAGCAGGCTTCTCTGGATGGTCGGCGGGGGCTTGGTGCTTGCCGGATGCCTTTCGCCAGGAACGCCGGGAAGGATAGAAATCCGGTACATGGCATGGGGCAACCCAGAACAGCTTGCCCTGGAAGAGCAACTCTGCGAGGAATTCAACCGCCGCAACCCCGACGTCGAAGTTAAGTTCTTCCGGGTGCCCGCGAGGGCCTACATGAACAAGGCGGTCGTGATGCTCGCCTCGCGGACCGCGCCGGACGTCATCCGCATCGAACACTTCAATTTTCCGCAGCTGGTCAAGAAAGACTACTTCTTGGACCTCGGTCCGATTATCGAAAGCGACAAGACCTTTCACACGAGCGAGTTCTTTCCTTGGACGCTCGCGGAGGGCACCTACCGGGGCAAGCTCTACGGCCTCAACACGATGTCCGGAGCGCTGATCCTTTACTACAACAAGTCGATGATCAAGGACGCCGGGCTAGAGGACCCAAACGACCTGGCAAGACGCGGCGAATGGAGCTACGACCGCTTTCGCCAATACGCGATCGCCATGAGCCTTTACGATCGCAATGGAAGGCCGCTTAGGCTCGGCTGCCAGATTCCCGTTTTCCCGTTCACCGTCCCGGCAATTTGGGCCTTCGGGGGCGAAGTCCTTTCCGCCGACATGGGGCACTGCCTCTTGGACGGCCCGGGGGCCGTTCAAGCCTATCAGTTCTTCGTCGACCTGCGTTGGAAGGACCGCTGCGCCCCAACCCCGGCCCAAGCGGCAAATGGCTCGTTTGCTTTCGAGAGCGGGAAGCTCGGGATGGAGTTTGGCTGGATGGGAAACTCACCTCGATACAACCAGAAGATCAAGAGCTTCGATTGGGATATCTGCCCGGTTCCCAGCGGGCCGCACGGCAACACTTCGATCGTGAAGGGCAACCAGTTGGTGATCTCGCGCGACAGTGAGCATCCGAGAGAGGCGTGGCGCTTCATTCGGTTCCTCACGAGCCCGGAAATCGAAACCGTCTTATACGTCAAGAACCGGCGCAACTTCCCTACTCGCAAGTCGGTGGCATATTCTTACGCCTTCCTGCATCCCACCGGCCGGCCCTTCAACGCCGATGTGTTCGTCAAGGGAGTCGAGAACAGCCGCCAGCTGCCGATCGATAGCCGATGGCAGGAATGGCAACGCCAGGTCACGATGCGTGAGGAGGCACTGTATACCGGCCAGCAGCGGAACGTGCAAGGAGTCCTGAGGCAAACGGTCTCGGAAGTCGACAAGATCCTAAACGACGAGGAAGGCTACTAATGGGGCGCGGGAAGCGCTCTCTTGCCCGTCACGAGGCGGCTTGGGGGTTTGTCTTTATCTCGCCATGGCTCCTTGGCTTTCTCGTGTTTACGGCCGGGCCAATGTTGACGTCCCTGTGGCTTTCGTTTACGAAATACGACTTGCACTCGATGGAGTTCGTTGGGGCCGAGAACTATCGGCGGCTACTGTTCACCGACCCGCTCTTTTGGAAAGCACTTTCCAACACATTGGTCTACGCCGTGTTCTCAGTGCCGCTCGGAATCGCCGGATCGCTCGCGCTGGCGATCCTCCTGAATCAGAGAGTGAGGGGCCAGCGCCTGTTTCGCACCCTGTTCTATCTTCCGTCGATGGTTCCTGCGGTTGCCTCCGCGATCTTGTGGCAATGGATGTTTAACACGGACAGTGGCGCACTCAACATGGGCCTGGGTCTGTTCGGCATCCCGCCGATCCAGTGGCTCCAAAACGAGCGCTGGACCATGCCGGCATTTATCCTCATGAGCCTCTGGGGGATCGGAGGGGCGCGCATGGTCATCTTCCTTGCCGGCCTTCAAGGTATCTCGGACAGCTATTACGACGCTTCCCGAATCGATGGCGCCTCGACCTGGAAGCGGTTCCGCTACGTCACTCTGCCCCTGCTCTCGCCCGTGATGTTCTTCAACCTGATGCTTGGAATCATCGGAGCGTTCCAAGTATTCACGACGGCCTACGTCATGACCGAGGGCGGCCCAAACAACGCCTCGCTCTTCTATGCGCTCTACCTCTTTAGGAATGCCTTCGAGTACTTCAAATTCGGAAAAGCATCGGCGCTCGCGTGGATCTTGTTCGCCATCCTCCTTGCAATCTCGCTGATCCAGGTCCGAATGTCTCGCCGGTGGGTCTACTACGAAGGAGGCGAACGTGGCTAGCTACGCACGAGGAAAGAGCTCCGCGAGCACCGCCGCCATTTACGCGATGCTTGTAACCGGCGCCGCCCTCTGCCTACTGCCTCTGCTTTGGACGATCAGCACGGCTCTGAAGACGCCGGAGGAGATCGCCCGGGATCCCACTCGGTTGCTGCCAAAACACTTCGCGCCCGAGAACTTCGCGAAAGCTTGGACCGCCCTGCCTTTCACAACCTTTGTGACAAACACGGTCGTGGTGACATGCATCAACACGGCCGCGACCGTTCTCACGGCAGCACTCGTCGCGTATGGGTTCGCGCGATTCCGATTTCGGGGCCGCAATCTGCTGTTCTACACGATGTTGGGAACGATGATGCTGCCGAATCAAGTGACCATGGTGCCCGTCTTCATGATCTGGCGTGGGATGCACGCCATCGACACCTACTGGCCCTTGATCGTCCCAACGTTCCTAGGCGGTGGCGCCTTCAGCATCTTCCTGCTTCGCCAATTTTTCCTGACGATCCCGCGAGAGCTCGATGAAGCCGCGATGCTCGATGGCGCGAGTTACTTCAGGATTTGGTGGAGGGTACTGATGCCTCTGTCGGCGCCCGCTCTGGCAACCGTTGCCGTCTTTTCGTTCATCGGCAACTGGGACGCCTTCGACGGCCCACTCATCTATCTGAATTCTTCGGAGAAGTACACAGTGGCGCTGGGTTTGCGAATGTTTCAGGATTCTTACAGCACGGAGACGGAGCAGCTGATGGCAGCTTCGCTCATGCATATCCTCCCGATGATTGCGGTTTTCTTCCTGGCCCAGCGCTACTTCCTGAAGGGCGTCGCAATGACCGGCATGGGCGGCCGCTAGCTCGGCCGGACCCGCTAAAGCATCAGCGGGCCCGCCCAGAGCTGTTGAGCCAAGCTACCGAGTCACATTCAGGCTTATCGTCGTCGAATGGGATAGGCCTCCAGAAGTCCCGGTGACCGTGAGCGAATAGAGATGCGCCTGAGTCTTGGAACTCGTGGTAATGGTGAGCACGGAGCCGCCCGAGCCGACGACGAAGGAAGGAACGAAGACAGCCTGAGACTGCCCCGGCACCCCGCTGACGCTTAAGTTGACGGTCCCGGAGAAGCCGCTCACGGCGGAAACGCTCACTGTAAACGCTGCCGCCAATCCTCGTTGAACGGACTGGCTGGCGGGAGCAGCCGAGATCGTAAAGTCGCCGGTAGGCGCCGGCGATACCGTCAGCGTTATTGCTGCGGAGTGGGTGCGAGTTCCATCCGAACCCGTGACCGTCAGGCTGTACGTCCCGGCCGGTGTGGATGGGCTCGTCGTGATCGTCATTTGGGAAGTCCCGTTCCCGGTGACGTTCGAAGGATTGAAGCTTGCCCCGGCGCCGGACGGCAACCCGTTGACGCCGAAGGATACGGTGCCGGAGTAGCCGTTTAGAGCGGTGACCGTCACTGTGTCGGCTACGCTATGTCCCTGAACTACAGTGGGCGAACCCGACGAGGTTGAGATGCCAAAGTCCGGCTGACTGTTGACCTGAGTCGCGATGAACGCAGCAAAGTTGATCGCTCCCCAACCCGACACTGTGTCCCAGCCAACACCCGCATTCGAAGGCAAGCCATTGGGCAGAGTTCCGTTGCTTCCCGAAGTGATGTCGTACCAGACGTCCGACCTGCCATTTTGGGCATAAATCAGGTCCTGGATGCGGCCGAACCGGCGATGCCCCAGTCCGTCTGCAGGCAGCCCACCCTGGGCAATGATGCTTTGCTCCGCATCGGCGAGGGAGCCGGCGAAAGTGGGTGAGGAAAAGCTTGTGCCCATGTATCCGCCTTGAACCGCTCCGTTGAAAACGAAGTAGTAGGGGGAGCCACCGTTGAGGGAGACGTCAGGAAACATTCGGTAGTTGACGTTGGTGGGAACGCCCGTTCCCCTCTGATAGGCGGGCCGGGCGTTGAAGGACAGGGCGTCTGTCACCCAGCCGCCGCCGCTACCACTCCAAAAGGTTTCGGTAAGCCTATTGCCAAGCGAGTCGTAACTGGCGACCGTGCCGCCAACCATGAGTACCTCAGGATCGTCGTTCGGGTAGTCATAACCCTGCAGATTCGTTCCGTAGTCGCCACTCGCGCACATGTAGGTGATGCCTTGGGCGCTCATCGACAAGTGGAGGTTGTGGGCGCTCATCAGAAAGGTGTTATCGCCATACCAGCCATAGCTCTCGCTGATCACGTCGGCGGTGTTGTCGTTTGCTTCCGCGGTGAGGACTCCGATGAGATCCCAGTTGCCACCGTCGTAAACGGTCAGGTTGCACAAGGGCGCCATCCCAAGAACCATCTGGATGTCGAGATCGCCTTCCGCGGAAGGTGTCGTGCTCCCGTTTCCACCGCTGATCGTGACAACACGGACGTTGCTTCCGACGCCTCCGCTCGGGGCGGGGAGGCCGAATTGGGAATAGAACAATGGCAGGTTGGAAAGGAGAAACCCGTCGAAGTTCGAGATTGCGACGTTTCGTCCCTCGCCGTGGTTGCCCCCGTTGAAGGTGGTAGCGAGACTATAAAGCGTTCGAGTTTGGGAGGGGGTCAGAGCGCGGGATTGCGGCCTGGTAGCGTTTTCCAGCCCGGTAATCCCATGAACGTATGGCGCGATCTCAGCTGGAATGGCATACGGCTTCGAATGTGAGTAAAAGCTATGGATGGCAGGATTGCTCGACTGAAACTCGTCGATCTTCGTGCGGAAGGTCGACTCCGCCTGAGAGACCGTGCAGTCGGCCAATATATTGAGCCGGTTCTTGGCGACGAGTTTGACGTCGAAGCCTTGGTTCTTGAGATAGGTTTCGACCTTCTGAACCTGGGAAAGAGGAAGTCCGTAACGTGTGCCAACTTCCTGAGGGCTGAGGAAGTGCCGGTAATTGGGATTGGACGGATCGCTGACGCTGTCGACAAACGATTCCATTCCGGCCTGATCTGCGAAAGGAAGGCTGACAGTAATGTGAAGCACCTTATTTGGGCTAGCGTGCTTGAGGAGGACTGAGCGCCCGACGACCTCAGGAATGGCTACCTTTTGACCAAGGGCAAACGAAGCCAAGAAAAATGCCGCCGAAGCGGCAAATGCAATTCTTTGAATCTGTGAAGACATAGTTTCTCCCGTTCTAGTGATCGTTCGTGCTCACGTCAGTCCCCGTCGACCCATTCGCGAGAGCACGGAAATTGCGCTACTTTTCGCTTTGACCGCATTAATACGGTGCCGGGTACTGCCAGTTATTGCTCAATACAGCACTAGATTCGCGGCTCACTCGATCGGGTAATCGCTTCCCGTGGCGTCGATCAGAGGCCCGAGCGTCTAATGACGCTTGAATTCGCAGGTCTTGTTGATTTAGGCTCGAGCCGGGATCTTCGGCGTGGTGGCTTTGCGCGGAGCAGCTGGGGAGAGAGCCGGCTGTTCTGCCCTGGGCGAAGATGTGACCGGTCGTACGCGCCGGTAAAACGCGCTCAATGCCCCCGCCAAAGCAAGGATCCCAGTGCCGGTCCAAACCAGGATCGTCATCGGCTTGAAGAACATCGTGATCGGGAAGAATTGCTTCGAGCTGAGAAGCTGGATGCTCACGCTGTTCTTGCCGGCCTGCATGCCGTTCATCTGAACGAGGAGATCGTTGTTGATCGGCGCTGGGATCGGGTTAGCGCCGCCGGGCCCGATTTCCAGCTTAGGATTGACTTCGGCGGTCGAGATCCCATTGAAGCATTGGAGGAGTGCGCCCCATTTTGTGCCGGCTTGGCCGGGCTGCCCTTCCCTTGTCAACCGGACGTATTTGATCGAAATGTCGCCGATAGAGGTTGTCTGACCCGGCTCGAGGGTGACCGGCATGCCCAGCTCATTGGTGGGCGGCTGGAGAGCGAAGTAGATGTCGTAAAAGCCGTGAGACTGGATGTGAGGCCAGACCATCGGCCGGAGCCCGTCCTCGGCTTCCGTGTAGTAAAGACCGGGCGACGCCGTCCACTTGTCGTGGCCATTACTGACGTTGAAGAGCACCTTGTTGTTGCGATCGAAGGTGTCGCTAGTCATGCCTTCGTAGCTCACGAAGTAGCCGAGGCCGACGTCGTGTTGGCCGTCCTTCACCTGGATCTCCGCCTTCTGCTCGAATCCTTCCGAGATGATCAACCCTGCCATCAGGACCGCCACACCGACGTGGGCGAGGAAGGCAGCGGCTGACATCTTCGAGCGCCTGACGAGTTCGCTGATTCGCCAGAGGTTCGCGACGGCGACGAAGACCGATAGGCTCGTCAGGATCAATATCCAGGCTTTGATGCCGATCTTGACTCCCGAGAAGATCCTGACCGCGTCGCCCGGTGCGATCGCCCGGGTCCAAGGCGACCACCCGACGGCCATCATGACGACGCCGACAACTCCCACGGCGACGCAGAAGACGCCGAAAACGCGATTCGTGAATTCCTTCGCCCCCATTCCCCTCCAGGCGACGAGCGGACCGATCCCCATCGCAATCATCAACGGAATGTAGAGCCACCCGAGAGTGTGATGATAGAGCCCTGCCTCGACGACCTTCGGCTTTTGGCCCGCCAGAGCCATGATCGCCGGCCAGCTCATGCCGATCGCGGCGCCGGCGCCGAGGCCTGCCATCAGCCAGGCGCCGAGACGAAACAGGGCTTCTCGAGTGATCCCTCCAGGGGGTCGCGTGTCTCCGGATTTAAACTCCTTTCGATACTGGAGCGATCGCCATCCCCAAAGCGACAGAAAGGTCAAGCTCGACAGGATCATGAAGCCGAGGAGCAGCTTGAGGGCGCTTCGATCCATATTTGCGAAGCTATGAACGCTCGTCTCGTTGAGGACGCCCGAACGGGTCAGGAACGTCCCATAGACGAAGAGCATGAACGGCAGCCCCCCCATGAGTAGGTTTGAGATGATCCAAGTCTTCTTGGTGACCTGCACTTGGATTCCGTGAACGAAAGCGGCACATAGAATCCAGGGGACGAAGCTGACGTTCTCGACCGGATCCCAAGCCCAGAATCCACCCCAACCAAGCGTTTCGTAAGCCCAGAATCCGCCCATGCAAAGGCCAACTCCGGTAAGGGTCATCGCGATCAGCGCCCACGGCCTGACCATCGAGATCCACTCCCTCGGCTTGTTGGTCACGAGGGCGGAGAAGGCGTAGGCGGCGAGAACGGTCAAGGCGCCGAAGCCCATGAATATCGTCGGCGGATGGATGGTTACCCAATAGTTCTGGAGGGCCGGCGTCAGACCCTCGCCGTTTGCCGGAACGAACGGCCGGCCATTCATCTTCATCAGCCCGAACGGCGATTCGTAGGCCAGGATGCAGGCTAGAGCCGCGAGAAAACCGGAATAGGCAATCGTAAACCAACGCCTTAGCGCGCCGGTCCCGCGGACGGCGAGTATCCCGAACACCGCGGAGCAGCAAGCCCACAGAAGGAAACTGCCCTCCTGGCCGGCCCAGATTCCCGCGATCCGATAGGGTATCGCGTTGCCGGCGTCGCCGTGGTCGGCGATGTAGCTGTACTCGAGCCGGGTGTCGATAAAAAGGATCGCCAAGGATGCGAATGCGGCAAAAAGAGAAACACAGCCAAAGGTGAAGGCTCGGGCGGCAACCTTCATCAGCAACTCGCGGCGCGCGGCCAAGAACCATCCGACCGCCGCGATCGCAAAGAGCAGGATCGCGGCGAAGATGCTGAAACGGCCGAAATAGCCGAGGTCGAGAGACCATTCGGGGGGAGCGATTGGGGTAGCGGTCAGGGAATCCATGTTGGGCGTGGAGGGTCGCTAGAGCGTTAGGTCGGTTGGGTTCTCGATGGAACCACTGAACCGATTGTTGCCGGATGCGGGCCGGCGCGGTTGTCGCGGATTGGGTGTCCGTGGAACGCACTACACTGGGCCGATGGGGTGATGGGCCAAGGGGTAATTCCAAATTCCAAACTCCAAACTCCAAACTCAAACTCCAAATTCCAAATTCAAAATTCGAAATTCGAGGTCCGTGATGGGGTGATGGGGTGAGATGACTCGTGTTGGAACGACCAGCACCGCCTGACCGGAAAGAAGGAACCCCTCACCGCCTCACCCTTCACCCACTCACCCCCTCATCCCCTCATCCCTCATCCCCTCAACCAAGAAGACCCGCGCGGCCTCGTCGCCGCGCGGGTCTGATCGAGCGATCGACTGGGGTTATCCCTGATCGTTCCGTTTGTATTGCGCGAGTTGTGCTCTCATGATTTGAAGCTTCTGCGCAGTGGTGAGGTTAGCCGCCCGTCCGCCTGAAGGTGGCGCCGGCGGAACGCCGATCGAATCGAGGTTTTGGTTCGCCACGTCGATCAGGGTCGTCATGTACGGGAAGTTATGTGGGCCGAAGCTGTTATCGATGAGGATGTACCAGTAGTTGGCTCTGGCCCGTCTCACGGCAAGGGGAACCGTCGCTTCCTGAGCCGAGGTCGGCGCCGGAGCAGCGATGTTGGTCGTGTAGTCCCACCAGTTTGAGTGACCCGGGAACGCGGTCGAAGACCAGGTTTCGAGTCTCGTCAAGACCGCGTACATCGAGTTGATAATCGTCGTCTTGGCCGAGTTCGAGATGGCGGCCGCTCCCGCCGCGTCATGGCATGGCTGGCAGGACACGTCGTAGGAAACTACCCACGTGTGGCTTGAGTTCGGCATGTGGCAGTGCGAGCATTGGCCCGGCGCCGTCGCATGTGCCATGTTGCGCTGTACCGGACCCGAGCCCTCGACGCCACCGGTTCCCATGAGCATGTTGTACTGATCGCTGTGGTGTCCTGCCGGTCGGCCGGTGCTACCACTGGTGGCGAGGTTCGCGTCCGTATTATTGGGTGCTCTTCCGTTATGGCACTGCGCACAGATCTGGTCGAAGTTGGCGAACGTCGCCGTCACCGCCGGATAAGCGACCTGGGTCGTGTCCGTGTTGAACTCCGTATGCCGCAATTGCTTTTCCTCGCCCTCCCAGGTGAGGTTTCCAGTAACTGCGTGCGGGTTGTGGCAGGTCGCGCAGGTCGCGGTGTTCGGCACGATACCAGGATGCTGATCATCCGGGCCGGCCGACCAATTCGTGTAGTTCGTGATCATCGCGTCCGGCAGAGTGGTCGTATTGGTCGGGTCGATTCCCTGCTCGGAAACCTCAGTTCTCCAAATGCCGGCATGGCATTGGATGCATCGGCTGGTTCGCTGGCTGGCGGCCGCGACTCGGACCGGATCTGGAATGATCGCTGCGTGGTGCGTGTCCTTCCACTGGTCGTATAGCGGCCCGTGGCATTGTGCGCAAACAATCGTCGCGTTGTTGTTGGGCACTCCGAGAATGGTCGCCCCGTCAGGCGTAGCCGAGTTAGCATGTTTGCTGCCTGGGCCATGGCACTGCTCGCATGTGACATTCTTCGATGCATGGACCGTCTGAGCCCACTCGTCGTAGTAATGCTCGCTGGGATTGGGTGCGCGACCGTGAGCGTTCCTAGCTGCCGCGGCGCCGCCGTTGTGGCAGGTCTTGCAAACAGTCGGGCCGACGTAGGTCGCGCCGGCCTGCCCGGCAGGTAGGAGCGCCAAGAACTGCGCGGTGAACGAGTTTCCGCCGCCGCCTCCTCCGCCACCGGAGTTAATCGGCCCGCCCTCGCCTCCGCAGCTAAGGAGAGCCATTGCCCCGATGGTCAGGGTTGCGGCCGACGCAATGGCCAACGACCATCGCTTGGTGACTAGGAACCAGTGTTTCATTTCATCCTCGCTAATCCGCATAGGACCTGTAGTGAGAGCATGGCGAGTTAGAACCTCGCCTTGGCGGTCAATTGGACCAACCCCGTGTTGTAGCCCGTGAATGGGTCCAGCCGATCGCTGTATTTCCACGGCGCGAACGTCAATCCCAGCTCGAAACCGGCTGGCGTCTTGTAGTGGAGGGTCCCCGTGAAGAAGTTCCCCCGAACATTGCCGCCAGGCAGTCCAAGCGGGTTGTCGTTGCTTGTGTTGAAGAGAGTGAAATTGGCCGTCGCGTATGTGCGCTCGTCGATTGTCCAGTTCGATCCGACAGTGAAGGTCGTGCCGTCCGGGAAGAATTGTCCGAGGTTCGGACTCTGCGGATCGGAAGTCGTTCCGCTCCACAGGTCGTAGGAGCTCTCGAAATAGAACTCCAGCTCGGGCCTCACCTCGAATGTCGCGCCGAACGTGAGGTTCTGGTTTCGGACGTTGACGTCGCGAACGTCGTTGCGATCCTGGTGGATCCCAAAGACCAGATAGCTATTGATTTGGTCGCTCGTCGCATCGAGTTTGACTTCGCCCGACCAGCGGTTGCGCCAATACAGGGCACGCGGGTCGTCGGTCTCCATCCCGGCGCCGCCCTGCATCGTCTCGCGGGAGCCTTTCGCAGTCATCCGGACCGACGGGGAAAGCTTGCCGCCGAACTGAACGTCGAACGTGTGCCACTTTGGAGTGTCGACGAACGTGTGGTCGGCGTTGACTCGCTCAACCGCTAGCCGCGAGTAGCCGGCCTGCCCAGACCAGCCCGATCCGAAACTGTGGACGATCCGCGCGTGGGCCATGTCGCGAGTTTTGTCAAACGCGCTCTGGATCACCGGGAGGTCGAGTTTCTCGTTTTGAACGTCTCCAATCAAAGTCGTGTCGTCCCCCAGGAGAACGGCGCCACCCGCAGACCAGGAGTCAATCGAATCGGTCGTCGAGATCGCCGGTTGGTGAATCAAGCTTCGGGCGATCGATCCATGAATGGTGATGCCGTCGCCGAGCTGCTGCATTGCGCCGGCACTCCAGGTCTGCATATTGGTGTCCTGCAGAACTTGAGTGCGATCCCAGTAGCGCCAGTCCGTGTAGCTTAAGTCGACAAATCCATCCCTCCAAAGGCTTCCTTGGGCCGCCGCGTTCCAGATGCGAGTCCTTTGGTGCAACGGATCTGCCGGGGCTGGGAAGTTCTGATCCTGCTGATCCATGCGCTCGCGGAAAGAAACGCCGAAGTTGGTCGAAATCTGTTGGCGGGCTTCGCCTTCACTCACTCGGCGCTCGTCTCCGTTGAGCACCGAAGGGTCCGGGTCGAAGAATCGGTTGCGCTGATCAGAGGCTCTCAGGTAGGTAGACCCATTGTTAAACCGGACGATCCCATTGAGCCGGTAGTCATCCATCCAGGGCGCTTTGAGGTCGAGCACCGCACCGTTTCGGCCAAACGTCGGCGCGTAGCTCAGGTCCCGGAGGAACAGACCCCTCGGGGAACTCGCATATTGTCGAAACTTGTTTTGGTTGCCGCTCACTCCCCAGAAAGACCAGCCGACGTCGACGTTCAGCATTGGGATCGTCTGTGGGCTCGCTTTAGCCTCCGTCTTGCCTTGGTCCGCGGGTGGTACCGCTTGTTGGCCAAACGCGGTCGCGATTGCCAGAATCATCAACCCTGTCGCGATTTCCCGTTTTCTCTTCACCGTTTTCGTCCTTTTCGTATCTAGCTATCTGCCGGTTTCGATCCCCTACCGGCTTAGGAACGTTCGATCTGAGTTGGACCCGTGGATTGCGATGTGGCAGCCGGCATCCCAGCACGAGTGGCCCGGGTGGTGGTTTGCCAGCTTGTCGGTGTGGCACTGGGCGCAGAGCCCTCTCGAGAACGTCTTGAGGAGTGCGGGGTTCTGAGTGCCGTGCGGGTCGTGGCATTCGTTGCATCCACTGCCCATCCAGCCGGCCACCGGGTCGTGTTCGAACGCAAAGGGTCCCGCTATGTCCGCGTGGCACGACACACACTTTGATTTGGTCGTTGCCACTTTGAGCCGGTCCGAATTAGTCGGATGGATCGAGTGGCAGTCGCTGCACAGCATCCGGCCCTCAGGAATCGGATGATGCGAATTCTTGCGGAACTTCATCACCTCAGGCTTGTGGCAGTTATTGCAAAGCGTGGGCTCGTCCGCCTTGAGGAGTGGATTTGAGTCCTTTGTGGCCGCGAAGACCTGCTTATTGATCGGGCCGATCTCGCCGCCCACCAAGTTCGGCTTATCCTTCGGGTGGATCTGGTGGCACGATACACACGAGACGCCGGCTCGAGCATGGGACTCGCTTCGCCAGTGCGGCTTCTTGATTAAGTCTCCATGACATCTCAGGCAAGCATCCGCAACTTCTTTGGCCGAGATCGATTTGTAGCTGATGACTTGTGCGTTCTCTTCGCGAATATGGAGTGCGCCCGGGCCGTGGCAAGCTTCGCAGCCCTGCTTATCGGTCGGGAGGCCGGCGGCGTGCATGTAGGTCTCGTGGGCAGAGCCGGCGAATTTCGCGGAGACGTCGTCGTGACACTCCGCGCATTTCTTATCGCCGAGGAAATCGGCCGCCTTCGCCTGAGAGAACAATGCAAGGGGAAGACTCTTCGGCTGCTTGGCGTCCTGGTAGACGGCTCCTGCCAACAAGGAGAGCGACGCCGTCGCCGCCAAAGCAAGATTTCCAAGTTGCATCTAGGATTCGCCTCCGTCAGAGATCGCTCTTCAAGCTCCCGGCCCACAAGTCTCGGAATGGCTGGAAGCTCAATTCAATTGTGTGGACCCACGTGTAACGGAAGCCGTGCGGAATTCCATGTCATAGCTTTTCCCGACAAGGGGAAGGGAGCGAATGCCGTGGAACTTCACGGTGCGGTCCTAGAATTCCTTCTCGAAGAGCAGGCGAAGCTCGGATACATTGCCCTTTCCGAATGACTTCATGGCTCCAAGGCTGACCTTGGCGCGGTCGCCGACGGCAAAGCCGATCGACGGACCGAAAATGTGCTGGTTCTCCAGGAAGTTGCCCTTCGTCTCAACCCCAAGATTTAAGGTTGAAAAGATGCGCGAAATGCCGAGCGCATACCCAAGTTCGGTCTTCGCCCCACTCTGCACGTGCTGTTCGACGATGAGATTCCCCGATGCAATCCAGTCGCCGTTGGGCATAAAGCTTCCAATGAGCTTGCCTTCCAGCTCGTACGAGCTGTGGTTTTCTTTGTGGACTTCGAAGTAGGCGGCGGGAAGAAACCGCCCGTATCGGAAGTCGCCGAATCGGTAGCGCTGCTCGAGTTGGAATCCAGCGATCTGAGCTTTGCCGCCCTGTTGTTCGAAAAGAATGTAGGGTGCGACCAACCAACGATCGGTAATGCCGTATTCGAACTCCAGCTGTCCGAACCCGCCGCCGTCTCGAAAATGATCGTAGGTGAACTCGATCTCCCGCTCAAACCTGGAAGGTGTATTCCAGTCGTAGGTGAACACAAAGTAGCGCTGATCGGCGTTTATAACAGCCGCGCTCGACAGCGCGGCGAGAGCGGCCGCTGATTTCAGATTCCTCATCTCAAGATAGGCTACTGGAATCTATACAGAAAAGTATAGATACATGCGGCCGTCGCGTGAGGTGAATTCCGGGGACTTGCAGTCGTCGTTCTAACTGTTAGAATCGCGCTTTCGCGGTTAATCGGACCAATCCTGTCCGGTACCCAGACTGGGGTGAAGCGAGGTCCGAGAACTGCCCGGGAGCGAACGTCAAGCTCAATTCGTGGTCGGTTCCAACCCGGTAGTGAAGCGTCCCTGTGAAGTAGCTGCCCCAAATCGAAGTCCCGGCGAGACCCAGTGGATCGCCGTTTTGCGAGTTAACGAACGTGTAGTTGCCGGTTGCCCACGTCTTCGCGTTGATCGTCCAGTTGGCGCCGAGAGTTAGGGTCACCGCGTCGGGGAAGAACGCGCCCAGGTCCGGGCTCAGAGGATCGGTCGTCCGTCCGCTCCAGATGTCCGTCGAAATCTCGGAATAGAACTCGAGCTCGGGCTTTGGGTTCCATTCGGCGCCGATCGTCAGCCCCTGATTCTTGACGGTTACATCGCGTACCGTATTCCGATTCTGGTGCCAATCGAAGACGAGATAAACGTTCGCCAATTCGTTGTGGGCGTCCACCTTCAGCCGGGCATCCCACCGGCCGTTCCAGTAGAGGGCCCTCGGATCGAGAACTTCCATTTGAAACGCGCCCTGCATCGCCTCGCGTGAAACCTTCGCGCTGATCCGCGATGACCGGCTCAAGCGGCCATCGAGCTCGAAATCCAATGTGTGAAATCTACCGACGCCGACCGCGGTGTGATCGTCGATAACACGTTCGGTCGCAAGCTGGCTGTATCCCGCCTGCAGGCTCCAACCGCTGCCGAGCCTTCGCACGATTCTCGCCTTCGCCTGTTGGCGACGGCGGTCGAACGCGAAGGTAACGCTCGGCATCTCGATCCCCTCGTTACGATAGCTGACAAGCAGGTTGGTCGACCGATCCAGTACCCCGCTCCCACCGAACCCGAACTCGCGGATGGTATCGACAGGGAGACCGGGCTGAGAAATCCGCGTGTGGCCATACGATCCGCCCAAGGTGAGGCTATCCCCGAACTGTTGCGAAACGCCCGCGTTCACCGATTGGGTCGCGGTCGTTGGCAAGACCGCTGTGTTGTCCACGTACCGGGTGTCGGCGTACCCAAGTTCGACGAACCCGTTGCGCCAGATGCTGCCGCGAGCCGAAATGGTGGAGGTTCTTGTGGTTTGGCTTAGCTGACCGATCGGTTCGGCGATCGCTTCCCTTTGGTCATCGAGCCGCGACCGGAATTGGATGGCGAAATCAGGCAGGAGCTTCTGCCAAACGTAGCCCTCGGAGACGCGCCGCCGGCTTTCCTGAGTCACGCTAGGATCGGGATCGAAAAAGTGATTTCGAGAGTCTGCGGCCCAAACTTTCGTCGTGCCGGCATTAAGGCGAACCAGCCCAGTTGCGCGGTAGTCGTCGTCACCGACGCCCTGGAAATCGAGGCGGACGTCGTTTCTGGTCAAGTCCGTGATCGCGAGACG
Organism: uncultured Fimbriimonadaceae bacterium; assembly: GCA_964576205.1. Classification (GTDB taxonomy): domain Bacteria; phylum Armatimonadota; class Fimbriimonadia; order Fimbriimonadales; family Fimbriimonadaceae; genus JAEVZK01. Next base: position 109,880 of record CAZNUL010000001.1, on the reverse strand, counting down.
CAACTCGGCCAAATCGAACCCATGAGCCGGGGTTGCGTACTGTCGAAACTTATTGCGATTGCCAGTCAGGCCCCAACTCGACCAGCCGCTGGTCACGTCCGTGTCGATCCGGAGAGAGGGAGCGTTGGGGCTTTGGGGCGTTCTGGCATTGACCTGAGCCTGGTTTGGTTTCGTATCTGGCGATTGTTGGGCGGGAACGACACACGTGCCGGCGATCATAGCGAAGATCAGCGCTGACCGCGCAGGGCTACAACGCCTTAACGCCCTAACGCCGTTCACTTGGACAGCAACCTCGGATCGTGGTTGGAGCCATGGACGGCCACGTGGCAGCCCGAAGTCCAGCAGGTTTGGCCTGGAAAGTGATTTGCCCCGCCCTTATCGGTGTGGCACTGTGCGCAGAGTCCGCGCGAGAAGGATGTAAGGAGTTTGGGATTATGGGAGCCGTGCGGGTCGTGGCACTCCTTGCAGCCGCCTCCCGTCCAGCCGGCCACCGGATCGTGCTCGAAAGCGAACGGCCCCGCAACGTCCCGATGGCACGTCACGCAATTCTCCTTTAGGCTGCTCTTCTTCATCGCGTCGGCATTGGTTGGATGAATCGAGTGGCAATCGCTGCAGGTCATTCTGCCCTCGGCGATCGGATGATGGGAGTTCTTGCGAAAGGCGGCGATCTCGGGCTTGTGGCATTCGCCGCACAGCGTCGCCTCATCCGCTTTCAGCATGGGGTTCGAAGCTTTTCTTGCCGCGAATACCTCGTCCTTCACAAGGCCGCGATCGCCCGCGATCGGATTCGCGATCCCCTGTTTCGGATGAACCTGATGGCAATTGATGCAAGAAAGGCCGGCGCGTGCGTGAGACTGGCTGTTGAAGTGAGGCTTCTTCATGAGGTCGCCGTGACACCGGAGGCAAGCATCGATCACTTCGCGAGGCGTGAGCTTCGAATAGGAAAGGATTTGCCCACCCGGTTCGTCGGCACTGACGTGAACCTTCGCTGGGCCGTGGCACGACTCACAGCCCTGCTTGTCGACAGGCAGCGAGGCATTGTGAACGTAGATAGCGTGGGGAGATTCGGGGAACTTGGCTGCGACTGCCTCATGGCACTCGGCACACTTTGTATCTCCAACGAAGTCCGCGGGCTTAGCCCTTGAGAAGTATTGTAACGGCAGGCTCGCCTCGCTCTTCTTGCCCTGTGTCAAGGCGCCCGTGCACAGGCAGAGTAAAGCAGCAGACGCTAAGGCCAGTTCGCCGATCCGCACTTTCAATTAATTGCCCCCAAGGCATACGGAAGTTGGGGCATCACCCCTCCGGGCGACCACGAGAGCCAAGGTAACAGGTTGCCGCAGGGTTCCCAACCTTCCGCGAGAGCGACGGCAACCTCAATGGCGATATGAGAGCAAAGTACATCCCAACACTCTTGGTCGCCGCCATTTGCATCCTCGTCGGTTGCATGGGCGTCGGTGGATCCACCGGCGGGACGACCGGGGGAACGACGACCGGAAGTTCAACAGGGGGGACCACGGGCGGATCAACGACCGGAGGCACCACCGGTGGAGGCGGAGCCATCGTCAACGTCTCGATGGTCTCGATGACCTTCTCCCCGCAAACGATTACCGCTCATGCCGGCGACACGATCCAGTGGACCAACATGAGCAACCTTCCCCACACGGTGTCATCGGATACGGGCCAGGCCGGACTGGACTCTAGCGGCCAATTCCCAAGTGGAATTCCCCCGACCAGTGTATTTACATGGCCAGTTCCCGGCGGCGCGACCGTCGGAACCCACTTCTTCTATCACTGCAACTTTCATGGGGCTGCGGGAAATGGCACCTCCCTCGGCCCGGGAATGTCGGGCGAGATTACGGTTAACTGATCGGCGCAGAATCCAACCTAGGGGCCGGCCAAGGGCGACTGAGACCATATGAGAGAGAAACTTCTTGCCGTTTCGGTCGCCCTCTTGGCCTGCTCGCTTATCGGTTGCGGCGGGGGTGGAACCAACGCCACCGTGATGGTATCGCTAACCCAGGCGATGACCATGTCGCCGCAACTTGCGAACGCCCATGCCGGAGACACCGTCATGTGGACCAATACGTCGGCCTCCCTGAACCATACGGTGACCTCTGATACGGGCCAAGCCGGGCTTGATTCGAGCGGCCAATTCCCAAGCGGCCTCGCGCCGGGGAACGTGTTTACTTGGACCGTGCCCGCGAACGCCGCCATCGGCACCCACTACTTCTATCATTGCGTTTTTCACGGCGCCGCCGGAAATGGCACGTCGCTCGGCACGGGAATGGCGGGAGAGATCACAGTCAACTAGGACTGAGACCGCAGTCGGCGCTAATCCTTAGGGTTCGCGCTGGAGCCCAGGCTCGATAGCGAGCGGCATGAATCGAGAGTAGCCCTCGACCACCAGTCTGCGTTCCAACTCCGGGGCGTCGTGAGTCAACGCGATCACGGTGCCACCCAACCCGGCCCCCGCCAGCTTGGCGGCCGACGCACCGTTCCTTTCGCACGACTCGATCAGGCTGTCAATCTCGTCGCCGGAACCTCCAAGCGACGCGATAATCCGATGGTTCTCCTTCATGAAGTCGGCAACGCCCGGCCAATCTGCCCTTGACAAGGCTTCGGAACCGGCTCGACCGAGGTCGGCGATCCTCTCCATTCCGTCGATGACCGCACGTTCCCCGCTCAGCCAGCGCTCGGCCATTGGCCCGTGAACACCCCCGCTCAATCGCTCGACCCCGGTCGTTACGAGCAGAAACGGCAGCTCTGATGAAATTGGAGCCAGGCTCGCTCTGGGGGCGGCAAAGTCTGGCCTCTTCCCGTCGAAGGACATCCGCTGGAGCCCGCCGTGAACGATCATGTAGGCGTCCTGGTAGCCGCATACGATTCCGGCATCGTGGCGCTCGATGTCTCGAAGCAGTTCGGCAAACTCGGTCTTGTCGTCGAGCAAACTTGCTTCGCGCCTTGCCGACAGCAGGCATGCGAGCGTGGCCGCTAAAAGTGCGGTCGATCCGGAGATGCCGCTTGATCGCGGAATCTGCGTCGACCATGTGACGTCGGCCGGAAGATCGCCAGGTGATAACGGAAATCGTTTGAGTGCCGCGTCCCAAAGCCGGCGATCCTCGGGGAGATTCTCCCGTCCGGCGCCGAGGACGAGCCGGCACCTCGCCCGGGCAGGCACCGAACAGGAAACGACGACTCCGCCATAGATATCGCTCGGATTTCCGATGATTCCGGCGCGTCCTGGCGCGCTCGCCTCAAAGACTCGCACTCGCCACCTCGCACGCAAGTCGATAACCCTCCGGATTGCCGCAGTCAAACCGGCGCTCGCCCGGCTCGACCGGCACGGCAAGGGCCGTGTGGCCGGCGCCGATGGCTTCGCTTAAGATGGGGGGCAAGTCGATTTCACGGTTTATCCCTTCAGCGGTCTTCTCGGTCACCCTGCCCTTGACGTAGTCCATCGTCCGAGCAGAAATCGCGAACCGGCCGGCGATCGCCCAACGGCTCGGCGTCTCGTCTGGCCGCGGTTTCTCCAGGATCCTTGCGATCCTCCCGTTTTCGGGAGTCCACTCGACGATTCCGTATCGGCCAACATCGGATTCGGGCACCGGTTCAACCGCGATCGCGATATCGTATCCGCGACTGAGGGCTCGCGCCAGGCGCGCCGTCGGCGACCGGGGGTAATAGAAAGTGTCCGGCAGGAGCAACAACACGGGCTCCAGTCCGCCCGCGAGTACGACGGCCGGCGCTAGACCCGTAGCTTCGCCTTGTGTCACGGATTGAACGCGTGGTTCCTCTGCGACAAAGTCAAGCAGATCTCGCTTGGCGGGAGAGACCACGACTACGGTTCGATCGACGCCGGCTTCGAGTCCTTCGAGCAGGACCCACTCCAACACAAGCCGTTCACCGACCCTCAATAACTCCTTTGAGCCTGTCGATACCGAACTCATCCGTGTTCCCTTCCCGGCGGCGGGCAAGATTGCAACCATTCGTACCTGACGGTACCATCTGTGCCTCCGCCCGCCACGGTCCGGCCAGGGTCCGCTGCCTACTCCGGTTGGAGGCGAGAAGCCCGTCCCTATGACCCTCGATTCTGAAGAGAGATAGCCCAGGGACCCAAGCGCGACCTGCCGCGTAGACAGTTAAAGGCGATGAACAACGACTGTATCGTGGGCCTAGAGGAGGCGCTTCAGCGGCTGAACGACCAGTCTCCGAGCGCGCCTTTTCTGGCCCTCGGCCAGACCGTGTTTTGGGACGAGCCTATGAAGGCCGGGCTGCTCCTGGCTTCAAATCGGCTTGGATATCGAAGGCGCTTCGTCGCCGGAGTCCACGATACAGACTATTTCGCCAAGCTTCCTTCGGGTCGTCGCCAGCCTGGAAAGTTTGCCGCACTGCCGCACAACGACACCGCGACGCAAGGGCTCTGGAGCGCGGCCGGCGAGTTTTCGAGCCTGTTCGGCAGCGAAACCGTCATCAGCAGGGCCGATCTAGTGCGGGGGGGGCTGAAAGTAGAAAAGCTGATAAAAGCCCGACCCGACATCCTGGATTCCGCGACAGAGGCCTGGGGATGGCGGGGGATCGTCTCCCTCGACGACAGCCCGCCGATTACCGCCGAGCTACCCCTGAAGCAGGTCTTCCCCACGCTTCAATCCACGTTTGACTGGGCCCTGGACTCGAGTCTCGAATCCCTCTCGGGAGAAGGGGAGAAGACGGCGCGGAAGCTCGCCGACCGGCTGCGAACCATCCTCTGCGACTCATACGAACAGCTCTTTGAAGAAAAAGTAACCCCGACGCTAAGTGATTTTTATCGTCTCTTAATCCCGGCGCTTTACTCGTTTGCCGCGAACGCGTCGGTTGAGCCCGAAACGACAGCCACAACCGAACTGCTCAGGTTCAATTCGTTAACGGCACACTTGCCCCGATTCGACATTCTGAGCCTGTTTGTTGACGAAAAGACTCGGCGAGAAGCATGCGAGTGCTACGACGAAGCCGTGCAGGGCGGAGGTCAGTACGAACTGCGAAGATTCGGAACCGGGGCAATACCCTTCGACCTGGTCGTTCCCGGCCAGGGCCGCGGAACCGTAAGAATCACCCGCAAAGCCGTTATCGTGATGACTCCCGAGCCGCTGTTTATCACGCTGAAAAGGCCCTTGGCGTCAGCCGTCGACCTAGCCGTCGCGATCGAGAGAAAGTTGGGTTCGGATTGCGTGCTCGTCGGAAAGGCGGTAACCCTCATCGGCATGCTCGCGAAGGAATTCGTTTTCGTTTTCCATGAGGGCGCGAGCAGCTACGTCAAATACAGCCGAAAGCTGCACGACTGCCTGGAGGAGCGATTGAACGTCCATCTGGCGTTGAATCCGATTCTCAGACTTCGGTACAGCGCCTGGGACTCGCTACAGGTGTGTTGCTCCTGGATTCGACTGCCCGAGCCGCTGCGGACTCCTTTTGGTGCGGTCGAGGTCTGTGCGCCAAGCATTGCCGGCCGATGGAGGTCGGTTGCCCTGGAGCAAGCGTCCCTGATCGAAAAGATCAGCGGACTGAGGCGGCCGGTTGAACTGCTTGCTTTCCTCGAGTCGCAGCTGGGCGGCTCCTGGAAGCACCTTGCGGAAGAGTATCAGTCCCTACACGATCAGCTGGAAAAGGAGACCCGCGACCTGCTCGATCGGCGGTCCCGCCGTCTCACCCTCTATTCAAGGCGGCGCGATCTCAGGCAGAAACGCATCGACTTGGAGCGCCTATCGGGCGAACACTTTCGAGACCGAATCTTTGAAAAGGAAGCATCCCGGGCGGATGCAAGCCGGCGGCTGCAACTGCAGGAGCAAATATCCGGGGTCGTCGCCGAAGTCCACGAAACCCAAGCCGCGATACGAAGTCTCATGCACCAGCAGAGAGAACTTGCGGGCAGCCCGGAAGTGATCAAGATGCATGATCGCCGCCGAAGCATCGAGTTGGAAGCCGAGCTTGCAAGGCTGCGATTGATTCGTCAGGCGATTATCGCGTCGAAAGGGATGAATCGAGCAAGCTTCCGTCCTAGCGCATGGTGGTTCAGGCTCGTTTGCCCGGATGGCCTCTGGTTCCGCGAAACCGTGGATTCCGCAGAGTGCTATCTTGAGGCGCTTTCCAGCGGGAACGCCCGACAATGACGCGAGCCCAAGAACCGGCAATCCTCGAGCTTCCGTTCTGGAAGGTCGAGTCGATTGGAAACGATTTCGTGCTCGTTCATCTCGACGACGTCGAAACGGCACGAGGACAGGACCCTACAGATAAGTTCCTCGAGGACTTGGCGATCCGTGTCAGCCGCAGGCGCTTTGGAATCGGCAGCGATGGTCTGCTTGCAATCGCAAGGGAAGCCGATGGGCAACTTCTCCTGCGTATGTTCAATCCAGACGGCACGGAGGACTTTTGCGGCAACGGCATCCGCTGCGGACTGGATCACGCCCTCCGCCAACACTGGGTAGGGCCCGACATGATGCGGATGACCCACCTCGGCCGGAGCGTCACCGGCATCGCGATCGAGCTTCGCGAGAAACAAGCGGCTGAGGAAGGAAGCATTTCTCCGAAAGCCAGGTATCTCGTGGAGTTCGAATTGCCTCCCGCCAGCTATTCCCCCGCGGACGTTCCCATTAACCGGGACAAAGAGGCATTCGATGCCCCCCTATTCTTGATCGATGGCAAGGAATATTCCGGTAGCGTGCTATCGACGGGCACGGCTCACACGATCCTTCCCGTCGATAAGCTTCCCGACGACGAAGAGTTCTTCCGAGCCAGCCCCCAAGTCGAATGTCATTCCATCTTCCCTGAGCGCACAAGCGTGATGTGGACTCACGAACTCGACGCCGACAAGATCGAACTGAGGATTTGGGAGCGAGGCGTCGGCGAAACAAAAGGCTGCGGCTCAGGCGCAACCGCGGCGGCTATCGACTATCTGAGGCGGCAGACACGGGGAGGATCGGTCGAAGTGCTCAGCCCGGGAGGCTCTCTCGTGATCACGGCGGACTCCTGGACGTCTCCACCGAAAGTTAGTGGCATCGCCGCGGAGCGATTTACCGGCGTGATCCCCGTATTGACGAGATTAAGTCTTTGAACCGTGAGACCGCAGGTTCCGACACCAGTGGTCGAGCCCGGTCCAGCCCAAAAATCGCCGTGACAGAGAGGCAATATTAAGCGTCGGAAAAGTGCGCGAGCAACTGGAAGTAGACAAGACCGATGCCGCATCGCTAAAATGCCGGTAAGCGGCGATAATTGGGTCGCGCTGGAGAACTTGCCGAACATGTTTAATTTTCGATTATTGGGAGCCGGACTGCTATCGATCGCCGCGGTGTCGATGGCCCTAGCCGACTTCGACGGACCTGCGCCCCTATCGTGGCGCTGGATTCAGCCCACCACCGCGCGAGTCTCGGGGTCGCCGCTCATCGACGGAGACACCGTTTTTGTCGCCGTCGGCCAGCGAGCTTTCGCTCTCGACAAGGCGACAGGCAATCAAAAGTGGCGTTTTCCACTCGTGGATCCGATTGACGGCTATTTCATCGGCAATCCCGTGATGGTTGGCGGAACGTTGATCGTGTCCGCCGACAATCGCAAGGTCTATGGACTCGATCCCGCTACTGGTCAGGAGCGCTGGACCTACGTCGCCCAGCAACCCATCGTTGGCGCCGCGATCTCGGTCGGCAAATACGTCGTCGTATCCGAGACCAACAGCACGATCATGGCGATCGATCCTGACACGGGAGCCCCGGCCTGGAAGGATGATGCGACCCATGCCGAATCGCCGGTTGCGATGCTTCATCCCATTACGGGCCCCCTCGTGGCTAACGGGGACAACGTGCTGGTAATGGACGACAACAACGAACTGGTTTGCGTCAGCACGATTACGAAGAAGCCGCTTTGGACAGCGCCGTTCTCCACTCTGGACATCAATTCCCGTCCAACCGTGGTAGGCGATCTCATCATCGTCAACAGCGGCCAATATGTTGTGGCCGTGCGCGGCAGCAATGGCCGAGGCGCGTGGCAAGTGCCGCTGGGCGCGAATGCCACGGTTGGCGCCGCCGTGTCTGGAGACGGCGTGTTCGTCGTCGATCAAGACGGCAACGCGAACTTCTATAACCTCAGTGGCCGCAAGCTGACCCAGAAGCCGATTGCCATCGGTTCCTACCCGATCACGCGCCCGGCAGTTGCCGGGAAGCTTTTCGTCGTCCCGACGACAAATGGCGCGATCAACCTCGTCGATCCGGCGACCGGCCAAGTGAGCTGGAGCTATCTGATCCGTCCGATCGGAGTCCAGTACTTAGAAAGGACCGGTAACCGCCAAACCCCCGGCGGAGGGGTCCCGGGCGGAGGCGTCCCGGGCGGGCAACCTCCTCCCGGCGGTCAGCTGGGCAACCAGAATCAGACCCCTGAGCGCATCTGGACGATCCAGGCCTCGGGAACGCCGGTCGTCGCCGGCGACACTTTGCTCGTACTGGCCCGCGATGGCAGCCTCCTCGCTTTCGACAAGAACTCCGGCGTCGATTTGACGCCGCCGTCGATTTCGATGAGCTGGCCCCATCCGGGAGACCAGGTCAATGGCGAATCGCTCGAGGTTCTCTTCAAGATCGAGGACGAAGCCTCCGGCGTGAACGACAAGAGTCTCAAGATTACTTTGGATGGCGCACCGCTCGACGTGACGTTCGGCCGCGACGATGTGGCGAGCGTACGGTTCAGCTTCGCTTCCAAGAATCCGCCCCTTCAGAATGGACGGCGGGTCCTTTCCGTCACCGCGTCCGACTGGATGGGCAACACCGTCACGAAGGACTTCGTCTTGAACGTCGACAACAGTCTTCCCAAGACGGTCACCCCCGCGCCGCAAAAGCAGGGCGGCTTGGGCGGCCCCGGCGGCAAGGGAGGTGGAGGCGGCGGTTTTGGCGGAGGTGGTGGTCCCGGCCGCTAGTGCGTTTGGGCCCACAACCAACGGCCTGCAATGGACACGCTCGGCTGGCAAGCCCTGCTCGCGGCAGAGGTGCCTCCCGGCAAGGGCCTGGCTCTCCTTCGAGAGTTGGGCCCTTTTTCTGGCGGCTGGGCCGATGCCATTCAGAAGCACCCGATCCTCAGCGACAAGGAGCGAGAGCGCGCACGTCAGCTCTTTCCGGAGAAGGTCGCCCAAGCGGTAGCCGCTGGCGTTCGGGTAATTGAGCGCAAGTCATTCCCCGAGCCGCTCGCCGCTCTAAGCTACCCGCCCGCGATCTTCGCCTGGGGAGATTTCGAGTGCGCCCTCGAGCCTTGTCTTGGGATCGTCGGTACGCGCGCCGCTACGACCTACGGCAAGGCTGTCAGCATCAAGTTCGCCGAGGCCTTCGCGAGGGCCGGCGTAACCGTTGTCAGCGGAGGCGCGCTTGGGATCGACGCGGCCGCCCATAAGGGCTCCCTTTCCGGAGGTGGCAAGACGATCGCCGTCCTCGCCGGAGGAATCGAGCAGGTTTATCCGGCCGTTCACAACGGACTCTTTGCCAAGATCCGCCAGAACGGCTGCCTCGTCAGTCAACACGCCATCGGCTCCCGCCCGAACGGCTTCCGCTTCCTAAACCGCAATCACTTGATCGCCGGCCTGAGCATGGGTGTCGTTGTTATCGAGGCTCCTGAGCGTTCCGGCGCGCTAAGTACCGTCCATGCGGCTAACGAACAGGGAAAACAAGTCTTTGTCGTGCCCGCCAACGTCGACAACGCGAACTTCAAGGGCTCGCACGCGCTCATTCGAGACGGAGCGACTCTCGTCGATCATCCGGATCAAGTACTGGAGTCGTTCGGACTTTCGGCTTCGTCCGTTCAACCGAGCATGCCCAGCCTGACACCGGCGGGCTCCCGTATCATGGATGCCCTTGCTTCGAGTCCGCTGACCACGGAGTTCATCGTGGAGCGAACGGGGTTGGATACGTCCGAGGTCATGGCCGAGCTCACGATGCTCGAAATCGACGGAAGGTTGATCCGAGACGGCGGCAAGTTCGCGGTGCGACCTTGACGGACGCCTTCGACGCGCTCGGTCCGGAAGGCTTTGGCGTCTACGAAGTCGACCGAACGGGACCCGAGCCGCGATTCACGCGAGTTAGCCGGCCCCCTAAAGGTCTGCTCATCCCCGGGTTCATAGACCTCCACATTCACGGCGCCTTTGGGATCGACTTCATGTCGGCATCCACAGACGACATGAAAGTTCTCTGCCGCCGACTGTCGGCCGAAGGTTATGAGGGTTTCCTGCCGACGACGGTCACTGCGTCGGCCGCCGATGTTACCCACGCCCTCGATAACTTGCCGATCGATCCCATGATCCTCGGATTCCACCTCGAAGGCCCGTTTATCAACCCAGTCTTCCCGGGGGCGCAACCGCAATCGTTTATCGTTCCACCACCCTCGAAACAATCTGAGTGGGACCCCATCCTGTTTGATCCGCGGCTCAAGTTGGTGACCTTGGCGCCGGAGATGCCGGGAGCCTTGGAGCTAACGAGCAGGCTGATGAAGCGAGGCGTGATCGTCAGCATGGGTCATACCAATGCAACTTATGAAGAAGCACGCCGAGGGTTCGAATTCGGAGCTTCCCACACGACCCATACGTTTAACGCGATGCGCGGTCTGCACCATCGCGAAGCCGGAACCGTCGGTTACGCCTTGCTCAACGATGCCCTCGACTGCGAGCTGATCTACGACCGCCTGCACGTGTCGCCCGATGCCGCCAAACTGCTCGTCAAGTGCAAACCCTCCGACCGGATCATCGCCGTAAGCGATTCGACGCTCGCGACCGGCTTGCCCGCGCATCAGAAAGTCACGATGTGGGGCCTTGACTGCGTGATCGGCAAGAAGGAGGTGCGGCTTGAATCCAATGGCGCGTTAGCCGGCAGCGCAATTAGCCTCCTCGATGCCTTCCGCAACCTCTGTGCCGACTTTGGCCCCGAACTCGCCATCCGCGCTTGCTGCCTTAATCCGCGCCGGACCCTCGGACTGAGCGAAGTCCACAAGTGGATTGTCCTGGATCGCGACACGCTCGCCGTCGTCGAACAATACGAAGCCTAGATACGGCTGCGTTAGGCACCCATTCGTTTCGCGTGGCGTACCCCGCCGGCCTTCTGGGCTTGAGGATTTCCCCGTAAAAATGCGGAAACCTGGGTGAAAATGACTTATGGGAGTTGTGCACACTGTTCTCGTTGGTTATGGGAATGGCGAAGTCAGCGCCCTCCCGGTGCGAAACCATGAAGGAGTTCGCCGAGTTGTCGATCGGATGGTCCGCCGGATCGGCAGGCTGACCAAGTCTGGTTTCTGCACGATCGTAGCTTCGGCTTGGCACCGTCCAGAAAGCAAGACGGCGGGCGTTCTCTATGCAGCCGATTGGAACTGCAACGGCGTGGAAGTCCTTGTCGACCACGGCGACCGAATCAAAAGCTCGGAAGAGCTCTACGCTCGCTGGCGGAGCAACAAGACCGGCCCGCTGACTTCCGGCGAGCTCATCGACTTTTGTCGCAGGCTTAGGCAGGAGTAAGCCCTAAGGTCGAAACCTAGAACCCGAGGCATTAGACGGCCGATCCTAGCCTTACCATTTACCCATCACCGTCTGCCTGCTATCGTTAAATGCGGAATGCGGAGACTGGCGGTGTATGCGGTTGTCGGCGCGGTGGTTGGCGCCGTTGCCGCCATCGTCGGCAACCTGCTCATGCCCGATCTCAAGTACGGCGATCTTGTGACGTTGGACGGAGTGCACGCCGACAAGATCTACGCTCTTAACAAGGGCTACGAGATCGTCGGCTATTTCCTGCTTGGCTCCCTGCTGAGTTCGATCATCTCCGTCCTCGCCAACAGTCACCGCTCGATCGAAATCAAAGCCCGATCATTCGTCCTGGGCTTGATCCTCGGCGGTCCACTCTGCGCGGGCGCAAATGCCATCGTGAAGCTAGTCTGTCTCTCCATTGCCCGGCACTTCAGCCCGGACATGGTCATCACTCACAGCCAGAGCGGGGGTATTCATGACCTCGCCTTCATGCTCCATTACGCCTTGATCCCGACGGCGCTCGCATTGGCATTGACCGTCGCCGTCGGGGTAAATGGCTTCACGATCCAGCGTGGGCTGGTTTCGGCGGGTCTCGCTTCCGTTGTCAGCGGCATCACCATCCACACCCTGTTCTTCATCCTAATTCCGATTATGATGGTGCAGTCACTGTCCGGAGGGATGCGGGATTTCGACTTTAGCGCCCTCCTGAAGCCGCTCCTGATTGCCCATCTTCTGGGCATGGGCCTCGGCGCCGCCGTGTCCTTTGGCGTCGTCCAAATCCTCTATCGTGCCGCCTGGCTTAGGGGACTCAACAACTGGTGCGAGGGCCGCAATCTTCCGATTCCCGCGCCGGTCGCCGTCATCGGATGCCGGCCGGACCTGAACATGCCGCTGCCGGCCGACGGATCGGTGGCGCCGGCCCACGCTCAGATTGATAGCTCCGAAGATCGCCACATGATTCGACCGGTCATGGGTGAGGTTCGCGTGAATGGCTCGCCGGTCAAGGAAGCTTGGCTCAGCGACGAAGATCTCGTTGAAATCGGATCCTATCGATTTCGTTATCGCAATCGTGTGCCCACGACGGGCGCGGCTCCGGCTCAGGCGATGCCGCTCCAAGTGGCAATGCCGATCTCCCAGCCCCCAACTGCCAAACTGCAGGCTCCAACTGCGCTCGTTCTCGAAGATCCCATGGGAGGCCGGCACTCGTTGAATGGGACGGTTGTGGTGGGTCGCGACCCCTCCGCCGACATCGCATTGACCTGGGAGAGCACCATCTCGCGAAGACACGCGGAGATCTGCTCCGATGCGACCGGCCTATTGGTCAAGGACCTAGGTTCGTCGAATGGCACCTTTGTGAACAATGTCTCGATCTCAACGACTTCGCCTCTGAAGGAAGGCGACGAGCTCCGGCTTGGGCGCTGTGTGCTACGCGTTAAGAGTGGCTGACACCCCCACGGACGGTGTCGAGAGTTGGTTCTTATCGTAGACCCCTTCGTCGGGCTAGGATAGGACATGGTGCTTACCATCCTAGCGGCCGTCGCATTCCGCCAGTCGACGATCGGCAACCAAACCGTCCGCCCGAGATACCGCTGGGTGTACGTCGCGTCGAATCTGCAAATAGCGGCCAACGTCGACAAGGTGATCGACCTCATGAGGCGGGCGAAGGGCATCGGCTACAACGGGATCGTTCTCGCTGACTCGAAGTTGCAGCGACTGGCAGGCGTACCTGACTTCTACTTCACGAATGCGAAGAGACTAATCGCAGCCTGTCGGGCAGACGGAATGGAGATCATCCCCTGCGTGTTTCCAATCGGCTATGCGGAGGGGATGCTCGCCAACGATCCGAATTTGGTTGAGGGCCAGCCGGTTCGCAACGCACCGTTCCTGGTCCACAATGGCCTCGCCGACCTTGTGCCGAATCCGGCCGAGACATACAAGAACGGCGGAATGGAACAGGCGATCGGAGACCGGGTCTCGGGCATGGGCTTTCAGGACGCGATCGGGACGAGTTCTTTTATTGACACCCAGTTCAAACACAGCGGAAGTCAGTCGCTACGGTTCTCGAACCTGACGCCGGGTGCCAATTACCGAATAGAACAGGAGGTCCCAGTCACTCCGCATCGCCAGTATCACGTCGCAGCATGGGTCAAAACGGACGGCATCGATCGAACCGGCAACTTCGCGATGCGCGTGTTCGATCCTCAAATGCATTCCCTGACGACTCAGGAGGTGCACATCAAGCCAACCCAGGACTGGACGCGAGTCGAGGTCACTTTCAACAGCTCCGATTCGACCGCCGCCCGGATCTATCTCGGCCTCTGGGATGGAAACAAGGGTACGTTCTGGATCGATGACGTCAAGCTCGAAGAAGTCGGCCTGCTGAATGTGATTCGCCGGGACTCATGTCCCGTTCACGTGCGAAGCGAAGATGGAACGACGTACGCTGAAGGCACGGATTACGCGCAGATTGCCGACGCGCGCATGGGCAACATTCCGTGGCCGGGTGCGTTCGAGGTCTACCACGCTCCCTACCCGATCCGGATCCTACCGGGATCAAGGATCAAGGAGGGCCAGAAGTTGCTGGTGGACTTCGACCATGCGCTGATCACGGCCGACAACCAGGTTGCCGTCTGTATGAGCGATCCCAAGACCTATGAAGTCGAGCGGGACGAGGCGAAACGGATCGAAGCGCTGTTCCATCCCAATGGATTCTTCATGTCGCACGACGAAATCAGAGCGGGAAATTGGGATGATTCATGCCAGGCTCACGGGTTGGACGCGGGAGCGTTGCTGGCCGAAAACGCGCTCAAGTCATTCAATATCCTCCGGGCCGCGCATCCAGGGGCGGAAGTGTACGTGTGGAGCGACATGTTCGACCCGTTCCATAACGCCCACAAGGACTATTACAACTTCCGGGGCGACCTCGCGGGCTCATGGAAGGGGCTCCCCGCCGGTGTCGTCGTCGTCGACTGGTATTACGCGGCGCGAGCCAAGGACATGCCCTTCTTCGCCGGGCTTGGCCATCGGCAGATCCTCGCCGGGTACTACGACCACGACCCGACCGAGATCAGGACCTGGTTGAACGATGCCAAGAAGGTCAAGGGAGTGGTCGGTGTGATGTATACCACTTGGGTTGGAAACTACAGCGATCTGGAGAAGTTTGCGACCGCCGCCTGGGGCGGGTCGTGATGCCTGTCATCATCCCCCTATGCCACACGCATGGATCGTCGATCCGGACTCGAGCGTAAAGCTCGACGACTACGACCCCGATCATCACGACGGGCTCGACAAAGAGGAAGCGCAGACCAAGCTGGCCCATATTGCCGCCGAGATCGAGGAGCTGCAGGAGTTGATGTATGCGGCGAAGCAGACGGCTCTGCTATGCGTCTTCCAGGGGCGCGACACCGCCGGCAAAGACGGGGCGATCAACCGAGTCCTGAGTTATACGAACGTTCAGGGCTGCCGTGTGAACTACTTCAAGGTCCCAACCCTGGACGAGGCGGCACACGATTTCTTGTGGCGAGTTCACCGTGAAACCCCGGGCGTAGGCGAAATCGCCTTGTTCAACCGATCCCACTATGAGGACGTCATCGTCGTTCGCGTGCACGCGTTGGCCCCTAAGCCGGTCTGGAAGGAGCGGTACGACGAGATCAATCGCTTCGAGCAACTGCTCTGCCGTTCGAACACGGTGATCGTCAAGTTCTATCTGCACATTTCGAAGAAGGAACAGGAAGAGCGGCTGCTCGCCCGCGAGCAGGACGATACGAAGGCGTGGAAGTTATCGGTCGGCGACTGGAAGGAGCGTGAGCTCTGGGACGACTACACCGAGGCCTACGAGGACGCCCTGAAGAAATGCAGCACCAATGTCGCGCCGTGGCGGATCGTCGCCGCGAACCACAAATGGTTCCGCGACCTCGCGGTCGCGGAGGCGATCCGCGATGCACTCAAACCGTACCGCAAAGGCTGGATGGGACATTTGGAGCAGGTTGGTAAGGTCGCAAAGTCGCAGCTTCTCGCCTATCGTCAGACGTCACGGTAGACTCCTGGCTCAAATGGACTACCGGCGAACTTACCTGCGCGACCTCTTCGATCTCGCGCCGGGGACGCAAGCGTCGGCCTACGGTTGGGTTAAGACGAGGCGAGACAGCAAAGGCATTTCGTTCGTTCAGATCAGCGACGGATCATGTTTCAAGGACCTTCAGGTCGTCGTTAACGAAGGCGCCCTCGACGAGGAGACTCTCAAGCAGCTGACAACCGGAGCTTGCGCCCGCTTTGACGGCGTGATCGTCGAGTCTCCGGCGGCAGGGCAAGCGGTCGAGCTCTCGGCGTCCGGCGCGGAGATCTTCGGACCGGCCGATCCCGCCTCGTATCCGATGCAGAAGAAAGGCGCGACTTGGGAGTTTCTCCGCGAGATCGCTCATCTAAGAGGGCGCGGAAACACGTTCGGCGCCGTCTTCCGGGTCCGCCACCAAGCCGCCTGGGCAATCCACCGATTCTTCGAGAATCGAGGATTTCAGTACATCCAGACCCCGATTATTACGGCAAGCGATTGTGAAGGAGCCGGCGCGATGTTCGCAGTCAGCACACTCCTGCAGTCCTGCTCCGTCGAATCGGAGCATACGGCCGGATCGGACACCCGGTGGGTTCTGACGAATCAGGATCCGGCCACGGACTTCTTCGCTAAGCCGGCCTACCTGACCGTAAGCGGTCAGCTGGAGGCCGAGGCACTGGCCCTCGGTCTCACCAATGTCTACACGTTCGGCCCGACGTTTAGGGCGGAAAACAGCAGCACGAGCCGGCACCTCGCCGAGTTTTGGATGGTCGAGCCCGAAATGGCGTTTTGCGATCTCGAGGGCAACATGAACCTAGCCGAGGAGTTTCTCAAAGAGGTCATCGGCCATCTTCTCGACAAGAGCGCCCAGGACCTCGAATTCTTCAACCAGCGGATCGAGCCGGAACTTCTGAAGACGCTCCACCACGTCGTCGAAAGCGGATTCGAGCGGATGACCTACTCGGAAGCGGTCACGCTCCTCGAAGGCAGCGGCGAATCGTGGGAGTTTCCGGTCTTCTGGGGAGCGGATCTCCAAAGCGAACATGAGCGATGGCTGACCGAAACCAAGGTTGGGCGCCCGGTCATCCTCACCGACTATCCGAAGGAGATCAAGGCCTTTTACATGCGTGCGAACGACGACGGCAAGACGGTTCGCGCCATGGATGTTCTCGCTCCGAGGATCGGAGAGATTATCGGGGGATCGCAAAGGGAGGAACGCTACGACGTCCTCGAGCGTCGCATCCTCGAATCTGGATTGCCGCTCGAACCGTATTGGTGGTATCTGGACCTGCGCCGGTTCGGTTCGGCGCCGCATGCCGGGTTCGGACTCGGCTTCGAGCGGCTGCTGATGTATGTGACCGGAATGAAGAACATCCGTGATGTGATCCCGTTCCACCGGACTCCGGGGCATGCCGAGTTCTAGCTCCAACACCTGGCTGAAGAAGCTGAATCTCTTCAAGCGCTTCGACCGCCGGCTGGCGGCCGATCTGCGTACGCAGCGACGGCCGATCGTCAAGGGTCTGATCTGTGTCGTCATCACGTCGCTCTTGACGACGACGACGATTCCCCTCATCCGGTGGAGCCTGCTTGCGATCAACGACGCGGGCCACATCGGCGAGCAGAGCGTCGTAACTCAGGAAGAGCTGAACGAGATCAGCCGTCAGCTGCAAATACCGCAAATCGAGCTTCACAAGGAGTTTGTGAAGGTAGAGAACGGGAGAATCAACCGGCTTCGGCCCGACGAAGTCGAAATCGTGGCGAAGGATCTCGGCGTCCCGGCCGGGCGTCTCGGCTCGGTCATCTCAGCCGCGCAGGCCAAGGTCAAGCGAGTGGCGAGGCAACCGCTGGATGCCTTGAGTTTCCTTGGTCAGATCTGTATCGCCGTAGTCGTTTTGTATGCGCTCAAGTATTGGTTCACGCGGGGGCAGACCTACTACCTCAGCTTCGCCTCGAATCGGCTCGCCAACGATCTGCGGCTCCGGATTTTCGCTAAGCTACAGCGCTTACCGATCAGTTACTTCAACGAGAAGCGATCGGGCGCTATCCAGAGCGTTCTTACTAACGACGTTAACGTCTACCAGAATGCGGTGATGGTCATCCGCGACTCGATCGACGCGCCGATTCGAGGCGTTGGGTCGTTCGCTTACATTTTCTGGATGCAATGGCAGCTCGGCCTCGTCACGATGTTCTTCATCCCGGTTCTCGCCTATGTGATCCAGCGAAACTCGCGAAAGATGAAGCGTGCGCAGTCCGAAGTCCAGCACGACCTTTCGACACTCAACGCCCAATCCCAGGAAGCCCTGCAGGGCACGCGTGTTGTGAAGGCGTTTAACGCGGAGGCGGTCGTCCTTGGAAACTACAAGAAGCTCGTCGACAAAAGCTTCCGAAGTCAGATGAACGCGGTGAAGCGGTTGGCGACGCTCAGGCCGCTCGTCGAGCTGATCGGCGCAGCGGCTCTCGCGACCGTGATGTACATCTGCGGCTGGCTTGCCTACTCGGGGACCCTGCAGGTTGCCGATATTGCCGCTTTGGTTTACGCTCTGGACGTGATCAACCAGGGCGCCAGGAACCTCGGTAACGTGAACACGACGTTTGGCCAAGCTCAAGCAGCGTCGGACAGGATCTACTCAGAAATCCTCGACGTGCCTGACGAGCATATCCACCGGCAGGGCCTCGAGACGATTGCCGCTCCCCATGGCCGCATTCAATTCGAGAACGTGAGCTTCCAATACCCGGATGGAACGCCGGCCCTGCAAAACGTCGATTTCACTCTCGATCCCGGCACTTCATTGGCCCTGGTCGGTCCCAGCGGGGCGGGTAAGAGCACCATCGCCGACCTCGTCCTAAGGTTTTACGATCCCACCTCGGGCAGGATCACCTTCGACGGCGTTGACCTGAGGGAGCTGAAAACCGAGTGGCTCCGCAGCCAGATCGGGGTTGTCCCGCAGCATACGTTTTTGTTCGCGGGATCGATCGCGGAAAACATCGGCATGGGAGCTCCCGACGCATCCCAGACCGATATCGCCGAAGCGGGCGCGATGGCCCACGCCGAAGAATTCGTGAGCCGGTTCGAGGGACGCTACGACTCGGAGATCGGTGAGCTGGGAATGGGGTTGAGCGGTGGCGAAAGGCAACGAGTCGCGATCGCAAGGGCTCTAGTTCGCAAGCCGACGATTTTGCTGTTGGACGAGGCAACCTCCGCTCTCGATGCGACCAGCGAAAAGGCGGTGACCGCGGCTCTCGAAGAAGTGATGCGTTCCCGGACCACGATCTTCATCGCCCACCGTCTGACCACGGCAGCCCGGGCTGACAAGATTCTCTACCTACGACGCGGGCAAGTCGTCGAGTACGGGTCTCACAAGGAGCTGATGGACGCAAATGGCGAGTACGCGGCCCTCTTCCGCGTTTTCAGCAGCGGGCTGATCGAGGAGATTCAGTGACTTTTTGAATGATGGATCTAGGTGACGCTCGGATTTGAGTGCTTTGCTGGAGTGCGAAGGAGTTTCCGCCGGGTACCACGGCCGTCCGGTTGTGTCGGATGTCTCCCTGAGTATCGACCCCGGCGAGGTTGTGGCCTTGCTGGGGCCAAACGGGGGCGGCAAGAGCACGCTGATGAAGACGCTCGGAGGTATCGTCCCCACGATCGCTGGAAAGATCCGAATCCAAAGCGCGGTTCTCGATTCTTTGTCGCCGCGAGAAGTAGCCCAACGCATCGGCTTCGTACCTCAGGAAGAGGTTTGCCCATTCGACTTTACAGTCGATGAAGTCGTCACCATGGGACGTCTTCCGCTATCGAACGGATTCTTCGACACAGCTGAGGACAAGGAAGCGGCCAAGCAAGCGATGGAACAAGCAGGATGCTACGATCTGCGGAATCGGCCGGTAACCGAGCTGAGCGGCGGCGAAAAGCAGCGAGTCTTGATTGCCCGCGCGCTGGCTCAGCAGACTCCCGTTCTGTTTCTCGACGAGCCAACCTCCCATCTCGATCCCAAATACCAGGTTTCTATCACCGGTCTCGTGCGAGACATGGCTGCGTCGGGAAAGGGGCTGCTTGTAGCACTGCACGATCTGGCGATCGCCGGTATCATGGCCGACCGAGGCTTGCTGATCGCAAACGCGCGGGCATCTGCAACAGAGCCGATAAGTGAGCTTCTCCGCAGCGAGACTCTGGACAAGGCCTACGGGGCGGCGTTCGACCGAGTAGTCACGCCGGATGGAAGGCTGGTCGTCGCCGCCAAAGCGAGAGAAGGCCTCTAGTTATTGTTGTACCAATGGCTACCTGTTCTGCCGTTGGTGTCTGGCTTCGGTTTGGTAAACGAACCCGATCTCGAAGCGACCCCGATCGTCGGCTGGTCGTCAGGAAGGTTTTGCTGCGGCGCAGGCGGCCGGCTTGGCCCGGTCGAAGTCGCGGTCGCACTCTTGACGGCAGTCTTGAGCGTGTCGGCGGATGGTGCGTCACGTCCTTGAGACGTGGGATTCTCAGGTCCGGGCGGTTTTGGTGGGGTGCTTTGGTACATGGTGAAGCCGACCACGCCGACTACAAGCACAATGAGCAGCGAGAGCAGCAATATGGGCGTCTTTCGTTTCTTCATGATCGTTCCTAGAAATCAGTTCTATTTTATGTCAAGCAGGATATGTACCAGATGAGCGAGCCCCTGGTGGCCATCGACGCTCGGCTCGCAGCCGGAGCTTCCACCGGCGACAGTTCTTACTGGTCAGGCCTGCTTTACGGTCTGTCCCGGATATCGCCCAATGCACGATTCCTGCTTCTCTCCAACGCCCCTCAACCGCCCGAGATTCCCGAATCCGATAAGTTTCGCTGGCTCGTCGTTCCGGGCTCGAATCTAAGGTGGTGGAATCTCCTCTCGTTGCCGCTTGCCGCGCGCCGAGCCGGAGCCCAAGTGTTGCACAGCCAATATAACTTGAGTCCGCTCGCCGGCAGGATCGGAGTGACCACGATCCACGACGTGTCGTTCTTTATCGGCCCGCAATGGTTTAAGCCTCGCGACCTCTTCGTCCTCCAGCGCTTCATCTCGGCCTCGGTGAAGAGAGCCAGGCGGGTCATCGCAGTGTCGCAGACGAGTAAAGAAGAGATCGAGCGGTTTATTCCAGCCGCCAGAGGCAAGACGACGGCGATCCCAGAGGCCTGCCCTATCCACATCAAGCCCGACTCGACGGTCGACGTCAGAGAGCTCTTCGGCCTGCGTGAGCCCTACCTCCTCACGGTCGGCACGCGGTGGCCTCGGAAGAACATGCAGCTTGCCATCTCCGCCGCCGCTCAGACACCCTACCCGTTGGTCATTACGGGGAAGCCGGGTTGGGGTGACGAGGATGTTCGACCTAACACGAAGCTGACCGGATATGTTGACAACGACACCCTCAGCGCCCTTTACCGCCATGCATCTCTCTACCTGGCGCCCAGTCTTCACGAGGGGTTCGGTTTGCCACTGCTCGAAGCGTTCGCTTGCGGTTGCCCGGTGATGTGCAGCGATGGCGGAGCCCTTCCAGAAGTCGCGGGCGATGCGGCGATCGTGATGCATAGCCGGCGCTGGAAGGACTGGACCGCGGCGATCCTGAAGCTCATGAACGATTCGAGTAAGCTGGACGACCTGAAGGGCAGGGGGCGAGCAAGGCTCGCTGAATTCAGTTGGGAGAAGACCGCGCAGCTAACGATGGAAGTTTATCGGGAGGTTGCGGAGGGAGTTGCGTAGATGATTGACGCGGAGTTTCTTGCCATCCTGGCATGCCCAATATGCGATGAGAGGCCCCCCTTGAGACAGGAGGGAGACGTCTTGATTTGTACAAAAGCCGGCCACCGGTTCCCGGTCGTCGACGACATCCCGCACCTTTTGCCGGAGGACGAGATGTCCAACCCGACCAACGCGCAGGAGGCGAAAGGTTGAACGCCGCCCAAAGCTTCCGAGTGCTCGTGCTCCACGGGCCGAACCTTAACCTGACCGGCTTTCGGGAGCCAGACGTTTACGGCAAGAAGCCCTTGGATGAGATCGACGGCGATCTGAAGGCGGCGGCCGACCGATTGGGCGTCGAGATTCGGATCCTTCAATCCAATTCCGAGGGAACCCTCATCGATACCCTTCAAGAGCACCGGAAATGGGCCGACGCAGTTGTGATCAATCCGGGCGGACTTACTCACTATTCGATTGCTCTTCGGGACGCTCTCGTGGGTTTGAGGCTGCCGGTCGTGGAGGTTCATCTCAGCAACGTCCATGCTCGCGAGGAGTTTAGAAGGCACTCGGTGATTGCTCCGATCACCCTGGGCCAGATTGTTGGATTTGGAGGCTACGGCTACATCCTCGCGCTGGAAGCCATTTTGAACGTGGAACGGGAGGTGATCTGATGGCAAACATCGACAAGCTACGAGCCGTAATGGCGGAGAAACAGATTCCCGCGCTCCTGGTCAGCCAAATCGACAACGTGCAATGGGCAACCGGGTTCTCCGGCTCGAATGGCTTTCTATTCATCACGCCGACCGAGCAGCGCTTCGTGACCGACAGCCGCTACACACTTCAAGCTCAGGAGCAGGTTCCTGGGGTCCCAATCGCGATTTACGACTCGAAAATGGACGCCAATGAGTTTCTCGCGAAGCAGGCTTCGGAAATGGGACTTCGTCAGATCGGCTTTGAGGCGGACGCGATCACCTATAGCTCCCACCGCAAACTGGCCGAAAAGTTCAACGGAACCCAGCTGATTCCAATCGAGGAGATCTTTCCGGATCTGCGGATGGTCAAGACTTCAGAAGAAATCGAGAAAACGCGCGAGGCGTGCAAGCTCGCTGATGCCTGTTTCGACCACGTTCGACGGATGATCCAAGCCGGCGTGACCGAGTTCGACATAGGATTGGACATCGAATTCTTTTTCCGGCGGAACGGCGCCGATCTCGCCTTCCCTCCCATCGTTGTCAGCGGCAAGAGAAGCGCCCGGCCCCATGGTCGGGCAAGCGAGAAGAAGCTGGAACGGGGAGATTTCCTGACCCTCGATTTTGGCGCAAAGCTCGACGACTATTGCAGCGACATTACGCGGACGGTCGTGATCGGAGAGGCCACAGACCGCCATCGCGAGGTCTATCAAACTGTCCTAGCATCCCAGCTCGCGGCGCTCGACGCAATGAGGCCCGGTGTCAAAGCATCTGAGGTTGATCGGATAGCGCGAGAGGCGATGGGCGATTACGCCGCGTATTTCGGACATGGGCTGGGGCACGGCCTCGGCAAGCTGGTCCACGACTCGGGTCGGATGAATGCCTCGAGCAAGAACGTCCTCGACATCGACCAAATCTGGACGGTTGAACCAGGCGTGTACATTCCGGGCTTCGGCGGCGTCCGAATCGAAGACGACGTCGTCATCACGGATTCGGGAGTCGAGATCCTGACTCATTCTCCAAAAGAGCTGCTGGTACTCGGTTGATGTCGCTTGTTTTCGACCAAGTCGGTCTTGTCAAGGACGGCCCGACCTTGTCCATGGTGCTCGAGCCCGGTCAAACCCTTTGTGTCGTGGGCCGAGCGAGTTGCGGCAAGAGCCGGCTCTTGAGGGTCGCCTCAGGAGCCGAAACGGCCACCCGGGGAACCGTCGACCGTCCATCTCGCTTGTTGGTTCCGGAGCCGTGCAATCGCAAACTCCGGCCCCAAGATCTGAGTCACACGAAAGGCGCCAATCGGGCACAGTTGGCCACCGACGTGCTGTCCAACCTTGGCCTTTGGGACGCGCGCCAGAAACTTATCTCGGAGCTGGCGCCCGCCCAAATTGCCGCGTGCGACCTCGTCGAGACCTTCATGGGCGCCTCGGGGTTGATCGTCCTCGATGAGAATCTGGACCGGCTTGATCCGTGGATCCGAGCTCAAGCGATGCAGTTGGTCCGAGATCGATGTGGGCACGGTTCCGTGGCAATTGTCGCGACGAATTGCCTCGATCTCGTTTCCCAGTTCGATTTCGTCGTTGCGTTGAAAGCAAGCAGGCCGGCGTACGCTGGCTCGGTTTCGAAACTCGCCAGCGAACGTAGCCAAAGGAGCCTCACGATCGAAAGCGAACGAACGGTGGGCGTTCGCTCCCTGGTCGATTCGCTGCTCGTAGAAGTCGCTCGGACCGAATCCGGCTACAAACTGACCCCTGGTCCGGGGCAGGAGCACGCGGCAAGACTGCTCCGCGACGGCTACGGAGACGTCAAGTTCGTTGTTTCGGACGACCGAAGCCTTGCCGAGATCATTCTTGGTCTTTTGTAGGGCAGCCGGCTATTTGTCCGGAAACCGGAATTCTTCGTCTCCATAGAGGAGCTGAATCTGGTTGATCTGACCACCATGGTAGTACATGTTGCCTAGGCTGAGGGACAGCAGAAAGGAGCCCTTGACGGGTCCGTTCCTGCCCGGATAATCGCGTTCGAGGGCTCCGTCATCGAGTCGACGGACCACAGCGGCGAGTTCGGCGGTACTTACCTTGAGATCGTGCTGAGCCTCTTTCCCGCTTCCGTAACTTGGATCGGCAATCCACTCCCCCGGCTTTGCTCCGGATAGAAGACTCGCCATCCGCCGGTTGACCTGGGCGCACTCGTGAATTTGATCGTAGATGGTGCGCGCCTTCGAATCCTCGCCCTCGGCTTTGGGCTGCCAGCCAAGTCTGTCCTCGGAAGTCGTCGACACCCAAAATGCCAGATTCTTGGCTGCCTCTTCGAGCAGCTTGGCGTGCCATTCGTAGACGGTCGGGAACCCGGTTTCCTGCAATCCTTCACTCATTTGTGTCTCGCTCGTTGGTTACGGTACCCGCCTATCGACAACTCCGGGGGCGCCCATCTATCCAAACAGACCTCCGGCGTCGGGAGGCGGCTTGGGCGGAGCGAGGCCAAGGTGCTTGTAGGCTCCATCGGTTACCGACCGTCCTCTAGGCGTGCGCTGAATCAGGCCCTGCTGGAGCAGGTAAGGCTCGTAGACATCCTCGATCGTCGTCGCGTCCTCTCCCGTCGACGCTGCGAGCGTATCGAGGCCGACGGGACCCCCGCGATACTTTTCGATCATGACCCGCAGAATCGTGCGGTCGATCCGATCGAGACCCAGATCGTCGACTTCAAGCGCCACCGCGGCTTTGTCGACGATCGGCTTGTGGATCGCGTCGAGGCCATCAACTTGGGCGAAATCGCGGACTCGCCGCAGGAGTCGATTCGCAATCCGAGGAGTGCCGCGGGCACGGCGGGCGATTTCTTCGGCGCCGTCTTTGGCGATGGGATACCCAAGAATCCTGGCCGAGCGGCTGATGATCTCGAAAAGGGCGTCCTCGCCATAGAATTGGAAGTGACAGACGATCCCGAAGCGGTCCCGAAGCGGCCCCGTTAACAGTCCCTGGCGGGTGGTGGCGCCGATGACCGTAAAGGGCCGCACGTCGAGCCGGATCGACCTGGCGGCGGGACCCTTGCCGATCAGGATGTCGACCTTATGGTCTTCCATGGCGGGATAGAGGATCTCCTCGACCGTGCGGCTCAAACGATGGATCTCGTCGATGAACAATACGGCGCCGTCCTCAAGGTTGGTGAGGATGCCGACAAGATCGCCGGGGCGCTCGACGGCCGGGCCGCTCGTCACGTGGATTTGCGCGTCCATCTCGGTGGCGACGATGTGAGCCAGGGTGGTCTTGCCAAGTCCCGGAGGGCCGTACAAAAGCAGATGATCGAGAGGCTCCGCGCGCTGCTTCGCCGCCGTTAGGAAAATCGATAGATTCGACTTCAATTGCTCCTGCCCGACGAACTCGGTGAGACGCTTGGGTCTTAGGGACAACTCGTTCCAAGCGTCCTCTGGCCGGCGTTCGGGGCTCAATTCGTCGTTCTGTCTCATCGCTGGAGCGACCTCAGGGCGATCTTGAGCTGATCCTCCACGCCCTCGGCTTCCGTGCGAGCTCCGGATGCGGCGGATTCGGCCTCTCGCCGCGTGTAGCCGAGAGCAAGCAATGCCTCCACGAGTTCGTCAGACACCGTAGCCGCGACTCTTGCTGGAGGGATCGAAGCTTCGATCTTGCGCATGACGGCCTCCTCCTGCATCTTGTCCTTCAGTTCGAGGACGATCCGTTCCGCGAGCCGCGGGCCGACGCCCGTGGCCCGGGCGAGAACCCTCGGATCCTCCACCAGGATCGCGCTCGCCACCGCCTCCTCGCCAAGTTGGCCGATGAGAGCGAGCCCGACCTTCGGGCCGCAACCCTTGACCGTGAGAAGCAGGTCGAAGAGCCTCCGTTGGAAGGGCTGGAGAAACCCGTAGAGTGACACTCCGTCCTCGCGAAAGATCTGGCGGGTGAGCAGATCGACCGGCTCACCGGGAGGAGGCAGCTGAACCAGGACGGCTTCCGGTACGGCGACTTCATATCCGACTCCGCCGCAGTCGACCACCGCCAGATTCCCTGCTATCTCGATCAGTTCTCCCCGAATGCGCCCGATCATTTCTTGCCTATGGTATCAGATGTCTACCTATTCTTGTCTATCCCGAGCCCTGCTGCTCGTTGTCTTCGACCGCCAGACGTAGCTCATGTTCGTCCAAGTCGTACTCGAAGAGGTCGGCGTAGCGGCCCCAGTTAACGGCCGTGTCGAACTGCTCGCGGGCTTCCTTTTCGCTAAAACTTTCGTCGAGAATGTCGATGAAGAAGTCGTCGTGCAAGTGGTCATCCTTGGATTGCCTGAGAGCTTCGTACATCGTCCTCACCAATGGCGCGTGCTCCAAAACCTGGACGCGAAATATCTTGCGCGCCTCCTCGACTTCGGCGTCGGCGAACCGGCGCCCGATCTCCGTAAGCGTGGCGTCACCTTGGCTGACTTCTGCGAAGCCCAGAAGCACGGCCGCATCGAGGATGGGAAGTAGATCGTCGGCCTCGATGCGAAGCTTTTGGGAGATGACCGCCACATCGTCCTTGCCGCCGTATTCCTCGATCATTTCCAGGAGGCCGCTGATCGCTCCCGGACGAGTATGTGGCAGTGGTTGGGCCTCGATCCTGGCCGGGCCGACGCGAACCGGGCCGATCTTGGTGTCGGGGTTCGTCATGATCGTGTAGATGTGATCCGCCATCGCCCGAAAAGCGTTGCTGGTTCGCTGTCGCGGGCGGCTCATTCTGATCCTGATCTCGCCTCTGATCCGGCCCGGATTCGAAGACATCACGACCACACGGTCGGCAAGCATAATCGCCTCTTCGATGTTGTGGGTCACGAGAACCACGCTCTCCGCCGGAAAGTTTCCGGCCTCCCAAAGATCTCCGATTTCGCCTCGCAGGTTTTCGGCGGTCAAGACGTCGAGGGCGCTGAACGGTTCGTCTAGCAGCAGGATCCGGGGGCGTACCACGAACGCTCGAGCGAAACCCACCCGCTGCTGCATGCCTCCGGAAAGCTCGCGCGGATAGGCGTTTTCAAATCCATCCAGTCCGACAAGGCGGAGGGCTTCCAACGATCTCTTTCTCACCTGGCGTCTGTCGAGGTGCTGGACTTCGAGGCCAACCTCGACATTCTCGATCACCGTCAACCAGGGAAGCAGAGCGAAACTCTGAAACACCATTGAGACGTCCGGGTTCGGCTGATTGACAAGCCGGCCGCCGCTGTAGACCACTCCCTTGGATGGCTTGATCAGCCCCGCTACTGAACGCAGCAGAGTGCTTTTGCCACTGCCGCTCCTTCCAAGGAGGGCGACGATTTCGCCCGGCATCACCGTAAGGTTGATGTCGTCGAGGACGGTGAACGAGCCACCTGATTCGGGCCGGGGATACGTCTTGGCGACGTTCTCGACGACTAGAAGCGGATCCTTTGCGCCGGCCACCTCTCTATTGTAGAGGACTGCGCCGGGCTGGTGCACCCAATGCTCTTCGTCATTCCGAGTTTGCCTGCAATCGGATTCAGCCCCCACAATGCCGGCTGCCAGCTCCGGAGCATATCGCGAAGCTAGAGATCTGGCGGTGGCTCGGCATGGGGGAACACCGCACTATATTGGTCGTGCCGGTACGAGCAGAATCGAACCGTAGCGCCCGAGCCTTCCATCGCTGCCAATTCCTGCAACGTGATCGCTGCCGCCACCACATAAAGGTCGGTTGCATTCAAGTTGCCGTCAACCATCCTTCCCCCTTCAAGAAAATTAAGCATGAAGTCCTCGGACCAGTCGAGGAACGCGGCGCCGTGGTGGCCCTGGTTGCCGGCGTTGTGTACGAATTCTATGAAAAGCCTTGCCAGTCGTTGGTGATCAACTTCGCCCGAGGCAGTCCTTATCCAAGGCGCTTCGAACAGATTCTGATAGACCGTCGGAATGCTTGCGATAAGGAAGACAAGCCAGGGATCGTACAGTTGCGCGCGGAGGCGCTGGATGGCCCTCGGACCCTTCGCGACCAGCTGCTGCATTAAGCAGGTATCGACGACAACGATGTCCACGAGACCCTGTTTGTACCATACTTTTCTGGCTCTATTATTGGCTTATAGCCTCGCGCCAGGAAAGTTGCTTAGAAGAAGCCGGCGAGCCTCTTCCTCCGTCGGTAGCTCCAGCTCTTGCGGCGAGCCTCCAACCGAGCTGAGAAAGCGCTTAAATGCGGACTCAACTGAATTTGCGGGGACAAAATGTAGACGCGATCCGCCGCGACCGAACACCTTTTCTAACCGGGGGTCTACCTTACCATTCGACTTGCCCTGACGATCCATATCTTCTGACTCCGTGAAGACTGACACAACCGCGAGGTCGTTTGCGGGTCGTTCATCCGTGGCGACCCTCAGCTCTAAATGGTCGGTTCGCATAAGGCTTTCCTTAGGCGTCCGCCGGTCTCGTTCTCCTTTTGGACCAGGCAGGCGTTCGTGCATCCTACCTTAAAGCCTCGCACAACAGCGCGGCATCTCTTTTCATAGAACGGTCTACAGTCCACGTAGTTCCCTTTGTAGTAGGAAGACGGTCCTGGCTAGGCCAAAAGTCGTTAGAAAGTAGGAGATCGCCGAGGGATGTCATCCCAGACGGTATCTGGATTCCGCAAGAGCGTACAGCCGGCGCCACACGAGTCGATTGATTCCCACAACGAAGACGCACATCAGCGTGACTCCAAGAACGATTCTGGGCCAGTCGCCGATCTCCGTCGCCTTGGCGATGTAGCTGCCAAGGCCGTGGGCGCGAAGAGTTTTGTCCCCCCAGGTAACGACTTCTGCGACGATGCTCGCGTTCCACGCCCCTCCCGATGCCGTGATCGCCCCGGTAACCCACGCCGGGAAGATGGCCGGAATGATCAGCTTCTGCCACCGATTCCATCCGGTGAGCCTCATGTTGATGGTCATCTCGCGAAGGTCGTTGGGGATTGCCATTGCGCCCGCGATCGTGTTGAAGAGCACATACCACTGGGCGCCAAGCGCCATGAGTAGCATCGAGCCCCAGTTCAGGCTCAGGCCGATCTTGAGGAATAGGATCGTGGCCGCCGGGAAGATGAAATTGGCCGGAAAAGACGCGCACAGCAGGACGACCGGCTGGGCAATCCGAGCGAGCCGGGGATTCGATCCGATCGCGACGCCGATCGGCGTCCACACGACCGTTGCGAAGATCAGCATCGCGATTACTCTGAGGAGGGTGAGTAGGCCGTACCATAGCGCGAGGCCGACTTCGCTGGGACCCACCTCGGTGGTGATGAAGCGAGCCCCCTCGTAGATCGCGACGACGACGATGCCTCCAAGCACCACTCCAAATAGCAGATCGGCGTTGACCTTCAGGCGAAACCGCACCGGGACCTTGAATGGAGCCCTGACTTGAGGAAGGCGCCACTTTAAAAGCCGGGTTTGTAGGCGCCTCCAGTAGCGATTGAGCGTTCTGGGAAGTTTTGCCGCCCTCAGGACGTCGAGCAGCCAGGAGTGAGCCTGCGTCGCAGCCGCGCTCCGATCCATGCGAAACTTTTCCGACCACGCTACCACCGGGCGCCAAAACAGCTGGTCGACCGCCACGATCACGACAACCATCGTTAAAATCGCGAGGCCGAGCTTGTGCAAATCCTTCTCAGCCACCGCCTTGGCGACGTACGATCCGATGCCGGGAAGCGTGTACTGCTTGTTGAGAACGCTGATCGACTCGCTGGCCGCGACGAAGAACCAGCCTCCGCCGAAGCTCATCATGCCGTTCCAAACCAGGCCTATCATCGACGCCGGAACCTCGATCGACACGAATCGCCGCCACTTCGAAAACTGGAATACGCTTGCCGCTTCGTCCAACTCCTTGGGCAAGGTGATCAAGGAGTGATAAAACGAGAACGTCATGTTCCAGGCCTGGCCGGTGAAGATCGCGAAGATCGATGCGCATTCGAGGCCGAGGAGGCTTCCTGGAAACAGCGCGATGAACGCGGTTACGGTGACCGAAAGGAATCCAAGCACCGGGACCGATTGAAGGACGTCGAGTAAGGGGACGAGGAGCTTTTCGGCGAGCCTGCTCTTGGCCGCCGCGTATCCGTATGCCAGGGTGAAGACCACGGAAATCGAGAGCGCGATGAACATCCGCATCGTCGAGCGGATCGCGTAATAGGGCAGGTTCGCCGGATCGAGGCTGACGCTCGGTAGCGTGTTCGGCGGTCTGAAGGCAACGAAGAATCCGGAGCCGACCTTGGCAACGATGTAGAAGGTCAGAAACAGCCCGAAAAGCAGTGCGGCATCCGCCAACCCGATCGGGCTCTTTGGCAACGCGTACTTCGGGGGTAGACGGATCATAAGGCCGGCGGACCGGTCTATTAGCATTGCATCTTCAGCGCGCTCTGATGCACCTGCCGGGCCGCCGGCTCTGCGCTACTTTTTCGAGAGAACCTTCAAGGCTTCGGCGAGATACAGGTCGTTGCCTTGATCGTCGAATTCCTTCGCGACCGGATCATCAGGCGAGACCCCAACTTTTTCGAGCCTTACGCCGTTTGCTTTGACGTCCACCATGGGAATCTCCAGATAGCCCCAGTCGCCGACCGCGCTTGGGAAAGTGCCGAGCACGTTTCCCGCAGTCGTCTCACCCACCAAAGTCGCTCGCTTGGCCGACTTCATGATATAGGCGAATACCTCTTTGGCACTGCGAGAGCCGCGATTGATGATCACGACGAGCGGACGCTGATAGCCGAACAACTCCTCGTTGGTGAATCCTTGGGTTTCCCACGACAGGTGAACTTCGGGGCGGAAGAACGGGTCGCCAAATCCCTCCGGACGGCCTCCGAATCCGTCCCGAATGTCGAGGATGAATCCGTCCGTGTTCCTGAGCTTGCCGAACACGGCCGCGGACAACGCGCTCTTTTGCGATTCGTTGGACATCGTCCAAAGGTGGATGTAGCCGTACTTCTTGCCGCCGCTCTCGATCACGCGGATGCTCGAACGGGTCGCATCGAGAAAGAAGTCTGTGCCGTTCGACTTGCTGACGTCGACGTCGGCGTTCAAGGCCGAACCTTTGCGGACATATCCAAGTTTGACCTTCTTCCCAACCTTGTCGGCCAACGCATCGATCGGTGTAAACGGTTGCCCGTCGATCGAGGTCACAACGTCGCCCTTCCGCAGACCCGCCGCTTCGGCTTGTCCACCGTTTAGGAGCATTTGAACCACGAACCCCCTGCCTTCCGGTCTGAACCAGGCTCCGACGTTTGGCATTTCGGACTTTCCACCTGTCAGTGACTGCATCATGTAATAGCCCTGATCGCTCTTCGTGAAGAAGCAGAAGTGAGAATCGCCGAAGTCGGCGATCATGTCGTTCACGTCCTTTTCGAATTCAGCTTGGTTGGTGGCTGCCTTCGCCTTGGGCTCATATTTATTGAGAAGGGCCTCCATACGATCGTGCTGCTGTTGGCGGGCGTAGTATCGGCCCTCGATCGATGACCGGATGCCCGACCAGGCCTTGCCGTAATCGATGTCGGGAGCTTGGAGAGCGACGGCGAATGCGAGCGGTGCGAGGATCATTTGAAAAAACTCAGATTCGAATATGGGATTTGAGCGAGTCCCGCGCGTTTCTACCACGATCGAGCGACCAAATGTTGCGGCCTGGGCCCTTGGGTTGCCAAACTGGCTCTGCACGACGTCACTTCGAAGGAGGCCGGGGCGTAGTACGAGTCCTATGAAGCAGCGGAAGATCGGCCGTGACGACGTGGGTGAGATCGGGCTCGGATGCATGGGGATGTCTTGGGCATACGGGCCATCCGACGAGCAGGAGTGCATCCGTGTGCTCGACCGATCCCTTGACCTGGGCATCAACTTTTGGGATACCGCCGACATGTATGGGGCCGGCGACAACGAGAAGCTGCTTTCGAAGTCGTTGGCCGTAAATCGTGGCCGTGTCTTTCTCGCCACCAAGTTTGGAAATGTTTACGACCGGTCGATCACATCGCATCAGGATCAGGTCGCCGCGAATGTCGACTGGATTGTCGATGGAACACCGGAATACGTCAAACGGACCTGCGATCTCTCGCTGCAAAGGCTGGGAGTCGATCACGTCGACCTGTATTACCAGCACCGGGTCGATCCGTTGGTTCCGATCGAGGAGACGGTGGGCGCGATGAGTGAACTCGTTTCCGCAGGCAAAGTCAGGAACCTCGGCCTGAGCGAAGCTGCGGCGGCAACGATCCGGCGGGCTCATGCCGTGCATCCCATTGCGGCCGTGCAGACCGAGTATTCGCTTTGGTCCCGGGATGTGGAGAAGGACATCCTTCCCGCGTGCGACGAGCTGGGAATCACCTTTGTCCCTTATTCGCCACTTGGTCGCGGGTTCCTGGCGGGCCGGTTTGCTTCGGAGTCCGACCTTTCCGCTGACGACGCGCGGCGTAACCACCCTCGATTTCAGGGAGACAACTTCCTCAAAAACCTGGACCTCGTCAACCAGGTCCAATCGGTTGCTCGTAAGCACCAAGTCACACCGGCACAGGTTGCTCTTGCATGGGTCTTATCACGTGGCGAAAGCCTGATTCCAATTCCGGGCACCAAACAGCTGAGGTATCTGGAGGAGAACGCGGCCGCTACGCA
Organism: uncultured Fimbriimonadaceae bacterium; assembly: GCA_964576205.1. Classification (GTDB taxonomy): domain Bacteria; phylum Armatimonadota; class Fimbriimonadia; order Fimbriimonadales; family Fimbriimonadaceae; genus JAEVZK01. The sequence goes on along the minus strand of CAZNUL010000001.1, from coordinate 77,384 downwards.
GGTTGAGCTAACCTCACAGGATTTGGCAGAGCTGGAGGATCTGACTGCCGCAACCGGCCATCGCTATCCTGAGCGAGCCGCACGATTCTTGAACGGGTGAGCCCGAACCGATAGCCGCTTGAAAGGCGATGCGGAATTCATTCCATGTTGCCGGAGAGCTTGAGCCGCACCGAGCCGAATAGCAAGTCTCGAGTTCCAACCTTCGCTTCCCATGGCCGAAAGCCACTCCCAAGTCAGCAATTACATATTCACTGGAGCGGAATGAATTCCGCGGTCCCAGACAGCCTACTCCGCGACCTTGAGCACGCTCAGGAAAGCCTCCTGCGGAAGCTCGATCGAGCCGATCTGCTTCATCCGCTTTTTGCCTTCCTTCTGCTTCTCCAGCAGCTTTCGCTTGCGCGTGATGTCGCCGCCGTAGCACTTCGCGATGACGTTCTTGCGATACGGCTTGATCGAGTCCGCGGCGATCACCTTCTGGCCGATCGCGGCCTGAACCCGCACTTCGTACTGCTGCCGTGGTACGACCTTCCGAAGCTGCTCCACCATCGCCTTGCCGCGCTGATAGGAGAACGAACGGTGGACGATGAAGCTGAGGGCGTCGACCGCGTCCCCGTTTAGCATGATGTCGACTTTGACGAGATCGGCGGCCTGATAGCCGGCGAGATCGTAGTCGAACGAGGCGTAGCCCCGCGTGCTGGACTTGAGCTTGTCGAAGAAGTCGAGAAGGATCTCGCCCAGAGGGAGCGTGTAGTAGAGGATCACGCGCTGGGGCGTCGGGTATTCGGTTTTCTTATAAGTTCCGCGCCGCTCCTGGCAGAGCGTCATCACGGCCCCGACGTATTCCTGAGGCACCATGATCGTCGCGTTCACAATCGGCTCCTCGATCTTCGTCAGCTCGTGGGGGTTGGGAAACCGCGAAGGATTCGAGATGTGCTCGTTCTGACCGTTCGTCCTTGCGATCAGATAGTCGACGCTAGGCGCGGTCAAAATGAGATCGAGATCGAATTCGCGCTCGAGCCGCTCGCGTGCGATGTCCATGTGCAGCAGCCCGAGGAAGCCGCAACGGAAGCCGAAACCGAGCGCGTCGCTTGTCTCCGCCTCGAAGTTGAGGGAGGCGTCGTTGAGCTGCAGCTTCTCGATGGCATCGCGAAGCTCCTCATACTGATCGCCGCTCGGATAGAGGCCGCAAAAGACCATGCTTAGTGCCTTGCGATAGCCGGGAAGCGGCTCGCTCGCAGGTTTTGACGCAAGGGTTATCGTGTCCCCAACCTGGGCGTCCCCGATCGACTTCATGGCGGCTGTTATGAATCCGACTTCGCCGTCTTCGAGGCCATCGTTCACGGTAAGCCCGGGGCTGAAGTGGCCGGTCGAGTCGACGTCGAACTGGGCGCCGTCCGACATCATCAAGATCCGGTCGCCCTTCTTGACCGAGCCGTCTTTTACCCGTACGTAGGCGATAGCGCCTTGGTAGGAATCGAAGTGGGAGTCGTAGATCAGAGCGCGGAGCGGCGCGGCGTTGTTGCCCTTCGGAGGTGGGATCCGATGGACGATCGCCTCGAGGACCTCCTCGATTCCGATGCCCGCCTTCGCCGAAACCGGAATCGCGTCGCGACAATCGACGGCAACAGTATGTTCGATCTCTTCCTTCGCCCGTTCGACATCGGCGTGGGGAAGATCGATCTTGTTGATGACCGGAATGATCTCCAGGTTCTGGTTCATCGCCATGCTCGCGTTTGCGATCGTCTGAGCCTCGACGCCCTGGCTGGCGTCGACGACTAGCAAGGCGCCTTCGCACGCAGCCAGGGCTCGGGACACCTCGTAGGTGAAGTCGACATGACCGGGCGTATCGATAAGGTTCAGCTCATAGGTGACGCCGTTCCTAGCCTTGTAGGCGAGGCGGACGGCCGCCATCTTGATCGTGATCCCGCGCTCGCGTTCGATATCCATCGAGTCGAGCATTTGCTCCTGCGCAGTCCCCCGGATCGCGCCGCAGCGCTCGATAAGGCGATCCGCCAGCGTGGACTTGCCATGATCGATGTGCGCGATGATGCAGAAGTTGCGGATATGCGCCTGGTCCATCGTTTGCGGCAGCCTTGCGCGGGTGTTAGGCGCGAGGAAAAGGAGATTTTACCTGTGAGGGGCCCACTACCGGCTTCCGGGTAGTGTCTCGGTTCGGAGACCCGAAGTATGGCGAGACTTGTCTACGGCCTGATGCAGTCCCTCGACGGCTACTTCGACCACATGAAGCTTGGGCCGCCCGCGCCCGCGGTCTCGCATCACTTTTTCGAGGAAGTGCGTGGCCTGACAGGCCTCATCTACGGACGCCGCACGTACGAGATCATGAGCTATTGGGACGAAGACCTCCCCGATTGGGATGCGGAGGACCACGACTTCGCTGCCATATGGCGGAGCAAGCCGAAGTGGGTCGCGTCGCGTTCCCTCAAGTCCGTCGGTCCCAAAGCCACGCTGGTCGCGGGCGACTTTGGAAAGCTGATATCCAAGCTGAAAGCTGAACTGGCCGGCGAGATTCACGTTGCTGGACCCGTTTTCGCGCAAAGCCTGAGCGAGGCTCGACTTATCGATGAATATCGCCTCTATCTCCGTCCCGTCGTACTTGGCGGTGGCCAGCCATACTTCGCCGGCCCGACGCCGCCTCTTCGCCTGGTGGCCAGCGATTTGATCGGCGACGACGTGGTTCGGCTGTCCTACGTTCCTGCCTAGTCGTTACGGCGCACTCGCAATCGTTGCGTAACCAAGTCGCTGGAGCTTGCACCTTCTTGGAATAGGCGTGCGCCTCACCCGACGGGGCTAGCTATCCAAGGGAGGCATATGCGCGCTCTCGCGCAGAAGGGCCAGCGCGCGGGCCTGCCCCAGCGTATCGGCAATTGTCATGTGCGGACATTGCTTCGCTTCGAAAAACTCGGCGACCGCGTCGGCTTCGAAGGCATAAAGATGGTCGTTGTCCGTTCCCAGACGCCAATCCTGGTCGACTTTGCCGTCGCGGACGATGCGCAAAACCCCAGATTCGTAGCACTTCCACGGCGCGTCGACATCGATCATTCCGGTCGTTCCATAAATCCGGACATGATTCTCGAGATGCTGATGAATTGCGGTTCCAAAATGAGCGTTGATTCCGCTGGGAAAGCCAAGCATTCCGCTGCCCGTCTGGTCGTAGCCTCGTTCGGTCATCGCGGCGACGTACTCGGCTCTCGAGGGCTCTTCGCCCGCGATCAGACGGCTCATCGATACGCAATAGGTGCCGACATCCATTAGGGCGCCTCCGCCGACCGAGCCGTCCAGCCGGAAGTTGTCCCAGTCGGGTGACGAGTTGAACCCGAACTCAGCCGAGATCATCTTGACTTGGCCAACCGCGCCCTCGTCCACAAGCTGCTTGATCTTCCGAGTTTGGGGATGGCACCGGTACATGAAGGCTTCCATGAAGAACACGTTGTTCTCCTGGCAAGCATCGATAGCACGCTTGGTGTCGGCCGGATTGAGGGTAAACGGTTTCTCGCAAAGCACGGCCTTGCCCGCCTGAGCAGTCTTGATAGTCCAATCGGCGTGCATGTGGTGGGGGGTGGCGATGTAAACGGCTTCAACTTCCGGATCGGCTAGAACCTCGTCGTAGGAGGGATACGGCTTGCCACCATGCTGGTCGCAGAAAGCCCTTGCCGCTTCCATCGACCTCGATCCGACCGCGGTCAAAGTCCCGGTTTTCGACACCTTCAGTCCGCCCGCGAACTGGTGGGCGATGCGACCGGTTGCGAGGATGCCCCAACGGAGGTGAGAAGCCATGCGAAGATGATGACCGATGATTGATGAGAGTGCGAGGCGCTGTAGCCGCCGGCTTTAGACGGCGCGCCGAGGGGCGAGCGTCTTCGGCCTAAACATCTTCGTTCTTTCGCTTGCGCTTCGCCTCGAGGAGAGCGCTGCTGGTCGAGCCCGTCCTCGCCGGAGACTTCGGAGCGACACGAACCTCGGGCTCCGGTCTAGTAATAATCGCGGGAGCCGCGGGTTGCCCCGTGACCGGTCTCTGGGCCCGCTGCTTCGCCTGCTGAAGACGGCCGACAACCTCTTGTTGCTGAGCCTGGCGGTAACGTGAAGCCCGGATGCCTGCCCACGACTTCGTGAGGATCTCCCTGAGCGGCAGGGCGATCCGTCGCACGCCGACATCGAAGGGCAGTACGAGCGCGGCCAGAAGAACGAATAGGGGCCAAAGCTCGCTGATCGACTCGCCTGGATTTGGGACCGATCTGAGCGATTGCTCCGGCTTGGTCTCCTCGACGCCTTTGGACTCTTCCGCCATTCTCGCGAGCAAGGGCCGGTTTGGCCGGGTCGAACGGTACTCCGCCGGATAGGGCAGCGAGAAACCGGTCGATTGGACGCGCTCGCCGCCGGCTGGATCCTTCTCAGAAACCGTCACGATGTAGCTTCCAAGCTCCACGGCCTCAAAGCTGCCCTTGTACAGCCCGGGGCCCTGTTCGCTCAACGTGACCTCGCGCGTGTCCCCGCTCGGCGTGGCAACCCGTACTGTTGCCGTGGACGTGGACAAGGGATTTCCGAGCGAGTCAAAGGCCTTCATCTCGATCTGGCCGCGTCCGCCCTCGTTCTGGACCTTAACCTGATATTGATTCAGGGTCGCGCGCCGCGTGATCTCTCGACCCGCCTGCGCCCAGAAAGTCGCAAACCCCTCCCAGGGAACCCACTGGGATGCCCAGCGCGCCTGGGCGTCGGAAGTAAACGCGAGAGAGGTGCCCAGTCCGTACTGCCAGACGGCGAGGAGCGGATCGTCCTTCTGCGTCCGCATTCCAGTGCGGGCAAGAGGCCTCGAATCGGTTAGATCGTAGGCCTTGAGAGGGGGCGTGGAATCGATTCCCCTTAGGATTTCTTCGCCGCCGACCATCTTCGGAAAGAACGCGCCTTCTTCGATCGCGGATCGCGACATGATCGCCGTGTCCTCGGTCATGATCGCGGGCAATTGATTCGCATGCTTGGCGAGGTAATAGCGTCCTCCACCGATCGCCGCCAGGCGTTTCAGGAAACCAACGTCCTTTCCGTCGCCGATCGCCACGCACGAGGTCGTGATCTTTTCCAAGCGCATCCTGGCGACGACCGCGTCGCATCCCTCCTGCATGTCGCAGTCGTCGCCGTCCGCGAGCATGATGAAGTGCTTGACCTGGGTCGATTCCGCGAGCATAGTCCTCTCGCCGATGTCAACCGACGGTTTGCAAAAGATGCCGCCGCCGCCAACCTCGAGCCTCTCAATCTGGGAGATGACCGCCGGCTTGTTGACGAGCTGCTGCATCGGGGCGACAAACTCGATTGCGTCGGTACTGCCGGCGACTCCAACGCGGTCGAGCGGAGACATCAGCTTAACGGTTTCTTCGGCGGCCTTCGCCGCTAGCCGCACCTTGGGAATGCCATCTTCGATCATCCCCATGCTTCCCGAAACGTCGATCATGATGCAAATCGAGGTGCTCGGAAAAGTCTTCCGCTGCCGGATATTGAGATCGACGGGCAGGATATCGGCGATCGGCGTTCCGTAATAGCCTCCCGGCAAGAAGGAGTTTTCGCCTCCGATCATGGCGAAGCCGATGCCGCTATCGCGAACAGCCGACTGGATGAGCTTCATCTGCTGCGGCTGGATCGCCGCGGCGTTGAAGTCGTTCAGGATGATTCCGTCGTAGCCTTGGAACTCCTCCTGCCGAACGGGCAAGCTTCCCGGGCCGCCGAGGTCGACATCGACTCCGCTGCGCTTAAGGGCGTCGGCGAGAGGGCTCTTCGCCGGCGTTTGTTGGAGGACAAGCAGCTTGGGCTTGCCTTTCACCGCGACGAATCCCATGCCAACGTTGTTACGATTATCGCGGTCCTCTCGAGCCGTGATCGTCGCCCGATATCGATGGAATCCCGTACCGCTTACTTTGTCGGACACGACAAGAGCGGTCTGCCCTTCCTTCAGGTGGACCGGAATCTCCTTCACGAGGGCGCCGTCTCGATCGAGGGCAAGCGTTGCATCCTGCTCCTTGGTCGAGTCCACGACAACGCGGATATCGAACGGCTGGTCGGAGCGCATCTCAGCGGGAGCTTCCAGGTCGAGGACCGAAACCTCGGCGACCTTGCTGTCGTTTCCGAGTTGGACGAAGTCGACCGGAACGTCGTCGCTCGAAGCAACGGTCGCCGCTTCCATCGCATCGCCGGCTGTCTCGTTGCCGTCGGTCAGGATCACGATCCGGCGGGCCTTGCCGTCCGGAAAGCTGGCGCTCGCAAGCCGGATCGCGCCCGCGAGATCGCTGGCCGAGGCGTCTACGTGGCTCAGCACGCGGCCCAGCTCGCGCCTGCCGCCCGGGGCCGCGTCGATGACGGAGTCCCGGCCAAACGCGATCACCCCCGCCATCTGCGTCGGTCCAAGTTGCCTCAGGGCGGAATCGACGAACTGCTCGGCCCTAACCTTCTCGGCTTCTGGAACGGAATCCGACCGGTCCAAGAGGAACATCGTGCACAGGCCTGTGTTGGGCCGTCTCGCCTCCGGTCCCGAGAGCGCGACGATGAGGAGGCCGGCAAGGATGAACCGAACCACGAAGGCAAACCGCTTCCGTGGTTTTGCCATGCCATGGACGTGGCGAAAACTAAAAACCAGCCCGGCGACGATTGGTGCGAAAAGGAGCAGGAATAGGGGGTCTGTAAACCGCACCTAGGACCTCCTCGCGTAAAGCCACCACTCGCCGCACAGGACGAGAAGGGCGAGGAGGACGAGTGGTCTCCAGAAGTCGGCGAAACGAACCGGCGCGCTCTGGGCCCTGACCGTTCCTCCGCCTAGTTGAATGTCTTTCCCGGGCGAAATATCCGATTCGCGCTCGCCACGCATGTACGCGTAGACCGGCTTGGCTTTGCCGTCCACCGTCAAGGTGTATCTCCCGACTGTGCGAACGTTCCGTACGACGACATTTCCGCTTCTGGGAGCCACTTGCTCGGTGTCGCCGCCAGGTCCCTTCATGGAAACCGGGGAGGGGGTGGATAGCGTAAAGGGCGCTCCGGCGTGAACGGCGAGCATGCTAGCTGTCTCTCGGCCTCCCAAATAGTCCAGGCAGTCGGCGATGAAAATCGGAAAGGAGACCTGCAGCGGAAAATCGGATTGCAAGGGCTGGAACGAAACGTAGACTTGGTTGACTCCCCCCGTTTTCGACGCGACGACCAGCGGTCCAGCGTCGGTTCGGGCTAGGATTTCCGCGGTTGCCTTTGGCTTAACCCGCTGCGCGGTTTGGATAAAGAGCCCCTCCAGATCGACGTTATCCATCAGCGGCTTCGGTTCCGCCGACACGAACCGAGGGGATGAAGACGAACCCTCGACGGTTACCGGCGAGATCGACCCCGCCGAGCCCAAGCACAAAACGCCGCGCGCCTTCACCGGCTTCTCCTGGACCCCGTCGAAGATCACGATGTCATAGGAATCCGCGGATGCAGGGAGGGTTGTCGCTCGATCCAGGGACACCCTCGGATCGAGAACGAGGGCTCTTTCGATAAACGGATCTCCAGGACTGACGAGAAGCACTCGCAATGTCGAGCCCCGGTCGGCAAGCGTCACCGCGTAATTGTCGGCGGCGAGTAAATCGTCGGGGGACTCGAGTTTGGCTTCAAAAACTTTGATCGACGGTGAAACGGCCAGCGTCTTACCCCACTGGGTCCCCGGCCGGATCGTCGCCTTCTCCGAGTCGATCGTCTTGCCGTCGCCGTAGATCGTGATCGTCGCCGGCATCGCGCTCAAGCCGTAGTTCTTCGCCCCCACATAAAGCTGTCGCCCAGCCGGCGTTTCAGCCGTTCCCAGCGCGCTGATCGCGAGATTGCGGTCGCTCTTTCCGATCTGTTGAAATACGACGGCTGCCCTTCCCGGCGAGAAGTTCTTGATCGGTTCGAAGCAACCGTCGCTAAGGAGCACGATCCGGGCTCCGCTCTGGCTTCCCACGAGGGCGGCGGCGAGCCTCATCGCCTCGCCCATGTCGCAGTCGCTGTCGTACCGCCTCAGACTGTCTAGCGCCCGCAGCTCCTTCGACGGATCGCTGGACATCGGAAACACGACGCGAGGCGTGGGCCCCGCTTCGATCAGCGCGATCCGATCGGTGGGTTTGGCGCCCTTGATTGCCCCGATGGCAAGCCGCCTTGCCTCATCGAACCGGCTGGGAGCGATGTCGGTCGCGCCCATGCTCGCGCTCGCGTCTACCACGAGCACGGTTACGTCGCCGGCAAGACCCTGCTGCCTGGTCTGGGGTTTGGCGAAGGCGAAGACGACTAGCGCAAGAGCGAAAAGCTGGAGGATCAGCAACCAACTGAACCTCAGCTTTTGGATCAGGGCATTTGCGCGCACTTCGTCGGTTCGTTCCGGCCATAGGAAACTGGCCGGGACTCGCACGTCGAGTCGACGCATCCGAAGCAGATAAAGGATGATAATCGCCCCTGAAAGGGGGATCAACCACAGGAGCGCCCCGGGGTTCTGAAAGCTCATGGCTTCACACCGTCAAACCACAAACAACAAACAACAAGCCACACCTTCAAGCGGCCACCCAGCCTTCCCGCCGCAGCACCCGCTTCACCGTCTCTTCGAGGGAATCGGTCGCCCTTACGAGGGCGTACCGTCCGCCGACCCGCAAGACCGCTTCGCGGATCGCGTCGTTATGCTTGCCTAGATTCTGGCGATATTCCTTGAGCACGAAGCTGTTAGCGGTCACCTCCACCGGCCCGCCGGTCTCCGCATCGAGCAGCCGGAGGTCGCCTTCCAAGTCCGGATCGAGTTCAATGTCGCTTAGGACTTGAAGAAAGAACACCTCGTGGCCGCGGCCGCCGATGGCCCGGATCGCGCTCGCCGCCTGGGGATCGAGGCCGTCGCTGATCAAGACCGCGAGCCCCGCCCTTGCCGAGGCGTGGGCGAAGGCTCTCACGGAAACCGCAAACCCTTCCTGACCTTCCGCCTGGCCGTCCTCGACCCACCTAACGAGTCGAGGAAAGTTGGATCGGTTGCGGAGAGATGGAACGGAGGTCTGCCGCGCACCGAGCATGCGAGGGTAAATCGCATCTCCGCCACAGAGCCCGACATAACCGATCGCGACGGCCACCCTCTTGGCCGCCTCGAACTTAGTCGGCTCGCCAAAATCCATGCTCGCGGAGCAATCGAGGAGGAGGTGGACGGCGAGGTCCTCCTCGTCTCTGTACGTCTTCATGATCGGCGTTTCGAGCCGGGCGAGAACGTTCCAGTCTAGGTGGCGCAGATCGTCGCCCTCGGTGTAGTCGCGATAATCGCTGAACTCGATGCTGATGCCCTTCTTTTTGGTCAGCCTCTCTCCGCGTACTCGACCGGTGAAGGACTTTTTTGGGTTCAGCCGCAGGCCCTCCAGAAGACGAAACTCACGGGGGTCGAGGAGGAGATTCACACCCTCAGCGGGTCCCTATCCCGAGACTCGACGTGAGCGATCACCTCGTCGATAACTTTGTCCGCGGTCATCCCGTCCGCTTCCGCTTCGAAGTTCAAAATGATCCGGTGGCGCAGAGATGCCTTGGCGGCCTTGCGAAGGTCTTCCTTCGAAACGTTGAATCGACCGCTGAGGAGGGCGAAGACCTTCCCAGCCGTGATCAGGGATTGCGCGCCCCGCGGAGAAGCTCCGTAGCGACAGTAGCGCTGCGCGATCGGGCTCGATCCCTCACCTTCGGGATGCGTCCCGACGACCAGAGACAGTCCGTAGTCCAACACGTTGCTGGCGACAGGAACGGCACGTACGATCCCGCGCATCTTGAGTACATCTTCCGAGGTAGCGACCGAAGCCGGTTCCGGCTCCTCGGCGCCGGTCGTCCGATTGACGACCTCGGCCAAGTCGCCCTTGGTGGGATAGGGAACCAGCAGCTTGAAGAAGAAGCGGTCGAGCTGAGCCTCCGGCAATGGGTAAGTTCCCTCCTGCTCAACCGGATTCTGGGTTGCCATGACGAGGAAGGGTTCAATCAGGTCGTGACGTTTGCCAGCGGCGGTTACGGCCCGCTCCTGCATGGCTTCGAGCATCGCGCTTTGGGTCTTCGGGGTTGCCCGATTAATCTCGTCGGCGAGAACGATGTTGGCGAAGATCGGGCCATGCCGAAACTCGAAGGTCCGAGCCCCCGATTCGGCATGGGCCAGAACGTTCGTTCCCGTGACGTCGGCGGGCATCATGTCCGGCGTAAATTGGATGCGGCTGAAGCTGAGGCTTAATGCCTTCGTCAGCGACCGGACAAGCAGTGTCTTGCCGAGACCGGGCATGCCTTCGAGGAGGACGTGTCCATTGGCCGCAAGCCCCACGAGGACGCCCTCGACTACATCCTGCTGACCGACGATGACCTTCTGGATCTCCGTGCGAATCCCGTTGAAGGTTGAGTTGAACCAAATTGCGTCTTCGTTCATACAGCTGTTAGGGGTTAAGGTATTCAGGTATTGACAACTTCATCTCGCATGGGGCCAATACCTCAACACCCGATACCTCGATACCCGGCTCCATCACCCCTTGGCCAGGCTATCGAAATACTGCTTGACTCTCTTCTCGTGCTCCTTCGGGATTTTCTGGCGATTGATAGCCTGTTCCGCCTTTTTCTTCGCGCTGAGGACGTCGCCGGTGTAGGCGACCGATGAACGCGTACCGATCATCGTGGGGCCCTTGATTTCGAGGTAGGTTTCGCCGGGCTTCTGGTTGTCCCGTTCACCGGTAACCGAGGTCAGATTCGTCTTACCTTGGCTTGCCTCCGGCTTGTCCGAGTGGTGGACATGTTGAGCATTCGCGAAATAAGTGTCACGCGACGGCGCGCCCGCCCCCGACAGCGGGTTGTAGCCGGCGGTCAGGCCGCCTTCGCCGTTCATCATTCCCATCGAGGCCCCAAGACCGAGGCCAATTCCATTACCCTTTCACGTGCTGCAGCCGGCTTTTAGGGCGTCGATCATTTTCTGAAGGTAATCCGTCATGGCCTGGTCGTCTTTGAGCTGCTTGGCCAGATCCTCTAGTTCCTGCTGCATCTTCTCTATGTCCTCGTGACTGAGCTTCTGCTGTTCGCCGTTCTCCTTGGCGTCCTTCATGGCCTCCTCGAGCTTCTTTTGCATTTCTTCGGCCTTTTGAAGCTCGGCCATTTTCTTGAGGAGTTCCCTGTAGAGGGGGTTCTCGGTCATCCGCTTCAACATGTCCTGGACGGCCTTCGAAAGCTTGAGCTGCTCCATCTCCTTGTTCAGCTCGCTTTGCTTCTTGAGGAGATCGAGCATTTCCTTGCTAAGCTTCGCTTGGAGCTCGGATTTCGGCCCCGCCTTCGAGAGGTCGCTCTGGAGCTTTCTCATCTGATCCTGGTTGTCCTGCATCTCCTTTTGCAAGCCGTCCATTTTCTGTTGAGCTTCCGCATCCTGTTTGAGTTGGTCGGGATCGGTGTTCTTGACCCCGCTCTTCTCGATCTCGGCCTTCTCCATCTTTTCGAAGGCCGACTCGGCTTTGGCTAGGCTCTGCTCAGCCGAATTCGCCCGGTTCTTGACGAGTTCCTGAGCCTGCTTTTGAAGCTCGTTCGACTTTTGAAGTGCCTCTTCCTTGGTCAGCTTCGCCTTGTCCAGTTCCTTAGCCAGGCGGCGCAGCGCCTCTTCGAGCTTGCGATCCTCGGCAGCCTGGGAGGGAATCTCCGGGTGTTCCTCAGCCGGCTTGAGCACATGCTCGACGACCTGGCCCGCCTGCTTCATTTCCTGACGATCCTTTTTTTGCTGGTCGCTAAGCAGGACCGGGGTGTTACCCAGAAGGAAGAGGGTGCTGGCTAGTGCGGCCAGAACGATCGCGGCAGCCTGCCAGCGGCCGACTCGAACCGGGTAAAGGGTTGCCGGTCTGAGGCCCTCGAGGTGGGCCCGGGCATCCGCATGCAGGGCTTCGTCGAAACCTTCCAATGAGCCAGTCCGCTCGATCGACGTGACCAGCCGGTCTTCCAGATCGGCACGTCGATCGATGCTGTCGGCCAGCGCTTTCGGCGAAATCCGCAGCAGCAGGCCGATGAGTCCGCCGAGGACGGCTCCCGACCCGGCGACGATGCCAAGACCTGCCCATTCGGCGCTCGCGAGATTAGCCCAATCCAGGCCGGCCCAAACGGCCGCGATGGCCGAACCGAAGCAGGCGCCGATGGCGAGCCCTTTCCAGCTCCGGACGATCCTGACTCTGCGGCTGAATCGATTGAGGTCCGCGTCGAATCTATTCATAGTTCAGTCCAACTCGTGCGTATCTCGCTTTTGCAAGCATTTCGCTCCACCTTGTAATAGCTAATCCTACGACGATAAAGACGGTTCCGAAAATCAGTGCATGAGCGGACCGGTCGCCCAAAGAGAAGAGCGGCCTGAGGAGATAGAGGTCCCAGATGTTCGGATCCGTCGAAGAGAATCCGAATGGATTCGCGATCGACAAGAACGGCAACGGTAAGGCCAGGATCAGAACAATCGCCGTGAACTGCAAGGTCCTCGCGTAACGAAGGCCATTGTTCAATGCCGACGTCAGCCGGCCCACCGACCAAAACATGAACATCAACGACAAACCGTAGAACGCGTAGATTGCGGTTCGGCCGCCGAACCCGTTTGGTTGCCAGAAACCGTAAAGCAGCTCTCCGAAAAGGATGAAGAGGCCGAGCAGCAGCAGGTAGGGCAGCCCGCCGCTAGGGGTTCCCATGATCGTGCGGCGCACTCGAAACGCTCCGTCGGGCCAGAACTTTTTCTCGAGGTCGGTGCCGTAAGTGGAAAGGAACGGGAGCACAACGATCAAAGGCAGCAGCATGGCCACGAACAGCCGCGCATATCCAAGTTCGACATCAGCCGGAGACGGACCCGCGTATCCTCCGGGGCCAACCGTCGAACCAGTGATGACAGTCGTCGTAGCCTGCGTGGCGCCCAGGCATGCGGCGGTGGCGAGGGCAAGGGCCCCGGCGTAGAAAAGGCCGTAAACCCTGAGACTCTTCGTTTCGATCGAACCGTAGGGGCTCAATACCGACGCGGCGCCCAGAAGGAGCATCCTCGAAACGAGCAACACGACAATCGTCGTAAGTATCCAGTTCGGCACGTGATAGCCCGCGATCACCGTGTAAGAAGCTGCCGCCTGTTGGATTTGAAACGGGCTCAGGCAGACCATGAACGGCAGTTCATTGATCGATCCTCCCCGGGGCCCCAGGAAAGAGTAGGTGACCTCGGGAATGACTCCCACGTATCCGACTATCGGCCAATAAACGAAAAAGACCGTGACATAGCTCCAAACGATCGCGCCAACCGGCCTTTGCGCCAGGGCTGAAAAGAAGAGGCCGATCGAAGTGTAAATCAGTCCGTGAAGCGACATGAGGCCGTAGCTCACGAGGACTTCGGACCATGTCGCGCCGCCTAGGACGACGCAGGCCGCCGTAACCGGCAGGGAAAGCACCAGCAGCATCCACACGTACCGGTAGCTCGAGATCAGCTTGCCGACGAGGTAATACCTGGGGGCCACCGGCGCCGAGAACACGAGGTCGAGAGACTTGCGTTGCCGCTCCGCGATGATCGCGGTTGCGGTAAGGGCGGGTGCGATCAGTGCCAGCATCCCGGCAAGAAGGCCCATGACGCTGTCGTAGAAGCGTTTGAGGCTTGACTGCGCCTCAACGACCGACATACTCCCCTGGCGCGCGGCATCGCTGTACGTGAGCATTCCGAAGCCGATCAAGATCGCCAAGTAAAACGCCCAAAGGATGACCGCTCGATTACCGCGAAGCTGCACGCGATAGTCCCGCACCGCCGTGGCGTTGCCGATATAGACTGATGCGCTCTGCCGCGCCCAAGTCATCAGGCTCACGGCACGCACCTTGACCCTTGGCGCAGCCTGCCGCCTGCGGCCCGGGAATTCGTGAGCTTGCGAAGCCTCGAACCACAAACGAAGACCGGCATCAATTGACCGCCCCCGTTGTCAGTCTCAGGAACACGTCTTCGAGGTCTGCTTCTTCCTCGCGGAAACCGACTACCTTGTGGCCGGCCAGGATTAGGCCGCGAAGCAGCTCCGCTTGAGCCTCGGCATCTCCTTCAAAGTGCACCTGAACGGTCCCGGCGCCCGATTCGACATCGACAACATGCGCCTGATCCCGGAGAAGGTGAACGGCATCCTCGGCGCTGGTGAGAATCCGGATCACCAGAGTCCGATGCGGCTGCATGCCCTTGAGGATCTCGTCAACGGGACCGAAGGCTAGAAGGTCGCCCTTCTCCATGATGCCGACCGTGTTGCAAAAGCCGGCCAGCTCGGTAAGAATGTGGGACGACACGATCACGATCTTGCCCATTCGGCCAAGTTCGGCAATCAACTCCTTCAGCTCGGCTCGAGCTCGAGGATCAAGGCCGCTCGCCGGTTCGTCGAGGAGCAGGAGAACCGGGTCGTGCACCAGGCACCGGGCAAGGCAAAGTCGCTGCTGCATGCCTCGCGATAGGGATTGAACGAAGTCGTGCCTCTTGAGGGTCAAGTCGGTCAGTTCCAGGACGTTGTCGATAACGTCGGGTCGCTGCCGGGTTGGAACTTGGTAGATCGTCGCGAAGAAGTCCAGATATTCCCAAACCTTGACGTCGTCGTAGAGCCCGAAGAAGTCCGGCATGTATCCGATCATCCGCCGAATGGCCATCGGGTTTTCGAGGATGTCGACGCCATTAAGGCGAGCCGTGCCGCTGTTGGGCTCCAGCAAGGTCGCAAGCATGCGGATCGTGGTTGTCTTGCCGGCGCCGTTCGAACCGATGAAGCCGAACACGTCGCCTGGCTGAAGACAAAACTCGATGCCTTTGACCGCGATGAGCGGACCGTACTGCTTCCGGAGGTTCTTGACTTCAAGCATGCTTCTTTGGAAGGAACCTCACTTCGTTGTCTGAAAAAGTCAGCGTGCGCTCCGTCCAAACGAGGCCCACGACCGCGAGAAACGCGAACACGAAACACTGAGTGATGGCCACGGTCATTGGCGCAAGCGCCGGTTGGTCTCGCCAAGTGTTATCCATCAGTCGGCTCTCCGCAACCATCGGATGGAGCAGGTAAAGCAGATCGCGATCGGACATCGGACCGCTGAGTCCGCTGAGGGATTCCACGAGGATTGGATAGATGACCAATCCCAGGGCCAGGAGACCGAGGGCCATGCCCAGCGCGGTAAAGCTTCGCTTGCACCTCGCCGAGAAGAACAAGGAGAGGGAGCAGGCAAAAGCCGCGAAGGTAATGGAGTTCAACTCGGCAAGCGCGAGACTCGCAAAGTCCGTCCTGGAATAGCTCACCGCACAGATGAAAATCGGCAACAGGAAGAGGATCGCGCCGAATAGCAGGTTGGTCATGGCGCCTGCGAACTTGCCGAGCATGATCTGGCCCTTCGTCACGGGAGCGACGAGCAAGAGGTCCCAAGTACGCTTCTCCCGCTCACCCGCGATCGCGTTATTCAGCACGATGGGCGCCGCGATCGAAAAGATGCCGGTTTGAATCAGCACGACCGTCACGGGCGGGATTGTGCCGTTGCCGCTTCCGACGATCATCAGCAATCCAACATAGCAAACCGCTCCCAAGGTTAGGAAGGCGACGTGCATGCCGCTGGTTCGGCCTGTGCCAAGAAGACGCCGCCGGTATCGCCTGACCTCGATCATCATCGGGTTATCGCGGCTGAGCCCTTGCCTCAAATTCACAGGCTCACCTTCCCGATATGGATCCCCGTGAAGTAGGCAAGCGTAATGCCCTGCCGCTCCTGAACCACACTCCCGATTTGCGGGCCAACCGGCGAGCCATCGATGAGGCCCTTGATCACGACTTCCTTCGTCTGGGTCGTGAGCTCCGTCAGGCCAGAGTATGGCGTGGTAGATCCGCGCGACCTTCGGCCGTAACTGTAGACGTTGGCGGATTGTCCCGTCGAGTCGGGCACGATCTTCGCCGGTAGCGCGAAACTCGTCGATTGGCCGGGCGCCAGCGGCTCAACGATCGGCAAGGCCTTCCCCGCTACAATCGCGGATAGATGACTCAGGGCATACGGTCCGACATTTGTCACGGATAGCCTATCCACGCCACCGACCCTCGAAACGGAAACGGAAAGCCACCGCCTCCGCGGAACGATGGATTCGTAGGCGATTTCTCGAAAAGAAAGATTGTTGACGTCCATCCGCGAGGCTTTGATCTGCCCGATGTCGATCGGGTTCAGATCCTCCAGACCGCTGTTGCGATCGCTGCGGCCATACGAATAGTCGCTTTCCGATTGCGGCGCGAAGATGGAGTCCACGCCGTTCATCTTCAGGTCGTATTCACCGCCTTGCGGGAAGAAAAGCTGGCTCTTGCCCACGAACACTGCTTCCGAACCCGTATTCGTCGCAATCAACAGACCTTGCGTCGCCGTCGAGAGTCGCGCGGAATAGAGGTCCCTGGCAGCCGCGAAAAAAGCTCCCGCGAACCCAATGCTGATTAAGGGCGCCGTGAACCAAGCCAGCTCGCCTCTCTTTAGCTTCTTCAGCAATAGGAAGTTGACGGGAATGATGACGACAAAGTAGGAGCTGAGAATCCAAAAGACTTTGGTTGTGGGAGGAAGCTCGGTGTTAAAGGGATCGGTCTCGGCCCGATAGTCCCAAGTTCCGGTCGTTGGATTGTAGCGCCCGCGCGGCGTCGAACTGGATCCGGTCGTGATAGCGCCCGTCTCGGGATCGATATTGGCCGTCATGAATCCGTCCAGGTACCCGCTGGCCCTGTCGAAATCCAGCGGCCGCACAATCTTCTCGAATAGGGTTCGACGTTGGGACCAACGGGTGAATGGCGGCTCTAGCGGGTTGAACGCAAGGAAGACGGCCTTGCCGAGGCCGACATCGTGTCGAGCGAGGATAATGTTTCCTTCTTCGACGCGGGCTTCCGAACCGGCCGTTGCCGCCGAATCGAGAATCGTAAACGGTAATCCCAATTCGATTCCATGAGAAAGGTTCGTGATCAGCTCGGACCGCTTCACCGTCTTCGGCAGTTTCGGAACCACTGGCAAGACGTCCGCCCACCTGCTGTCCGCCAAGGCCGGCGACGAAGCCCCGCCTAAGAAAACTACCGTGCCTCCGCCCGCCATATAGTTGTGCAGCGCTCGAACCGCGCCGTCGGAAAGCCGCTCGGAACCCGCTCCAAGTACAACCGACGTCATTCCCGTATAGGCAACCATTCGGTCAGGCGCCAGTTCGGGCTTGACGTAGCAGTCTTCCAGTCGTCCGACGCCCTCCCCGGGCAAGGGCCGAAGGAACGCGAGATCACCCTCGGTATCGCTGACGAGCAGGATGCTTTGCGCGGACAGCTCCGCGCCGCCCGGGGACGGCTGAATCTGGCGACGGATGCTTCCCTGACTGGTCGATAGGTCGAGCGAAATCTCGGAACCCAAACTGAGCCTCGGATAGGCGATTAGCCGCTTTGTCGAGCCCCGAGGCAGCTCGATCGGATAGTCCATCTGGAAATCTCCGGTCGAAACTCTGAGCGATCCCCGGGTGTCGGGTCCGCTGTTCGCGAGGAGAACGGCGAGTGGATAAGTCCCATTTGCCTGACCATAACCGACGAAGGCCGGATCAGCCTGCATCTTCAGGTCGCCGGCATGAGCCGCGCACCCGATTAGGACGCATACACTTCCGAGCACTGCACGCAGGCGCATAGCGATATGGATCATGGACGGACCGATTCCTCCGCCAGGTTCGTAACCAGGACTTTAGCAAATGCGCCTAACTCCTGGCGGGGACCAACACCGGTCTCCCGTTCACCTGCAACGTTCCACAGGTAAAACAGTTCCTTGTGCAGACCATCGAGTGGGCAGACTTTGAGAAAGTCGAGCTGCGCGCGGGAACGATCGTCGCCGTCGAGCTATTCCCGGAAGCGCGAAAGCCGGCATTCAAGTTGACGATCGATTTCGGCGACCTTGGACTCCGTCGATCCTCTGCGCAGATAACCGAGCTCTATTCTCCGGATGATCTCGTCGGTCGGCAGATCGTGGCCGTCGTCAACTTCCCGCCAAAGAGGATCGCCGGCTTTGCATCGGAATGCCTTGTGACCGGATTTGCCGATTCCGAGACCCGGGTTGCCCTCATTTCGCCGACCCATCCGGTGCCGAACGGTGCGAAGCTGTTCTGACTCGCGCCTTCAACCGATCGCGAATATGGCTCAACCCATTCGCCCGAGGCTGGTCTCGGTTTTGTCCGACCCGCAGTAAACTAGCGCAACCTCGGCGGCACTTGGACCGCATGTGATTTTAGCCATGACGAGTCCGGCGGTGGATGTAAAGCAGAGATCGGTCCTCCTCCAGTCCTCGGTTTGGCGACTGCTCATCGTCGCCCTCTTCGCGGAGATCGGGTACGCCGTCCTGAACATCTCGACGATGCCGGTCTACCTCGAGGCCGAGCCGACCAAGCATTGGATCTCGAATGGCCGTGGATTCGGCGCCTCGGTGATCGGCCTCGTCCTCGTCGCATTTTTGCTGAGCGAAGCCATCTTTAAGAGCCCGATGGGTCACCTGGCCGACCGCTTTGGCCCAAAGCGGCTCATGATGTTCGGGCCGCTGCTGAGCGTCGGAACGTCGATCCTCAGTCTGGTGGTGCCCCACGGTGGCGGCGCCTGGGAGGTTCTCGCGTTTATCCTGCTCCGCGCCATCGACGGCTTGGGCGCGGCGATGCTTTGGCCGGCCGCCTTTTCTGAGATGGGAGCCGCGGTAGCGGACGGTGAACGCCAGCAGGCGATGTCCTACCTCAACCTGTGCTACATGCTCGGCATCGCCCTCGCGTTGCCGCTGGGCGGCTTCGTGAACGACACGGCGGGAGTTAAGTGGGCAGGCTTGATTCTTGCCGCCGGACTCTTTGCGTGCGTGTCCGGCTCTGTAGCTCTCTTTGTGACGAGCAAGGTCCCTTCGGCGCCACTCGATGCCGCGGAACCTGGTGGATTCAAGATCGTCGAGTTCGTCCACTCCCTGCGCCAGATTCCAGCCTATCTTCTGATCGCCGTCGTCACCTATGCGGGCATCGGGTTTCCCATGGCGATCGTCAAGCTGTTCGCCCAGGACGCGCTCGGCATGAGCGAGTTGGCCTTTGGAGGACTGGTCTTCCCCGCCGCCATCCTCATGGCGGCGGCGAGCGTGCCGATGGCCAAGTTCGGAGAACGGATCGGGCGCATCCGCGCGGTCCACTACGGAATGGGGGCTTGCGCAGCCGGACTCGTTCTTATCGGAGCGGGGGCGATCTTCCCATTCCTAAGGCACGCGTCGATCTTGGTGCTCGGCAGCCTGCCGGTTGGCCTTGGCTTCCTGCTGGCGATCCCGGCTTGGATGGCAAGCGTGAGCGACATCGATTCTAAGAAGCGCGGCGCCAACCTGGGTGCGGTCATGACCGCACAGGGCCTCGGCGCGATTATCGGAGCCCCGATCGGAGCCGCCCTCTACGAAAAGCTCCAACCGGTCGGTGAAACCCTGGGCCTCGGCAAGGCGTTCGGCTACTACTCGCCTTGGGCCGGGTGTGCAACCTGTATCTCGTTGGCTTGGGTCGTCAGTTTGCGGGTCCTGAGAGAACCGAAGTAAAGGGCGGGGCCGTGCAACGATCCACGACGCGTTGCTCAACCCCCTGGCGGTAATCTCTCGGAACGGACGAGATGGGCTCAGTGCGGAGCCGGAATGATCGCCCCACTAGAAGGAGCTTAACTAAGAATGCCTACTCGTATCGGAATTAACGGCTTCGGCCGCATCGGCCGCCTTTCCCTTCGCACAATCCTCGAACGAGTTCCAAACGACGTCGAAGTGGTCGCCGTAAACGACCTGACCGACACTCGCACCAACGCCTTTCTCTTCAAATACGACTCGACCTACGGTCAATTCGGCGGCAAGGTCGATCACGACGAGCAGAACATTCACGTCGACGGCAAGTCGATCCGCTCCTACGCCGAACGAGACCCGGCGGCCATCCCTTGGGATTCTCACGGCGTCGATATCGTTCTCGAATGCACAGGACTATTCACGGACGCCACCAAGGCCGTCGCGCATAGGAGCCGCGGCGTCAAGAAAGTCGTCATCTCGGCGCCCGCCAAGAACGAAGACGTCACGATCGTTCTCGGTGTCAACGACGACATGTACGATCCCGACAAGCATCACGTCATCTCGAATGCGAGTTGCACGACCAATGGCCTCGCGCCGGTTGCCAAGGTTCTGCACGAGCGCTTTGGGATCGTGAAAGGTCTATTGACGACGGTTCATGCTTTCACGGGCTCGCAGAAGGTTCAGGATACCGCCGGCAAGGACCTGCGAGACGCCCGTTCCGCGTCTCAGAACATTGTGCCGGCCACAACCGGCGCGGCTAAAGCGGTCGGCCTCGTCATCCCCGATCTGAAAGGCAAGTTCACGGGCATGGCCTTCCGCGTTCCGGTCCCCACGGTCTCGGTGGTCGACTTCACGGCCGTTCTTAAACGCGAGGCCGCCGTCGAAGACGTCAATGCCGCGATGTGCGAGTACGCCAACGGGCCGATGAAGGAGATCCTCCAGTACACGGAAGAAAAGCTCGTGAGCACCGACCTGAAAGGAAACCCCTTCAGCTCGATCTTCTCAGCGGTCGACACCGTCGGCATGGGCGACCTCGTCAAGGTCATCGCCTGGTACGACAACGAATGGGGCTACTCTTGCCGGATCGCCGACATTTGCAAGTTCATCGCTGACAAGGGGCTGTAGTCCGGCTAAAGATTGGGGCATCTGATGCGGTTGCTCTTGCTAACGATTGGATGGGTTCTTCTCGCAAGCTGTTCTACGCCGAAAAACTCCGAGCTTCCAGTCCAGCCGGCAAGCACGGACCACGTCATAACCACTCCGGCCGGACCTGGAATCAAAAACGAACAGGCGGTGATTGTGCGGATTCCTCTGGGAGCCTCCTTTCCGAACTCCTCTAATCCTGTCTGGTCAACCGAAGAAAAGGTAACCAAGGCAATTGAATCGGCAGGAGTGGGGGAATATGATGGCAACGAGGTCGGAGGCGGCGAATTCGTGATGTACGCTTATGGCCCAGATGCGGAAAAGCTCAGTCAGGCAGTGACATCTGCTCTGAAAGACTCACATTTGCCATCCAAAATAAAGGTAACGAAGCGGTTCGGGCCGCCTGGAGCGCGAGAGTCCACCGAAGTGATCCCAGAATGGAATCCTCGTAGGTAGGCGACCCCGGTCGTGGGTCCGATCGGCTCAGGTTGGCGGGTCAGGAGAGTCGCCCAGACGGCTTTACCGGCGCATCTTCGCCAGTAGTCGCAGGATCTCCAGATACAGCCAGAAGAGCGTCACCATCAAGGAAAACGCTGCGTACCATTCCATGAACTTCGGCGCGCCTTGCTCGGAACCCCTTTCGATCAGGTCGAAATCGAGGATGAAGTTCAGAGCCGCGACCACGCAGATGCCGAGACTGATCGCGATTCCGAGCGGAGTCGCATCATGCAAGTAGGGCATCTGAATGCCAAAAAGGCGGAGCCCGATGTCGAACAAGTAGACCAGGGCGATCCCGCACGTGGAGAACACGACGACCCTTACGAACATGGGTGTCGCCCGAAGGATGCCGGCCCGGTAGAGCGCCAACATAGCGAACATGACGCAAAGAGTAATTGGGACGGCCTGGGCGACGATCCCAGGGTAAGCGACGTTCAGGACGTAGGAGATGGCGCCGAGCGCGAATCCCTCGACGAGCGCGTACACCGGCGCCAGAATGGGCGCGGTCTTCGGAGAAAAGCTGACTACGAGGCCCACGATGAAACCGATCACCGCGGCTCCGATCGTTCCCGGCATCGCCAATTCGGGAGACACCCTGAAGGTCGACCAGGCGAATGTCGCAGTAACCACTGCGAAAAAGAGCAGGCACAAACTCTTTGTGAGCGTGCCGTTAATCGTCATCCGTTCGGATGCGTCGGTTCCAGTTAAATAGGCGTAGCGGTTGAAGGTATCTTCGCGCAGCGTCGGATTTGAAGTCCGGAAAGCCATACTTCGATTGTACAGCGTCAGGTGCCATGGCCCAAGGCACACGCGAGACCAAGGAATTCCAAGCGACTACGTAATGCGGCGGCCAAACAATGGCCGCATACACTAATAAAAGAAAAGACCCCGGATTGCTCCGGGGCCATGATTGCTAGATTCTCGGCGGCCAAGGGGAGAGCAAAACCGCTTTAAATCTGACATCTATTGTGACTCTAACTTTCGCGAGAAGTGTGGAAGATTCCTTGCCACTTCCTGCGCAATTTCTAATGGGCTGATCGCCGATGAGCCAGGCGTGCGCCGGCCCATCGCCTTATCGGCCGTGTCCCTTCAAATAACTCCCTGTGCCCGCATTTGGGCATAGTGGCACGATTTGAATTTCTTGCCGCTGCCGCAAGGACAGGGATCGTTGCGCCCAACTTTCTTCCAGTCGACCTGGTTCAGGTTAACGGCCGTGGCGGCTGGAACGGTGGCCGTCGCCAGCGCCGTGCCTCCGCCCGTTTGAGCGGCGTCGGCTTCCAGCGCTTCCGCGTCCATTCGAAGCATTTGTGGCACCGGTGCCTCCGGCTGGCGCTCGACCTGTACTTGAGCGAGGAAGATGTGCTGCACGGCTTGCTCCCTAATCCCGTGGAGAGTCTGCTGGAACGTGTCGTAGGTTTCCCGCTTGTATGCTACCAGCGGATCGACCTGTCCATATCCTCGAAGCCCAATGCCTTCCCGGATGTATTCCACCGTCTGCAGGTGCTCCATCCACTTGTCGTTAACCGCTCGCAACAAGACCTGTTGCTCGATCATTCGCATGATCTCTTCCCCGAAACGCTCGACCTTGGCATCGTAGGCTTCGAGAGCCCTTTCTTGGCAGAATTCGACCAAGTCCGGTCCCGGCTGATACCCTTCGAGGTCTGCGACCGTCGCATAGTCGACCAAAGGGAATATCTCGTTCAGGTCCTCGAAGAGAACATGGTAGTCGTAGACCTGCGAGCCGTCCTCTTCGATCATCCAGGCTTCGCCCACGTGCTCTTGGATTGATCCCCTAACCTGCTCCTTGAGATCGGCCCGGCAGTCCTTCCCAAGCAGGATCTCGCGCCGCCAACCATAGATGTGCTCGCGCTGGGCATTCAGCACGTCGTCGTATTCGAGGACGTTCTTTCTCGCCTCGAAGAAGTGGTGCTCGATCCTTTCCTGAGTCTTCTGGATCATGCCGCTGAGAAACTTTGCGTCGACCTGCTCCATTGGCGGCCATACCTTGAGCACGGGGTTTTCGAGCATCTTTGCGTTGAAGATCCGCCACAAAGTGTCCTCGAGCGAGACGAAGAAGCGGCTTTCGCCCGGATCGCCCTGACGGCCCGACCGGCCCCGAAGCTGGTTGTCTATCCGCCGCGACTCATGCCGTTCGGTTCCGAGAATGAACAAACCGCCCAAGCCGCGCACGACCTCCGAAAGTTCGCGCCGCTCGCTTTCGTCGAGGGGCAACGGCGGCGCCGCCCGCTCCATGCCGCCACGACGGTAGCTGGCATAGGTCATCGCGTAGGCGTCTTCACCGGCCTGAGCGTGATCCGTATGCTCGCGAGCTTGCTTGACGATTTCGTCCTCGATGCGGCCGCCGAGGAGGATGTCGACGCCGCGTCCCGCCATGTTCGTCGCGATCGTGATCTGACCCTTCCGGCCGGCTTCCGCGACGATCAGAGCTTCCCGCTCATGGAACTTGGCGTTGAGCACGTTATGCGGGATGCCGTGCTTGAGAGCTTCTTCGATGAATTCGCGGTTCTCCTGCGTCAGGCTGAACTGTTCGAGAGCCCAATCGATCCAGTCTCCCGAAAACACGTCGCCACTCAGGTCGATCTTCGACAGGAGTTGGGCGAGCTCGCCTCGCTTCGTTTCCACGAGGTCCGCCTCGAACAGCCGCTTCGCGTCATCCCGAGACTCCTTCGGAACGTCTTTCTTGACCTCCAGCCGCTCGCGAAGCCTCTGCGTAATCATCAGCTTCTGGAGCATTTCGGAAGTAAGCCGTGCCGATACCTGCTCCGACATCTCGACCGATCGAGTACCGACGAGCACTGGCTGCTGCTTCGTGTAAAGGCGAAGGATCTCCCAAGCGATGCCTCGGAACTTCGCATCGAGCGTCTTGTAGATGATGTCCGGGAGGTCCGTCCGGATCATCGTGCGGTGAGTCGGGATGGAAACGACGTCTAGGCCGTAGATCTTCCGGAACTCGTCCTCTTCGGTCTTCGCCGTTCCGGTCATACCGGCAAGTTTGTTGTACATCCGGAACAGGTTCTGGAAGGTGATCGTCGCGATCGTCTGGCTCTCGCGCTGAACCTCGACGTTTTCCTTCGCCTCGAGCGCCTGATGGAGGCCTTCCGAATAACGCCTTCCATACATCGGCCGGCCCGTGTTCTCGTCGATGATAATGACTTCGCCCTTCGACACCATGTAGTCGACGTCGCGGTCGAAAAGTGCGTACGCCTTGACGGCCGCGTTGACGTGGTGGAACAGCTTCGGATCGCTCGCGATGTTGTCGATACCGAGCATTCGCTCGATCTCGTCCATGCCTTCTTCCGACATAGAAGCCGAGTGATTCTTCTTATCGGCCGTCCAGTGAACTTCGGGTTGAAGCTGTTTGACGAGCCGGTCGACGTCCTTGTAGACCGAAACGCTCTCCGTCGACGGGCCGGAAATGATGTGCGGCGTTCGAGCCTCGTCGATAAGGATCGAGTCGACCTCGTCGATCATCGCATAGTTGAGCTCTCGCATGACGAGGTTCTCTTCACTGAAGGCCATGTTGTCGCGGAGATAGTCGAACCCGAACTCGTGGTTCGTTCCATAGGTGATATCGCAACCGTACGCCTCACGACGCGAAGACTCGACCAGGTTGATATAGCGCGGATCGTCGTGCGGCGCCCCCGGCGTGTAGATGTAGCTGCCGCCGAGCTCGTCGGAGTCCTGAGCTTGGCCCTGAATGATGCCGACCGTCATCCCCAGGAAGTGGTAAATCGGGCCCATCCAGACCGCATCGCGCCGAGCCAGGTAGTCGTTGACCGTGACGAGATGGGCGCCTCGACCCGAAAGCGCGTTCAGATACAACGGCGCAACCGCGACGAGCGTCTTTCCTTCACCGGTCTTCATCTCCGCGATCCGGCCCTGGTGGAGAACGGCCGCGCCGATAAGCTGGACGTCGAAGAGTCGCATGCCAAGGGTGCGTCGGCCGGCTTCACGCACGACCGCGTATGCTTCAGGGAGAAGCGAGTCCAAGGTTGCACCGTCATTCAGGCGCTGCTTGAACTGGGCCGTCTTATCCTTGAGCTCTTCGTCGGAAAGAGAGGTCAGGGACGCCTCCATGTCGTTGATGCCCGCGACCATGGGCATAAGGAGCTCGACGTCCTTCTTGCTGGTGTCGAAAAACTTTCTAAGGAAATTCATATCTATCTCGGATTGCGGAATCGGATTGCGGTGGGAGCGCAATCGGGGCTGACGAAACCATTAATCGACGATTAAGGGGTCAATGGTCGATTGTCAATCCGAGACAGGGCCGTCGCGGGAGCGTCGGCATGCGAAATATCCGTCTGAGGGCGCGCCGAGGGAAGGAGGGACAGGAATGGGAGACTTCCGCTCATCCGTGACGGTAGCCGTCATCGGCTGCTCCGGCTCTTCGGGCTGAACCCAAGTCAACAGCTGTAGCAGCGCCCTGGACATGTCCCGACCCGACGTCATCGCGAGAATGGATGCGATTGCGGCATCATCCGCGGAACGTGCTTCCGGCATGCTCGCAACGCGAGGATGCAAGGCGTTCAGCGCACTCGGCAATTGCCCGGCCGCGGCCATCCGCTCGATGCCGGCGGGACCCTGGAGGATAAGCAATATCAGCGCGGGAAGAAAGGGAAGCATTGCCTCGCTACATGATTATGACGTCTTTGGCGCGCCGCATTACTCCCAACCGGGACTTCGAGGGGGTCGCAACTCTTCCCAAGGCGGGGGAGATCCAAGGACCGATGGCAGGCTCGCAGGAACCAAAGTTCGCCTTGCGTCGGTATCAGCCACGTGCGTCTGAGCAGGTGGGTTCTTTCCTTCATCCTCGTTAAGGCAACTCTTTGCATCGCCTCGGCTGATGGAACTCAGCAGGCGGTCAAGATTTCGACACCGCCGACCATTGATGGGATCATCTCCGACGAGGAGTGGAAGGATGTTCCATTCGTAGAAGGGCTCCACGACCCCGACACCGGAGCGTCGTACGCAGACAACGGCCGATTTTGGTTGGCCTACGACCGAAACTTCGTCTACTTCGCCGCCAAGCTTAAGGAAAGCGATCTGCACGCGATTCGCGCGACCGAGTATCGAACCAACGTCTCGTTGGCTGGTGACGACTACGTGGAGCTGGATCTCGATCTTTCCGGATCCCTCAGCGCGTTCAACTCGTTTCAAATCAATCCACAGGGAGCAACCAACGTCCAGATTGCAAGTGGCCGCGCGGCTAAGCGCGAATGGCTGGGTGAATTCGTCGCAAAGTCCCGCATCACGGCGGAGGGTTGGGAGGCCGAAGCGCGCATTCCCTGGCAAGCCATGGATATCCCGAAGGGTGGGCGCCGAAATATCCGCTTCAACATTCTGAGGTTCGTAGCGAAACTCCACCGCAAGTACTCCTACGTCTATGTTCCGGCCACTCAAACCGGGCTGACGCCAACCTGGGCCGGAGTTGAGCTGCCAAAGCCGGAGTTGGACCGCAGCATCAAGCTCCTCCCCTACATTTACGCTGGCTACGATCCCGCCACAAAGGGAGTGTTCAATTCCGGCGTTGATACGAAGACAGCCCTCACCGAACAGGTCAACCTGGTCGGCTCCGTCAATCCGGATTTTCGCAACATCGAGAATCAAATCCTGTCAATCGATTTCAGCCGGTTCGAACGCCTGGCAGGCGAGTCCCGGCCGTTTTTCCAGGAGGGTGCTCAGTACAGCAATTCCCAGATCTTCGCGAGCCAACGTATTTCTGGCTTCGACGCTGGTCTCAACGGCTATGGGCGCCTTTCCGACAAGATGAGCTTCTCGCTGATCAGCGCGGCCAGATTCGGAAAAGAAAGTGACACGATCGCCAACTTCACCGAGGATCCGACTCCGAACACCTCTCTCCGATTCACCGGCACCGACCTCGAGCAACCCGGCCTGAGCAACCGAACCTATCTGCTTCGCCTCTCCCAAAACATGGGGGATTACAACGTGTTCCTTCGGAACATGGGAAGCCGGGACACGCTTCTCGGGTTTGGCCAGCAATACGATCTCGATCTTGGCTATTCGCGCGCGGGTTTGACCTTCATGGGCGGTTGGACGCGCGCGGATGCCGGTTTCAATCCCAGGCTTGGGTTCGTCCAGGAAGTGAATCTGCAAGGACCTGCTTTAGGTTTCGAATACGCCCGAACCTATTCACATGGATCGGTGAGCGATTACGACGCCCAGGTTCTCGGCCTGAGTTACGATCACGCCGATGGCAGCTTCTACCGGAAAGAAGCAAACCTGACCGCCTCCGCAACCGTCCGCCCCGGCCTAAATCTCCTGATGGGCGCCGATCTGGCCGACTTCGAGGGAAGCAAGGACAGCCTCTACTCGCTTCAGGCTCAATATCCGCGCGGAAATCCCTATAAGAATCTCGCGCTACACCTCGACGTGGGTCGCCAAGCCGGTATCCAGTATCGGAGCCTGACCGCCGCCTCTGCCTACCGCATTACTCGGAAGCTGCAGCTCACGCTGAGGGAACAACACGTAACTTATGGGGCGCAAAGCGATCAGACCATTTTCTCGACGAACTGGGACCTCGGTAGAGACAGGGCGGTGAGCGGCCGGATCGTGAGGCAGGGAAACGATACCAACGCCTACCTGGCTTTTCAGCGCAACGGCAATCTCGGCGTCGAATACTTTCTGATCTTGGGAGACCCCAACGCAAGGAGATACCGCAACAGCCTCATCCTTAAGATCGCCGTGCCACTCACGCTTGGCAGGAAAGGGCTGTCCGTTAACAGGGAACCGTCCACGATCAGTCGTTCGCAATGACTGACCCCGCCCATCACATTTCCGGCGTGGCAACGTAAAAAGCCAACCCGGGCCCACCGCAATCCTCAAGCGGTCTCCGAGTCCCAGTGAATCCCATGGACCCGTTCTGCCAAAGTGGGGTGACAAACGAAGATGTTCGAACATGGCATTTCCTATTTCGCCGAGCCCCTACTCCTTGCCAAAAAGAAACACGCCCGCGCCTTGATGGCATCCAGTTTCGATCGGAGGGGCGGCAACCACGATTGGAGCAACTACATTCGCCGCGAGGGAAAGGCCGCCGTCATGATGGATTCGGACGGCCCCGGCTGCATCACCCGGATATGGACCGCCGATCCCCAGAAAGGCAAGGTCCAAATCTATATCGACGGCCAGCATGCGATCGAATGCCCGTTCTCCGAGCTATTCGACATCCTTCCCCTCTCCTTCGGCATCGGCGGCGAAAGCGCGGATAACTATGCCCGCTCAAAGCGCGAGAGCGTGCCGATGGGCCACACCTCCTACTGCCCGATCCCTTTTCAAAACCACTGCAAAGTCACCATCGAACCGGAAGACGACTACCTCTACTACCACGTCAACTTCCACCTCTTTCCACCGTCCACCAAGGTCGAGAGCTTTGGGCTATCGCGATCTCTCGACACCGAGGAGGTCCGTGTGGCGAAGAAGGTGTGGGCGAATTGGACCGCCGGCAAGCCGCTCGTCGACATGTCGTCAGCCGCGCATTTGGAGTCCGAGATCCAGCCGGGTGTCGAGGCTGTCCTCCTCGATCACGCCGGCTCGGGAATCGTCCAAGGCATCCGGGTTCGTATCCAGCTCCCCACGCCTCAACACCCCACACTCCTGGCCTCGCTTGCCGAATACGTTCGCGACAACGTTTGGCTCGTCGGTCACTTCGACGACGACGAACCCAGAGACGCGTCCGTCCGGGCTCCGATCGGCCCGCTTTGCCTCGACTATGGTCAAACCGTTAAGCCTCGGGCTCTCTTCGTCGGGACCGATTCCAGCGGCGAATATTATTGCTTCTTCCCGATGCCACATCATGCGAAGGCTCACCTCAAGCTTGTCAATCGCACCGTTTTGCCACTGAAGGTATCGGCGACAGTCCTCCACGAACCGCGCCCGATCGATCAGGACCTTCTCCGCTTTCGGGCGACGTGGCACATGGAGACTCCGTTCGGTCCGGATCACCGAGACTACGAGGGCCTAGCCTGCCGCCTCCTCAATCTCGACGGCGAGAACAATGTCGAATTGCTTAATGTCGATGGCGCCGGTCACTTCGTCGGATGCGGCTTTGTCGCCGACATGCGAGATGGGCCAACCGATCGCGCGGCCGGCGAGGCCGACGAGATCTTCTTCGTCGACGACGACTGGCGTCTGACCATGAACGGTACCGGCCTGGAAGACTACATGAACGACGCCTGGGGAATCAGAGGCTACACAGGACCCCTGTCTGGGAGCGCGACCACCGGTGAAGGAGGCAAGGACATTCAGATTTACGGCTACCGCCTTCACGTTCCCGATCCAGTGCCCTTCAACCGCAAGGGAAGGTTCACGATTGAGCACGGCACTGGCAACAACTGCAGTGGCCTCTACCGAAGCGTCGCCTACTGGTACATGGACCCGGCCCGAACCCGAACCCGAACCGAAGAATGGCGCTGGGAGGCGATCCGGACCGGTAAAGCCAAGATGAACGACGGGACTCAGGACGAAGCCGGCCCAGTGCAAAGCCAATGGTAGGCAAAAGGCGTTCGGATCCCAGATCGTGGCTCTTTCTCTGCGCTCTCGGGGCGATCATCCTTTTCGGCGCCTGGCTACGATCTCAGCCGAGAGCCACCAAAGCGTCGCATGCTTCTACCGAAACAGAAACTGAGGCCGCCCGCTTTCTCGCCCATAAGGAACGATGGGGAACGAAGACCGGAGTCGGCGGCGATTCCGACAAGATCGATCTAACCAACCCGAAAGTCGCGACCGTCGCCGAACTCGCGAATCTGGCCAGACCGGAGGGACTGCCCGATCACGGCGGACCCGGCAGCGATCGGTTCGGCCCGGCAGAACACACCGCCTACTCAATCGACGCCCGCGTGCTCCGATACAAATGGGAAGAAGATGACGATCATGACGATCACATCGTCATCACCGACTGGGCCAATCCCGGCCCAACCATGATCGTCGAGATCCCCGACCCGGAAGCCGTCGACCCATCAAGTCCCTGGAAAGACTCGATCGCCTCCGCTCGCAAGGAATTCGATTCCGCCTTTCACCCGACCAACCGCTTTGTGCGTCGATCCGCGCACCTGAAGATCACCGGAATCGGATTCTTCGACTTTATGCACGGCCAAAGCGGCGTCGCCGGGAACGGAATCGAAATGCATCCAGTCATCAAGATCGAGGTTCTACACGACTGAGTTCGAACGATCCTCTGCGACGCCGCGACTTGCCCAGTCGAAGCCCGCTTTCCAATTTCCAAACTCCGAACTCCAAACTCCAAACTCCAAATTCCAAATTCCAAATTCCAAATTCGACCTTCAAAAAATGCCCCACATCATCCTCGAAACAACCGCCGACCTCGTCGAGAACGCCCACATTCCCGACATCCTCGAAGCACTTGTAGCGAAGCTGGGCAGCTTTGAAACCATCGATTCGAAGTCGGTCGAGGCTCACCATGCTCTCCGGTCGAACTGGCATATGGGCGACGGCGCTCCGCCCGGATTCGCCCACTGCACGGTCGGGATGCTCGCCGGGAGGCCGGTGGAACTCAGGAAGCGGATCGCAAGCGGACTCTACGCGGAGTTGCGGCAGGGCTTCAGCATATCGCTTGAATCCAAGGAGGTCCTTCTGACGCTCGAATTGCGAGAGTTCGACCCGGACACCTATCACAAGCCTGCCTAGCGAAGTCACGCAAGAGATGGCTCATGCGGCGGGTTACTCTTCCTTGTTCGCCTCGACGATGACGTGAAGCAGATTTGCCAGCTCGGCCGACTGATCGCCAAGAGGTGAGAAAAAGCGATCCTTGGCCGGCAGGATGGCGGCCTTGGCTTCCGCCAGCAACTGGGCGCCGGCCGGGGTTAAGGCCAGCCGGCGCGCCCGAGCATCGCTTGGATGCTCGATTCGAGTCACCAACCCTCGGGCGGCCAAGGACCGGACCACCTGAGAGGTCATGTTCTCGTCGGTACCAGCGAAGCGCGATACGATCGCCTGGGTAACGCAAGGACTCGACTCGTCTGCTACTGCCTTGTCTCGACAATCGTCGAGCAAATCCACCGAGGCGAGCATCACGAACTGCACATGCGTGAGCTCCAGGGGCTCCAAAGCCTTGCGGATGATGCGTTGCCAGGCGTTCGTCGCCAGCCAAAGCTGATAGCCGGGATTCCGTTCGAGATCCTGGTATTTCATCTTTGTCCGATCACTTGATCGTCACCGCGACGCTGACGGTAAATCCGGCGGCCAGCTTATCCAGGTCGGGCTGGCCGGGATCAAGCGTGATCTTCACCGGGACCCGCTGGACGACCTTCGTGAAATTTCCGGTCGAGTTGTCCGCGGGAAGGAGCGCGAAGGTAGATCCGGTACCTGGAGAAACCGAATCGACGTGGCCCCTGAACACGTGGCCGCGAACCGCGTCGACGTCGATTTCGACCTCCTGACCTGGGCGGAGGCTGCCAGTCTGAGTTTCCTTGAAATTTGCGACGATCCAAGCCGTTTCGACCGGAATGAGCGACATCAGCGGTTGTCCCGTAGCCATCTGCTGTCCCATCTCCGCGGTCTTGCGGGTAATGCGGCCGGAAATCGGCGCCGTGATGCGCGTGCGATCGAGAGCGATCTGAGCCGATTGAAGCGCCGCCTCGGCTTGCCGCACCTTCGCGATCGCTTGCTGCTTTGCCGCCTCGCTGATCGACAACCGCGCCGGCAGAGCCTGGGCTTCCCTGAGCTTGCCGACATTTTGTTGCTGCCTGGCTTGCGCCGCCTGAACGCCTTGCCTGGCCGCGGCCACGTCCGAACTAGCCTGAGTCACACGCGAGGCTTGGGCCGCCGCCGCCTGATGAGCCGCCCGCGCCTGGGCTTGGGCACTTTCGATCGTGCTGTCTCCCCATTTGATCTGCTGCTGCGCAGCCGCGAAGTCGGACCGCCGTTGATTGACCGTCGCTTGGGCTGCCTCAACCTGCTCCCTCGACGCCGAAACCGCGGCCTGCGCGTTTGCGGCTGCCGTTTCCTTCTCTTCGGCTTGAGAAACGGGCACCGCGCCTTGCGTCGCCAGGTTCCGGTAGCGGGCCGCGTCGCGCGACGCATTGGTCGCCGTGGCTTGGGCGTTGGCGAGGTTCGCCTGTGCAACCTTGACGGCAGCCTGCGCGTTGGCGATCGCATCCTGCGACCCCGTCAGCTGCTGCGCGAGTATCGCCCGGTCCATTCGGGCCGTCTGCACCGCGGAATCCGCGGCCTTCGCCTGCGCCAACGAAGAATCGAGCGTGGCTCGAGCCGTCGATACGGCTGAGATCGACTTCTGGACATTAGCTTCGGCAGTCGCGATATCGGAGCCGCCTGCTTGAACACCGCCCTGGGCTTCGCTGACTTGGGCGTTGCCGGTTTGGCTGGTCAGGCCAACGTCGGCATTGGCGCTCTGGGCGTTCGCCCGCGCCACTTCGAGGTTAGCTTTCGCCTGTTCGACGTCAGCCTTGAAGGTGACGTCGTCGAGTTGCGCGAGCAAGTCTCCACGTTTGACCTCTTGGTTCTCCTTCACCGGGAGGGAAACGATGTTTCCGCTGACAAGCGCGTTCACCGGAATCACGTCGAGCGTAACGTAGGCGTCGTCGGTGGACACGTGAGCCGCTCCGTAGAGGTAGGCCCGAACGCCGTAAATCGCTCCGACAAGGATCGCAAGAGCCAGAACAATCAGTCCAATTGGCCTCTTCTTTTGGGGCTCCTCGACGAACAAGGAAGGCGTTTTTTCTTGAGATTGGGGGTTGGGCGCGGCTTCGCTCATCGGTTCACGTCTTTAGATACTATACGCGCATAGTAATTGGGTGTCTCGGAATCACCGCAGAGATTATCGTTAGACTGCGAACTGCGAACTCCAAACTCCAACTCCAAATTCCAAATTCCAAACTCCAAAATGTCCCTACCGGATGCAGGGGCCGTCAGCCAGGGCAAAAGTAGACTTGGAACGCGGACAACCTTCGGCGTTGTTTGAACGTACGACAGTCAAGGGTGGTCTGAGAGCAAAGTCCGAGTCCAAGCACCAGTTTCAAGTTTGAAAGACTTAAGATTTCTCGTTCCA
The DNA here is from genome assembly GCA_964576205.1 of uncultured Fimbriimonadaceae bacterium. Lineage (GTDB taxonomy): Bacteria > Armatimonadota > Fimbriimonadia > Fimbriimonadales > Fimbriimonadaceae > JAEVZK01. The sequence continues at coordinate 44,131 of CAZNUL010000001.1, read as the reverse complement.
AAATCCAAAACCTAGAATCCAAATTCGATGGACAGCCCCTACGAAATCCTTTCGCAGATCGTGCAGCCGACCGACCTCCATCGGTTTAAAGACAAGGAGCTGGTCGAACTCGCGAAGGAGGTCCGCCAGGCCATTCTCGACAAGGTGAGCATCACCGGCGGCCATCTTTCCTCCAATCTTGGGACCGTTGAGCTGGCGGTGGCTCTTTACGCCGCCTACGAGATCCCGCCCGACAAGGTTGTCTGGGACACCGGCCATCAGGCCTACCCACACAAGCTGCTGACCGGCCGACTGGATCGATTCCACACCCTCCGTAAGCACAAGGGTATCAGCGGCTTCCTAAGGCGGGAGGAACACGAGTTGGATGTCTTCGGCGCCGGCCACGCCGGAACCGCCATCTCGGCCGCACTTGGTTTCGCGGTAGCCCGCGATCAGCTCGGCACAACCGAGCGAGTGGTCGCCATTACTGGGGATGCGGCGATCGCTTCCGGCATGAGTTGGGAGGCGCTCAACCACGGTGGCGCCCTAAAGACCGACCTCGCCGTCGTCCTGAACGACAACCGCATGTCGATCGCGCCCAATGTGGGCGCCCTGACCACGTACCTTCAGAAGCTTCGGTCGAGACCCGATTTTCAGGGATTGGCACAGAGAGCGAAGGGCGTCGTCGAAAAGCTGCCTTCGCCGGTGACGAAGGTCGCCGCCGGCATCCGGCACGGCATCACCCACTATTTCGCACCGTCGGAAACTGGCACGATCTTCGAGGAAATCGGATTTGAGTACATCGGGCCGATTGACGGTCACGACGTGCTCACCCTGCTGGACGTCTTCCGCAACGTTCGCGAGCTTCACGGCCCGACCTTCGTCCATGCCCTCACTGTGAAGGGCAAGGGTTATGACGTCGCCGAGGAGGACTCCCGCAAGTGGCACGGCGTAATCCCGTTCGATCTCGACGCCTGTGAAATGGTGAAGGCGGCCGGCCCCGTCACCTATACCCAGGCCTTCGGCGATGCCGCGATCGAATGCGCCGAAGCCGACGATAAAGTTGTCGCGATTACCGCCGCCATGCCGGATGGAACCGGACTCACCAAGTTCTCTCAGCAGCTTCCGGAGCGCTATTACGACGTTGGCATCGCCGAGCAGCACGCCGTAACGTTTGCGGCCGGGCTCGCGGCGGGCGGTATGAAGCCGTTTTGCGCGATTTATTCGACCTTCCTGCAACGTGGCTTCGATCAGGTCCTCCACGATGTCGCGATTCAAAACCTTCCGGTTCGCTTTTTCATGGATCGAGCCGGACTTGTCGGAGACGATGGCCCGACGCACCACGGGGCGTTTGACATCTCGTTCCTAAGCCTGATTCCGAACCTCGTGCTGCTTGCCCCCCGAGATACGACCGAGCTTCGCGAAATGACTCATTGGATGTGCGACTACGGCGACCATCCATCGGCGGTGCGCTATCCCCGCGGATCGAGCGATGACCGTCTACCCGAGCAGAGGACGCCGATCCAATTCGGGAAGGCCGAGGTCGTGCGCTCAGTCGAGGATCCGAAGGTCGTCTTGGCTGCGGTTGGCTCAATGGTCAGCGCGGCATACGAAGCCGCTGAGAAGTTGAGCGCGGAGGGCGTCGAGGCCGTGGTCGTCAATGCTCGCTTCCTCAAGCCGATAGACGAGATGATTTGCGATTTGGCGGAAAGGGCTGATTGCCTCGTGACGATCGAGGAGAACGTTCGCCGAGGTGGATACGGCGAGGCAATCCGAGACGCATTGCATGAGCGAGGCCTTGGGAGCGTTCGTCATCGGATCATGGCTCTGCCCGACCAATTCGTCGAACACGGCGCTCAACCCATCATTCGCTCGGCGTGCGGTCTCGACGCGGAATCTGTCGTAAGTTCTGTCCGAGAACTCCTCATTCGCAGCAGAATGTAGCCATGGCGATACGATGCGCCGGCCTGCCGTTGTCGGAGGAGCGCGATCTGGAGTTCGGCGAATGGGCCGAATTACGCCAGGAAGTTCGCACCGCTCAAAGGCTCACCTGCGCGCTCATCGCCTTCTTCCCGCTAGTCCTCATAACCGGGTTAGTCGCAATCGGGATGGAATACCAAACGCCCGGCGGAACCCTCACGAGACCGGAAATCGAGTTTGGAGGGCTGCTTCGAGGCTGTTTGGCTTTTTCCGCGTCCTATGGCGTCGTCGCCGGGTTTCTGATTTGGAAGAGCAGGCTGATCGCTCGCGACCTCCGAAGCGGGAGGATGCTTGTGTTCTCGGGAACCATCGACTCCTCGACACCAGACGCCCTCCAAGAGCGGCTGCTGCGCGGCAAGGCACTCCGAAACGAACCGGACGCAGGAACGCAGGTTATCGAGGCTTGGGCCGGCTCGAAACGGCTGTTTCGAGTCAACGAATTCGTTGTGAAGATGCTGATTCGGTTCAAATCGCCTTCGGTGGATGGACTTGAGGATGAGATCGATGCGCCTCCAACGAAGGTTGCCGACTCCGGCCGGCAGGGGAAGACTCGAAGGCTTACTCCTTCCGAATCCGGGGAGCTGAGGCAGTCGGTTCTTAAGTGTTCGTTCCTCCTAGCGTGCGCGGCCATGATAGAGGCCGCCTCAGTCGGGGCAGGATGTCTCTACCTGATCGAGCGATGGCTGTCGCCTCCGGGGCCGGTCCAGATCACGGCCCTTGCCGCGGGGTACGCCGGAGCTCTCGGGCTGGCTTTCCTGTGGCCACACCTTCAGTTCGTTCGCGGAGACCTGCGAGCTGGCACATTGCTCGTCCACCAGGTCGACGGTGGCGCCGATTGGTTCGCAACCGGCGACGTGGGCCACCATCAGGTATCGGTCGAAAGCCTTCCGTACACCGGCCGGGTCTGGTCGATCGACGGGTATCCAGCCCAGCGCCGCGCCGGAAACCAGAAGGTCGCGAAGGTAAACTGACCCTATGCCGAACTGGAAAGAGGGCGAGCGTGTGCGCGTCGTGGACCGCCCCGTGACCGAGGAAGACCGGAAAAAGAACCGCTATTACGAGCACATGGCCGGCCTCAGCGGCACGATCCAGAGCATCTATAATTCGGAGGAGATCGCCATCCGAGTCGATCCGGACGCGATGCAAAAGGTCACCAGCGAAGTCCACCAGACGGCGGTGAGGCGGATGCGGGAAAAGTTCCTCGGATCGGTCAGCGAAGAGCAGAAAAAGCAGCTCTCGCCGGAAGAATTGAACTTTGACGCCCACTACGTTCTGCTCGTGAGGGCGGCGGACCTGGAAAAGGGCTAATGGCTTCCCAAGATTTCTCCTTCGACATCGTTTCCCGCGCCGACATGATGGAAGTCAAGAATGCCATCGACCAGGCGCAAAAGGAGCTGCACAACCGCTACGATCTCAAAGGAACGAAGTGCGCAATCGAAGCCGAAAAGGATCAATACACGCTGGTCGCGGATGACGAGTTCCGGATGAATCAGCTTAAGGACATCGTCTTCTCGAAGCTCCTCAAGCGCGGAATCGATGCCCGCCAGATCGACTGGAGCAAACTCGAGCCTGGCGCCGGAATCAGCGTCAAGTCCAAGCTGACCTTCAAGGTCGGGATCGCCCAGGATAAAGCCAAAGCGCTGATCAAGCAGATCAAGGATAAGGGTCTCAAGGTTAATGCCCAGATCCAAGGCGAAGAGGTCCGGGTCAGTGCGAAAGTTAAGGACGACCTTCAAAAGACGATCCAGTTCGTGAAGAGCCTCGAACTCGATTATCCGGTCAATTTCGTCAACTACCGGTAGAGCCGGCACATGCCATGATCTGGCAATGATTAAGAGCATCGGCATTGCCCTGTGCCAGGTCTGGGACATGGACCGGGCGGTAACTTTCTACCGCGACTTGCTCGGAATGACTCCCGGCGTCATGAGCCCCTACTGGTCCGACTTGACGATCGGGAATTTCAAGGTTGGGCTCCATCCTCCATTCGCCGAGGGACCTAAGGAGGTCGGCCGTGGATGGATTCTTGGGATCGAGGTCGACGACCTTCAATCCCTGAGAGCGGCTCTGGAAGCGGCGGGAACGGTTTGCGCGCCCTATCACGACGTTCCGGGCGGATGCGTAATGGACTTCGCCGATCCCGACGGCAATCCTCTCGAGGCGATGCAGACGGGAGTTTCGGCGAAGGATCTCGGCTAAGCCCTTCATACTCAGACGTGCACCTGAGTGTTGCCACCGAAGCTGAGATGCGCGCCCTAGGCGCTGAGCTGGGCCGCGGCTGGCGGGCCGGCGAAGTCGTACTCCTTGACGGTCCCCTCGGCGCCGGCAAGACCACCCTGGTTCGAGGTCTGCTCGAGAGCCTCGGCGTCACCGAACCGGTGCGATCTCCAACGTACAACCTGCTCCAAGTCTTTGACACCGAGCCGCCCGTCCTCCACGCCGACCTCTACCGCTTGATTTCGCATGAAGGCATCGGCATCGAGGACTATCTCGATACTCATCTGTGCCTGATCGAATGGCCAGATCGAATTGCCGACCTTGTGCATCCCTCGGAACCCTGGAGCGTGCTGATCGAGTTTGCCCAGGCGGGGCGGCTGGTCACCGTCACGCCTCCTGCGGCAAAATAACGGCGTGGGAAGAGAGATGCAGTGCCTCGCAAGCCATGGCGGGCGTCACGCCCAGGTTACGGCGCTCTTGGAGACCGAGGCGGTCATCCTGCGAGGCGAGATCAAGGCGACCCTGCCCTTCGCCTCTCTCCGGCGGGTTGAAGCCATCGAAGGCAGGTTGCATCTCGACGACACGGTACTCGAACTTGGCCCGCAAGCCGAGAAGTGGGCTGACAAGATCCTGCGTCCGCCTACCCTGCTCGACAAGCTTGGGATCAAGCCCGAGATGAGAGTCGCGCTACTCGGGTTCAGCGACCACTCGTTCATGCAGAGCAACATGTTCGATACCTGGCTCGTCGAAACCGTGGCGTACGACGCGATCCTCGTCCAAACCGCGACGCCGGATGACCTTCATGAGCTTCACAGGATTCAGGCGGCGGTTGGTCCAAAAGCGATGCTCTGGATCGTTTATCCAAAGGGCCGCAAGGACATCACCGAAGCTCAGGTTTTCGCTCAAGGCAAAAGCCTGGGACTCGTGGACGTCAAGGTTTGCAAGTTCAGCGAGACCCACACCGGGCTGAAGTTCGTGCATCGCAAGTAACCCTTGGGATCGCGCCAAGCTTCCCTAAGTAAACTCTCGCAATGGCCCTCCGCGTCGGACTACTTTCGGTCGCCCACATGCATGTTTGGGGTTACGCCGAGGCCCTTGAGAACCACCCGGATGTCGATCTGATCGGAGTCTGGGACGAGAACGCGGAAAGGTCGGCCAAGTTTGCTGCGGCAAAGGGAATCCCGGAGTGCAAGATCGACGATCTTCTCGGCGCCGTAGACGCGGTCGTCATCTGCAGCGAGAACACCAAGCATGCGGAACTCGCCTCGAAAGCGGCCGACCGCAGCGTCGACATCCTGTGCGAGAAACCGCTCGTCACCACCGAAGCGGACGCGCAGGTCGTCCTGCGGGCCGCTGAGAAAGTCAAGATCATGACCGCGTTCCCCTGCCGTTACTCGCCTGCCTTTATGCGGCTGAAGGAGCGTGTGCGGGCCGGTGATATCGGCCCGATCAAAGCAATCTGCGCCACAAACCGCGGGAGGTGTCCGTTCGACTGGTTTGTGGAAAAGCCGCTCAGCGGCGGAGGCGCGCTGATCGATCACGCCGTTCACGTCGCCGACCTCCTGCGCATCCTCCTGCGTGAGGAGCCAACCCGGGTTCAGGCCCAGATTGGGAGCAACATGTACGGGAAGGACTGGGACGACACCGCTATGCTGACCATTGAGTTCCAGAGCGGCATTTTCGCAACCCTCGATTCAAGCTGGTCGCGGCCCCAAAGCTTCAAGACCTGGGGCGACGTGACGATGAACGTTGTCGGAGAGCAGGGCGTGATCGAGCTGAACATGTTCGGCCAGGAAATCGATAAATATGCCGAAGGGACTGTGAGCCACACTCTCGGCGGCTACGGCAGCAATATCGACGGGGCGATGGTGGACGATTTCGTTCGATGCTGCCTCGCGGGCTCACCCCCTCCGATTAGCGCGTTCGATGGCGTCCAAGCGGCACGGGTTGCGATTGCGGGTTACGAGAGCGCGGCTCGCGGCGAGACGATAGGCCTGTAAGCCCAACTTCTCGATGCATCGAATGCCCGTTTGCATGGCATGCTCAGGGAATGAAGAGCGATGTCTCCAGGACCGCCATCGAATCTGGCTTTATCGTCTTGCTGTTTTACAGCAACCTCCTCATGGGAGAATTCACGCGGTCCGGCATGGGGAACAAGTACGGACTCCTCTGGGCGCTCGGCGACATCTTCACGATCGCGAACTTCGCGATCGCCTGCATTGCGGCCGTCGTAGGACACCTGCTCTTCGACTTTTTGCGCGGACGCTCCGCCCCGCCCGTCCCGGACGGAACTTAACCTAGCCACCTCGATCAACTAGGGCCTTCTGGGAAGCTGTGCCGCTACCAGAATCGTCGGCACGTAGGACGAACCATGGGCAATCTTGTCATCCAGGTTGCGCACGATTTCACCTGCCCGTGGTGCTGGGTGGCTCTCTTCCAAGCCAAGCGGCTTCAAGCCGAGTTCGGAGTCGAAATCGAGTGGCTCGGTTATGAGCTATGGCCCGAAGAATTGGAGTGGCCGGAAAGCCGGCCGGCCATGCCGGCGCCGCTCAATCGGCCACCAATTCTCAGCCGTTTCGAGTTCCTGAAGCTTATGGACGGCGTCGACGTACCGGATGTAGATCGACCGAAGGGTATGCGGGTTCACGCGTCTCTCGAGGCCGTCGAGTACCTCAAGGAGCACTCGCCGGGAGCGGCAGGCTCCTTCGTGGAGGACGTCTACCGGGCCTATTGGGAACGAGGCGAGGCGATCGGCGAAATCGACGTGATTTGTAGGTTGCTTGCGCCTTACCTGTCGGAGCCGGTGCAAGCCGCGAGGCAAGCCCTCGAAGAGCGCCGATATCGCGACAATGTTGTCCACTTCGACGCTCCCTCCTACAAGCTTGGGATCTTCAATGTCCCAACTTTTTTCATTGGCGGCGAGCGACTTGCCGAGCAGCCGTACGTGGTCTTGAGACGAGCCGTCGGGGACCTGCTGCCGTCCGGTTCAGCCGAACCGCTATCGGATGTGTACGCCGCGCTTTCTTTCCCGCCCGCCCCGGCCGGCCGGCCCTATGTCTACATCGACATGGTCGCGACCATCGATGGCAAGATTCTCTCGGGAAGCCGCGACGAGCCGGTCGTTGATCTCGGCTCCGCGAACGATCATCGGCTGATGGAGAGGATCGAAGCCGCCTCGCAGGCCGTCCTGCTTGGCGCTCAGACCCTGCGAGCCGCTAAGAAAAGCTGGAATCCCTGCGCCAACACGCGGATCGTCGTCACTTCCTCGGGCGACCTACCGCTCGACAGCTGCTTCTTCTCCGGAAATTCGATCGTCGCGGTAGCGGAAGCCGAACGTTCAAAAGTCGAATCTGCGCTTCGTCGCTCCGATCGCGCTTCACCCCAGACGCTCACTTTTTCCGACCTCGACGACCTTCTTGAGCAACTGAGAGGACGCGGGATCGAAAGGCTCCTCGTCCTCGGCGGAAGCACACTCAACGCCGAACTATTCGAGAATGGACTCGTCGACGAGATATTTATCACGGTCGCACCGAAGATCAAGCTCGGCTCAGACGTACCGACAATTGCGGGTGGGAACGCTCTTCCTCGCGAGAGCATTCAGAATTACAGCATCGTCGAAGAACACCGAATCGGAGACGAGCTTTTCCTGAGGTACCGCCGAAGGCTCGAAAAGTAGCATCGGTGTCTCGCCGATGTAACCGTAATGCAGGCTGAACAAATCGCCCCCATCCCGAAAACGCGCTCTTGGGTCGCGCGAAAGCCCCTGGCCACCGGCACCTATCTGGTCCGCAACGCGGGAAAGACGCTGCCGCTCGTCGGCGTGATCATCCTTGCCGTGATGCTCATCGCCGGCATCGTCGCTCTGATCGACTCGATCACTTATTCGATCCAGACGATTTATTCATATTCGGCCAACTTTCTCGGCGTGAGCCCGCGCGGCGATATCACGGGCACGCCATGGATCAAGTCTGACGTGATCACGGGAACGCCGGTGCCGCTGGAGCGCATCGTCGTGTGCCGCGCCGCCGGAACACAGGTCAACAGCATTGTCGGCAAGTGGCCCTTCGCGGTCCTTGGGATGCGTCGCCCCGACACCATGTTTTGGCTCAAACGGCTTCAAACCACGTCGATTGACGGCCGCCTTCCCGACAAAGGAAAGCCCGAAATGCTGGTGAGCGAGCCAGTGGCACGGAATCTCCATATCCATATCGGCTCGGTCGTCCTCAAGCCGGATTCCCAGGATAACTATTCCCCACATCCGGTGAAGCTCGTCGGCATCGCCCATACCGACAAGTGGACAATGGTCGCCGATTATGACTACCTCTCCGAAAATCACCTGCCTCCAATCGACGACCTCCTCTTCTTCGCCCACAACAGGGCCGATCAGATCAAGCTTGACAATTGGGCCTTTAAACACTTCAAGGGAGCTCGCGCCGCCCTGTTCGCCTATCGCGAGATCGACAAGCAGACCCATGAAATGTTTCACACCCTATTCGCGATCCTGAATGTCGTCATCACCCTTCTCGTGATCGTGATCACCGTGATGATGGGAATGCTCATCAACATCTACCAGTCCCAACGGCTGGTCGAATTTGGGCTCCTCCAAGCCCTTGGCTACACCAAGAAGCAACTGCTCAAGCGCGTGTTGAAGGAATCGGCTGTCGTCGTCGTCCTCGGTTGGGTGCTCGGGGTGGGCTTGGGCTATCTGCTGCTCCTCGAAGTGAAGCGCCTGATGATGGACCCGAACGCCTACGAGGTGATGCTCAACGACCCGGTGGCGTTCCGCTACACCCTTCCCGTACCGATCGCAATCATGCTCGTCGCAACGTTGACGGTCTATCTTCGCTTCCGAAACTTCGATCCGGTGAGCATCGTCGAGCGGAGGCTCGTTTGATTTCCGCGGCCTCGGCTTCGCTCGTCTACCACGATCACGGCCGCGAGGTCTTCGCCGTTCATGATCTCGATCTCGAAGTCAACGAAGGCGAGTTCCTGGGCATTCTGGGCCCGTCCGGTTCCGGCAAATCTTCCCTTCTGTATCTGCTGAGCGGCCTCAAGATTCCAACCAGTGGACGCGTCTGCTTTAAGGGCAAGGACATGACCCGCATGAGCGACGAGGAGCGCAGCCGGCTGCGTCTCGGTAACTTTGGGTTCGTCTTCCAACAGCCCTACCTCCTGGGTTACCTCACAGCCCTGGAGAACGTCCTCGTAGCGGCTCGGAGCCAAAAACTACGATCTTCGGCTTTGGAGCTTCTTCTCGAGCTTGGCCTCTCCGACAAGTCGCATCGCTATCCACACGAGCTGTCCGGCGGAGAGCGGCAGCGCGTCTGCGTGGCCCGTGCCTTGCTGGGATCGCCGCGGGTGATCTTCGCCGATGAGCCGACTGCCTCGCTCGATCACAAGAACGGCGCCTCGGTGGTTCACCTTCTGAACCATCTTCGGGGCGACGGCGCCCTCGTCATGGTCACCCACGATCCATCGATGCTCGAGGAGGCCAGCCGCACTGTTAGGCTCGTCGACGGCCGGCTGGAAGAGGATCGGTATTCGTAGGGCGTCCGAGCCACGCCTAATGTCTAAAGTGCCTGATTCCTGTGAACGCCATCGCAATGCCGAGCTCGTCGGCCTTGCCGATCACGTCGGGGTCCTTCTTGCTGCCACCGGGCTGAACGATCGCGGAGATGCCCGCGGCCGCTGCCGTCTCGATGGAATCCGGGAACGGGAAGAACGCGTCGCTTGCGAGCGACGCCCCGCGAGCGCCGTCGCCGGCTTGTTCGAGGGCTAGGCGAACCGACTGAACCCGGTTCATCTGCCCGGCCCCAACGCCGAGCAGCCGAGTAGAAGATCCAACCACTATCGCATTCGACTTGACGTGCTGGACGCAGGCCCATTGGAAACGCAGCGCCGCGAGCTGCTCGTCGTTTGGTTCGCGCTTCGTCACAACCCGCCACGCTGGGCTTCCTGCCAGTGCCGAGGGATCCTCGTCCGACTCTTGGATCAAAAAACCGCCGCCGACCGACTTGATCGTCAGTCGTGGGCTCGAATCGGGCAGTGGGGCAGCGAGTAGGCGCACGTCTTGACCCCAGCCCGACCGATCGCGGAAAACCGCTTGCGCGGCATCGCTGAACGAGGTACCGATGACGACCTCCAGAAAGTTGCCCTTCTCCGTCATCGCAGTCGCCGCCTCTTCGTCGATGTTGCCATTGAAAGCCGCAATCCCGCCAAATGCCGAGATTGGGTCGCTTTGCCGGGCAAGTCGATAACTGTCGCCGAAACTCGCTCCGACCGCCGCGCCGCAAGGGTTGCCGTGCTTGATGATTGCGCAAGAGCCCGCCGGAAGGTCCGCGACGAGCTCCCAAGCCCCATCCGCGTCGTTGACGTTGTTGTAGCTGAGCTCCTTTCCCCAAAGCTGCTTGGCCTGGGCTATGCCGGGCCTGCCGAGGGGATCGATGTAAAGCGCGCCGCGCTGGTGCGGATTCTCGCCGTAGCGAAACGCGAGCCCGTGCCGGAAGCCGTACGTCAAGGCTTCGGGAAAGAGGTTGGATCGCGTGGCCGTCAGGTATCGGGAGACCATCGAGTCGTAGAAGGCCGTGTGGCGGAATGCCTTTGCTGCCAATCCCAACCGCTCACCCTCAATCGAATGCGTGCGAAGCCCGGCCAGAATTCTTTCGTAATCGGCCGGGTCGACCACGACGGTGACGTTCGCCCAGTTCTTGGCGGCCGCGCGGATCATCGCCGGGCCACCGATGTCGATCGATTCAATCGCCTCGTCGAGGTCGTGCTCGCCGGTCACCGTCTGCTCAAAGGCATACAGGTTGACGCAAACCAGTGAGATCGGCTCGATTCCCGCATCCGCCATCTGGGCACGATGTGACTCGAGCCGGGTATCCCCCAGCAGACCGCCATGAACCATCGGATGCAGGGTTTTGACCCGGCCGTCCAACATTTCGGGAAAAGCCGTGACCTCACTCACGTCCCGAACCGTCAGACCCGCCTCGCGGAGGGCTCGGGCCGTACCCCCGGTTGAGATAAGCTCGAACCCAAGCTCAGCAAGGCCGGTGGCGAACGATGCGAGTCCAAACTTGTCGGTGACGGATAGAAGGGCGCGCACCTAGTGCCCACCACCCGTTCCCGCCCCGGCCGTGCTCCCAGCAGTACTCGGGGGGTTTGTGGTGAATGGGTTCGTCGGAGGAGGCAGCGGCTTGTACTTGATCGTGAGCTTCTTACTTGTCAAAACGTTTTTGCCGTCCGTCGCGATCAGCTTGAGAGTCACCGTCCGATCGACGATCACTGGGATGTTTCCTGACGCATCGACTGTTTTGAGGCCACTGCCGGTTCCGTCATCGAGTTGAACGAGAGCCGCCTTCGCAACATTCCACGAGACCTTGGTCTCGCTCGCGGGAGCGACGATCACCGGCGGGTCCGCGCTGAAGTCGGTGATAACCGCCTCCGATTGCTGCTCGACGTTCACCGTGATCTTGCGGATGTCGTATCCGTTGTCTTTGTTGTAGGCGAATAGCTCGTAGTCGATCGAGCCCGCCGCCTTCGGCGTGTCTTCAATGCGCCGCATCGGTGCCGTCATCTGCTGGTTGGTCGGGGAAAGGGTGAGCCTGACCACGTCGCTGCTGTAATCGAAAGTAAATAGGACGGGCTCGCCTAGCTTGATATTCCGGCTGGAAGCCTTGAAGCTGAGGATCTTCGGCTTGGCGACCTCCGGCGCAGGCCGGACGCTGATCGTGACCTTCTTCGAGGGACTGGTCCGATTGTTGTCTCCGACCGCGGTCGCCGTGACCGAGATCGTGTCTTCGTCCGCCGCCTGGATCTCGCGAGTCCCATCGGTCTGCAGGTCCAGCTGAGGTTCGGTGGTTATCCGGCCGTCCTTGCCGAGCTTCTCGATCTGAAGGTTGACCGAGTTCGCGTGCTGCGCCTTCCATTGGACGTGGAACGACTGGCCGCTCAGGACGGTTGACGAATCGACAAAAACCGAAATCGCCGGCGGCTGAGGTCTTACCGCAATCCATAAAAGCAGGGCCACTGCGATCACGGCCGCGGTCAACAAAGCCGGAAGCGAGAGTATCGGCCTCCGCTCGAGCTGCCCTTGGGTACTCGCCATGACGTTCGGGTTCTGGATGCTCCTCGCGTTAACGACGAACCCAAAAAGCCGCGGGGCCGCGATCCAGCCTCCGTTCGACGAGGCCACCGCTAGGCTGACTTCCTTCTGTTGGCCCGGTCCGACTGTGACCTGATCGCTTCCAAAGTCGTAGGCGCACTCTTCCTCCGGATCGGCGCCGCTGAGCTGCAGCGTGTGGTCCGTGTTGCCAAGATTCATCACGTCGACCGTGAAGTTGAACTGTGGCCGCAGCGGTGTGGAATGGCCCTTCTTTGGGGTCAGCTCGATGCTGAGATGATTGAAAGCTTTTATCTCGAGGACGCCCTGCACGGTTCGAGAGTCGCCCGACTCGAGAGACCGGACTTTGACGACGAAGGGATAGTTGCCGGCTAGGCTTTCGCTGGAGCGCGGTGGCTTAAAGAAGATCTTCTGGGAATGCACCTCATGGGCGCCGACCGTAAAGACCGGCTCGGGCAAAGCGGTCCACTCAGGGTCGATACCTTCGACCTGCATTTCATATCGGTCGGTAGCCTCAGCCTTGTTCGTCACCTCGATCGAAAGCGGCACGGTAGCCCCAGCATCGACGGCTGTGAGGTCCTGAGCCAGTCTGATCGAGAAGCTCATCTGGGCTGAGTTTAGCATGGGGGTTGAACTTGACCTGTCCCACCTGAATTATGTAACGGGCCGCGGCGGTAAGTCATTCCGAGAGACAAGTTGCCTGTGGTCTATCGGATCCCAAGTCTCCGGAGATCATCCGAGCTCCTCTTGGGGCTGCGAGATGAACCCAAACCCAATAGTGTTAATCAAACCATGCAGGTCCCCTATGGGACCGAGGAGATCGACAATGAAGGTTCCAATGACAATCGCTAGCGTGATCGCCTTCTTGGCGATGACGGCAACATCATTCAGCCAAACGCTTTATCGCGGGACGCCGGTCCAGCTTGCTTTCGACGAGTCCTTTAACTCGCGAACCGCACGTGAAGGAGATACGGTCCGGCTTCACGTTGTCGACAGCGTTTGGGCCCACGGCCATGTCGTTATACCGACCGGCACAGGAGTGGAAGCAACGATCGTCGACATCCACAAGAATGGCCATTTTGGCAAGAACGCGCAAATCCGCCTCGACATCGAGCCAATAGCATGGCGAGGAACGACGATCCTGCTGCAACCGAGAAACAAAGGCAACATGGTCGGAGGCACCCGGGGCACCGAGGCGGCAGGAGCTTCGGGCGCGGGGCTCGTTGTCCTGGGTCCACTCGGCCTGGGTGCGGGTTACTTCGTCGTCGGCAAGGCGGTCTATGTCCATCGGGGGGACCTGCTTGAAACCCAGGTCGCGGAAGATGTGTATACACGTTGAATGTAAGCCCGGTTGGTTTGACCGGGTAAACAGTTAGCACATAAGGCGTGTGGGCGGCCAGCCCATGCGCTTTCCGCTACAGGCAGGAAGGACAATGAGATTCAGGGCATTAGCATTGGGATTCGTCGCCATTTTAGGAGTGGCAACAAGCGCGTTTGGGATTGAACTGAAGAAGGGCACGCCGGTAAGCCTGACCTTTGATCAAGGGCTGAGTTCGAAAACGGCCCACGTCGGCGACAAGGTTATGTTCCACGTTGCCGACGACGTGACCGTAGGCGGCACAGTAGTTATTAAGCGCGGCGCCAGGGCCTCGGCCACGATCAGCGAAATGCAGAAGAAGGGCCGATTCGGCAAGAACGCGCAAATCAAGCTGACCATCAACCCGATCAAGGTTGGGAGCGTCGATGTCCCGTTGCAGCCTCGGCAGAAAGGCAACATCGTCGGCGGGAAGCGCGGGGCCCAGGCGGCCGGAGTTTCCGGCGCGGGCTTGGTCGTACTCGGACCGCTCGGGGCCGCTGCCGGGTACGGGATCGTGGGTCACGAGGTCGACATCAAAGCCGGTGGAAAGCTCGAAACGCAGGTGTCTGCCGACGTCCAGATAGGCCGCTAGCTCGGCTTGTGGTTCAAAGCAGGAAGCTTGGCTCTCTTGTCCCAGCGATCGATAACCCCGATCCGCACGTAATGTGGCTCCAATACTACGATCGGCTTCACCGTCTTCGGTAGGACGAAAAACCCGTAGGGGGTCGATTGATCGGCACCGCCCGATGGGCTCGAGTCGAGAGTCTGATAGAACTGCGGCACAACGCGGACATCGATCGCGTCGGGCTTCGACGCGGACGATTCGAGTTCGTACCCCGAACAGTTGCTCTGCTTCCCGCCAAAGACGGCGAGAACCATGAATCGCTTGAAATCCACGGTCGGCGCCGGTTGCTTCGAACCGTTGCTCCGCCACAGTTGCATCAACTCCCTCCGGTTCTCGACCCTAAGGTAAGCAGGCTTCGTCAGCTTCGAATGCTGCCCCGACCAAGAAGGGCTGGGCCGGTCCAGCGCCACGGACAAAGCCAGAAGAGTTGCGAAGATACCCATGTAACCCCGCAACGCAAATGGGTGATCGACGGTTTCCCGATGCAAAGATTCGACAAGGGATCGCTACTTCAGACAACCGAGCCGGCCAATGCGGCTTCCGAGTTCGGAGCTAGCCTGGCCCGAGCGAGGGATGGCCGCTCTCACGTAGAATCCAGGAGCGATGCTCGATAAGCTCCAAGAGATCGAGAGAAAGTTCGACCTGGTCGAGGCTGAGTACAACGATCCGACAAAGGTCACCGATAACCGCGAAATGCAGCGGCTAGGCAAGTTGCGCGCGGAGCTCGAGCCGATCGTACTCGCAATCCGGGACTATCGGAGAGCCCTGAAGAACTTGGCCGACGCCGAGGAGATGCTTGGCGATCCCGAGATGAAGGAGCTGGCGCTCGAGGAGATCGAGCCGCTAAAGGCACGCATCGTCGAGCTGGAGGAAACGCTCAAATTGATGCTGGTCCCCAAGGACCCCCTTGATGAAAAGGACGTTATCGTCGAGATCAGACCGGCTGCTGGCGGCGATGAAGCCGCCCTGTTTGCCAATGAGCTGTTCCGTATGTATTCGCGATACGCGGAACGACGAAAGTGGAAGACCGAGGTGGTCGACCACGAGGAAAGCGGCATCGGAGGACTGAGCCGCGTCGTGTTCAGCATTCACGGCCAGGGCGCCTATTCTCAGCTTAAGCACGAGAGCGGGGTCCACCGCGTCCAGCGAGTTCCCGCGACCGAATCGTCGGGGCGGTTGCATACCTCTACCGCGACCGTCGCCGTCCTGCCGGAAGCCGAAGAGGTCGACATCGAGATCGATCCAAAGGATCTCGAGATATCGACTTTTTGCTCGTCGTCGGCAGGCGGACAGCACATGCAGAAAAACGAAACCGCGATCCGGATCATCCACAAACCGAGCGGACTCGTGAGCACCTGTCAGGACGAGCGTAGCCAACAGCAGAACAAACTCAAAGCGATGGCCGTTCTCCGGTCGAAGCTCCTCCATATGGAGCAAGAAAAAGCTGCGGCCGAACGTGCGGGACTGCGAAAGGGACAAATTGGGTCGGGCGACCGAAGCGAGAAGATCCGCACTTACAATTTCCCGCAGAGCCGGATCACCGACCATCGTGTCGGTAAGGATATGTTCAACACGATCACATTCATGGATGGGGACATCCAGGCCATGATCGACGCCCTCATCCAGGATGAACAAGCGCGACGGCTTGGCGAAGCCGAATCCGACTCCTGAGCTCAGTGGTGTCCACCTTCAGGTGGCAGGTGCGGCGTTAAGGCGTTAAGGCGTTAGGGTATTTCGGATGACTCCAACACCCTAGGGCCTCAAGGCCGACCGTGGCGCCCACCTTCAGGTGATCGGATTCGCGAGGAGGCCTTAAAACGAAGTAAGGGGACGCCTATTCGCCGTCCCCTTACCTCCTACGCTTGCCAGGTTACGGATTCACATGTACCTTGACTTGCGTCTTGTAGGGCTGTTTCAGTCCATACATGTCCGACACGATCAGGGTGACGACGAAGTCGCCCGGGGTGCGGAACTTGTGCTTGATATAGGCTCCTTCGGCGTCAGCCTTGCCGTCCGAGTTAAAGTCCCACTCGTACTTCAAAACGCTGGAACCACCGAAGCCGTAAGCGGTGAGAACTGCCTCGTCGCCGAGAGCAAGATTCTCGCGGTCGATCCGCGCTTCGCCGGTGATCGGAGTAGTATCGTTGATCACCCGAATGTCGCCGAGATAGAAGCTGGCCGAGGAGTCGCCGGCAAAGGCGAGTTCCTTGATCATCTTGTTGGTTCGATCGAAACCCGTGATCGACTTCAAAGGTATGGCGACTTGCTTCCAACCGCGCTCGCCCTTTCCGCTCGTCGTGATGCTCACATAGGCTTCGCTCTTCTTGCCGTCCGTCGTCGTCACGATCATCCGGATCATGCTGAGCGGGGGTTGGGGCGCGGGCGTCGAGGTCGGACCGCCAAAGCCATTCTTTCCGTTCGCCGGACCGCCGATCCCCTGGCCGCCACCGCCGCCAAGTCCGCCGAGACCGCCGATGCCGCCAGCACCACCAGGCGCACCGCCACCGGCTGGGTTGCCGCCGACGTTGCCGCCTTGGCCGCCCCCACCGCCGGCGTCGCCGCCACCGCCGAGCCCTTTACCGCCGCCTTTCCTGCCACCGCCGGGGACTCCACCGCCGGGGACTCCTCCGCCACCTACGGGTCCACCGAGGGACGGGGCGCCACCACCGGGTCCGCCCGGGCCCATCGTCGTGTTGGAATCGGGCACCTGGAAAGTGATCCGGAGCATGTTCGCCTTGTCGTCGAAGGCGCCCGCCAGGCTGATCGGGTTACCGAACATCATGATCCCGCCCTGGAAGAGGTTGCGCGAGGAGACTCGAATCGAACTCGTTCCCTCGTAGGCCATCTCGTCGGTTTGCGCGATCGTCCCGCTGCCCCAACCTCTCAAGCCGATATGCTGGTCGGCAACCGACATCTCAGGCGCGTAAACGACCACCTGTGCGTTCGCAATCGACATTGCCGCGAATATCGCGACGCCGAGAGCACTCAAAGTCTTGTTCAATTCAACCTCCGATCCTACTCGCCAAACTTGATCCTTTCGATGGACGTAGCCCGCCCCGTATCTCTTTCGACGCGAATCACTACCCCACAGATTACACCAGGTGTGTTCTGCACCTCAAATCTCATGGGCAGAGTGCTCCGAAACCGCTCCAGGATGACCTCTCGGTCCATTCCAAGGACGCTGTCCCGCGGCCCACACATGCCGACGTCCGTAATGTATCCCGTTCCGCCCGCCAAGATCTGCTCGTCCGCGGTCTGAACGTGCGTATGGGTTCCGACGACTAAGGAGGCCCTTCCGTTACAGTGCCATCCCATGGCGATCTTCTCGCTCGTCGCCTCCGCGTGAAAATCGAGAACGCGATGGGAAGTATCGAGACATTCGAAAAGGTCGTCCACACACTGGAACGGGTCGTCGTAGCTGTCCATGTAGATGCGGCCGCAGACATTCATGACCGCCAGTTCGATCCCTTCCTTAGTGACCTTAACAAGACCTTTACCGGGAACGCGAGCCGGCATGTTCGCGGGACGGACAATCGGCCTGCCGCTGTCGAGATAGGTGTAGATCTCCCGCTTGTTAAAGGCGTGATTGCCCAACGTGATAGCGTCTGCGCCCTCCTTATAGAGCTCCTCGGCGATGTCCGGAGTGATGCCGACACCGCCGGCGGCGTTCTCGCCGTTGACGACTGTGAATAAGGGTTGATGAATGTCCTGAAGGCTCGGCAACCCTTCCTTCACGGCATTCCGGCCAGGGCGGCCGACGACGTCGCCGAGAAAGAGGATCGTGTATGCCGACATCGGGTTAAAGCGTAGCACGGTCATCCTGATGGCGAGCCGCAGGCCGCCGAAGGACCCCGGATCTAACCACAGCCCCAGTCGTCCCCGAACCGCAGGCACAACGCAAGTCGCCTATTTGCTTCGAGCTTCAAAAGCGCGGGCAAACTGACGGAGGTCACCGCCCGCCACGTCGGAAACTGCCCAGTAATCGAGATCGCCGGAGCGCCAGTGCTCGACATGGTAGCCGTCGATGTCGGCAACCGGCGGACCGGGCCGCTCGGGCACAACCAGCACGTTGATCACGTGGCGGGCTTTCATGTAGACCAGCGCCGCCGCCGCATGGTGATCCACGTAGTCGAGACGCCCGCCAATCAATGGAAAGCCGTCGGAGGCAAGGTCCGGTACGTTTGGCGAAAAGTCGACCTTTCCAAGGAACCAAGGCTTAACCGTATGTTTGTCCGACGACTGAACGTCGATCAGATGCGCGGCCATGAGTGAGCGCACATGATCGGCGACCAGATCGGCCGTGAACTCTCGCTGAGTGGAGCGGCCAAAAAAGAACATGGCTGCTAAAGCCGCCGCCAAACCGGCCGATAGCCCGCCAACGAACGGCTTCCAGATCGGCCGCCTCGCCGAGAAACGCTCGAGTGACCGGAGGAGCGAGTCCGATGCGGGATAGGTCGGAGCGCCGGAACGGATCGCATCGCTTAGCGAGAGATTGCGCCGAAGGACCTCCGCGCAAGCCGGGCAGTCGTCAAGATGCTTCTCGATTTCTTCCCGCCGATCTTCCGGAAGTTCGCCATCCTGATAGGCGCTAACCAGGATCCTTGCCTCGTCGCAAATCATCCTTCCTCCACGCACAACAAATCGTGCAGCCTTTCGCGCGCCCTCGCCAGCCTGGACATAACGGTACCGATCGGAACCGCGGCGACTTCCGCCAGTTCCTTGTAGCTCAACTGCTCGAACTCGCGCAGAATGATCATCTCTCTCCACGCCGCGGGAAGCGCTTCGATTGCGCGCCGCAGGTTTTCCGCATCATATGCCTTTACCACGGCCTCGTCGGGAGCCGGCGATCGCGTCGGAACGTTCATGAGCGAATCCTCGTCGCCGGCCAGATGGCTTTCTCGCCGATTTCTGGATCGAATCAAGTTCATGCTTGTGTTCCGCACAATCGCCAAATACCACGCCTTCGTATCGCCTCCGCGATAGCTGCCGTAAGCTCGGAAGGCGCGAACGGAGGCATCTTGGACGGCATCTTCGGCGTCGTGGTCGTTTCCCACGAGCCACCGGGCAAGGTTGTAGGCCGCGTTGACGTGCACGAGCACGTCTCGCTGAAACCGGTCTCCCGATGGCTTGTTGAATGGACCTACGCGTTGCACTCCTTCCTGAGTCGGTGAGCCGGCAAGTAGGGTGAAACGGTGAACAGCTTGCATCACCGACTCAACAACTCGTCTCTCCGACTCATGCTAGCTCACGACCACCTTCCCCGTCATCCGGGGATGGATCGAGCAGAAGTAGGTGAACATGCCCGCTTCCTTAAACACGTGCGAAAACGAGTCGCCGCTGTCAAGGGTCTTGGATTTGAACCTGCCACCCTTCTCGGTGACGTTGTGCGGCATGTCGTCATGGTTCGTCCAGGTCACCTTCGCACCGGATTTGACGTTAAGAGTAGCCGGAGAAAATGCGAAATTGTTGATCGCAACCGGCGGATCATCCTCAACGTTGATGGCCTGCCCCAAAGTTGAATCGACGATCGCAAGCCGGCCCTGGCCTTCGTGAAAGTTGACGTGGGTCACACCGAGAACTGATTCGAGGACGCCTGCCGGAACCATCATCGGCCCGGGACCCTTGGCCTTGCCCGGCTGCGGTTGTGGGAAGGCGGTCGAGCGCGCCGTGTGGAAGGCAACGTTTCCTTCGACCTTCTGCATGATCTGGTGGATGTGACCGTTGAGTACCGTGACGGATCCAAACCGTTTCAGTAAGGCAAGAGCCTGGGCCCCATCGTCCGTACCCCAACCCCATTCCGGATAGATCGACCAAAGCGGCATGTGGGCGAAGACGACGATCGGAGTGCTGCTCTTGTGCCCTTTGACGTCGTCCGCGAGCCAGGCAAGCTGATCATTACCAAGGTTGCCGAGCCCTCCCGCTTTGAGGTTCATCACGTTGACGAGTCCGATGAAGTGAACGCCCTTGTGATCGAAGCTGTACCATCCGTGCCCCTTCGTGCCCTTCCCGTAGCGCTCCAAATAGAGAGCCCCCGTTCCGTCCAGCACGTCGTGCTCGCCGGGAACGAAGAAGCGGCCGCCGGTATTCACAGTCTTGAGTACCTGGTCGAGCGCATCGAACTCGTCGGCCTTTGACAGGTGGCTCAGGTCTCCGGTATGAAGCAGCAGGTCGGGCTTTGGCCCTTGGTTGAGCGCTTTGACCGCCGTTTCCAAGGTGCCGATCACGTTCTTGTTGGCGTCCTTGCTAAAGCCGATATGGCTGTCGCTGATCTGGGCGAAACTAAAGCTTGCCGCCTTGACGGCTTCCGTGGCCACCGGGTCGCCCTTCAGGACATCCATGAGGGGAACCGACTTCAGAACGCCCCCACTCAATGTGTAGATAAGGCCGGTTCCCGCCCAGGCCATGCACTTCAAAAACCCACGGCGATCGATGCCGTCTTCATCGAGAATGTGTTCTTCCATCGGTTGTCTCCGGGATGCAGACACGGACTCGTCGAGACTTATTCCCGCGATTTCCAATGGGAGGAGCAGGGCCCCAACGCCCTAACGCCCTAACCCCCCCCAACGCCCCATGGCCCCAGGGCCGGGTCCCTCATTCCGAGTTCCTCGAACGCCCGCTGTCGAATCAGGCAGGAGTCGCAGTGGCTGCAGGCCCGGCCGGCGGGATCGGGGTCGTAACAGGAGTGAGTCAAGCCGTAATCGACACCCAGACCCAGTCCTCGCTGGATGATCTCAGGTTTCGTCAAATGGATCAGCGGAACATGGATCGTCATCCGGTGGCCCTCGACGGCTCGCTTCGTCGCAAGATTGGCGAGCCGTTCGAATGCCTCGATGAATTCGGGGCGGCAGTCGGGATAGCCGCTGTAATCGATCGCGTTCACGCCGACGAAGATGTCGTCCGCCCCGATCGTCTCGGCATAGCCAAGGGCGATCGCCAGCATCACCGTGTTTCGAGCCGGCACATACGTGACCGGGATCTCGCCGTTATCGTCGCGGTCTTTGGGAACCTCGATCTTGTCCGTGAGCGCGGATCCTCCGACGGATGACAAGTCAACGCTGACCAGCTTGTGCTCTTTCACGCCGAGGGCATTTGCCACGCGTTTCGCCGCCTCAATCTCGATCGAGTGCCGCTGACCGTACTCCACCGTGAGGGCGTAGCAGTCGAAGTCCTGGCGAGCGATCGCGAGGGCCGTTGCCGAGTCCAGACCCCCAGACAACAATACGGCGGCCTTCTGTTTCACCGACGATCCCTGGTTTCAGAACCTAATAGGGTCCCCGTGGCTCGATTCATGGCTCCCTGCTGGCGACGGGAAATCAGTACCACCAGCGGCCGTAGGTCGCCGGCATCGGCACGCTCCAATGTCTCCAAATACAGCGACATCTCATCTCTCGGAATCACCGTTGGAAAGAGTCCGGCCCGAATTAGGATGAGCGACGCCAAGGCTCGGGCCACCATGCCGTTGCCATCTTGGAAGGGATGGATCTGCGTGAATCGGTGATGAAGCCAAGACGCCTCAATCTCGGGAGGAACCCTTTCATGGGAAAGGTGCATCTCGACCAGCCGATCCATCTCCGCTGACGTATGCTCGCCCGGGCAATAGCTGTAAACATGACCATTACGCCTCGGGGAGTTCGGTTGCCGCTTCCACTCTCCGTGCAGCATCGGTATTTGAACTTCATTGCCGTTCTGATCGACCGTCTTCACCACGGCTTGGCTCCGGGTCATGGCTGCGTGAAGCTCTCTGATGTAGCCCGTTGATAGCGGGCGACCTCCTGCCCCAAAGTGAAAGAGACCTTCCAACGCCTCCTTCTGATCGTTCAGTAGGGTAAGAATCTCCTCCGGGTCTTTGTTGATCGAACCATGTTCCATCACTGCGGTGCTGAAGCCCTGCTCGATCAGCACCATCGTCACGCCCCGCTCGATATCGTAAAGATTCTCGATAATGCCGGTCTCGATCGCCCATTCGCGATTGAGCTGCTCGGTGAACTTCTCCAACTGGGGACTGCCGAGGTTTTCTTCGCGTCGTTGCTTCCACTCCGACTCCACCCGACGCATTTCTGAGACTTCGAGTCGTGACCAATCCTCCGGCAGGTCCAAGATGCCGGTTGCCACTGGCCAAATCTCGATAGTGATCGGTTCGGACATAGACCCCCTTGATCATGGCCCAAGGAGCGACGTTCGTCTCCATGCGCCCTCAATTGTTCGCGCCGGTTCGTACCATTCGCGGTTCACTCACATGTCCGAAAACGGCGAGAATAGGTTCGCCAAACCGTAAATAATAGGAGCATGACCCTTGACTCTGAGGCCTGCTACCGAGCTCTGGCATCGCGAGACTCGCGTTTCGACGGGCTCTTTTTCGTGGGCGTTCAGTCGACGCGAATCTATTGCCGAAGCGTGTGCACCGCCCGCACCCCAAAGCCGCAGAACTGCCACTTTTTCGCCAATGCGGCGTCCGCCGAGCGCGCCGGCTTCAGACCCTGCCTTCTTTGCCGGCCCGAACTCGCCCCCGGCCGGTCGCGCGTCGATGCCGTTGGTCGCCTCGCCTCGATCGCCGTTCGCCGGATCGAGGACGGCGCCCTCATGGACACCTCCCTGACCGAATTCGCGGAAGAGCTTGGAGTCACCAGTCGCCACCTCCGCCGGGCCGTGGTCGAGCACTATGGCGTCTCGCCGGTCGAGCTCCTCCAAACTCAGCGACTCCTAATGGCGAAGCGGCTTCTCATGGATACAAACCTGCCGATCGGCGAGGTCGCCATGACGAGTGGATTCTCGAGCCTGAGGCGCTTTAACGCCGCCTTCAAGGAGCGCTATCGTCTCAACCCCACCGCGATCAGGAAAGCTCGCCATTCGCCGCCCAGTAGCACGTGCGCCCCGCCCGCGATAGCAGTAGCGCGGGCGACTC
The DNA here is from genome assembly GCA_964576205.1 of uncultured Fimbriimonadaceae bacterium. Lineage (GTDB taxonomy): Bacteria > Armatimonadota > Fimbriimonadia > Fimbriimonadales > Fimbriimonadaceae > JAEVZK01. The sequence continues at coordinate 20,952 of CAZNUL010000001.1, read as the reverse complement.
GCCCGCCCAGCGAAGGGATGGCCGCGAATGAATCGATCGTTCTCGAGGTCGGATACCGCCCTCCCTATGATTGGGAATCCATGTTGGCTTTCCTCGAGCCTCGGGCCGTGAGCGGAGTCGAGGCCGTGATCGAAGGCCGGTACGTCAGAGCGGTTTCGCTCGGACGGGACGGAAATAGGTGCGACTCGGGCTGGATCGCCGTCTCGCCCTCCAACTCGCGAAACGCTCTTCGTGTAGAAGTCTCGTCAAGCCTCGCCCGCTCGATCCCGCAGATCCTGCGACGGGTTCGCCGGCTCTTCGACACGTCCTCCGAGCCGGCCGCGATCGCCACTGTTCTCGGCGACTTGGCCGCCGCTAAGCCCGGCCTGCGCGTTCCCGGCGCCTTCGACGGCTTCGAGGCGGCTACCCGCGCGATCCTCGGCCAGCAGATCACGGTCGCCGGGGCCCGCACACTGGCGGGCCGTTTGGCGGCGCGATTCGGCGAACCGATCGAATCGCCCTATCTGGAGGTCGACCGGGCCTTTCCCAAAGCCGAGACGATCGGCGCGACCCGCGTCGACGACATTGGCAGCCTCGGCGTGGTGGGAAAGAGAGCGAAGGCGCTGATCGCCATCGCCCACGCCATCGTCACTGGCGAACTGCGTCCCACCCCCGGCAGCGACGTCGATGCAACTATCGGCAAGCCCCGCCGAATCCATGGCATCCTCCTCTGGACCGCACAATCCCTCGCCATGCGCGGCCTTTCCTATCCGGACGCCTTCCCCAACTCCGATCTCGGCGTTCTCAAAGCCCTCGGCACCCGAGATCCCGCGGAGGCTCTCGCCCTCGCCGACAGATGGCGGCCGTGGCGAGCCTACGCGACTCTGCACTTATGGAGCGGCCTAAGCGCTAAGCACTGACCTGGTCCGAATTCCAAATTCCAAATTCCAAACTCCAAACTCCCATGATTTACTTCGACACCATCCCAAGCCCGATCGGGCATTTGCTCGTCACTTCCGACGGCGTCAATCTCACCGGCCTTTACCTGGAGAACCACAAGGGCGGACCGAGCATCGACCGCAATTGGAGCCAAGACTCCTCCAAATTTGGCGGCGTCAAATCGCAGCTCGCATCCTACTTCGCGGGAAATCTCAAAAAATTCGATGTCGCCATTAGGACTGGCGGCACTGAGTTCCAACGAGCGGTGTGGAAGCAGCTCGACGGCATTCCGTTCGGCGAAACTCTTACCTATGGAGAGATCGCCAAGCGTCTCGGCGATCCCCATGCGTCTCGCGCGGTTGGAACGGCGGTCGGCCGCAATCCGGTCTCCATCATCGTCCCCTGCCACCGAGTCGTCGGCTCCCACGGCGCGATCACCGGCTACGCGGGAGGCTTGGAGCGCAAGCGATTCTTACTGGACCACGAGCGCGTCCGGCTTTTCTGAATCGCGTCGTTTGCGCTCAGCTAAACTCGCACGTATGCTCTGCGCTCTGATCGTCGGCCTTGCCCTGGCAGCGCCTCCGAAATTCGACTTCTACGCCGACAAGCCCTATGACCCGGCGATCCCGAAGCCGGATACGACTCTGGGCTACGCGATCGGAGAGCGTCACTCGACCTTCCGAGATCAAGAACGCGCGCTCGCCGCCATCGTCAGTGCGGCGGGCACCCGGGTCAAAGTCGTCGAATTCGGCAAGACTTGGGAGGGCCGGCCCCTTCGGATCTACGCCGTTTCCTCGCCCGAGAACATGGCGAGACTCGAGGAGATCCGGAAGGACAATCTGGAGAGATCGGATGGCAAGGACATCGGCCGCAAAGACCCTGTCCTGGTCTGGGTCAACGAGTGCATCCACGGAGATGAAACCGCGTCCTTCGAATCCGCGATGGCGCTCCTATACAACCTCGCGGCCAGCCGGGGCGAGCGGATCAAAAGCATTCTCGACAAGGCCGTCGTGCTCATCAACCCCTGCTACAACCCGGACGGCCATGAGCGGTACGTCGTCTACTACAACTCGATAGCGACCGGCTCTCCAGAGCCTGGCGCGTTCGAAGACACTGAGCCCTCCGCGATCTACGGCCGGCTCAATCACTACAGGTTCGACATGAATCGCGATCGGGTTGCGCTGTCCCAGGCCGAGACCCGCCAGGAGGTTGCGGAATTCCTCCGCTGGCATCCCCAGGTCTATGTCGATCAGCACGGCCAGGTCGCAACCTATTTCTTCCCACCCAACGCGATGTCGGAAAACGTAAACGTCGACCGCGTCAGACTCGACAAGTGGACCGGGATCTTCGGGCGAGCAACCGGCAAAGCGTTCGATGAGCATGGATGGACTTACTTCGTCAAGGACACCTTCGACCTTTATTACCCCGGCTACCTCGACTCTTTCACGACCCTGAGTGGTGCGATCGGGATGACCCATGAGACCGACGGTGGCCGCCTGCTGGCCCATAGACGCAGCGACGACACCATCCTCACCCTCCGGGACGGGGTCATGAAACACTTCACGTCCGCCCTCGCCGTCGCTCAAGCGGCCGTCGAGCATCACGACGAGCTTCTCGCCGACTTCTCTAGCTACCGAAAGCAGGCGGTCAGCGGCCAGTTCGCCGGCAGTTTCCGGCGCGTCGTCGCCCAGGGCGACGACCGGGCCCTCGGCCGCATGGCGAAACAGCTCGCCTACGCGGGAATCAAATCCCAGTTCCTCGCCTCGCCGTTGGAGCAAAGCGATGCCCATGACTACTGGTCGGGCAAGTTTGGGCCCCAGCGATTTCCCTCCGGTTCGCTTGTGATCGACATTGCGCAGCCCCAGGGGCAGCTTGCCAAAGCCCTTTTGGAGCCAGGGAGCGACTTCGAACCGGAGTTCGCTAAAGCCCAGTTGGGCAAGAAGAAGACCGCCCCTGAAGGGGAAACGTATCCCGGTCCGGAGGGAACCGAGTTCTACGATATGACGGCTTGGTCGCTTCCCTACGCGCACAACCTGCGGACGTGGTGGTGCGAATCGGCTCCGCCCATTGCCGGCGGCGCAAGCCTAGCCGAAGAGGAAGCCAAGCCTTCATCCGTTGGCTACGCCATCCCGTATCGGGACGACGAAGACGCGCTGGCCGCAGCCGAGGCATTGCAGGCGGGCCTCAAAGTGATGATCAGCGCCAAACCGATGATCGTCGACCGGCAGCCCGTCCAACGGGCTGCTTTCCTCATTCTCGCCGCCCGGAACGAAGACGGATTCGACGCAACCCTCCGAAGGATCGCCAAAGCCCATCGCTGCTCTCTTCTCGCTCTGGGATCGAGCTATCCTGACGATGGACGGCAGGGGCCCGGCAGCGAGAACGTCGCATCCCTGCGAAAGCCGCGGATCGGTGTTGTGTTCGGGGCCGGGTCCAATCTCGGACAGGTTGGGAGCCTGTGGTACCTGATGGACCAGGTGTGGCACATCCCCTTCACCCCGTTATCGACGAATGCTTTGAACGGCGATCTGGATCGATTCACCTGCATCGTCGTACCCGCCGGGACGGGTGCCAGCGTTTCACCAAAGGTCAGGGACTGGGTGTCGTCGGGAGGATGTCTGGTTGTTCTTGGGGGAATTAGTTGGGCGACCGGCGCCGGTGGCTTTGCCGACCTCGCATCGGTCGCCGGCGATCATCAGGAGCTTCCCGGATCGATCTTCAGGGCGCAGCTCGATCCGCGGTCGTTTCTCAGCTTTGGATATCGGACTCCGGAGTCGGGTCCGATCGAGATCGCCGTGCCGGTCGAGGGCTCGGGATTCCTTAAAGCAAGGAAAGAAGGCGGTAGCGTCGTTCGCTTCAGCGAAGACGAGAAGCCAGCGAAGCTCCTGAGCGGCTGGTCCTGGCCTGAAGACACGGAGAAAGCTTTGGGCGGGTCCGTGTGGCTTCAAGATGCACCGGCTGGGCGCGGTCACGTGATCCTATTCACCTTTGATCCAACGTCGCGCGCAATGTGGCCAGGCCTTAACAAGCTGCTGCTCAACGCCATGATCATCGGGCCAAGCGTTGGGTTTGGAGGCTGAGACGATCGGGTCCCGCCACAATCGATGAGAAATGCGGAGCCGGCTCCCTCGGCGGAGGAGGCCTTTCGCAGGCATCGAAGTGGTTTGTCCCAGCTTCGGGAGCGGCTACCGAAATGACTTGCGCGCTAGGGTCGCGCTTATCAACGAACGATCAGACGACTCGGCGAACAGCCCATTTCGTCGAGATGAGCGTTATGTTCAAGTATGCCAACTGGATGCTAATTCGCTAGGCTTCCCGGGCGGCCCGCCGCATCTCCGTCGGCGAAACACCATGATGGCGTCGGAACTCGCGGGTGAAGTGCGCTTGATCGGCGAATCCCGCCTTCGCGGCGATTGCCTTGAGGGGCAGATCGGAGATGAGGACCTCTCGCGTCGAGCGCTCCATGCGGACGTGCCGCAGATATTCACCCGGCGTCTGCCTCATGTGAGTTCGGAACACGCGATTCAAATGCGAGGGGTGCACGCCGACCGACGTTGCGATCTCTTCGATCGAAACATTCTGATTCCAAAGGTCGTGAAGCATTTCCTTCGCCCGTTTCAACCAAAGCGGCGCATCCTGGGACAGCTTCGTGTCGTTTCGCCGCGCGAGCTCTCCGACCAGTTCGTAGAGGAGCCCATAGAGCACCAGATCGGAGGCGGTGTCGCTCGCAAGCACCTCGCGCTGAATCTTTGGCGCGAGCGCGATCACGCTGCTCCGCCGGGCAGTAATCGGCTCGTCGAACACCCTCGCCTCCGCCTCGAACTGGTTCAACAGCTTCATTTCAAGGCTAAAACAGAGGGTTGTCACGCGGGGACTTTGGATGAGATGGGCATGTCGCATCCCGGGAGGCGTCACGTGAAGAGTGTAGGGCCCGCACTCCGACTTTCGCCGCCGCTCATCGACTTCGACAATCCGGCCGCGAAGCAGGAAGCTGCCTAGTACGACGCCATGTGCGTGCACGCCGCAATGTTCTGGTCGCGGCGCATCCATGAAAAGAAAGGCCGCGCCGTCGATGTTGCGACTTTTTGTAAAAACCGAATCTTCCGGAGGTATCGATTGGGGCAGTGCACTCATGATTCTCCCAATGCCAAAGACTGCTACGGCAAGCGATACGTTCGTGGTTCCAAATAAACCCAAGCGTGACTACCGGTTTCCGCTGCTTGAGGGCTGCCGCCCCCTCCAACCACAACCCGCAGTCATCCTGATGGCGTGCCGTAGGCCGTCCTGTAAGGAACCCCGGATCCAACCACAGCCCCCAGGCGATCTAGTGGTACTCCACCACCCGATCCATCGATGGATAGCTGTCGCATGAGATCAGTTCCCGGGAATCTCCCACGATTCTAAAGACGCTGACCTGAAAGCCCGCCTTTCCCGTATTGCGAACCCGTGCCCGGGGTCCCTCCTGGCCGATCGTGTAGGTCGCCGGTTCGAGGGGATCGCGCACAATCTCCACGATTCGAGGCTTCTGTCTCAGCTTATCTGGCCCGTAGATTCCGATCGTCAAGCGGTCGCCCTCGATCCGCCCGATGATCCGGACGGGATACGGATGCGGATTCTTAAACTTGAGGTCGATCGCGTTGAAGGCCACCGCGGCGTCCCTGCCAGGAGGAATGTAGGACGGCGCGAATCGATGCCGGTTCCGCTCGACGATTTCCATTCCGCTGAGCAGTGCCGCGTTGTAGAGCGTCGTCGAAGTCTGACAAACCCCACCTCCCCAACTGTCGATGAGCTGCCCGTTGTAGCTCACTGGAGCCTTGCGGTATCCCTCGTCGCGCGAGAAGGTTCCAACTCGCTTGATGAATGAAAACGTCTGACCCGGTTTAACCACCGCGCCGGTCAGCTTCATCAAGGCAAGGAGAGAATTGTGCCGCTGCGACGGGCTTCGCCCCGCCAGGGACGTCGTGTAGCCGCCCATGCAAACCTCGCCTGGCCGCGCGAGGAGAGCGACGGAGAGCCCCGCAATTAAGAACGACAGTATAGCGAGAGCGAATTTCATTCCTCGACCTTCAGCAGGTTTTCGCAGCCGCTCGCCGTCTGAGCCGGATCGTACATGTTCGAAATCGTCGGCGGCAGGGCATGGCCGATTCCAAGCTGCTCCACGCGCATCGTGTAGGTCAGCTTCTGAATTCCGGGAGTCAGGTACCTCATGAAGAACGCGGCCCGGTCGTCTCGCACGATGATCTGCGACCACCAATAACCCCACGTCTCTCCCTCGTCGACGTACTCTCGCTCCGTGATCCGGCACCCACTCGGGATGGGGTCTTCAACCATCATAAATTGACGGTTGTCGGAGCTGGCGACGGTGATCTCGACCCGGATGAGGTCGCCCGGCTTAGCCTGTTCGATGCTCTTTTTGGTCGGCCGGAGCTCGAAGTTGCCATCCTCCATCTGTTGCGGCTCGAGCAGGTGGTAGTCCCGTGAAATCGTCAAGCCGCGAGAGTCGACCGGCAAAAGGTGGTCCGCCAATTCGATCTGGCGAAGATCGCCGCTGAAATAGCAGAGTCCCGTTCCATTCAGCCTCCGGAATTCGATCCGGTTCGGGCCGGAGCTCAGCTTGGAGACAGGAATCGAGATCTTCAGATCGGGGCTGAACTGGTTGGCCGGATCGAAGTGAACTCGCTTCAATTGAGCCCCATTGAGGGATACCTCGATGTCAAGCGGCGAACCCGTGTCGCTCGATTGCTTCATGTACTGAATCAGTCCGATCAACGCGAAGGAGGAGTCGCGCGTGCTGAACCACATATCCCCTTTGCGGTCCGCCACGAGGTATCGCACAAGCTTCGGGACCAGAGGATCCTGCGGGACCAACGTCGTCAACGCAATCAGCGGGAAATCGACGGATTCGTCGCCATATTCCCAATCGAGGCGAGGAAAGTGCGCGATGTCGCCATCGACTTTCGCCAGGCCGTGCAGCTTAGCCAATGCGGCGCGACTCCCCGCCTCATCGCCGACCTCGTGGTCGGCCAGAGCCAATAACGCGACTTCGCAGGCGGAGTCGGCGCTGACCCGCTTTAGACCCTCTTTCGCGGCATCCTTGCTGCCATATTCGGCAAGGGCAAAGCATAGATAGAGGAAGTCTTCCGAACCCCAGGCGGATTTCGGATCTTCCTTCATCTGCTTCTTCGCCCACCGAATGGCGCCGTCCTCGTTGATCTTGTCGGACTCGAACCCGGCCGCCTTCGCCCGTTTCAAGCCATCCAGCACATAGGCGGTCATGAACCGATCTTCGCTGTCGTACTCCCACCATCCCCACGCTCCGTTGCTGTGCTGCATCTTGGCGAGCCGGGCAAAGCCGGTGGAAACAATGTCCGGCACTCTCGCCTGGAGGTCGGATCGGATATTGAGCTGCTTCAAGGTCGAGGCAAGCATGACCGTAGGCAAAAACCGGCTCATCGTCTGCTCGGTGCAGCCGTACGGAAAGTTGATAAGGTCGTCGAGCGACTGGTAGATCGTCGTGCCGAGAGTCGGGCTTAGGGAAAGATTGAGCCGGCCCGTGTACCGATCGGCATTTCGCGAAAGATCGAAGTTGACGCTGGTCTCATCCCGCACTTCGCCGGCATGGGACTCGACGATGAGCCGCCCGTGCGATTCGATCGGCAGATTCCGCTGTTCGCCGTCGTTGGCGCCGCCATCGATCCAAACTCGGGCCGCGATTTGAGCCGTCCCGGACTGGTTGGTCAGCAGATCCCAAGTGAGCGAGACCGGTCTCGCGGCAGACACCGAGACCTTCTGCAGCGTTTGGCCGCCGACCCCGACCCCCTTCGCGTCGAAGCGCACGTTGACCTGGGCATCCTGTCCGGTGTCGTTCGTGACGATGACCGTCACCTTCTGTGAATCCTGCTGCACAAGAAAGGAGGGCAGCTCTAGTCGAACCGACAAGGGCTTGCGCGCCCGGAAATTGACTCGAGTCATCCCGATCTGCGTTGAGTCGCTCACGCCAACCGCCGTCGCCCGCCAGCTGGTCAGGTTGTCGGGCAGCTTGATGGACGTGTGCGCGATACCGTTGGCATCGGTTTCGATCGAAGGCTGCCAGGAAGCCGTGTCCAGGAATTTCGTTCGAACTGGGATGTTCAGGCCGGCTTTGTCTCCTCCGTCGAGATAGATTTCCTCAAACGAGTAGTTCGTCCGGACCGAGTCTTGCCGCATCGGATAGAAGGACTTCTTGAGGTTGGTGTCGTCAGCCCTCAAGGCGTAGATCGATTCGTCGACGACGCCAAGGGATAGATCGGCCGGGACGGGGCGTCCATCGGAATCCGTGGTTTTGATCGTGACGTTGGCGGTATCGCCCGGCAGGTAGTCCGCCTTGTCGGGAGTTACGGCGACGTTGAGGTCGTGCTCCTTGAGATCGACCACCAACTTGCTCGAGGCCTCCTTCTCCTTCTTGTTCTCGATCGCAACTGCGGAGACCCAGACGTTCGGAGCGTAGTCGTGCGTTACCGGGATAGTCAGCGTCGAAGACTTCTTGGTGAGGTCCACCACGTAGGTCGCGTAAATCTTCTCGGCTTGCACCGTGACCAGGGCGGAGCCGCCGGCCTTGCTCGTCTCGATCAGTACCTTGCACCGATCGCCCACGTGGTAGCTCTTCTTATCCAGAGTGATATCGAACTTCTGTTCGGGCGGCCCGAATGTGCGGTCGCCCTCGACGTAAACGTAGTCGACCGACTTGACCGGTCTTCCTCCCTCGTCGCTCACAGTCGACTTCAACACGAGGGAGCCTTCGTCGCCCACCTTGACCGGGATCGTGGCGATGCCCTTTGCATCCGTGACTCCCGTCAAAGTCTCCTTTGCGGTGAACACCGATTTGTTGTCGTTCCACTCCTCGTAGCCGACGACGACCGTGACTTTGCGACCGGCAACCGGCGCCTTGTCCGCTTGCCGCTTGACGGCTAGCGACGCGTTCACCACGTCCCCGGGATCGACGATATAACGATCGGTCGTGAGAGCCGCCGTGACATCCCCACGCTTGACCGGGACGTCGCCCGATCCCTCGAAGTATTTGCCACTGGCATCGGTGATGGAAGCGCTCACCGAAAAGTCCAGGTCGTAGTCGGGGATGTCGGGATCGTCCTCCGTCTTCGTATCGAACGCGATGACGGCTTCGCCCTTCGCGTTCGTCGTCGCCTCTATCTTCTCGTTGTACTCGCCCTGGAACTCCTTCTGGTAGTAACCGTGGCCGCCCGAGGAGTCGCCACCTTCGTCGGATGCGTAATCCATGTAATCGGACTCATCGTCGTAGCTGTAGTGGGCGCGCCGCGTCACGTAGGCTTCGACCTTTGCTCCGATCACAGGCCCGCCGAAGTAGTACTCGGCCTTAACGGTTGCGGACGCCTTGTCGCCGTAGACATAGAACTTCTTGCCGGACTCCACTTTGATCGAGAACTCGGGCTTCCGGTACGCGGCAATCGTCGCGAAGTAAGTGAACTGAGCGCCGTTGTAGTTGGCGTTGACCGTGTATTCGCCGGGCTTGTCCTCGACATTGGTGGCGAATTCGCCATTGAAGGTCCCCTTTGCCGACAGCGGCAGGGACATCTCTTTAACGGTTGTCTCGTCGGAATCCCTGATCTGGACCTTGACCTCGCCGGCGCCGGGCAGCTTGTACTTGAGGCCGTCCAGCGCCCTCACGATCCCCTTGAACTGGATCGTGTCTCCAGGCCGATAGATCGGCCGGTCCGAATAGATGAAGATTCGTGCCGAGCGGCCGTTGCCGGATGACTCGTTGTCGAAATCGACGACCGCCTTTGACTTCCCGTAGGTCGCGAGAACGAGAGCCTTCTTGGAGATGCTTTGACTGACGGTGACCCGCGCCAACCCTTTGTCGTCGGTGGACGTGATGCGGTGGAACCCGGCGCCCTCAGCCGCCTCGATCCCCGCGCCCTTGATCGGTTTGCCGCTGACGAGATCGGCGACGTAGCAAAGCGCATCCTTCCCACTCGTTTCGGTGATGAGCCCGATCGTAGAGATGTTCAGGTACGTGGCCTTGATGTTGTCGCCGACCTGGCAGGTCACGTAATAGAACCCTTCGTCCAGCTTGGGCAGATCGACCGGCTCGGTGAAGATGCCCTCCACGTCCTTGCTGGTGATCGCCTTGTCAAACTTCTTGGTTTCGGTCGAGCTCTTTGTGGGATCGCTGCCACCCTCGTTACCCGGGCGGGAAAACGAATAGAGAAGCCGGCTCAGGCCCCCTTTGGCGGCGATCTTGGAGAGATCGAGCTTGTAGTAGCCGATGGTCGCCTTGTTCGCGGGATCGAAGCCCCGCATCTCGATCGACGGCTTGTCATCGGGCGTGAAAACTCGCTTGCTGGAGTAAAGCTCGAGATAGGGCGAGTTCGGATCGAGTTCGAGCTTGATCTCGTTAGTTTTCGCCTCATCGAGCGTGATCAGCTGCCTTTGCGCATTGTGGGCGCGCGCGTCTCCGGTAATCGCGTAGAGTCCCGCGGGAAGGTTGTTTACCGTGATCTCGCCGTCCTTGTTGGTCCGGTACCGGTGATACTGCGAGACCGACTTATGCGTCGGCTCGAGCTCGTCTCCTGAAACGGAGGTAGCGGGAACCTCGACTTCCTCTTGGCCCGGCTTATAAGTCAGCTCGACCCACGCCTTAGGCAAGGGCTTGTGGTTTTCGCTCATCGTGACGATGATGTGGACGCCGCCGCGCGGAACCTCCTGAGTCACGCTCGCCGACAACAGCCCAACGCAGGCCGCGATCCCGAGAATGAGGGTGAAGAATCGGAAAAAGGTGGAAGCTTTCATCTTGAAAAACCGCCCATCAAAGGAAGCATCACGACTCGGCCTCCTGCTTCGCTTGCCGCGAAAGGCCGAACAAAGCCGCCGCTAGAACCAAGGCGACGGTCCCAACGACGACCACGGCCCGAACCTTGACGATCCGCTCGAGGTCGGTCCAGTCACCAAGCCAGCCGTAGCTCAGCACTCCGATCGCTGCCATGCCCGCGCCGAGTCCGACCGGCGCGAGGCTGATCACGCCGCGTAGGCCCTCCACGATTGCCGAGAAGCTCAAACCGACCACGATGCCGATCGCTCCCTTCGAACCGAGCAGGACGGATGCGGCAATCGGCAGCCCGGTAAGAATGAGAAGCCAAACCGCAAGCGACGCGAAGGTCCTCCAGCCCGTGATCTCGCGCGCTCTCGCCCATTCAATGGGCAACAAAGGAAGGAGAGCCCCGATCGTGATCCCGATCATTGTGTAGTGTTGGCCGATGTCGGGGGCCTGGGCGTCCTCCGGATAGATTTCGCGGAACAATCGATAGGCGAGGATGGCGGCGGCTACGCTGATGGACATCAACCCGCGGGTACCGCCCAGTAGAACCAGTGTGCCGACGCCGCCAAGCAAGGTCACCGCCATGCCGTACCCGAGCTTAAGGCCAAATGCAACCGTCGCCGCGCCGAGCCAGATCACTGCGGAGAGGACGAACCGAAACGGCTCCGGCTGGGATTCACCCGCCAAGATCAGGTGGACGATTCCACCGACCGCGATGCCGCCTAGCCATAGGTTGCCAAGCTCCGGCGCGTTAAGATACGATCGGCAAGCAAGGTATCCGACTCCCAAAAGAACCGCGAGTCCAATTCCGATTCGCAGCGCATCGCTCTTCGAGAACCGGGCGATCAGACCAGCCCCCAGCGCCGAAACGAGGAATGCGATGCCGAGAGCGACGCCCGAGGCGGCTGCCGGGTCCGAACCGGGAACGGCGAAGCGGCCGAGAAAGTCGACCGCCACAACGACGAGAGCCGCAAGTACGGCGAGATAGCCGCCGCTAAGCTTTGGTCGCATGCCGTCGGTTGCGAACGCCGCGATGAAGACGCCCGCGACATAAGCGATTTGGAACTTATCGACGCCATCCGGAGGCAACAAATGAAGAGCCGCGGCTCCCACGACTGCCATGCCGACCACAAACCCGCCGCGAGCCACGTCGGCCACCGACGAAAAGACTCCGACGAGACCTCCGATCGCCAGTGCAAGGGCCATGGGTCCGCCTGTCTTGAAGGTTGCCGGCCAAACCGTTGCCGCTCCCGCGAACAGCAAGAGCACGATGGCCGTCAGGATCGATCCGGCCCGGATCTCTCGGATTCTTTGGTGGAGGACGGGAGGGGGCTGATCCTCTCGCTGTAAGGGAAAAATCGCAGCCAAGATGGCGAGAATGAGCGCGAGAAGCGGCAGGACCAGATTATTTGTCATTTCAACCACGCATCCGTGCGTGAATTTCTATTTGCAACGTGTATTACAGCACGAGGTTTCAGGTTTTGCAAATAGATTTATCGTGACGCTGAAAATCGCTGCATTCCGCCTCCACCGGTAAACTCACCGGCCAATGCCCAGGTACGTCGCGAGCATCGGCATGGAAGTCCACGCCGAGTTGAGCACGCGCTCCAAAATGTTCTGCCGCTGCCCGGTCGGATTCGGCGGCGAACCCAACACTCGCGTCTGCCCGGTCTGCCTCGCTCTCCCCGGCTCGCTGCCCGTCCCGAACAAGGCCGCCGTCGAGATGGTGATCCGAACTGCTCTGGCTTTGAACTGCGAAGTCTCGCGACAGTCCAACTTCCAGCGCAAGAACTACTTCTACCCCGATCTTCCCAAAGGCTATCAGATCAGCCAGTACACGGACCCCCTCGGCCACAGCGGCTGGCTCGACATCCCAACAACGACCGGAAAGACCAAGAGGATCAACATCCGTCGCGTCCACCTGGAAGAGGACACCGGCAAGTTGATGCATCTGCCGTCCGGCGAATCCGGCGTGGATTACAACCGCGCATGCGTCCCTCTGATGGAGATCGTCACCGAGTTTCCGCCCGACATCGAGAACGCCTACGAAGCCAAGGAGTATCTCGCCCAGCTTCGCCAGATCCTGATGTATCTCGAGGTCTGCGACGGCAAGATGGAAGAGGGGTCACTGCGTTGCGAACCCAACATTTCGATTCGGCCCGAAGGCCGTCGGGAGTTGGGGACGAAAACCGAATTGAAGAACCTTGGCTCCTTCCGCAGCGTCCAGCTCGGCGTCAACCATGAGATCGCCCGCCAGACGGGCGTCCTCGAATCCGGAGAGACGGTCCGTCAAGAAACGCGAGGATGGAATGAGCAAAAGGAAGAGAGCTTCCTGATGCGGCGGAAGGAGACTGAAAACGACTACCGGTACTTCCCCGATCCCGACCTTGTCCCAATGAGATTCGAGCCGGGCTTTATCGAAGAAATCCGCAGCAAGATTCCCGAGCTGCCCCTCGCAAAACACATCCGCTATCAAACCGAACTGGGACTGAGCCCCTACGACTCCGGCATCCTGATCGCCGACAAGCGATGGTCGGCGTATTTTGAAGAGGCCGTCGCCGAGGGCGGCGATCCGAAGGCAATCTGCAACCTCATGATGAGTGATTTCGCGAAACTCCTCAACGAGGCTGGACTCAGCCCGGATCAAAGCAAGATCAAGCCGGGCGATCTCGTCGAATTGACCAGACTCATCAAAGAAGGAACAATTTCCGGCAAGATCGCCAAAGAGATTCTTCCCGATATGTTCATGTCGGGCAAATCCGCCAGTATGCTCGTCGAGGAGAAGGGCGCGACCCAGATTTCCGATCGCGAGCCGATCCAGACGGCGGTTCGAAACGTATTAATAGCGAATCCGGACGTGGTGGAAAAATATCGAGCTGGCCAGGTGAGCGTCAAAGGCTTTCTCGTCGGCCAAGTGATGAGGGCAATGAGTGGTCGGGCTAATCCAGGGCTGGTGCAGGAAATCGTAACAGAGGAGTTACAGCGACAATGAAGAGGATTCTGATCGCAGGGTTGTTGGCCCTTTGTGCCGCCGCGCTCGCGCAAGCTCCGGACCCCAAAAGGATCAGCGCCATCTGGGCCGCTGCGGACGAGCGGATCACTCGACAGACCGACGCTTGGTTCAAGGACGGCGACTTTCCCCGCTCGATCCAGCTCCTGCGCTTTCACTTCGAAATGGATACGACCAATTTCGATATCGGTACGAACCTGGGCTGGATGCTCGAAAACGTTCAGGAGTGGGACGACGCGCACGCCGTGTATATCAAGCTTAGGCTCTCAAGTCCGAACGACCCGGATAATGCCTGGCCGGAAGCCTACTACTACCAACAAAAAAGACTATGGGCGAAGATCCCGCCGATTCTCGAGCCGACCATCAAAGGCCACGATCCACACGGCAACAACTATCGGACTCTAGCCGAGGCATACGAGAAGATGAATCAGCTCGCGAACTGCAAGCGCGTTTGGGACATCTATCTGTCCAGGCATCCGGAAGATTTGGCCGGCAAGGCCCATCGGGAGCGCATCATCAAAAAGATGAGCGCCGGCTCGACACCCAAGAAGTGAGCCCTGAAAAGTGGACCCTGGGAAAACCACCCGGCTTCAGGTTCGAGTCACGCCTCGAAGCAGCCGTAACCGGGTCGAAGTCGACGCCGCCGGCTCAGTGAAGGCATGGGTCATGGCATCGCCGACCGATGGCCAGGCGACCGCCGCCGTCTGTGAGCTTCTTGCGAGCAAGTTGGGCTTGCCCAAGTCCGCCGTCGGCATCGCCCGAGGCGAAACTTCCCGGGACAAGCATATCGTCATCGAGGGCATCGCCTTCGACGATGCGCTCGATAAGCTTCGCCGCTGACCGAGCACTCGGGCGGCTAATGCGTTTCGACCACCAATCTCCGCGCGATCCGCTCCTGCGCGGGGGCGGCCGGAACGAATGCCTCAACGGTGTCGAACGGCTGCAACGTGCGAAGGGTCGACCATCCGCCCGCGGAAAGCAGGGCCTCCGGGGAGAGCTTGATCCTCTCGTAGCGGAGCTTGGTCGAAACCTGAACGGCCGCCCCGGGAAGCTGCGTATCGACGACAATGAGCGTGAGCGAGTTGTCGTGTAGATTCGAGCGCCGGATGCAGCCGTCGATGCGGACCTCGCCGGACTTTGGCTTTTCGAAATTGCGAGCCGGCGAGGGCGCCGGCGTCGTGATGACTTTGGCGGCCTTCAACGAGGGGAACGGATTGCGGATGCGGCCCATCGTAGGTCCATCTCCGGGCGCGTAGATCTCAAAGTGCAAGTGTGGCGCGGTCGCGTCCCCGCTTTCTCCGACGTATCCGATGAATTGCCCGGCCGCGACCCTCTGGTCCGGGGCGACATTCGGGGCGAACATGACGTCGCGATCACCCGCGTGATCGTGTTTGCCAATATTGTCGTCGTTCAAATGCGTCCCGAGCATGGCCCAACCATTGTCCGCATAGATCCAAAAGGTCTCCTTTTTCATGCCGATCTTTCCGGCGAAGGGAGCGACGATGGGCGTCATCTTTGGCGCCCGGATATCGATGCCCGTGTGCTTGAAGCTGCCTCGATTCTCGCCATACCCGTCGACCCAGCGGCTCTCGCCGAGGACAGGGAAGATCAGCGGAATCACAACGTGCTCGCTCGGCAACTCCGACATTCCATAAGGAGCGACCGGCGGCGCCGGACCCCATTCGGGATGAACGCGATCGTCTCCGGGCAGGGCCAGCGACGAGACGGCGAAGAGAGCGAGCACGGTCCGCATTAGTAAGCCTTTTCCACAATGACGCTTTTGCGCCAATTTGCGTTTCGGCCCGCAACGGCAGGGCTTGCCCTGCGAGCCATGAGCTCGATCGCGCAGGCGTAACCTCCCCTGCTTTGAGCGGGGGAGGGTGGCGTCGAGCTCGCCTCGATGCCGGGTGGGGGTGTGAACATTTGCAGCACAACCACTAAGGAAATTGCACTCGCGGCTCAACCACCCCCTCCCGATCCCGGACATGTCCGGGACCACCCTCCCCCGCGCAGACGCAGGGGAGGGCTGCCTTTCCGATCGTGTCAGGCTGCGAGCTACTGGCTCAATCTCGCCACTCGTATCACGGTGTTCGTTCCATACGAATAGCCCGTCGCGTGCAATGTCAATCCATCGGCCGAAGACTCGACCTTCAACGTCTCCCCGTTATCCATCCACACCGCCTCCCGGTAACCCGCAGGCACGCCCCGAAACCGCCGCGGACCCGGGCCCCGATGCGCGCCCATGTTCGCCATCGTGTTGCTTGTCGGAGTGAGGTCGGTAACAAACAAATACAGGTCGGCACTCGTGCCGTGGGCTTCCAAGCCCGCGGGTCCCGTATCCCCGGAGCCTACGGCAAGAGCGAAGTCGTCGCCCTCGCCGGTGACCCCGCAGGGCCGTCCTCGGTAGATCGGCCCCTCCGGGCCTCCGTGCAGCGCGATCCAGTCCCCCATGCGAGCCAAGGCCGCAGTCTCATACAAAGGCAGCGCGCCGTCCGAGAGCGGGCCAATGTTCATGAGCAGGTTCGCGCCCGCGCGCCGGGCGAAGCACAGCTCCTCGATCACATGGGCGGGAGACAGGAAGTTGAAGTCGTTTGCTGCCACTCCCCAGTGGAAGTTCATCGTGTGGCACATCTCGGCCGCGACGTACTTGGGCTTGCCCTCCCGGTTCATCGGCGCGGGGCGGCCGCGCTCGAAGGTGACGCTGTCGATCTCGGGATGCCCGGTCCGCCCTTGCTCCTCGATGCCGGTGTTGTTGACGATGATCGCCTCCGGCTGGTGCTTGCGGATGACGGCGTAGAGCTCCGATTCGTGCCAGTCGGCATCTTTGCGGCTCCAGTTGCCGTCGAACCAGAGCCCACCGATCTTGCCATATCGGGTGCAGAGCAGCTCGACGCTGTCGCGCAGATACTTCAGGTAGCCGTCCCAATCTTGCCCGGCTGGATTCGTGGGTTGGATACTTCGATCGCTATCCGGGAATCGAGGGTCGTTCCAGTCGAGGGTCGTGTGATAGAGCATCGGCACGAGGCCGCCCTCCCAGCAGGCGTCGACGAACTCCTTGACGAGGTCTCGCTTGCAAGGCGTGTGGGTGACATCCAGGTCGGATAGCCCGCGAGTGTCGTAGAGGCTGAATCCTTCGTGATGGCGCGTCGTGTGGGTGATGTACTTCATCCCCGCCCGCTTGGCGGTCTGGACGAGCTTCTTGGCATCGAAGTCCTTGGCCGTGAAGGTGCTCATGAGCTTGAGATACTCGTCTCGCGGCGTCTTCTCGGCGTACTGCACCCACTCACCTCGGCCAAGCTGCGAATACAGCCCCCAGTGCACGAACATGCCGAAGGCGAGATTTTCGAACGCGGCGACGCGCGGCTCAGGGGTGGGAACGGCCATTGGCCGAGAGTCTATCCCGCCCCGACCGTCATCCTGAGATCCGTGCGAAGCGGCTTGCTGCGCAGCACGGGATTGAAGGATCTACTCCGGGTCGGGTTCTGAGTTCGCGAATGCTCCGGACTCCCGGAGGGTCGGATCGGCGAAGAGCTTTAGTTTTGATCCCTCCCCTGCGCGTCAGCGGGGGAGGGTGCCACTTCGCTTGCGAAGTGGCGGGAGGGGGTGCCGATGCAACAGATTCGTCCGCTTGCGAGGGATCCCTCGTTCCTCGGGATGACAAATGCTCGTCATCACATCATCGGCGCTTATGGGTGATGAGGAGCGGAATGATGAGGAGCGGCCCCGGTTCGGGGTCGAGGCGCTGAATCCGGGGTGCTTCGGCGGCCTATGGCTCGCCTTCAGGATGACTGGGCTGTGGTGGTAACTGGGGTCCTTCTGCGCCTCAGGGCGCATTCAGGATGACTGGGGTGTGGTTTGAGCTAATCTCCGAAACGGAACATGAAGACCACCGCCGCTCTCTTCGCTCTCACCGTCTCCGCTATCGGCGCAGCCCAAGGCTACGATCCGGCCAACTACAGCAACCTGCAATGGGTTAATGTGGGGCCGAATCGAGGGGGGCGGTCGGTCGCCTGTGCAGGAGTCCGGACGCGACCTGCGGAGTTCTATTTCGGCGCAACCGGGGGCGGCTTGTGGAAGTCGACCGACTCCGGCGCGAGCTGGAAATGCGTGACCGACGGGTTCCTCCACAGCTCTTCGGTCGGAGCGATCGGGATCAGCGATTCCAACCCGGATGTGATCTACATCGGCATGGGCGAGCGGGACATCCGCGGCGACATCTCGGAGGGTGACGGGGTCTACAAATCGACCGACGGCGGCAAGACCTGGACTCACATGGGGCTGGAGAAGACGATGACGGTCTCCCGGATAGCCGTCGATCCCAAGAACCCGGACGTCGTCTACGTCGCCGCTCTCGGCCAGGTCTACAAGCCTGGACCGGATCGTGGGGTTTTCAAGTCCACCGACGGCGGGCGCACCTGGACTAAGGTACTCTTCGAAAGCGAGAAGGCTGGCGCGGTCGAGCTCGTCATGGACCCCGCCGACTCGAACATCCTTTATGCGGCGACCTGGGACGCCTGGCGGACCCCGTACTTCCTGAACAGCGGCGGTCCCGGGTCCAAGATGTGGAAGACGAGCGACGGCGGCGGCCACTGGACCGACATCACAGGTAGCTCCGGTCTGCCTAAGGGAGTGATCGGCAAGATCGGAATCTCCGTCGCCGCTTCGAACGACAAGCGCGTTTATGCGATCGTCGAGGCGAAGGAAAACGGCGGCATCTTCAGGTCCGACGACGCCGGCGCGACCTGGACCAAGGTGAGCGAGGACAGCGAGTGGCGGCAGCGAGCTTGGTACTTTTCTCACGTCTTCGCCGACCCTAAGAACCCGGACAAGGTCTATTGCCTGAATGTCGGCGCGGGCGTTTCACGTGACGGCGGCAAGACTTGGTCAAACATCCGGACAGCCCACAGCGACAACCACGATCTTTGGATCAATCCGGACGATTCGAACAAGATGATCGAATCCAACGACGGCGGCGCCGCCGTTTCCTCGGACGGCGGGAACGGCTGGACGCGAGTGAACATGCCGACCGCCGAGATCTACCACGTCGTCGCCGACAATCACGTTCCTTACAAGATCTACGGCGCCCAACAGGACAACTCGAGCGTCATGCTTTCGCCAAGCGATGCGGACACGCCGGAGAAGCGGAACTTCCAGGGAACGGCCGGTGGCGAGAGCGGCTTCATCGCGGTTCGTTGGGATGATCCCGACGTGGTCTTCGGAGGCAACTACAGCGGCGACATCAGCGAGATCAACTACCGAACCAACGTTCGCAAGCGGATCGATCCCTGGCCAGACAACCCGATGGGCCATGGCGCCGTCGACCTCAGACACCGTATCCAGTGGACGTTCCCGATCGTGACCTCGCCGCACGATCCGAACGTGCTCTACACGGCTTCGCAATACCTGCTGAAAACCACCGATGACGGCCAGAGCTGGCAGCAAATCAGCCCCGACCTGACTCGAAACGACAAGTCGAAGCAGGCATCGAGCGGCGGCCCGATCACCCAGGACAACACAAGCATCGAGTACTACGACACCATCTTCTCGGTCGCGGAATCGCCGGTCAGGAAAGGGCTGATCTGGGTCGGCTCCGACGACGGCCTCGTCCACATGACTCAGGATGGGGGCAAGAGCTGGCAGGACGTGACGCCGAAGGACATGCCGAAATGGGGACGCGTGAGCATGGTCGAGCCTTCCTCGCACGATCCTGCGACGGCCTATGTCGCCGTCAACAACTATCAGAACGGCGAGGACCTCGCGCCCTATATCTACCGGACGCACGACTCGGGCAAGACCTGGACGAAGATCGTGAACGGGATTGCTCCAACCGCCTTCGCGCGGGTCTGCCGGGAGGACCCGCGCCGGGCCGGACTGCTTTATGCGGGGACGGAGACGGGCGCTTATGTGAGTTTCGACGACGGCGACCATTGGCAATCGCTGCAGCAGAACCTGCCTCTTTGCCCGGTTCACGACTTGTGTCTGAAGGACGACGATCTCATCGCGGCGACGCACGGCCGGTCGTTCTGGATCATGCACGGAGTTTCACGATTAGCCGAGCTGACGGCTTCTAAGGCGACGGGTCCATTGTTGTTGCAGCCGGTCGATCGGGTTCGACCTGGCCAGGGCGGCGGGACGGGACCGGTCGACTACTATTTGCCGGCGAAGGTCACGTCGGTGGAGTTTGCGTTCATCAGCGCGTCTGGCGAAAGACTCGGGACGGCGAATGGGAGCACGGAGCCCGGATTCCATTCGGTGACGGGCAA
Source organism: uncultured Fimbriimonadaceae bacterium (assembly GCA_964576205.1). Classification (GTDB taxonomy): domain Bacteria; phylum Armatimonadota; class Fimbriimonadia; order Fimbriimonadales; family Fimbriimonadaceae; genus JAEVZK01. The sequence continues at coordinate 929 of CAZNUL010000001.1, read as the reverse complement.
TATGTCTCATCCGGGATTCGGGACTTTCCCTGGGATGGTGTTCTGGTCCGGCTTCTCCCGGCCGATTCCGGCGCCACCGGGGGTTTACACGGTGGAGATGACGGTCGATGGAGCGAAGCAAACGAAGAGCCTGCACATCCTGCCCGATCCGCGTACTCGGGCGACCGAGAAGGACTTGCAGGAGCAATACGCGTTCGCGGTCCAGATTTCCGAGCGGGTCAACGATGCGAACAAAGCGGTGGTGCGGATCAGGGACATGAAAACCCAGATCGACGGCGCGCTAGCGAAGTGCGGCAACGACGCCGCGATCATGGCCGAAGGGAATGCGCTGAAAGCGAAGCTAACCGGCATCGAGGGCGAGATCCACCAGTACCGCAGCAAGAGCGGCGAAGACCCGCTTAACTATCCAGTAATGCTGAACGACCGGCTCGCCGGGCTTATGGGATTCGTTCTTTCGGGCCAGATGCGGCCCCCGCAGCAGTCGCGGGATGTCTATGCCGGTCTAACGAAGGCCCTGGACGTTCAGCTCAATGCCCTCAAGGCGGTCGAGGCGCACGAGGTGGTCGCGTTCAATGCCTCCCTGCACAAGGTTTCCGTTACCGAGATCGCTCCCAAGACTCCCGACCTCCAGCAAGCCGGCCCCCGCCGCCGTGGCGGCGGCGACGAGGACGACTAGGCGCTCCGCGTGATAGGATAAGTGCCATGACTCTGCAGGTCGCTTTCGACCAATTCGGGGATACGGTGAAGCGCCTGCTCAAGCACGAGGAGGCGTATGTCGCGCCCCATGCGGTCGGCTCTGTCGTCACCTCGGCGAAGCCCGCTCAGGACATCGTTGTGGCCGCGCTCACGAAAATGCCACCGGAGGCGGCGGGGGAAGCGCTCAAGCAGGATGGATTGGCAGTTTTCAACGGCACTTGGCTAACTCCAGA